>NZ_CP095376.1:3524166-4125000 GCF_023008405.1 Amycolatopsis sp. FBCC-B4732
GAGCGGATCGCCGTCGCCAGGCCGTGGACGTCCAGGTGCGGGTGCGTGTCCGCGAGCGGGACGAGGGCCTCCTCGATCCAGCGGATCGCCCGGCCCCGGCGCAGTACCGGCTGCCGGGCGCCGGGCTCCAGGGACAGCCGGAGCTGCGCGCGCAGCTGCGGCTCCCAGCGCAGGGTGAAGGCGATGAACTCCCGCATCACGAGCTCGAGCCGCGCGACGGGATCGGCGGGCGCGTCCGCGGGCAGCAGGCCGGCGTCGTCCTGGATCTCCGGATAGGCGGCGAGCAGCAGCGCGCGCTGGTTGGGGAAGTACCGGTAGGCGGTGGTACGCGAAATCCCGGCCGCCGCGGCAGCGTCCTCGACGGTCGGCGACCCACCATCGGCGAGCAGCGCGTGCGCGGCCTCGACCAGCGCGGCCCGGGTCCGGCCCTTCTGCCGCTGCCTGCCGGTGGACTCGTATGGGACTGCCATGCCATCATGGTACTCACGTCCCACGAAGGAGGCGGCCATGACCGGTGACCCGGCCGAAACGAACCCCGAGCTGTACCAGGTGGTTTTCGAGAACGAGCGGGTGCGGGTGCTGGAGTACCGCGACCGGCCGGGCGATCGGACCGAGCCCCACCGGCACCCCGACACGGTGATGGTCACGTTGAGCGCCTTCAGCCGCCGAATCTCGTCGGGCGGCCGCGAGGTGGCGGTGGACTTGCCTGCGGGGGCGGTGCGCTGGGTGGGGGCGCAGGAGCATTCGGGCGAGAACGTCGGCACCACGCCTACGCACTCGCTGTTCGTGGAGTTGAAGGAACCCGGTGGGGCGGTGGCGGGTTCCGCGCTGGGGCCGGCCCCGGCTGGCGGGTAGGGAGTTTCGCGTGCGGGCAGCACGGTCGGGCTTGTGAGGGGTTTGTTGCGGTTCGTGGCTGGTTCGATGCTGCCGCGGGTGAGGGGCGCCGGGGGAAGGTTGGCAGTTGCGGTGAACGGCCAGCGCAGTGATGCCGCGACTGTGGGGCCACCGCGGGAAGCTCAGCAGTTGCGGTGAATGGCCAGTCCAGTGCCGCCGCGGCTGAGGGACCGCCGCGGAAAGCTCGGCAGTCGCGGGGAAGGCCAGCGCAGTGATCCCGCTAGCGACGGGACGCCACAGGAAGCTCAGCAGTTGCGGCGAACAGCCAGTCCAGTGACCCCGCGAGAGAGGGACCACCGCGGAAAGCTTGGCGGTTGCGGTGAACGGCCAGCGCAGTGATGCCGCGACTGTGGGGCCACCGCGGGAAGCTCAGCAGTTGCGGCGAATGGCCAGTCCAGTGATGCCGCGGCTGAGGAACCACCGCGGAAAGCTCGACAGCTGCAGTGAACGGCCAGCGCAGTGATCCCGCGAGCGACGGGACGCCACAGGAAGCTCAGCAGTTGCGGCGAACAGCCAGTCCAGTGACCCCGCGAGAGAGGGACCACCGCGGAAAGCTTGGCAGTCGCGGTGAACAGCCAGCGCAGTGATCCCGCGAGCGACGGGACGCCACAGGAAGCTCAGCAGTTGCGGTGAAAGGCCAGTGCAGTGAGGCCGTGACTGAGGGGCAACCGCGGGGAGGCTGGGGTGCCGCCGGTGCCAGGATTGGTGCGGGCCCGGGGATTGCTTGCGGCGGGATCGCCAGCCGACCGGGCGTCGGAGGATGGCGGGCTTCGTCGATCGTGCGGGTGGTGTTGTGGGTGTAGGCCCGTAGCCGGTGGCTGCGGGCCTTTCCCATGTTCGGTTGTGTCAGGCTGCGAATGGGAGTGGTTGGTGGATGTTGTTGCGCCTGGGTTTTCGGTGCTTGTCCAGGAACACCGGGGGTAGGAATTCGGGGTGACCGTCGGTCGCGAGGCGGACCTGCCAACCCGAGCGGTGCATCAAGCGGTGGTGATGCGCGCAGAGCAGGACCAGGTTCGCGAGATCTGTGGGGCCGCCATCGGCCCAGTGGCGGATGTGGTGGCCTTGACAGTGCCGGGGTGGGCGGTGACAGCCCGGGAAGGCGCAGCCTCGGTCACGTAAGAACAGGGCTCGGCGGAGGCCTGGTGAGATCAGGCGGCGGGCTCGACCCAGGTCCAGGGGTTCGCTGGTGGCGCCCAAAACGGACGGGATCAGCTTGCAGTCGCAGGCGTGGATGCGGGCCTCGACCGCGGAGATCAGGCCGGTGTCGCCCAGGGTCGCCTGGCCGAGGCCGGATTGCAGGTCCGACAGGGAAACGGCGACTAGGACGTGGGCGCGTTCACCGGCCTGAGTCGGCAGCTCTGGGGAGTTGAGGGCGAGGTCGACGGCGTCGGAGAAGGCGTCGCCGTAGCGTTCCTGCGGGGAACGGAAGTCTCCACCGTCGTCGGCGGTGCGGCGTTCGGCCAGGGCGTCGAGCAGGGCGCTGGCTCGGGTGCCGGTTTCGTCGTCGAACCGGCCTGTGAGTTCCCAGGTTCCGGTGCGCCTGCGGCGTAACGAGAGTTCGCGGGCAGGGGTGGCGGGCTCGACATCGACCGGTTCGGTGCCGTCGGGGTCGAGGTGGGCCAGGATCCGGGTGCCGAGGGCGGCGACTTGTTTGTGGCCTGCGTCGGCGGCGAAGGCCAGCAGGTCTTGTTCGGCGGTGTCGCGGTGTTCGAGGGGGATGGGGGTGAGGGCGGTGATGATGGTGTCGATCATCGGGGTGCTCAGGGCGCCCGTCAGCGCGGCAGCGCCGGTGGCGGGGGCGAGAGCGGGCGGCGAGTCGAGGGTGTGCGCAGAGGTGAGGGAGAGGGCTCGGGCGACGGTGCGCTGGGCGGCCGTGTGGGGAATGTCGGCGAGGTGTTCGAGTAAGCGGGCAACAGAGCGGTAGCCGAACAGTTCCATGACCCCGCGGGATTCGATTTCCACCAGCAGAGTCCCGATTTCCGCCTCGGCAGACCGCACCACGGTGAGCAGCCCACGGAGACGGTCGGCCAAGGCCTCCGCGTCTGTCTGCCACACCGCTTCTCTGTCCACACAACAAGATTACCCGACACCCGAACACCTGTTCATCACTCGATCAGGCGAACAAAACCGGAGCGAGAATCGGAGCCAGCCGTTCGGCGATCTTCGTGTGTCCTCCATCGTTCGGGTGGCCGTCGCCGTCCGCGTAGTCCGTTCCCGTTGTCAGCCAGCCTTCCGTGGTGATGAACCGGACCTTCGGGTCGGCCGCCGCCGCGACCGCGTTTTTCGTCTCCGTCACGTACCGCTTCTTCAACGTCTCGAACGCGAACAGTGTCGCGTTCGGGTACTTCGCCCTGATGTCCCGCAGCAACTTCGTGTACGCCGTCTGGAACGCCGGTCCGCTGACACCGTGCCCGGCGTCGTTGGTGCCGAGGTTGATCACCACCGCCGTCGCCTGGTAGCGCGTGAAGTCCCAGGCCGCGTCGCCCGTGCTGTCCGTGCGGAAGAACTGCGCCGCCTGCCCGACACAGCCCGGCGCCGCCACCAGGCAGTAGCCGGAACGCGCGATCTGCGTGTGGCGCACCCCGAGCCGCTCCCCCACCTGCCAGCCGTACGCGGAAAGCGCCAGTTTGCCCGTCAGCGCGCCGTACGTGATCGAGTCGCCGACGAACTCCAGCAGCTTCGGCGGCGGTGTCACCGGCGCCGTCGACGCTCCCGCGTCCAGGACCAGGCCCTGGAAGATCGTGTCGCCGGACCGGTAGGACAGCCGCAGTGAATGCGTGCCGGCGGGCAGCGCCGACGGCGTCAGCGGGACCGTCCCCTTCACCCCGGCGAAGAACACGTCGGGGCCGTTGTCGATGCTCGCGTAGAAGTTCACCGCCGCCCGGGCCTTCACCTTCACCGTCGTGCCGGTGAACTTCGCGGTGACGTACGCACCGGCCCAGTGCGGGACCGCGCCGGCGGACTCGGTGGTCCACCGGCCGGTGTAGGCGAGGTTCGCGTCGGTGACCGGGACGTCCGCGGCCGCCGCCGGGGCGAGCGACACCGACGCCACCGCGGCGATCGTCAGGAACAGGCGCATGACGGGCACTCCCGAATTCAGTAGACGTAGGGCCAGCCGGCGCTGTCGTAGCCGATGAGGTTGATGCCGAGCTTGCCCGTCTGCGGCGTCGCGTCGGAGTAGTAATAGTGGTAGACCAGCACGTCCGCGTCGGTGTCGTGCAGCACAGCCACGTGGCCCGGGCCGTGGACGTCGCCGTGGCTCGCCAGGATCTGCGTGCCGCCGCCCGCGGTCAGCCGGACGCCGTTGCGGTCGGTGTACGGGCCGGTGATCGACGTCGACCGGCCGGCCATCACGCGGTACGTGCTCTTCGTGCCCTGGCAGCACGAGTCCCACGAAACGAACAGGTAGAAGTAGCTCCCGTGCTGCACGATGTACGGCGCTTCCTCGGCCGTCGTGCTGCCCGTGCGCTGCGCGATGCTGCGCAACGCGGTGTCCGTCGTGCTGCGCTTCCCGGTCGCCGGGTCCAGCCGGTACATCTTGATGCCCGTCCACCACGAGCCGAAGCTCAGCCACCAGCGGCCGCCCGAGTCGACGAACAGGTTCGGGTCGATCGCGTTGTAGTCGTCGCTCGTGCTCGTCTGCGTGACGATGCCCTGGTTGGTCCAGCTGCCCGGCAACCCCGTCGGGCTGGTGGCCAGGAAGATCGCCGAATTGCGCGAACCGAACGTCGAAGCCGCGTAGTACAGGTAGTACCGGCCGTTGTGGAACGAGATGTCCGGCGCCCACAGGTAACCCGGGTGGGCCGGGTCGGTGAAGGGTGCCGTCCACGGCGCGCCGCCCGGCCACACCGAACCGATCTTCGTGAAGTGGACGCGGTCGGTCGAACGGCGGATCTGCAGGTACTGATCGGTCGAGTAGAGCAGGTAGCTGCCGTCCGCCGCGCGGATCATCGACGGGTCGTGGACCGCCGTGACGTCCCCGGTGACGTACCCCGGGTCCGGGTAGGTGGCGGCCTGGGCGGCGGGTGCGCTCAGCAGGGCGGCGGCCAGGACGGCGAGCAGGCGGGGCAGGCGCATGGGGTGTCCTCGCACTCGATGGGGTTTCCGGGTCAGTGCACGGGGTTCCACCCGTCGCCGCCCGCGAGGTAGCGCTGCGCGGTGAAGTTCGCGGCCTGCGCGGCGGGGAGCTGCGGCCGGTCGGTGCCGGTGCCCGCGCCGGGTCCCGTGTTGCGGTATTCGAAGAACCGGGCGTCCTTCCACGAGAAGCCCGACATGTCCGTCCACGGCGTCGCCTTGATCGCCGCCGGGAGGGCGGTCTCGCGGATCACGACCTGCGCGATCGCGTCGACGTCGCCGCTCGGGTGCCACGGCCGCCCCAGGTAGAAGCTGGCGTTCGCGGCCGGGCTGAGCACCCGGCTGCCCACGATCAGGAAGCCGTACGGGTTGGTGCGCCGGGTGCTGGCCGCGGTCAGGTAGCCGTTCGGGTTCGAACCGCGGTCGAGCGCGGTGATCGTCGCCCGGTCGAACACCGCGGTCGCGCGCCCGAAAAGGAAGTCGACGTCGCCGCTGATCGAGCAGTTCCGGTAGTACTGGCGGCCGGTCGTGCCCACGGCCGCGGTGTCGGCGTAGAGCGTGTCCTGGTGCCCGAGGAAGGTGACGTTGTCGAAGACCATCCGGTCGCCGGCGGTCTTGACCGCGACGGCCTGGGTGGCGGTGATCTCCGGGTGGGCCTTGCGGTCGAAGGAGTTGCGGAAGGTCAGCGCCGTCGCGGTGAAGCCGTTCGCGGCGAGCGTCGCGGTCGCGCTGCCCGTCGTGCCGTAGGTCGAGCCGTCCGGCTTCTTCGTCCCGCTGGCGTTGTCGTAGTCGACGACGACGTCCGACGCCTTGCCGGTGGTGCCCCGCAGGGTCACGCCGGTCTTGGCCGCGGGCACGGTGATCACCTCGCGGTAGGTGCCGGGTTTCACCGACACGGTGCCGCCGGCCGATACGGCGTCGATCCCGGCCTGGACGGTGCTGTGCGTGCCGGTGCCGTCCTTGGCCACGACGACGTTGACGACCGCGGCCCCGGCCGGCGGGGCGGCCAGCGCCGCCCCCGCGAGCGCCGAAGCGACGAGCAGGGTCTTGAGCATGACGCCTCCCTGGGAGCGCCGCGGGTGCCGGACGGCGGCCGGCACCCGCGGCGCGGCTCGGACTACCGGTAGGTGATGTTGGCGCTGGTGTAGAGGCAGTTCGTCGCATCGGGGCCGCTGCCGGTCTTCGTCGGCTCGCCGCTGGTGACGCCCTTGTACTTCTGGCAGGGCTCGATCTTGCGGCTCGAGTCGCCGACGATGGTGATCCGCGTCAGCTTCGCGGTGTCGCCGTAGTTCGTGTTGATGCCGACCAGCGCCTTGCCCGGCACGGTGGCCGTGACGTTGTCGACGACGACGTTGCGCTTGTACTGCGTCTTGCAGTTGCCGCAGGAGCGGTACAGCTTGCCGAAGTCGCTGACCTCGAAGTTCCGGATGTACATGGTGCCGGGACCGTTGTGCTGGAAGACCTTGTCCGACGCCTTGCGGGCACCGCCGCCGTCGATCGTCATGGTCTGCGAGGCGGAGGTGCCCTTGAAGGTCGCCGCGTCCTCGCCGACGTCCTCCCACCAGACGTTGAGCAGCGTGCAGGTGCCGAGGCAGTGCACGCCGTCGGCGGCCGGGCTGCCCAGGACGACGTTCTTCAGCGTGGTGCCGTTGGCGAGCTGGAACAATGGGTCCTGGCCCTCGTCCTGGCCGCCGGACCCGAGGTCGCCGGTGCCGTAGAACCGCTTGAGCCCGCCGTCGTAGGTGCCACTGGTGACCTTGATCGTCGCGCCGACCGGCACGTTCGTGCTCGGGCTCGGCCAGGTGGCGGCCGACGCGGTCGCGCCGGTGCCGGCCGCCGCCGAAACCACGAGCGCGGCCACGGCGGCCACCCGGATCATCCGGGAAATCACTGGGGAAACCATTCATCACTCCCTGGTCTGATTCTTCAATCGGCGCTGACGAAACGTCCGACCGGGTTGTGAAAGCGCTTTCTCGCCACTGAGTTTCGGGTTGCGGACAGTCCGTGTCAATGTCGTTCGCCGCTGCGCCGGGCAAGTCGCCCGGATGGTCGCCGCCCGCGCGGGTTTTCAGAAAACACCGAAAGTGTCGAACGGTCAGCGCGCGGGCCCGGCGCCGGCGAGCACCCGCGCCGGGACCTGCCACGCCGGGTCGAGCCGGTCCACCAGGGCCGGCGTCCACCCGACGTCGGAGCCGAGGTCCGGGTCGTTGGCCGCGTTGTACTCGGCCAGCAGGTCCACCGGCCGCGGCCACGCGGTACCCGTCGCGACCAGGGTGCCGGTCGCGTGCAGCACCGTCCCCTTCCAGTACTCGACGAGCGCGCCCAGCGGTACCGACGCGGGAATCCGGAAGAAGTTGTCCTCCGCGTAGATCCGGGACTCCACGCCGACCCCGAGCGAATACGTGTAGGCCGCCGCGTCCCGCACCGCGTACAGGTTGTCGTAGACGTGCACCTGCCCGTACCGGACCCGCGGCGCGCGCTGCCCGATCTCGGAAAAGAGGTTGTGGTGCACCGTGACGCGCAGCTTGCCCACGTCGTGGGTGGGCTTGTCGGTGTTGCCGATCAGCATCGTCTTGTCGTGGTCGTGCAGCCGGTTGTACGACACGGTCACCAGGTCCGACCCGTTCACGATGTCGAGCAGGCCGTCGTGGACCTCGTACTTGCGCCCGAAGTAGGTCGGCTGCCGGTCGTTGCCGCCGTCGCCGAAGTCGTTGTGGTCCACCCAGACGTGCGTCGCGCCGACCAGGTCGACGTCGTCGTACTCGGAGTTCCAGTTGCCGTCGGCGCCGTCGAGCGGGTCCCACTGCGGGAAGCAGTCGTGCGCGTCGGCGAAGCCCAGGTTCCGCAGGATCACGTTGTCGCCGGTCACGCGCAGCGTCAGCCCGTGCAGCGTGGCGTGGTCGCCGATGATCGTCGTGTTCGGCCCGACGTCGAGGACCACCTGCGCCGCCTGGTTGGCCTGGGACCGGGCGCGTGCCTCCTCCAGGGGCCCGGACGGCTCGACCTTGCCCCAGGTGGCCGGGTCGTACGCCGCCAGGTACGCGGGCAGGGTGTAGCCGGGGTCGGCGAAATCGGTGCAGCTCATCGGCCGGTCCCGGTCGTCCACGTTGCCCTCGATCGTGCCGCGGACGCGGATGATCTTCGGCGCGCCCGGGTCGGCCGCCAGCGCGGCGACGAGTTCGGAACGCTTGGTCACCGTGCGGATGCCGGGGGCGGCCGCTCCCCCGGTCGTCCCGGTGGTCGCCGCGGCCCAGCCGTCGCGCGCGCCGAGCACGACGCGGCCGGGGTCGTGCCCGTGCGCGGACGCGGGCACGGCCGCGCAGGTGAGTCCGATCAGGGCGAGGCACCCCGCGAAAGCCTTCCAGCGCATGGCAGTCCTTTCACTCGGCCGCCCGGGCCGCGAGCTCGGACAGCCGGGCGGGGTCCGGATCGCCGTCGACGACGACGAGGTGGTGGGTCAGCGTCAGTTCGCCGCCGGGTTCGAACAGCCACGGCCGGTGGTAGGTGGCGGCGAAGCTGACCACCGGGAACGGCTCGGCCCGGACGTACCAGGCCGTCGGGTACGCGGGGTTCGCCGGGCTGTCGGCGAACAGCAGCGTCGAGGTCCGCAGGCTGACGTCGTGCCGTCCGGTGAAGGCGAGCCACGGCGCCCGGTGCCCCATCGCGCCGGCCGCGCTCCGGCCGTCCGGGGTCCGGACTTCGCCGCCGACGAACGAGCGCGGCCCGCGCCAGAACAGGCCGCCGTAGCCCGCGGTGTCCCGCCCCTCGGTGACCGGACTGCCCCAGCGCAGTTCGCGGCCGCTGGTGTTGCGCAGCCGGCTGGTCCAGGTGAGCGTCCAGTGCCCGCCGTCGACGTCGACGTCCCCGAAGCGCAGCGTGCGGTGCTCGGTGAGCCAGCGCCGCCCGGCCGCGGTCCGCCAGGCCAGCTCGTGCCGCAGTTCGCAGTGCCCGGGCGCGGACACCCGGCTCTCCCAGCGGACGTGACCGACGGTGCCGTTGTTGTCGAGCGGGGTGTACCCGCGGCCGCGCACGTAGGTGCGCCCGCCCCAGAAGTTCTCGCCCGAGAGGTGGGCCATCGTGAACTGGAGGCCGTTGTGCCAGGTGTGGTCGTGCGGCCGGACCGCGGTCACGACCTCGCCCGCGGTGGTGCGCAGCGGGTGCAGGTACGGCTTCGGCGAGTCCCCCGCCGGCGTCGGCGGCGCGACCACGTACTCGGCCAGGTCGAGCTCGCCGAGGCGGACCCGCACCCGGCCGTCGCCGGCTTCGGCCGGCGCGAGCGTCCCGTCCCCGACCGCCGCCCGGCTCACGCCGGGTCCCCGATTTCGGCTAACAGCTCCGCGACGGCGACCGGCCGGCCGGTCGCCAGTGACCGGTTCGCGGCCAGCCCGGTGAGCAGCGCCGCCAGCCCGGCGTCGTGGCCGGCCGCGCAGCCGAGCCCGTCTGGCTCGGCGTCCCCGAGCAGCTCGGCGAGCATCCGCTCGTCCCCGCCACCGTGCCCGTCGCCGAGGACCTGGTCGAGCACGACTTCGGGCGGCGCCCAGAGCCGTTGCAGCGTCAGCCGGGCGCGGCCGGGTTCGGGCACCACGCCGGGCGGGAGGTCCGCGACGGACTTGGCCGCGCCCACGGCGTGCTCGTTCTCGCGGACGTCGAGCTCCAACCGTCCTCCGCTGCCGGAGAAGGCGACCCGGTAGCCCTCGCGGGGTGAATACGCGTGGAGGTGGTAGTTCAGCACCGCGCCGCCCTGGTGGCGGACGAGCACCGACAGGTCGTCCTCGATCGAGATGCCGGGCGCGAAGACCGTGCGGTCGCGGAGGTAGCCGTCCTCGGCCTCGGCGTCGCGGTAGAGGGCACGCAGCCGGGGCGAGCGGTCGAGGTCGAGCGCGAACGGGTCGCCGGTGGTCCCGGTGCCCCGCGCGTAGTCCGTCCGCTGTCCGTGCCGCTGCCCGTTTTCCTCGCCGTAGAAGAACAGCCGGCCCAGTGCGAAGACCGTCTCGGGCCCGCGGCCGAGCCACCAGTTGACGAGGTCGAAGTGGTGCCCGGACTTGTGCACGAGCAGGCCGCCGGAGTTCGCCTTGTCGCGGTGCCAGCGGCGGAAGTAGTCGGCGCCGTGCGCGGTGTCGAGCAGCCAGCTGAACTCGACCGAGCCGATCTCCCCGATCGCGCCCGCCGCCAGGAGTTCCCGGACCCGGCGGTGCACCGGGTTGTAGCGGTAGTTGAAGGTGACGCGCACCGAACGCCCCGTTTCGCGCCGGGCATCGAGGATCCGGCGGGCGCCGTCGACGTCGGTGGTCATCGGCTTTTCGGTGACGACGTCGCAGCCTGCCTCGAGCGCGGCGACGACGTAGTCCGCGTGCGTGTGGTCCGGCGTGCACACCACGACGACGTCGATGCGCTCCTTCGCGAGCATCGCGGTGAAGTCGCCGGGCCGGTAGCCGGGCACCGCCGTGCCCAGCCAGCCGTTGTGGACGCGCATGCGGGTCTCGTTGGTGTCGCAGAAGGCGGCGAGTTCCGCCCGCGGCGACCCGGCCAGCGCGCCGGCGAACAGCCCGGCCCGCGAGCCCAGTCCGACGATCGCGTACCTACGCACCACCATCACCTCTCTTCCCGGCGCGGGTCCCGGCGCCGGTCCAGGGCAGAGCGAGTTCGGAGAAGAGGGCGAGCCGCCCGGCGGCGGCGTCGACCGCGGCGTCGACGCCCGGGACGACGTAGTGCCGGTCGGGGCCGGTGCCGGCGCTCCGGACCCACTCGGCCGGCAGCGGCCGCGGTTCGGGTGCGTCGCGGACCGCCTCGACCAGCGCGGTGAAGGCGCGGGTCGCGGCCAAGGGCGCCCGCAGGGCAACGCCGTCGCGCAGGTGCTCGACGAGGTTGACCAGGAGGTCTTCGGGCGGCTCCACCGGCACCGGGGTGCCGCGGATCTCGACGACGTCGGTCTTGTAGTCCCAGCGGATCCGCCCTTCGGTGCCGTGCACGAGGACGTAGGGCTGGTGATCGGCCTCGGCGGCGAGCGTGGCCGCGACGACGACGTCCGGCGCGCCGGCGAAGGCGAGCCGCGCGCAGGCGGTGTCGTCGGATTCGATGGCGCGGGCCCGGTACAGCTCGACGCCGAGGTGGTCCGGGAGCAGTCCGGCGGTGCCGTTGAGCAGCAGAGCGGTCGCCACGGCGTGCGCGAAGGGGTTGGTCAGGGAGCCGTCCACGACCGGCTGCCCGCCGACGCGCCGCCTTCCCGCCCACTCGGCCCGCCCGAAGTACCGGTCCCGCCGGATCCACGCCCCGGCGGCGGCGATCCCGGTGACCGTCCCGATCTCACCGCGCCCGATCGCCGCGCGGATCAGCGGGACGGCGGCCGAGCCGAAGCTCTGGAACCCGGTCTGGCAGGCGAGGCCGCGGTCACGCGTGAGCCGCTCGAGCTCGCCGAAGCCCGCGAGGTCGAGCACCGGCGGCTTCTCGACCAGCAGGTGACAGCCGGCCGCGAGCGCACGCCGGGCGAGGGCGAGGTGGGTGTGCGGCGGCGTGGCCACGACGGCGATGTCCGCCCCCGCGACGAGGTCCCCGGGATCGGTGGTCAGCTTCGCGTGGTCCGGGAGCAGCGCGCGGGCTTCGTCGGGCGGTTCCCGGACGTCGCAGGCCCCGGCGAGGACGATCTCGCCGCGGTCGTGGAGCGCGCGGGCCCGGCGCAGGTGGGTGAGGGCGTGCCCGGCGGTCCCGAAGACGACGACGGCGGGCATCACGATCGCCTGCCGGTCGCGACGGCGGCGAGGCACAGCGGCCCGGGGACGACGAACGCGAGGATGGGGAGCATCCAGACGAGGACCGCGCAGAGGAGGATCGCCCCGGCGAGGAGCGCGGCGCTGCCGGGAGCGGCCAGGGTTTCCCGCGCGGCGGCGAGGCCGGCGCGGAGCCAGGACGCGGACTCGCGCCGAGCCGCGGCCGGGCCATTCGCGTCCGCCTCTCCCGGCGCCGGGGCACCGGCCATCGCCGGCGAGACCGCTACCGAGTCGCCGGTGGCCACCACCTCACAGGTCCGCACCGCGATCACCAGCGCCGCGCCGGCCAGCACCCCCAGTACCGGCCGGAGCACGCGCCCTCCCGGCAGCGAGCCCGCCACCTCCAGGTCCACCGCGAACAGCACGGCCGCCAGCACCGCGAGCCCGCCGAACACCACCCCGCCGCGGGCGGCCGCGCGGAAGTCGGCCCAGAACGTCGTCCACAGTGGACCACCCACGCCGCGCCCGGACCGCTCGATCGCGCGGCAGCCCGCCACCAGGGCCGGGGCCGCCGTCACCACCGGCACGGACGCCAGTGCCACCAGCACCCCCGCCAGGAGGCAGTCCGAGAACTCCCCCAGTCCCGCCCGCCAAGTCGCTTCGCGCATCCTCACCCCTTCAGGCCACTCGTGCTCACGCCCTCCACCAGCAGGCGCTGGAAGGCGAGGAAGAAGAGCACGATGGGGACCAGCGCGAGCGCGGACATCGCGAACATCGCGCCGAAGTCGGACTGGCTGCTGGTGTCCACGAACAGCCGCAGCCCCAGCGGAACCGTGAACTTCTCCGTGTCGTTCAGGTACACCATCTGCGTGAAGAAGTCGTTCCACGTCCAGATGAACGTGAAGATCGACGTCGTCACCAGCGCCGGTTTCGACAGCGGCAGCACCACGTGCCAGAACGTCCGGTACACCGAACAGCCGTCGATGATCGCGGCTTCGTCGAGCTCCCGCGGGATGCCGCGCATGAACTGCACGATCAGGAACACGAAGAACGCCTCGGTCGCCAGCAGCTTCGGCAGGATCAGCGGGACGAACGTGTTGACCAGGCCGGCCTGCTGGAAGATCACGTACTGCGGGATCAGCGTCACGTGGTAGGGCAGCATCAACGTCGTGATCATGAACGCGAACAGCGCGCCGCGGAACCGGAAGTTCAACCGGGCGAAGGCGTACGCCGCCAGGGAGCACGAAAGCACGTTGGCCACCACCGACAACCCGGCCACCAGGAAGGAGTTCAGGAAGAAGCGGCCGAACCCGACGTCCGCCGCACCCTCCCAGCCCTTCGTGTAGCCGTCGAAGACGAAGCGGGTCGGCAGCAGCGCCAGCCTCGAGAGGATCTCGTCCGGCGGCTTGACCGACGCGAACGCCAGCCACACCAGCGGGTACAGCACCACGGCCACGATCACCAGGCACAGCACGTGCCGGCCGAACGAGCGGGCCGGGCGGGGCAGCGTGGTCATCGGCGCTCCCCCATGCCTTCCGCGTCGTCGTAGAACACCCACAGCTTCGCGGTGCGGAACACGATCGCCGTGACGATCGCGATCACCACCAGCAGCACCCACGCCATCGCCGACGCGTAACCCATCCGGAAGTCCTGGAAGCCGACCTCGAACAGGTAAAGGGTGTAGAACAGGTCCGCGTCGGCCGGGCCGCCGCGGCCGCCGCCGATGACGAACGCCGGGGTGAACGCCTGGAACGCGTGGATGGCCTCCATCACCAGGTTGAAGAAGATCACCGGCGACAGCATCGGCAGCGTGATGTGCCGGAAGCGGCGGAGCGCGCCCGCGCCGTCGATCGCCGCCGCCTCGTGCAGCTCCGCCGGGATCTGCTTGAGCCCGGCCAGGAAGATCACCATCGGCGCGCCGAACTGCCACACCCCGAGCAGCACGATCGACGCCAGGCTGAACTGGGGGTCGTCGACCCAGCTCGGCGTGTGCCAGCCGAAGAACGCCAGCGCCTCGTTCACCGGGCCGCCGCCCATGAACAGCGCCCGCCACACGAGCGCCGCCGCGACGCTCGCGCCGAGCAGCGACGGTGCGTAGAACGCGGCCCGGTAGAAGCCGTTGGCCCCGCGGCGGGTGTTGAGCAGCATCGCCACCAGCAGCGACACCGTCAGCTTCAGCGGCACCGAGACCAGGACGTAGATCAGCGTGACCTTCACCGACTGCAGGTAGCGGTCATCGTCGGTGAACATGTGCGTGAAGTTGCCGAAGCCGACCCAGTCCGGTGCGGTGAACATGTCGTAGTCGGTGAACGACAGGTACAGCGAGACGACCATCGGGCCGACGGTGAGCGCCACCGCGCCCAGCAGCCACGGCGTCAGGAACGCGAAGGCCTCCGGCTGGCTCTTGCGACGGCGGCCCGGCCGGTCCCGGCGCCGGGGGCGCACGGTCGCCGGGGCGAGCGGCGGGTCCGGGGTGCGCACGGTCGTCATCGGTTAGGACAATCCCTTCTCGGCTTCGGTCATGAACCGGTTCACGGCGTCGTCGATGCTCATCCGCCCGAACGCGACCTCTTCGTACGTGCGCTGGAGGAGCTTCTGGATCGCGCCGGCACCCTTCGGCGGCACGGGCGGCGCGGCCCCGAGCTTCGGTTCGAGCGCGGCTTCGAAGTCGTAGAGGGTCTTGTCGTTGCCGGTCGCCGACCCCGCCAGCTGCGCGCGGACCTTGAGGTTCGGGGCCAGCCCACGGTCGGTGCCGACGATCTTGCCCACCTCGGCGTCGTTCACCAGGAAGTCGACGAGCTTCGCGGCCGCCTCCTGCTGCGCGCTGCGGGCCGAGACGGCCAGGAACATCGACGGCCGCCGGTACTGCCCGGTGTCGCCGGCCTTGTCGCTCGGGTACGGCGCGACTTTCAGCGGCTTGCCGTTCGCCTTCTGGTACGCGGGCAGCAGGTTGTCGTAGGCGAACTCCGAGCTGGTCAGCTTCTTGCCGAGCGGCGCCTGCTCGGGGGAGGTGTTGTACGACGCCGTGACGTCCGCGGGCGAGGCGCCCTTGGCGTCGCGGAACCCGCTCGCGAGCTGCCAGTAGCGGCGCAGGTCGTCGGCGGCGAAGCCGAGCTTGCCCGCCGGGGTGTAGAACTGCTTGCCCTGCTGGCGCAGCCAGATCTCCAGCGTCGTGTCGAGGATGCCGAAGTCGGTGGTCCCCCGTGCGGAGAACCCGCTCGCGGCGCTCACCTTCCGCGTCGCGTCGGCGTACTGCTGCCAGGTCAGGCCCTCGGCCGGGTCCGCGCCCGCCGCGGTGAACGCGGCCGGGTCGTAGATCATCGCCGGGGTGTTCTGCGCCCACGGCACGGCGTACCGCTTGCCCTGGTACACCCCGGTCGCGGCCAGCTCCGGGTTGACATCGGCGAGCGAAACCGCCTTGCCCGCGCCCTGGTTCAGGTCGGCCAGCACGCCCCGGCCGCCGTACTCGGCCAGGTAGCGGGTGTCGACGTTGAGCACGTCCGGCGGCTTGCCACCGGCCGTCTGCGTCGCCAGCTTCTCCCAGTAGGCCGCGTACGCCGAGAACGACGTCTGCACCTTGATCTTCGGGTTCTTCTGCTGGAACAGCTCCACGGCCTTCTTCGTCAGGTTCGCGCGCCCGTCGCTGCCCCACCAGACGAAGGTGATGGTCACGTCCCCGTCGCCGGTCCCGGAGCCCGAGCCGCACGCGGCCACCCCGGTCAGCAGCAGGGGAACCACCACGGCCAGCGCGGCGACCCCGCGCCCGGTCCTACGCACCGTTGTCCGCACCATCGAATTCTCCGTCCTCAGCCGGTCAGCACTTTTCTGAAAACGCTGTCAGCGCGCTCACGGTAGGCAGTGCGCGACACCGGTGTCAACGGTCGATTCGCAACCACAACCCTTGTGCAGCAACGGTTCTAACGATTGGCGGGCACACTGAGAAAGCGCTTACAGCAACCGGGTGAAGGTCCGGGCCGCCAGCGCGATGGGCACCGGCGCGGGTTATCCGGTGCGTTGGGCGGTCCCCGCGGCGCTCGCCCACGGGACACCGATTTCCGAGAACAGCGCCAGCCGGTCCGCGGCCACGGCGACCTCTTCGCCGATCCCCCGCACCACCGGGTGCCGGCTCGCGCCTTCGCCCGCGGTGCGGATCCAGCCCGCCGGGATCCGCGCCGGTGACGGCGCGTCCCGGACCGCTTCGACCACCGAGGCGAACGCCCGGGTCCGCGCCAGCGGCGCGAGCAGCGGCACCCCGGCCGGGTCCCGGTGGTGGGCGACCAGGTTGCGCAGCAGGTCGGCCGGCTCCCCGAGGTGGACGCGCTCGTCGTCGACCTCCAGCCGGTGGCTCTTGTACCAGAACTTCGCGCGCCCCTTCGTGCCGTGCACGACGACGTAGGGCTCGTGGTCCTGCTCCGCGCACAGCGACGCGGCGACGACGATCTCGGGCCCGCCGTCGAACCGGATGCGCAGGCACGCGGTGTCGTCGGCTTCGATGTCGCGCGTGCCGTACAGCTCGAGCGCGATCTCCGCCGGGTCGAGGGCGGCGACCCCGCCGACGAGCAGTGCGGTGGCCACCGCGTGGGAAAAGGGGTTGGTCAGCGCGCCGTCGACGACGGCCTCGCCGTCGAGCCACCGGCGGCCCGCCCACGGGTTGCGGCGGTAGTAGGCGTCGGTGCGGATCCACGCCCCGGCCGCGCCGACGCCCGCGATCGCCCCGAGCCGGCCGGCGGCGATCGCCGCGCGGAGGACGGGCAGGGCCGGGGAGCCGAAGCTCTGGAACCCGGTCTGACAGGCCGCGCCGGACTCAGCGGCCAGCCGGGTCAGCGTGGTGAACCCGGCGAGGTCGAGCACCGGCGGGGTTTCCAGGAGCAGGTCGCCGCCCGCCCGCAGCACCGCGCCGCCGGCCTGCACGTGCGCGTGCGGCGGGGTCGCGACCACGGTGATGTCGGGGCGGCAGCGGCGGAGCAGGTCGTCGACGCCGAGGTGCGCGGTGGCGCCCTCGGGCAGCAGCGCGACCGCGGCGGCCGAGGGCACCCGGATGTCGGCCATGCCCGCGAACCGCACCAGGCCCTCGTCGTGCAGGATGCGCGCGCGGTGCAGGTAGCTGAACGCGTAGCCGGACGTGCCGACGACGGCCAGCCTCGGCGGGTCCGCGGCGGTGCGGCTCCGGCTCCCCGACATGGGTCTCCGATCGGCGGGGCCCGGCCGGGCCGCGCGGAAGGTGACGAAATGGGTCAGGCGTTCGGGAGAAACTTCAGGTCGCCACGGTAAGGCGTTCCCGACAAGGGTGTCAATGTCCGTCGAATTCATCGAAACAAAGGTACTCCGAACGGCGGCGAGCGATTCGAGATAGCGCTTACTGGAAACGGTAGATGGGTTTGCAGCATTTGTTGACAACACTGCCGGGCGTTTTCATCATGGTGCAGGAGCCCGAGGAGTTGCCGTGACCGTCACGATTCACGACGTCGCCCGCCGCGCCAACGTGTCGATCTCGACGGTGTCGCGGGCGTTCACGTCTCCGGATCTGGTCCGCCGGCAGACCCGGACCCGGGTGCTGGCCGCGGCGACCGAACTGGGCTACCACGCCGCGGGCGCGCCCCAGCCGGTGCCCGCCGCCCGCACCGGGCACATCGGCATCGTGGTCTCGGACCTGGGCAACCCGTTCTTCACCGGCGTGCTCAACGGCGTCCAGGCCCGCGCGCGCCAGGACGACATCGCCGTGCTCTTCGCCAACAGCGACGAGGACCCGGCGACCGAGCAGAACCTCGTCCGCCGGATGGCGAAGCAGGTCGACGGCGTCGTGCTGTGCAGCCCGAGCATGACCGACGACCAGCTGCGCGCGCTCGCCGAGCAGACCACGCTGGTGCTGCTCAACCGGGAGGTGGAAGGGATCCCGTCGATCGTGATGGACGCCGCCGACGGGATGCGGCAGGCGATCCAGCACCTGGCCGCGCTGGGGCACCGCCGGTGCGCCTACCTGGGCGGGCCGCGGGCGTCGTGGGCGAACCGCGCCCGGCGCCAGGGCCTGACGGAGGCGGCCGAGCGGCACGGCACCGACGTGGTCGAGTTCGGCCCGTTCCCGCCGGTGTTCGAGGGCGGGCTGCAGGGCGCGGACCTGGCGCTGGCCGCGGACGTGACGGCGATCGTCGCCTACAACGACCTCGTCGCGTTCGGCGCGCTCGCGCGGCTCAACGCCCGCGGCGTGCCGGTGCCGGACGAGATCAGCCTGGTCGGCTTCGACGACCTGGTCTTCGCGGCCATCTCCGCGCCGCCGCTGACGACGATCGCGATGCCGACCGAAGCGGCGGGCCGCGCGGCGGTGACGATCCTGCTGGGCCTGCTCGAGGGCGAGGCCGACGAGCGCACGGCGCAGGTGCTCGACACCTACCTCATCGTGCGCGCGACGACGGCTCCCCCGGCCTCGGCCGGTCGTGAGTGAGAAACAGTCTTCTGCCCCTGTTCCCCTCACGACCGCTTGTCGGCCGGGCCGAAGACGTGGCGGTCGAGGTACGGGTTCCGGAATTTGCCGCCGGGGTCGAGGCTCGCCGCGAGGTCCCGGAAGCCGGCCAGCCTCGGGTAGTCGCCCCGGACGGCGTGGAAGAGCTTGCCCCAGTGCGGCCGCGCGCCGAAGGGCGCCAGGCGCTCCTCGATGACCGGCAGGAGTGCCTCGACCTCGGGCTGGCGCGGCTGCCAGGTGAAGTGCAGCGCGACGCGATCGCCGCCGTGGCACGGGCTGAGCCACAGCTCGTCGCCCGCGATCGCGCGGATCTCGGACACCAGCAGCAGCGGCGCGATCCGGCCGGCGAGCTCGCGGACCGCCGCGATCGCCGCCGTCGCGTGCTCGTACGGCACGAAGTACTCCGACTGCAGCTCGTCCCCGACGCTCGGGGTGAACGCGAGCGCGAAGTGCGGCAGCCGCTCGTGCCAGGGGCCCGGAACCCCTTGCTGCGGCGTGCAGTTGCCCGCCGTGATCCCGGCGGCGTGCGCCGGGTGCCGCGGCCCGTCGGCGGGGACCGCGCCGAACAGCTCGCGCCGCTCGGTGAAGGCGTCCGCGCGGCTCTTGACCCACGCCAGGTCGATCGTGTCGTTCGCCCAGTTCGTGAACAGGCTGACGCTGTAGCCGGCGTCTTCGACCTCGTCGAAGTGCCGGTCCGCCGCTTCCCACGGCAGGTGGTCGAAGACGTCCTGGCGGACGTCGAACGCGGGCACGACGTCGAGCGTCAGCCGGGTGACGATCCCGGTCGCGCCGAGCCCGACGACCAGGCCGGGGAACTCGGCGTCGGCACGGGTGAACGTCCGCAGGCCGCCGTCGGCGGTGACCAGCTCGATCGCCGAGACGGCCGAGGCGAGCCCCGGCTGGCGGCGCCCGGAGCCGTGGGTGCCGGTCGCGACGCTGCCGGCCACCGTGATGTGCGGGAGCGACGCGAGGTTCGGCAGCGCGAACCCGGCGGCGTGCAGCTGTTCGGCGAAGTCGCCGTAGCGCGCGGACCCGCCGACGGTCACCGTGCCCTCGCCGATCTCGACGCCGGCGTCGAGCGCGCTCAGGTCCAGCAGGGTGCCGCCCGGGGAGTCCGCGATGTCGTTGAAGCAGTGGCGGCTGCCGAGGGCCTTCACGCGGCTCGCGCCGGCCACGGCTTCGCGAACCTCGTCGACCGTGCGCGGCGTGTGGACGGCGGACGCGGCGTAGGTGTGGTTGCCCGCCCAGTTCGATTCGCCCACCCGTACGTCCTTCCACCGCGCCGGAAATCCCGTCTCCGACCCTACGCTCAGCGGGCGGGGATGATCGCCTGGTGGGTGCCGCCGAGGCCGTGCGGGCTCAGCAGGCGGCCCATCCGCTTCGGCATCCGCAGCGTGATCGCGCGGTCGACCACGCGCGAGCCGGGCGCCGCGGTGGCGAGCGCCGACTCGTAGGCCGTGCAGCCGGCCGGTTCGCGCAGCCAGGCCGACACGACCAGGTTGCCCTCCCCCACGACCGCCGCCGAGAGACGGGTTTCCGGGAGGTGCGCGATCGCCGTGCCGGCCCGGTCGAGGTCCGCCGCGGGGATGTCGAGGCGGTAGCCCGCGATCACCGGCCAGCCCGCCGGGACGTGCGCGAGGTCGCAGCGGAAGTCGAGTTCGTGGTTGCGCACCATCCGCGCCAGCGCGCGCCGGACCGCCGACTCGCTCATCCGGCAGTCGCGGGCCAGCTCGGCGTAGCTGCGCCGCCCGTCCTCGCCGAGGGACTCCACGAGCGCGCGCAGGTCGCGATCGTTCCACTGCTGCGGGACGACCAGCCGGGCCTGCTCCGCGGTGTCGTCCAGCACCGCCCGCTGCTCCGGGGCCAGCGCGTTGACCAGCCACCCGCTGCCTTCGCGGTAGACGCGGGTGGCGACGGCGAACCGCACCTCCACGACGCCGGGCAGCGCGCCGATGCGGCCGGTGACCAGCGCGTCCAGCGCGTCGAGGTCACGCGCGGCCAAGGACAGGAACAGCCCGAAGCGGCTGGTCGTGCGCTCGACGCTGAACACCGCCGGCCAGCCGCAGAGCTCCTGGGTGAGCGCGCTCAGCGCGTCCGGGCGGCAGGCGACGTCGACGTAGCCGACCGTCGTGGTCGGGGCGGTGACGTACGCGGTCAGCCAGGCGAGGCCGGCCGCCTGCAGCCGGTCCCAGCGGCGGGCCGCCGTCGTGGCGTCGGTGCCCACGGCGGCGGCGATCCGGGTCCACGGCGCCCGCGGGTCGCGCTGCAGCGCCTCCACCAGCGCGAGGTCCGAACCACTCGGCCGCGCCGGTTCCGGCGGGGCCGAAGGAACGGGCATGGCGCATTGTGCCCCGATCATGATCACCTGCCAAGGGCCGCCGGTCCGGACGTCATGAACGAGTCGTTCACCGCGTCCGGCGTGGTGAACGACTCGTTCATGACGGTTGCGGGCCGTCCTACCGGCGTCGCAGCCGCGGGGCCACGACCGCGCCGGCCGCCAGCAGGAGGACACCGCCGAGCGCGAACGGGAGCACCGGCACGTCGTCGGAGTCCGTGGCCGGGACCGCTCGTTCGCGGCCGCCGTAGCCGCCGCCCGCGCCGTCGCGGTCGTAGGCCGAACCCGGCAGCTTGTCCGCGTACCGCCGGTGCAGCGCCGCCCGGTAGTCCGTCAGCGCGAGCTTCGTGCCCGCGGCCAGGCCGGTGACCGAGCCGTCGAGGACCGTCACGGCGTCGCCGTGCACCGCGTACCAGGCGTTGACCTGCGGCTCGTGCAGAAGGTAGCCGCCGGCTGCGGCCTGGGCGTACCGCTGCTCGTAGTCGCCGGACGCGACGTTCACGACGGTCCAGGCCGGGCCCTGCCGCTCGGCCCAGACCGTCGCTTCCGCACCGTCGCCGGTCCGCGCCGGGACCGCGACGTAGGCGAGCTCGGCGGGGACGTCCGACTTGCCTTCGACGAACGCCGCCGTCGGCTCGTACACCGCGACCTGGGTGCGCGGGTCGGCTTTCGCGGCGTTCACCGCGGCCGCCGCGCGGGCCCCGGGGAACTTCGTCGAGGCCAGCCGGCCGAGCGTGGCCTGGCTCCCGGTCAGCTGCCCGATCGCGGCGGTGTCCGCGGCGGTCGGGGTGCCGGTGGGGCCGTCCGCCGCACTCGCGGCCCCGGTCGTGGCGAGCATCGCGGCGCCGGCCAGCACGGCCGCGCCCATCGCTTTCCGCAGCACGCTCATCCCTCGATTCCGTACACGGTGTGGGTCCACTGGAACTGGGTGTTCGAACGGTAGGTGTCGTAGTTCATCGAGTTGTAGCGGCTGTTGTTCGGCCACGGGTCGCCGTATTCGACGCGGGTGGCGCCGCCGGAATTGTCGTAGCCGTAGAGCACGTGCATGTGGCCGCCGCCGGAACGCCAGCCGATGCGGGTGCCGATCGGCTGCCCGGCGTCGATCTGGTTCTTGATGCCGGTGAACGACAGGACCTGCCCGTTCGAGTTGTACGTGCCGGCGCTGGAGAAGCCGAGGTAGCGGAACACCCGCTGCTGGTCGGACAGGTAACCTTGGTTGTTGGCGCAGTCGCTGCCGGATTCGTTGTGCGCGATCTGGCAGAACCGGGTCTGGGTCAGGGAACTGCCCCAGTAGGCGGCGATGGTGTTGCCGCTGGCGTCCCAGCACCACTGGTCCTTCTGCTGGGCCTGCATGGAGATGCCGAGGTCGGTGCGCGCGGCGGCCGCGGTGGCCGGCGCCTGCAGCGCGACGGCCGCGGCCGTCGCGGCCGAAAGGACCGCGAGTCCACGTAGGACTCCTGGAATGGTTTTCACGGAGGGGACCTCCAGCCGGGGAGAGCGATCTGGTGGCACGGAATACTCCGCGCCCGGCCCGTGCACCCGATACCTACTAAGGGAGGAACCCGTTGGGAAGGAACGGTTTCGGGTGGATCCCGGCATTTCCCGGGTGCCGGATTCCGGCATCGGCTCACCCCCGCCGGACGGATTCCGGCGGGGGTGGCCGGGCGCCCGCGTCAGCTGACGGTCGTGGTGCCCAGGGTGGCGTCCTGGTCCGGCGGGTCGAGCGTCAGGTCGACGTCGAACTCGCCGAGGCTGCTGTCGGTGACGACGTGGGTGGCCGCCGCCGCGTCGACGCTGCTGGTGGCTTCGCCGGCCGGGGTACCGGCCGGGACGGTGAAGTCGACCTGACCCTGCGCGGTGAACTTCAGGGAGCCTTCGGCGGGCACGGGCGTTTCGGGGATCGGGAGCTCGATCGGGATCGCCACCGACTGGCCGGCGATGGCGACGTTCACCTTCGACTTGATGGCGCCGGAGACCTTCGTGGCGCCGACGAGCCGCAGGCCGTCACCGGCGGCCTGGCCGGCGTCGACGTCGAGGCTGAACGGCACCGAAACGGGCGTGCCCGCGGTGGCGGTCGCCGGGATGTCGGCCTTGACCACCACCGAGACCTGCTGGTCCCCGATCAGCGGGAACCCGCCCTTGTAGGTGAGCGTTTTCTCGGCCGCCGCGGCCGGCCCGGCGGCCACCACGGCGACCGCGCCCGCCAGCAACGCGGCCATCCCCATTCCGAGGAATCGGCGGCCGGTTTTCCGAACGAGGGTTTCCGTCATATCGGATCCTTTCATCGTCGAACGGACTTTCGGATCGTAGGTGGAAACTACCCAACCGGCCATTCTCCTTTTCCGTTGCCGGGGAATTTGTCACGCCTGTTTGGGCGCGTGGACTCGTTTTTTGTCACCACCCCGATGGCACGTGACAATTACCGGCCGGCGGGCACTCATTCGCGTCAGCACCGGCGAGAGCGGCGGTGTAGTGGCGGTGTAGCGGCCGCGCGCAGGGTTCTCCCCGACACCGGGGCACGCCGTCCCGGTCCACCGAGGGAGACACCCATGCGAACCATCTGCCAGGCGGCCGCGCTGTCGGCCGCCCTGCTCTTCGGCGGCGCCACCGTCGCTTCGGCCGCCACCGCCCCGCCGTCGGAGGTGTACTCGGAGGTCACCGCGGCCGACATCGCGGACCCGGGCGCCGTCCTCACCGACTCGGCCGCCGACCTCGCCGCGGCGCGCACCGCGAACCAGGCGATCGCGTGGTACTCGAGCCGCAACGGCAGCACGGCCTACCAGGGCTACTGTGAGAAGGCGGCCCGCCTGTCCTGGAACCGCACGACCCACCACGCGAGCGCGATCGAGCACTGGCGCTCCTCGGACGGCGCCCGCCACACGACGGGCACCCCGCCCCGCGGCGCGTTCGTGTTCTGGAACATCTCGGCGTACGGCCACGTGGGCATCGCGGACGGCAGCGGCGGCGTGTGGGCGACGAGCGTCAACGGCGCGATCGGCCACGCCCGGCAGGGGTACTTCGCGAACTACCTGGGCTGGAAGCCGGGCAACAGCAACTGATCGCGGGTCGCCGGGCGTGCCTGGGGGTTGCGCCCGGCGCCGGGTTCCGGCGGGGACGGCGAGGACCGGTGGTGCGGCTGTGGTGCCGGTCCACCACCGCCTGCCGCACGCCCTGCCACGCGAGACTCCGGCTGGGCGCGCCGGCGACCAGGCGAGCGAAGTCCGACGCCTGCCCGCCACGCCCGGGACCGGCGCGCGGCAGCACCGGTGGTCCCGGGCGCGGTGCGGGCTTACACCGGCCCTGGCGCACACGGCCACCGCACCCGATCGCGTACGGCTTCAACCCGCCGCTCCTGCCCGCCTCCAGGCGGCCGGCCGGAGGCCGCAGCCGAAGATGCCGGCTGGCTGCCGGGCGAACTGCCGGCCGCCCGGCGGGCGAACTGCCGCTCGCGGGCGGACAAGGATTGCGGCGCGCCCGCCGCACCGCGCGGGATCGCGGCCGGGCGCCGGGCGACCGTGCTGCCGTGCCACCCAACCGCCGGGCGAACGAACTGCGCTGCCCTACTCGCCGCACCGCGCGGGATCGCGGCCGGGCGCACACGGACGCCGGGCGACCGTGCTGCCGTGCCACCCGACCGCCGGGCGAGCGAACTGCGCTGCCGTGCCCGCCGCACCGCCCACCCCTGCGCGATTCCGGCCGCCGGGCGAGTGAACCGCGTTGCTGCGCCCGCCGCACACCCCACCCTGCGCGACTCCCGGCCGCCAGGCGAACGAACCGCGCTGCCCTACCCGCCGCACACCCCACCCTGCGCGACTCCCGGCCGCCAGGCGAACGAACGCGCTGCCCTACCCGCCGCCCGCCTTACCCTGCGCGACCCCAGCCACCGGGCGCGAACCGCGTTGCCCTACCCGCCGCACACCCCACCCCTGCGCGACCCCGACCACCAGGCGAACGGCTGCGGCACCGGCGCCCACCGCGCGCCGGCTCTCAAGCGCGCGTCGCGGTCGACGGGGTGCGTCGGCGCTGTGCCTGCTCCAGCAACGCCAGCCCCGTCGTCTCCCCCTGCCGGTTCCCCGTCTCCCGGAACACCCGCAGCGCCCGGTCGCACACCCCGCGGGCCTGGACCGGCTCCCCCGCCGCCAGCAGCGTCTGGCCGATGCCCAGCAACGCGTACGCGCTGCAGCGCTCGTCGTCCAGCTCCTCCAGGATGCTCAGCGCCAGCCGCAGGCACGCCAGGGAATCCGGCAACCGGCCGGCGTCCCGGTGCAGGGTGCCCAGTTCCGTCAGGACCTTCGCCTCCCGGTGCGGGTCCTCGATCTCGCGCGCCAGATCCCGTGCTCGCCGCAGCCACGTCTCGGCCTCGGTGAACTCCCCCAGCAGCGCGTACGTCGAGCCGATCGCGTTGCGCATCTGGGCGACGCCGGTGCGGTCGCCCGCCCGGTCCAACCCGGACAGTGCGCGCCGGTAACACCCGAGGGCCTCGCGGGGGCGGTCGCGGACCCGGGCGACCGTGCCGAGGCCCGCCACCGCCAGTGCTTCGCCGCGGATGTCGCCCAGCGACCGGAACAGCTCCGCCGAGCGGTCCATGTCCGCGACCGCCGCCTCGTACTCGTCGTGGTAGAGCCGGACCTGGCCGAGGCCGCGGTGCAGCACCGCCGCGCCCGCCGTGTTTCCCGCCGCTTCGACGGCCGCGAGGGCGGCCAAATGGCTTCGGCGCCATTCGTCGTACGCCCCGCGCAGGTCGTAGAACGGGACCGCCGCGGCCGTCAGCTGCCAGGCCAGTTCGTCGAGGCCCGCGTCCGCCGCGAGCTGGACCGCGCCGGCCAGGAGCTTGCGTTCGGCCGTGAACCACTCGAGCGGCGCGGCGGGCAGCTTCGGGGTCGCGGCGGGCAGTGCGGGTCCCGTCATCGCGCCGAACGCCGGGGGCAGGCCCGCGGCCGCCGTCTTCACCAGGGCCAGCAGCACCGACAGCACGCGCGACAGCGTTTCCCGCCGCGTCGACGCCGCTTCCGCCGCCAGCAGTTCCGCCGCGTAGCACCGCAGCAGGTCGTGCAGCCGGTAGCGCGGCTGGCCGCCGGCGTCGCGGCCCGCGAGCGAAACCAGGTTGGCGTCGACGAGCACGTCGAGCACCTCGTGCGTGTCCTCGCGGCCCAGCACCGCGTCGACCACCCAGCTCGGGAAGTCCTGCGCGCCCAGCACCGCCGAGCGGCAGAACGCGGTCCGCGCGCGGGCGGGCAGCTGCCGCAGGCTCAGCTCGAAGCTCGGCCGGACGCCGAGGTCGCCGACGCGCAGCTCGCTCAGCCGGCTCGACTCGTCGGCGAGCCGGTCGTGCAGCGTCCGCAGGCTCCACGCCTGCCGCCCGGCCAGCCGCGCCCCGGCGATCCGGATCGCCAGCGGCAGGTACCCGCAGCAGCGCACGATCGCCGCGGCCTCGGCCGGTTCGCCGACCACCCGGTCCGCGCCCGCGACCCCGGCCAGCAACGCGGAAGCCTCGCGCTCGGCGAACACGCCGAGCTCGACGTGCTTCGCGCCCGCCAGCTCCGGCAGCCGCCCGCGTGTCGTCACGAGCACGGCGCACCCGGCGTCGGCGGGCAGCAGCGGCCGGACCTGCGCGGCGGTGGCGGCGTCGTCGAGCACGAGCAGGAGCCGCCGTCCGGCCAGCCGCGAGCGGAACAGCGCGGCCCGCTGGCCGAGCCCGGCCGGCACGGTGTTCCCGGTGACGCCGAGTGCGTGCAGGAAGTCGGCGAGCACTTCGGCCGGGTCGCGCGGGGTGCCGGTGCCGGCCAGGTCGACGTAGAGCTGGCCGTCCGGGTACCGCTCGGCGAGGCGGTGGGCGACGTGCATGGCCAGCGCCGTCTTGCCGGTGCCGGGCGCACCGGTCAGCACCACCGGCGCCGGGCCGACGGCGGCCTCCAGGTCCCGCACGTAGTCGTCGCGGCCGGTGAAGTCCGGCAGGTCCGCCGGAAGCTGCCGCAACGGCCGCGGATCCGCCGAAGGCACCTGGAGCGGCTCACCGGAAAGGATCGCGGTTTGCAGCGCCCGCAGTTCCGGCCCCGGTTCGACGCCGAGCTCGGTGACCAGCCGCTCCCGCGCGGTCGAGTACGCCTGCAGGGCTTCCGCGCGACGTCCCGCGCCGTTGAGCGCGAGCAGGTACTGCTGCCACAGGCGTTCCCGGTACGGGTGTTCGGCCAGCAGCCCGGTCAGCTCGGCGATCGCGGGGTCGTGCCGGCCGAGCGACACCTGCAGCGCGAGCCGCTCTTCGACGGCGGCCAGCCGGTTCTCGACGAGCCGGCCGAGTTCGGCGTCCCACGCCGGCGCGGTGGGCAGGTCCGCCAGCGGATCGCCGCGCCAGAGGGCTTCCGCCTCGGCCAGCAGCGTCAACGCGACTTCGGGGCGGTCCGCCCGTTTCGCGTCGGCGACGAGCCGGGTGAACCGGTGCGCGTCGACGGCCCCGGGGTCGGCCACCAGCGAGTACCCCGGGCCGTGCGTGCGCAGGAGCGTGTCCGGCAGCAGGCGGCGCAGGCGCCAGACGTAGGTCTGCAGGTTGGCGGTGGCCGACGTCGGTGGTTCCCGCGGCCAGATGGTCTCGACGAGCTGCCCGGGCGTGACCGTCCGGTTCGCGTTGAGCAGCAGGTGGGCCAGCAGCACCCGCTGCTTCGCCCCGCCGAGCGGCACCGGGCACCCGCCGACCGTCACGGTCAGCGGTCCGAGCAGCTGAAACCGCACTTCAGGCCCCATCGTGCACCCCGTTTCCGAGGCCGCCCCCAGGCGGCCGGCACCCAGCAGCCGGACTCTAACCAGGGGGCGTGGCGCCCGTGGGCGATTCGCCGACATCCAGGACATCGCGGGCACCGCTGTCACTCGCTTGGCAGCAGCTGGACCGGACGGCCCACGACGAAAGTCGGGTCCTTGATCAACCGACTAACGGCGGGTTTCGGAGATTCACCCACAGCCGTGACGGTAGGTGTGTCCTTGACCACCCCGTCACCGCGAGGCCCCGGTCCGCGGCTGGAGGTTGATCGTAAAGTGCGTATCGCGCGAAGCGGCGTAGTCGTCTCCGGTGTTTTCCTGTCGGCGTTCGTGGCCGCGGCGCCCGCCATGGCCGCCCAGCCGGCCATCATCGACGGCAGCAACGCCGACTCGCTCCACTCCGCGGCCCGGATGTTCGCCGGCGGCCAGGAGATCTGCTCGGCGACGATCATCGCGCCGGACTGGATCCTCACCGCCCGCCACTGCACGCAGGGCGCGGACGGCCAGCCGATCAGCTTCCACGTCGGCGACCTGGACCAGACGAAGGGCACCACGGTCAACGCGACCTCGGTGCACGAGGCACCGGACGCGGACATCGCGCTGGTGCAGATCGACCAGCAGGTGCAGACGGACTACGCGCCGCTGGGCAGCGAGGGCGACGTCAAGGTGGGCGACCAGGCCGAGGTCTACGGCTGGGGCGCGACCTGCACCGACAAGCCGGAGATCGAGTGCCAGTCGCAGCTGCTGAAGGTGGCGAAGGTCAGCGTCAGCTCGATCGACTGCCCGGACGGCGCGGCGGGCGTCTCCGTCTGCGCGAACCGCGGCGACGGCATCACGGCGGGCGGCGACTCCGGCGGCCCGATGTACGCGAACGGCAAGCAGGTCGGCGTCGCTTCGACCAGTGACCGGCAGTCCTACACCGCCTACATCAACATCACGAAGTACCGCGACTGGATCTCCACCACCGCGGGCGTCTGAGCCCTCCGGACAAGCCCCCGGACCACCGGGGGCTTGCTTCGCCAACGCGAGTGAGTGTACAGTCACTCACATGACGAAACGCGGTGCGACCCTCTCCACCTCCGACGCCCGGCGGGACGTCGTCGTCGACGCCGCCATCGCCGAGTTCGCGCGGGGCGGGTTCCACGCGACGCCGATCAGCGCGGTGGCCGAGCGGGCCGACATCTCCCCCGCGTACGTCTTCAAGTTGTTCCCCGGCAAGGTTTCCCTCTTCGTCGCCGCGCTGGACCGCTGCTACGAACTCGTCACGCACGCGCTGTCGAACGGCGCCGCCCGCGCCGAGGACGACGACCCCGAAAAGCTCCTCTACGCGATGGGGGGCGCCTACGCCGAGCTGATCGCCGACCGGAACCTGCTCATGCTGCAGGTGCACGCCCAGTCAGCGGCCGACACGCCCGAGATCGCCGACGCCGTGCGGCGCGGGCTGGCCAAGGTGACCGAGTTCGCCCGGTCCCGCTCCGGCGCCGCGGACGAGCAGGTCCAGCGGTTCATCGCCTACGGCCAGCTCTGCCACCTGATCGCCACCCTCGACCTCGACGAGCACACCGGCGAGTGGGCCGCGGTCCTCTCCACCGGCATCCGCCACCCCGGCAAAAACTGACCCCTGACCAGCCGGTCCTTTTTCACGCCCATCGAGTGATTGACCAGTCACTCACATCCGGAAGGAAGCACCATGAACGTCACCGAAATCGTCCTCCCCGGCCTCGTCGAGCCGGACGGCCTGCGCGTCGAGCACCGCGAGCTGCCGCCCCTGGCCGCCGGCGAAGCCCTGGTCCGCGTCGAGGCGAGCGGGATCTCCTTCGCCGAACAGCAGATGCGGCGCGGCAAGTACTACGACCAGCCGCCGTTCCCGTTCGTGCCCGGCTACGACGTCGTCGGCACGGTGGCCGAAGCCGACGACCCCGCGCTGGTCGGCCGGCGCGTGGCCGCCATGACCAAGATCGGCGGCTGGAGCAGCCACCTCGCCGTCGCCGCCGCTGACCTCGTGCCGGTGCCCGACGGCCTGGACGCCGCCGACGCGGAGACGTTCGTGGTCAACGGCATCACGGCGTGGCAGATGCTGCACCGGCACGCGAAGGTGAAGCCGGGCGGCACGATCCTGGTCCACGGCGCGAGCGGCGGCGTCGGCACCACGCTCGTGCAGCTGGCCCGCGCGGCCGGGATCACGGTCATCGGCACGGCTTCGGCCCGCAACCTCGACGTCGTGACCGCGCTCGGCGCCACCGCGCTCGACTACCGCGGGGACGTCCCGGCCCGGGTGCGCGAGCTGGCACCAGGCGGGGTCGACGCCGTCTTCGACCACGTCGGCGGGCCCGGCATCGTCGACTCGTTCCGCCTGCTCGCGCCCGGCGGCGCGCTGATCGCGTACGGCAGCGCGTCCACGAAGGACACCGGCGGCAACCCGAAGCCCGCGGTGCTGAAGCTGGTCGCCCGGCTGGTGTGGTGGAACGTCGCCCCGAACCGGCGCCGCGCGCACTTCTACAACGTCTGGGGCGGCAAGCGGAACCTCACCCGGTTCCGCGCGCGGCTCGCCGAAGACCTCACCGCCGTCTTCGCCCTGGCGGCCAAGGGACAGCTCAAGGCGCAGGTGGCCGCGCGGATCCCGCTGGCCGACGCCGGGAAGGCGCTGGCACTGGCCGAATCCGGCACCGTCACCGGCAAGGTCGTGCTCGTCCCCTGAACGCACCGAAGGCCACCACGGTGACCGTGGTGGCCTTCGGGAACGCGGGAATCAGTCGGTGCCGAACTCCATCGCGGCGCTGTCGAGCAGCTCCACGTCGTCGGTCTTGCCGCGCGAGGCGATCACCTGGGCGCCGCCCTCCGGCATCGCGCCGATGAGGCCGGTCGACGCGGCCTGCGCGGCGCCGATCAGCTTCGGGTTCGAGCCGCCGACCATGCCGAGACTCGCGTACTGCTCCAGCTTCGCCCGCGAGTCGGCGATGTCGAGGTTGCGCATGGTCAGCTGGCCGATCCGGTCCACCGGGCCGAACGCCGAGTCCTCGGTGCGCTCCATCGACAGCTTGTCCGGGTGGTAGCTGAACGCCGGGCCGGTCGTGTCGAGGATCGAGTAGTCCTCGCCGCGGCGCAGCCGGAGCGTCACCTCGCCGGTGATCGCGGTGCCGACCCAGCGCTGCAGCGACTCGCGCAGCATCATCGCCTGCGGGTCCAGCCAGCGGCCTTCGTACATCAGGCGGCCGAGGCGGCGGCCCTCGTTGTGGTAGCTGGCGAGGGTGTCCTCGTTGTGGATGGCGTTGACGAGCCGCTCGTACGCGGCGTGCAGCAGCGCCATGCCCGGCGCTTCGTAGATGCCGCGGCTCTTGGCCTCGATGATCCGGTTCTCGATCTGGTCGGACATGCCGAGACCGTGCCGGCCGCCGATGGCGTTGGCTTCCAGCACCAGGTCGACGGCGCTGGCGAACTCCTTGCCGTTGATCGTCATCGGCCGGCCGTGCTCGAAGCCGATCGTGACGTCCTCGGCCGGGATCTCGACGGCGGGGTCCCAGAACGCCACGCCCATGATCGGCTTGACGATCTCGATGCCGGTGTCGAGGTGCTCCAGCGACTTCGCCTCGTGCGTCGCGCCCCAGATGTTGGCGTCGGTCGAGTACGCCTTCTCGGTGCTGTCGCGGTAGGGCAGGTCGTGCGCGACCAGCCACTCCGACATCTCCTTGCGGCCGCCGAGCTCGGTGACGAAGTCGGCGTCGAGCCACGGCTTGTAGATCCGCAGGGAGGGGTTGGCCAGCAGGCCGTAGCGGTAGAACCGCTCGATGTCGTTGCCCTTGTAGGTGGAGCCGTCGCCCCAGATCTGGACGTCGTCCTCGAGCATCGCGCGCACCAGCAGCGTGCCGGTGACCGCGCGGCCGAGCGGCGTGGTGTTGAAGTAGCCGCGGCCGCCGGAGCGGATGTGGAACGCGCCGCAGGTCAGCGCGGCGAGCCCCTCTTCGACGAGTGCTTCCCGGCAGTCGACCAGCCGGGCGATCTCGGCGCCGTACTGGCTCGCGCGCCCGGGCACCGAGTCGATGTCGGGCTCGTCGTACTGCCCGATGTCGGCGGTGTAGGTGCAGGGCACCGCGCCCTTGTCGCGCATCCACGCGACCGCTACGGAAGTGTCGAGGCCACCGGAGAAGGCGATACCGACACGCTCGCCGACGGGCAGGGAAGTGAGCACCTTGGACATGCGAATGATTATGCACGGCTATGCATCACCGTGCAATCCGGGGTGCCTGGTGTCACGGAACCCGCGTTGACCGGGGTGGTTCGCTGGGCCCACGGCCCGGATGCACGCCGACGAGCACCCGATCGGCACCGCCCTCGCCCGGCGGCTGGTCGGCGGCCGGTTCCCGCGGTGGGCCCGGCTGCCCCTCACTCCCTCGCGGCGCTCGGCCCGCTCCCCGTCCCCGCGCCGGCCGTCGTCGCGCGGGGCGAACCGGCCCGTGACCTGGTGGAGTTCGTCCTCGCACCGGCGGCCGGTCCGCCGGCCCACCGCGGCGGGCCACTTCCACAGTCGACAACGCGATCCTGCGGGCGATCGCGGAACTGGACGGGACCGCCGTACTGGCTGCACTCGGATCTGACGCCGAGCGACCTCCTGCTGCGCGGTGGCCGGCCTGTCCGGCGTCGGCGACCCGGCGTGCGACCTGATCCGGCGTGGAACCTGCTGCCGTACTACCGCCACCAACCGATCATCTCGGCCAACGCGCGTTACGTCCTCACCCGGCTCGGCTGCCGAACGCCGTGAAGGCCACCACGGGGAAGGACGAGTTCCTCATGGTGGCCTCGACGAACAACGGGACTCAGCTGGGCAGCAGGGCCGGCGCAGCGAGGCGGGTGGCGTTCGCCGCCTCGTCGTCCGGGGCCTCCTGGGCCGAGCGCTCGGCCGCCACCCGCGCGAGGTAGTTGGCCACCTCGCGCTCGGTGCGGTGCGCGTCCCAGCCCAGCACCGGGGCCATCAGCGCCGCGACCTCGGGGGCCGCCGTGACACCGCGGTCGCGCTCCTCGATCGAGATGCGCGTCCGGCGGGTCAGGACGTCCTCCAGGTGCAGCGCGCCTTCGTGCGAAGCCGCGTACACCGCTTCGGCACGCAGGTACTCCGAAGCGCCCGGGATCGGCGAGCCCAGCTCGGGCTCGTCGCGGATCAGGTCCAGGAGGTTCCAGATCCGCGTGCCGTAGCGCTGCAGGAGGTGCTCGACCTGCGGCACCGTGAGGCCCGCCCGCGAAGCGACACCGAAGCGGCCGTCCCACAGCTCGTGGTAGCCGTCCGCGCCGACGATCGGGAGGCGGTCGGTCCACGACGGCGGGGCCGGGCGGCCGACGTCCTCGACCACCGCGTCGACCGTGTCCGCGGCCATCACCCGGTACGTCGTGTACTTGCCGCCGGCCACGATCACCAGGCCCGGCACCGGGTGCGCCACCGCGTGTTCCCGCGACAGCTTCGTCGTCGCGGCCGCCTTCGCCGCGAGCAGCGGTCGCAGGCCCGCGTAGACGCCCTCGATGTCGTCGTGCGTCACCGGGGTCCGGAGCACCTTGTTGAGGTGCTCCAGCACGTAGTCGACGTCCGCGCGGCTCGCCGCCGGGTGCTCGCGGTCGAGGTCCCACTCGGTGTCGGTGGTGCCGACGATCCAGTGACGGCCCCACGGGATCACGAAGAGGACGCTCTTCTCGGTGCGCAGGATCAGCCCGGTGTCGAGGTCGATCTTCTCCCGCGGCACCACCAGGTGGATGCCCTTCGACGCGCGGACGGTGAACGGCGCGGGGATCCCGGCCGCCTCCGCCATGTCGTCGCTCCACACGCCCGTCGCGGCGACGACCGTGCGAGCCCGGACCTCGAACTCGACACCGCTTTCGCGGTCGACCACCTTCGCACCGACCACGCGAGGACCCTCGCGAAGCAGCGAAGTCACGCGAGCCCGCGTCAGCACCGAAGCGCCCTGCTCGGCGGCCGTCCGCGCGATCGTCATCGTGTGGCGGGCGTCGTCGACCTGGGCGTCGTAGTACTGGATGGCGCCGATCAGCGCGTCGTCGGCCAGTGCCGGCGCCGCCTTGAACGCGCCGCGCTTGGACAGGTGCCGGTGCCGCGGGAGGGCGCGAGCGCCACCGAGCGTGTCGTACAGCGTGACGCCGGCGCCGATGTACCCGCGCTCCCACACCCGGTGCTGCAGCGGCACCAGGAACTTCACCGGCCGCACCAGGTGCGGCGCGAGCTTCTGCAGCAGCAGCCCGCGTTCCTTGAGGGCCTCGCGCACCAGCTTGAAGTCGAGCTGCTCCAGGTAGCGCAGGCCACCATGGATCAGCTTCGACGACCGGCTGGACGTGCCGGCGGCGAAGTCACGGGCCTCGACCAGCGCGGTCGACAGGCCCCGCGACGCGGCGTCGAGCGCAACGCCGGCCCCGGTCACTCCCCCGCCGACGACCAGCACGTCGACCTCTTCGCGCGCCAGCTTCTTCAGCGTCTCCGCCCGGTACAGCGGGGACAGCGGCACGGCTTCCACCGAACTCCTCTTCATCGGATCCTCACTCCACATCGACCCAGTCGAGCGTGCGGCCGACGGCTTTCTGCCAGCCCGCGTAGCCCTCGGCGCGCTGCTCGTCGTTCCACGACGGCGTCCAGCGCTTGTCTTCGTTCCAGTTCTGTTCCAGCTCGTCGGTCGACCGCCAGAAGCCGACGGCCAGCCCGGCCGCGTACGCGGCACCGAGCGCGGTGGTCTCGGCGACGACCGGCTTCGACACCGGCACGCCGAGGATGTCCGCCTGCAGCTGCATGCACAGCTCGTTGGCGGTGACACCGCCGTCGACCCGCAGCACGTCGAGGGTGACGCCGGAGTCGTTCTGCATGGCCTCGACGACGTCGCGGGTCTGGTAGCAGATCGCTTCCAAGGTGGCCCGCGCCAGGTGGGCATTGGTCGTGGCCCGGGTCAGGCCGACGATCGCGCCGCGCGCGTCGGACCGCCAGTACGGCGCGAACAGCCCGGAGAACGCCGGGACGAAGTAGACGCCGCCGTTGTCCTCGACCTGGCGGGCCAGGCTCTCGCTCTGCGACGCGCCGCTGATGATGCCGAGCTGGTCGCGCAGCCACTGCACCGCGGACCCCGTGACGGCGATCGAGCCTTCCAGCGCGTAGACCGGCTTCTCGTCGCCGAACTGGTAGCACAGCGTCGTCAGCAGGCCGTGCTTCGAGCGCACCAGCTCCTGGCCGGTGTTGAGCAGCAGGAAGTTGCCGGTGCCGTAGGTGTTCTTGGCCTCGCCGGGCCGGAAGCAGACCTGGCCGACGGTCGCCGCCTGCTGGTCGCCGAGGACGCCGGTGATGGCGACCTCGCTGCCGAGCGGGCCGTCCGCCCGGGTGACCCCGAAGAAGCCCGGGTTCGACGATGGCCGGATCGCCGGCAGCATCGCGCGGGGGACGGTGAAGAACGACAGGAGCTCGTCGTCCCAGTCGAGGGTCTCCAGGTCCATCAGCATGGTGCGCGAGGCGTTGGTCGGGTCGGTGACGTGCACGCCGCCGTCCGGGCCGCCGGTCAGGTTCCAGATGAGCCACGAGTCGGTGGTGCCGAAGAGGGCGTCGCCCTTCTCCGCGTCCTCGCGCACGCCGTCGACGTTTTCGAGGATCCACTGCAGCTTGCCGCCGGAGAAGTACGTGGCGGGCGGGAGGCCGGCCTTGCGGCGGATGACCTCGCCCTTGCCTTCGCGCTCCAGTGCGGAGGCGATCCGGTCGGTGCGCGTGTCCTGCCAGACGATCGCGTTGTAGTACGGGCGGCCGGTGCGGCGGTTCCACACGACCGTGGTCTCGCGCTGGTTGGTGATGCCGAGCGCGGCCAGGTCCCCCGCCGTCAGGTTGGCCTTGTTGAGCGCGGTCGCGATGACCGAGCGGGTGCGTTCCCAGATCTCGGTGGCGTCGTGCTCGACCCAGCCCGGCTTGGGCAGGATTTGCTCGTGTTCGAGCTGGTGGCGGGCGATTTCGTTGCCGCCGTGGTCGAAGATCATGAAGCGCGTGCTCGTGGTGCCCTGGTCAACGGCGCCGACGTAGTCAGGCATGGGGGTGCTCCTCACTCAGTTGGCGGGCTCGAGGTCCTTGGCGGGCATGGCGTCCAGCGGGTCCCCGGCGGGCAGGAAACGCTCGATCAGGTACTTGTAGATCGCGCCGCCGACGAGGGCGCCGATGATCGGGCCCACGATCGGGATCCACCAGTAGGGGAAGCCGTACTGGTCGGACCACGCCGTGTCGTAGCCGGTCAGCCAGGACGCCAGGCGCGGGCCGAAGTCGCGGGCGGGGTTGATCGCGTAGCCGGCGTTGGTGCCCCAGGCCATGCCGATCGCGACGACCAGGAAGCCGACGACGACCGGGGCCAGGTTCGCGCCCGGCGAGGTGTTGCGCAGGTCGGTGATGGCGAAGAGGACGATCAGGAGGATCGCGGTGCCGATGATCTGGTCGCGGAAGGCGCCCCAGTCGCCCACCGGGAGCGTGCCGTTGCCCGGCAGGGTGGAGAAGACGCCCTGGGTCTTGATCGTGAGGCCGGGGTCCTTGGCGTTGAGCACCTCGGTGTAGTTCCAGCGCACCAGCAGGGCGGCGAGGAACGCGCCGGCGGTCTGCGCCACGGCGTACGGGGCGACCTTGCGCCACTCGAAGCCCTTGAACACCGCGAGCGCGATGGTCACGGCCGGGTTCAGGTGCGCGCCGCTGATCCGCGAAGCGACGTAGACACCGAGCGTGACGCCGAGCCCCCAGGCCCAGGCGATGCTGTCGTGGTCCCCGATGCCCGCGGCGGCGACCTGCGCCACCACCCCGCACCCGAACAGGATGAGGATCATCGTTCCCACGAACTCGGCGGCCATCTCGCCGCCGAGCCCGCGGGCCTTGAGGTTTCGCACCATTGCTTTCCTCCACAAAGGACCGTTGTTCCCCCTGGTGGGTTCCAGCCAAGCTCGCCGGTCACAGCCGGTCAACGGACGGCGGTCGGCATTGTCGAACGGCCGATGTGGATGTTCGACATTGTCGAATCAGGGCCGGTCGGGTTAGGTTGGCGGCGTGCCCGGTCCGATCCAGTCCATCGAGCGCGCCGCCGCGATCCTGCGGTTGCTGGCGCGCGGTTCGGGCCGTCTGGGCGTCGGCGAGATCGCCGAGTCGCTCGAGCTGGCCAAGGGCACGGCGCACGGGATCCTGCGCACGCTGCAGGGCGTCGGGTTCGTCGAGCAGGACCGCGACACGGGCAAGTACCAGCTCGGCGCGGCCCTGCTGCACCTGGGCACGAGCTACCTCGACGTCAACGAGCTGCGCTCCCGCGCGATCAACTGGGCGGACGCGCTGGCCGCGCGCAGCGGCGAGGCCGTCCGGATCGGCGCGCCGCTGGAGGGCCGGGTGCTGGTGGTGCACCACGTGTTCCGCCCCGACGACAGCCTGCAGAGCCTCGACGTGGGCACGCTGCTGCCGCTGCACGCGACCGCGCTCGGCAAGGTCCTGCTGGCCTACGACACGACGTTGAAGGCGGACCCGGAGTCCTACACGCGCCGGACGCTGGTCACCCAGACGGCGATCAAGCGGGCGTGTGCGAAGGTACGGGAGGCGGGCTGGGCGGCGGAGAACGGCGAGATGATCTCCGGCGAGGCGGGGATCGCGGCCCCGATCCGCGGTCACGGCGGCATCGTGGTCGGCGCGATCGGCGTGTCCGGCGCGGTGGAGCGGATCTGCGAGCCGGACGGCAGCCCGAGCCCGAGGTTGCTGGGCCACGTCCGCGACGCGGCGCGTGCGGTGTCGCGCGACCTGGGTGCGTCGCGATGGTGAAGGAGGTGCCCGGCATGGACCCGGCCTCAGCGGGACTTGGCCGGGCCCGGCCACCCGGCCCGGCCGGTACGGAGGTGAGCACGTGGTCCAGCGGTACGTGATGTCCATCGACCAGGGCACCACCTCCACCCGGTGCATCCTGTTCGACGCCCGCGGCCGGCTCGTGTCGGTCGTGCAGCGCGAGCACCAGCAGCACTTCCCGCGGCCGGGGTGGGTCGAGCACGACGCCGTCGAGATCTGGCGGAACGTGTCGCGGATCGTCCCGCAGGCGCTCGCCGACGCCGGAGCGGGCGCCGAGCAGGTGGCCGGGCTCGGGATCGCCAACCAGCGCGAGACCACCGTGCTGTGGGACCGGCGGACCGGCAACCCGGTCGGGCGCGCGATCGTCTGGCAGGACACCCGCACCGACGCCATGCTCGAACAGCTCGCCCGCGAGCCCGGCGCCGACCGCGTGCGGCAGCTGTGCGGCCTGCCGCTGGCGACGTACTTCTCGGCCCCGCGCATCCGCTGGCTGCTCGACCGCACCCCCGGCCTGCGCGAACGCGCCGAGCGCGGCGACGTCCTCTTCGGCACCATCGAGAGCTGGCTCATCTGGAACCTGACCGGCGGCGCCGAGGGCGGCGTGCACGTCACCGACGTCACCAACGCCTCGCGCACCATGCTGATGAACCTGCGCACCCTCAGCTGGGACGACGAGCTCCTGGACTTCTTCGACGTCCCGCGCGCGATGCTGCCGGAGATCCGGTCCTCGACGGAGGTCTACGGCACGACGTCGCGGGTGGTGCCCGGGATCCGCATCGCCGCGGCGCTGGGCGATCAGCAGGCCGCGCTATTCGGCCAGACGTGCTTCGCGCCCGGCGAGGCGAAGTGCACCTACGGCACCGGCAGCTTCCTGCTGCTCAACACCGGCCCGACCCCGGTGCTGTCGACCCACGGCATGCTCACCACGGTCGGCTTCAAGATCGGCGACGAGCCCGCGGTGTACGCGCTGGAAGGCTCGATCGCCGTCACCGGGTCGCTGGTGCAGTGGTTCCGCGACGGGCTGGAGCTGATCGGCAGCGCCCCGGAGATCGAGACGCTGGCCAGGACGGTCGAGGACAACGGCGGCTGCTACATCGTGCCCGCGTTCTCCGGGCTGTTCGCCCCGCACTGGCACAGCGAGGCCCGCGGGGTGATCGCCGGCCTGACGTCGTACATCACGAAGGGCCACCTCGCGCGGGCGGTGCTGGAGGCGACCGGCTGGCAGACCCGCGAGGTCGTCGACGCGATGAACGCGGACTCCGGGCTGGCGCTGTCGTCCCTGAAGGTCGACGGCGGGATGACCGCGGACAACCTGCTGATGCAGTTCATCGCCGACGTCCTCGACGTCCCGGTGGTCCGCCCGATGGTGGCGGAGACAGTGTCGCTGGGCGCGGCCTACGCGGCCGGGCTGTCGGTCGGCTACTGGCCGGACCTGGAGGGCCTGCGCCGCAACTGGCACCGCGCCGGCCAGTGGCTCCCGGCGATGGACCCGGCCCGCCGGACCTCCGAGTACGGCCACTGGCGCCAGGCGGTGGAGCTGACGTTCGGCTGGATGCGCCCCGGCCCGGCCGCGGCCCCGCCCGGCTCCGACCTGGTCGAGGTCCTGCTGGCCGACCACCGCAGGTTCGAGCAGCTGCTGCGCGACCTGCGCAACACGGAAGCGGACCGCGCGGCTTCGGTGGCGGAGCTGGCGGCTCTGCTGGTCGCCCACGCGACGGCGACCGAGCGGATCGTCCGGCCGGACTCCCCGGGTTCGCCGTTCGCCGACGACCTTCTGGCGGTGCTGGAGAGCGAGGACTTCGAGAAGGCGTTGCCGCACTTGGAGAACATCGTGGACGCGCACGTGCGGAGCGAGGAACGCGGCCTGCTGAACGACTTGCGCCGCACGATGTCCACTTCGGACCGCACCGGGCTGGGCCGGGTGTTCGTCGCGGAACGGCGCCGCCAGCTGGACCTGGACTGCGGGAACGCGGACCACATCCGCGAGCTGGGCGACCGGCTCACCCTTTGAGGCTCTTGGTCGTTCCCCAGACCTTGTGGATGGCACTCACCAGTTCCTTGGCCCCATAGGGGTTGGCCCCCAAGTAGCGTCGCGCACGGGCCAGCGTCTCGAACCCTCCGGGGCCAGGGCCTGTTCCGACGCTCATCCATTGCTCGTCGAGCCGGTTGTCGAAGATGTCCAGCAGCACGGCCAGGTACTCGGCCATCACCGACACGTCCAGCCGGATGCCTGCCACGAGTTCGGGCTCCGCATCGCCCCGGGCCCCGGCTTCGGAGACGCTCTTCGCGAACTCGCGAAGCAGTTTGCCCGTCAGCGCGTCGACGGGATGCTCGTCGAGTACCGGGATGAGCGTCGCCCCCGCTTGACGGTCCGGTGAGCGACTCAAGCGGTCCATGGCCGCCCGCGTCGTGCGGTCGAGCTGACGACGCACGAGCCGGGCTGTGACCGCGGCCAGATCGAGCTTGTCCGAGGATTTGTGGTCACTGATCGCCTCGCTGATGCGCACCAGCTCGCGCGCCAATCCGCCGGAAACGACGTATGCCAGCGCCGAAAACTGCTCAGGAAGATCGACGACGCGACGGTTGAGGAGCTGCTTCGCTTGTTCGAAGGTCAGATAGTCGACTCGCACGACGGCGTCGAACGCACTGTCCAAGACCGTTCGCATCCCCATCGCGGTCAGCTCGAAGTCAGCCAATGCGTCTTCCGAGACCGACACGAGGAAGTAGCAGTTCGGCACGTTGAAGACGGCCTTCAGCTCGTTGAGGAACAGCTGCGCGCGCTCACCGTCGCTGATCCGGTCGAGTTCGTCGATGCCGATGAGCACCTTGCCTTCGAGCTTGCGCGCTACAGCAGCGGCCACCCCGAGGAACACGCGGAACCGGTCGACCAGCTGCGGGTGGTTGAGCGGGACGTCGTCGCGCTTCACGGACGTCTTGCGTTTGAACCCGAACGTCGCACCCACCACCGGTGGCGCGCCGACGGACAGTTCCCCCTCGGTCGTACGGCTCTGCAGGACGCGCAGCTTTTCCCGCTCGTCCCGAGCAAAGCGGGCGAGTTCGGCGGCCATGATACTGCCGGGGCCCGGCCGGCGACCGCGCTCGGGCTGAACCCCGCGGAGCAGCCGGAAGGCACCGACGAGGAGGGAGTGCGACGATCCGTCCGCACCGCCCGACACCAGGTCGTTGATCACCCGGTCGTGTTCCGTAGCGTACTTCTCGACTTCGTCGCACAGCCTGCCGAACAAGTGGGTCAGGAAGTCCTTCGACTGGTACCCGAGCGGTGCGTCCACCCGTACGGTCAGATCACGGCGTGTTTCTTGCTTGCGGTCGTCGGAGCCGCGGAGCAGCCGGCCGGCGCACCACCGCTCGAGCAACGTCGACTTGCCGGCCCCGCGAGGACCGGCCAGGGCGAAGCTTCCCTTGCCGCGCTGCCCGAGCAACTGGCGAAGCTCCCGGGTCGCGTCCGTGTCGATGTCGACGACGGCCTCGGACACGATCTTGCTGTGCGACGGCAGGAGAATGCTGTACGGGGAGTCCAGTCCCCCGCTTGCCTCGGCCGCCAATGGCAGCAGCCCGGATCCGTAGAGGCGCTCCAGCCATTCATCGTAAGCAGCTTGGGCGAATACCGGGGCCGGCTTCGAGTGCCGATCCACCAGGAATTGGCCGAATCGGTACATGGCAGCGACAGTACCGGCGGCGAGGCCACCGACGACCAGTCCCGCGCCGGCGCCGTACCACACAACCCCCTGCCAAACTGCGGCGGCGGGTACCGAAAGCCCGGATACCACACTCACCAACTCAAATGAATCCAATCCGAATATTTCTATTTCGAGATAGTAGACATCGTCAAGAAACGCAAATGCTGCCCACAGGGCCGGAATGCCGACGACCAGCCCCCATCGCCAGCCACCCGACAGGCCAATGAGGTCGGTGATCAACCAAACAAGAAAAGGCATCGCGAATATCACCACGGCAATGCTCAGACCCCTGATGATCTGGCCGCAACTTCCCCAGAGTGCCCCATTGGCAGATCGATTCATCCTGGTCAGGTATTCGTTCCGCGCTCGCAGGTAGTGCTGCTCATAGGCGAATTCCCGTTCGAGCAGCACATCACCGTCGAGCCGGACTCGATCGCGCAGCCGGTTCGCGACCCGCGGCGGCAACTGCCGCCTCCGGACGACCTCGCCGAGCAGGTAGTCCAGGACGTGGTCAGGAGCATCCCGTTCCTCCTCCCACGGACGATCGATTCTCGTCTCAATGGCCGAAGTTTCGGGCATGCGCCAGCGGTCTTGCAGCCAGCTCGAAGCCTGGAAGGCATCGGGGTGATGCGGGTACTGCCTGCTGATCGCGGCAATGGTTTCGTGCGCCGCCGCATTTCGACCGAGGTCGATCTGCGCCTGCGCCAACCTCAGGCTCACCTGGAACATCCGAGGATCGATCTCCAGTACGTGCTGGTACGCATCGACGATCCGCTGAGGCGCAGCACCCGAGCCGACCAGGATCTTCGCCCGACAGGAATTGAGTTGGGGGCTCAACGGATTGCGATCCAGCGCCATCTCGACGAGTCGATTAGCTGCGTCCGCAGATTCGCCCCGCCTGCGCATGACAACTATGACCCCGGCGACCGCGCCAGGCCGGAAAGGGTCGATGGATAGCGCTTCTCCGTACAACGCAGCTGCCGCGTCGTTAATCTCGCTCTCACGGGTTACGAGCGCCTGATCGGCCAGCGTGGCGGCATGAATTTCCAGAACTGCGGCATACCGGGAAAACCGCAGCCGAAGATGCGCAGCTGCCGCGGACACCTCTGCGCTACCTCGGGCGGACCTCCGCCACAACTCAATGCGCACTAGCTCCGCATGGAGCGAACCGGGTTCACGTTCGGGAACCGAATTGAGCAACTGTACCGCAGCGGCGTAGTCATCGCACTCGCCCGCGCACAGCGCGCGTTCGACGAGCACCGCCGACGACGTCCGAACCGGCGGAGCCGCGTCGGCGAGCAGCCGCACGGCCTCGTCGATCCGCTCCGAAAGGCGTAGCGCTGTCGCCTGTCCGGCCAGCGCCTCTCCATTCGTCGGGTCCAGCCGGCACGCGGATCGGAAGGCCGCCAGCGCGCGGTCGGCGTCCCGCAACGCGGCACCGCAGTTGAAGGTCTGGTAGGCCGGGTCATCCGGCTGGCCGAGCGCGATGATCCCGCGCGCCAACTCGACGTGAACGGAACCACGCCACGCGGAGAGCTCCGCCAGCGCAGCCCGGGCTTCGTTCCAACGGCGGAGCAGCCAGAGCGCGCGCACCCGGCCGGCCAAGGCACGCGCGTCACGATCGCCGCCGTTCGCCGGCATCGTTTCGAAAGCCGCGAGTGCCGCGGCTCCGTCGAATTGCCGGAGGGCGAGTTCGGCGTTGACGAACGGATCGCTCATGACGGTAGGTACTCGGCCGGAGGCGAGCCTGTTACTCATCGGTGCCGGATTCAGCCACTCGGAGCATCATCCGGCGCGATCAGACGGTTTTCAGGCAGCGACTGCTCTCCCGCACCACCAGCTCCCCCTCCACCGTGCCCCGCGCCGGTCCCGCCACGCCGTCGATGCGGGCCGCCAGGGCCGCGAGTGTCTGGCGGCCCGCCGCCACGAAGTCCTGGCGGACCGTCGTCAGCGGCGGCGCGAAGAACGCTGCCTCCGGGACGTCGTCGAAGCCGACCACGTGGGCGTCGCGGGGAACCCGCATTCCCGCCTCGCTGAACGCCGCCAGCAGGCCCAGTGCCATGTGGTCGTTGGCCGAGAACACCGCTCGCACACCGGGTTCGGCCGCCAGGGACTGGCCCGCTCGGTAGCCGGACTTCGCGGACCAGTCGCCCCGGACCACCGGCGGGACTTCCGCGCCGTGGCGTTCCAACGTCTCTCGCCAGCCTCGCTCGCGGGCGCGGGCGGCCGGGCCGTCTTCCGGGCCGCCCAGGTGCCAGACCGTCAGGTGGCCGAGGTCCAGGAGGTGCTCCGTGGCCCGGCGGGCACCCGCGTACTGGTCGGTCGACGCCGCCGGGACGAGGGGGATCGGGGCCGGGTCCGGGACGAACCGGGCGTCGAGCACGACGATGCCCGCCACGCCCTGCAGCAGCAGGCCGGCCACCGCGGCCGGGACCGCCGCGCCGTCGCGGCCCGGGACGCTGAAGACGGTCAGCGCGTACCCCTGCTCCCGGGCGGCCGAACGGAGGCCGTTCAAGGTCGCGCCGGAGGCGGTGGAGCCGGTCGCGATCACGCCGAGCGTGCCCCGGCGGGCGGGCAAGGGGCCGTCGTCCAGGGACATGGGGCGATGTTAGCGATCACACCACCGGACGTGAACTTTGTTCGCCTTCCATAAATAACGAAACGATAACGCGCGCTTCGCCGCTTGAACCACCCCTCCGCGGGAGCCGTTTCTGCCAGTGCCGGAACCAAGTGCCCCGGACGCGGTGGCACTCCCCCGGGTTCCGCGCGTCTCCCACCGGGCACGCAGCTGTCTCCGGCGTGCCCGGAAAACCGAACGAGGTGACCATGGCCCGGAAAACCACCCGCACTCCCGCCACGGGCAGGCATCGCATCACTCGCCGCACGAAGATCGCGACCGGCGGTCTCGCCCTCGCGCTCGCCGTCGGCGGCATCGTCGTCGCGACCACCGCCGGGCGCACCGGCGAGGCCAGCGCCGACGAGGCAGACCCGTCGTTCTTCCTCGACATCGCCAAGGTTCCCAGCGGTGTTAACGTGAACAAGGCGCTGCAGCGGCAAGGCGCGCGCGGCACGTTCACCGTGGACTGCGGCCGCAACGAAAACCAGCACTTCAACCCCGACAACTTCATCGCGCAGCCCGGGATCCGCAACGGCGCGCAGCACCTCCACGACTACGTCGGCAACCTCTCCACCAACGCCGATTCGAACAACAAGAGCCTGGTGAAGGCCGGCACCACCTGCCGCAACGGCGACAAGTCCGCGTACTTCTGGCCCGTCGTCCGGATCGACACCGGCGAGGAGGAAGCGGCCAATCCGCCCGCCACCCAGCCCGACCGCGCCGGCAGCGCCAAGGACAAGGCCAGCACCCAGGTCGACTGCCCGGACGTCGCCAGCAAGCTCCCCGACGTCCCCGACCAGGCCATGGACGAGGTGAACCGCAACCTCGACCTGCTCGACAAGCAGATCGACGAGGCCAACCAGCGGATCGCGAACGGCGACCTCAAGACGCCGCAGGACGTCCAGAACGCCGTCGTCGGCCCGCTCAAGGACAAGCGGGCGGCGACCATCGACCGGATCGCCATCGCGATCGGCCGCCGCGCCGCGAAGCCGGCCGACCTCGGCGGGCTCGCGGCGTGCGCGCTCAAGCAGAACGGCCAGGGCGGCCTCGACAACGGCGGCCAGAACAGCGGTGGCGGCCAGGCGACCGAACTGCCGGGCGTCAACGACCAGAACGAGCTGGCGGGCAACGACGGCGACATCCAGCGCGTCCGCTCGGCGACGATCACGTTCACCAGCGGTGGTGCGAAGCGGGTCGTCGCGATGCCGCAGTTCCTGCGCGTCCTCTACGGCGACGCCAAGCAGAGCACCAACGGCCCGGCCAACGCCCGGCCCAGCTGGACGTGCACCGGGTTCGAAGACCGGCTGACCGACCACTACCCGATCTGCCCGCAGAACAGCCGGGTCGAGCGGATCCACGCGTTCCCGAACTGCTGGGACGGCAAGAACATCGACAGCGCCAACCACCGCACGCACATCGTGTTCGCCGACCAGCAGGGCAAGTGCCCGCAGGGCTTCAAGAACGTACCGCAGCTGGTCATCAAGCTGGTCTACGACATCCCGCACGACATCCAGGTGAAGGGCCAGTACAAAGTGGACGCCTTCCCGCAGGAGAGCCACAACCCGCGCTCGGACCACGACGACTTCGCCAACGTCATGGGCCAGCGCCTGATGAACCAGGTGGTCAACTGCATCAACACCGGCAAGCGCTGCAACCAGTAGCTCAGGACGTGGTGACGGAGTAGCTGTTCGCGGCGAAGTCCAGTCCACCGGCGGACGAGGTGATCTCGAAGCCGAACTGGACTTCGCCGAGCGTCACGTCGCCGAACCAGCCGCGGGCCCGGATCCAGTTCAGCACCGCCAGGACGTCGACCGTGCCCGCGTTGGTGTTCGACGTGCGCACGAACGAGAACACCGCGTTCGATCCGTTCGATCCCTGGTAGACGTCCCAGGTGTGGCCGCCGACCGTGGCCGTCGTCTGCTTGGTGCCGAGCGGGCCCACCGCGCCCTGCTTGTTCATCCACAGCATGGTCTCGTAGGCGTTGTTGTCTGCCCAGATGTCGTACGCGGTCTCGTATGCGCCGCTGCCCGGCCGGTTGACCGAGAAGCTGCTGGAAACCTTCCCGAGCGCGCTGAGCTTCTTGCCGACGTTCTTCGCCGAATGCGGGTACGACTTCACGCCGCCGGTGTTCGGCTGGTTAGACCAGACTCCCCAGTTCGAATACGAATTCGCCCAGATGGTCTGGGGGCCCGCCCCACCGCCCCAGACGTCGTTGCGGATCGTGTACCCGCCGTTGGACCAGGTCGCCCATTGGTCCGAAGAAGACCACGTCGCAGCCGTTGCGACACCGGCCGAGGTGGCCACGGAAGCGGCGACGGTCAAAGAAACCACGAGGGAACGCACGGCTTTGTGCATGGGATGGGGCCTCCACTGGTAAGGGATTCACCAGCACTATGACCGTCCCGTTACCGCCCGGTCAAGCAATTCGAGAACTTCGAAAAAGAAAGGGGCTTTCCCCGTGCGGGAGGCACGGGGAAAGCCCCTTTCGACGCCGTCGCTCAGGAAGCCGCGCGGCGTTTCGTCCAGATGTCGTAGGCCACCGCGGCCAGCAGCACGACGCCCTTCACGAGCATCACCCGCTCGCTCGGCGCACCGATCAGGGACATGCCGTTGTTGATGACCGCCATGATCAGGCCGCCGGTGATCGCGCCGACCACCTTGCCGACGCCGCCCTGCACCGCCGCGCCGCCAATGAACGCCGCCGCGATCGCGTCCAGCTCGAAGTTGACGCCCGCCGTCGGGCCGGCCTGGTTGAGCCGGCCCGCGAAGATGATCCCGGCCAGCGCCGCCAGCACGCCCATGTTGACGAAGATCCAGAACGTCACCGACTTGACCTTGACGCCCGAGAGCGTCGCGGCCTGCAGGTTGCCGCCGACGGCGTAGATGTGCCGCCCGAACACGGACTTCCCGGCCACCAGCGAGTAGCCGAGCACCAGCACCGCCAGCAGGATCAGCACCCACGGCAGGTTCTTGAACCGCGCCAGCTGCACGACCAGCGCGAGGACGAGCACCGCGATCCCGGCGAGCTTGAGGATGAACATCGGGAACGGGTCGACGTCCTGCCCGTAGCCCAGCCGCGCCGAACGCTTGCGCCACTGCGTGAACCCGATCCCGGCCACCGCGGCGACGCCGGCGAGCAGCGACACCAGGTCGGCGCCCCCGAGCGGCCCGAGGCCGATGTTGCCCAGGTAGCCGTCGGTGAAGCCGTTGGACAGCGTGCGGATGGCGTCCGGGAACGGCCCGATGCCCTGGTTGCCCAGCACCGTCAGGGTCAGCGCCCGGAACGCCAGCATCCCGGCGAGCGTCACGATGAACGCCGGGATCCCGAAGTAGGCGACCCAGTAGCCCTGCCACGCGCCGATCACCGCGCCGACGACGAGCGTGATCAGCACCGCCCAGAACCACGGCAGGTGCCAGTTCACCATCAGCACCGCCGAGACCGCGCCGGTCATCGCCACGACCGACCCGGCGGACAGGTCGATGTGCCCGGAGATGATCACCAGGATCATCCCGATCGCGAGGATCAGTACGTAGCTGTTCTGCACGATGATGTTGGAGATGTTCTGCGGTTCCAGCAGCGCACCGCCGGTGAGCACCTCGAACAGGACCACGATCAGCGCGAACGCGACGTAGATGCCGCTCTGGCGCGGGTTGATCGAGATCCGCCGGGCGGAGCGCTCGGCCGGGGGCGCGTCGGGCCGCGCTTCGGTCGTGGTCATTGCCGTTCCTTGGTCATGTACTGCATGAGCAGTTCCTGGGTGGCTTGTTCGCGGGTCGCCTCGCCGGTGATGCGCCCCGCCGAGAGCGCGTAGATCCGGTCGCAGAGCCCGAGCAGTTCCGGCAGCTCGGAGGAGATGACCAGGACGGCCTTCCCCTGGGCGGCCAGTTCGTTGATGATCGTGTAGATCTCGAACTTCGCGCCGACGTCGATGCCGCGGGTCGGCTCGTCGAGGATCAGCACGTCCGGGTCGGTGAAGATCCACTTGGCCAGCACGACCTTCTGCTGGTTGCCGCCGGAGAGCTTCCCGGTCACGCTGCGCACGGACGGCGCCTTGATCCGCAGGTCGCGGTGGTATCGGGCGGCCGTGTCGTGCTCGGCGTGCTCGTTCACCCACCCCCGCTTCGCCAGCTTGCCCAGCCCGGCCGCGGACACGTTGCGCTGGATGTCCTCGATCAGGTTGAGCCCGTAGCGCTTCCGGTCCTCGGTGGCGTAGGCGATGCCGTGGCGGACGGCGTCCTGCACCGACCGGACGTCGATCTCCTTCCCGTGCTTGACGATCCGCCCGGAGATGTCCTTGCCGTAGGACCGGCCGAACACGCTCATCGCGAGCTCGGTGCGGCCCGCGCCCATCAGCCCGGCCAGCCCGACGATCTCCCCGCGCCGCAGGGAAAGCGACGCGTTGTCGACGACGACGCGCCCGGCCTGGCTCGGGCTGTGCACGGTCCAGTCCTCGATCCGCAGCACCTCTTCGCCGATGTCCGGCTCCCGGGGCGGGAAGCGGTGCTCGAGGTCGCGCCCGACCATCCCGGTGATGATCCGCTCTTCGGTCAGCCCGGCCGCGTCCAGCGTCTCGATGGTGCGGCCGTCGCGCAGGATCGTGACGGTGTCGGCGATCGCGGTCACCTCGCCCAGCTTGTGCGAGATGATCACGCAGGTCACGCCCTCGTCGCGCAGCCCGCGCAGCAGGTCGAGCAGGTGGGCCGAGTCGTCGTCGTTGAGCGCCGCGGTGGGCTCGTCGAGGATGAGCAGCTTCACCTCCTTCGACAGGGCTTTGGCGATTTCGACGAGCTGCTGCTTGCCGACGCCGAGTTCCTGCACCGCCCGGGTCGCGTTTTCGGCGAGGCCGACGCGCCGCAGGAGCGCGTCGGCCTCGTGGTTGGTGCGGTTCCAGTCGATCCAGCCCCGCTTGTGCTGTTCGTTGCCGAGGAAGATGTTCTCCGCGATCGACAACTGACCGCACAGCGCGAGCTCCTGGTGGATGATCACGATCCCGCGCCGTTCGCTGTCGCGCACCGACCCGAACTCGCACCGCTGCCCGTCGAAGGTGATCTCGCCGTCGTAGGTCCCGTGGGGGTAGACGCCCGAGAGCACCTTCATCAGGGTGGACTTCCCGGCGCCGTTCTCCCCGCAGATCGCGTGGATCTCCCCGTGGCGCACGGAAAGCGTGACGTCGGACAGCGCCTTGACCCCGGGGAAGGTCTTGGTGATCCCGCGCATGCCGAGTAGTTCGGTCATTTCAGCTGACCTGCCGTGTAGTAGCCGGAGTCCACGAGCTCCTTCTGGTAGTTGGCCTTGTCCACGGTGACCGGCTGCAGCAGGAAGGACGGGACGACCTTCTTGCCGTTGTCGTAGTCGGTGGTGTTGTTGACCTCGGGCTTGCCGCCCTTGAGCACCGCGTCGGCCATCTTCACCGTGGTGTCGGCGAGGATGCGGGTGTCCTTGAAGACCGTCGAGTACTGCTCACCGGCGATGATGGACTTGACCGAGGCGACCTCGGCGTCCTGCCCGGTGACGATCGCGTACGGCTGGCCGGCGGTGCCGTAGCCGTTGCTCTTCAGCGCCGACAGGATGCCGATCGACAGGCCGTCGTACGGCGAAAGCACGCCCGCGACCTTCGCGCCGCCGGTGTAGGTCTTGGTGAGCAGGTCCTCCATGCGCCGCTGCGCGGTGGCCGGGTCCCAGCGCAGGATGGCCGCGCGGGCGAAGTCGGTCTGCCCGCTCTTGACGACCAGCTTGCCGCTGTCCATCAGCGGCTTGAGCACGGACATCGCGCCGTTGAAGAAGAACGTGGCGTTGTTGTCGTCCGGCGAGCCGGCGAACAGCTCGATGTTGAACGGTCCCGGGCCGGTGCCCAGGCCCTTGACCAGCGAGTTCGCCTGCTCGACGCCGACCTTGAAGTTGTCGAAGGTGGCGTAGTAGTCGACGTTGGGCGAGTTGCGGATCAGCCGGTCGTAGGCGATGACCGGGATCTTCTTGTCCGCCGCCTCCTGCAGCTGGGTGGTGATGGCGGTGCCGTCGATCGAGGCGACGACCAGGAGCTTCGCGCCCTTGGTGATCTGGTTCTCGATCTGGTTCACCTGGGTCGGGATGTCGTTCTCGGCGTACTGCAGGTCGACCTTGTACCCGAGCTTCTCCAGCGCCGACTTGATGTTGTCGCCGTCGTGGATCCACCGCTCCGACGACTTCGTCGGCATGGTGACGCCGACCAGCGCGCCCGCCGCGCTCGCGGTGCCGGCCGGCGCCGCCTGGTCGGCGGTCTTCTGGCTCGACCCGCACGCGGAGAGCGTCAACGCGAGTCCCGCGGCCGCGAGCGCCGCGATTCCTCTGGTGAACTTCATTGTTCCGTTTTCCTTTCTCAGAAACCCTGGGCGAGGCGGTGGTACGCCTGGTTCCAGCGGATGCGGTCGGCGAAGCCGTGCGGCGTGGTGTCTTTGTCGATCACCAGCAGCTCGACGCCGAGCAGGTTCGCGAAGTCGCGAAGGGATTCGGTGCTGACGGCCTGGGTGAGAACGGTGTGGTGCGGGCCGCCGGCGGTGATCCACGACTCCGCGGAGGTCGACAGCGACGGCGCCGGCTCCCAGACCGCCCGCGCCACCGGCAGGTTCGGCAGCGGCTCGTCCGGCGCGACGACCTCGATCTCGTTGGCCACCAGGCGGAACCGGTCGCCGAGGTCGACCAGGCCGAGCGTGACGCCGGGCCCGGGCCGGGCGTCGAAGACCAGCCGGACCGGGTCCTCGCGGCCGCCGATGCCGAGCGCGTGGATCTCGCACGACGGCTTCTCGGCGGCGATGCTCGGGCAGACCTCGAGCATGTGGGCGCCGAGGATCTTCGGCGTGCCCGGCCCGAAGTGGTAGGTGTAGTCCTCCATGAACGACGTGCCGCGGTCGGCGCCGACGCCCATCGCCTTGACCGCGGCGAGCAGCGCCGAGGTCTTCCAGTCGCCCTCGCCGCCGAAGCCGTAGCCGTCGGCCATCAGCCGCTGGACGGCCAGGCCGGGCAGCTGGCGCAGGCCGCCGAGGTCCTCGAAGTTCGTGGTGAACGCGCCGAACCCGCCGTCGGTGAGGAACTTCCGCAGCCCGGCCTCGATCTTCGCCGCGTACCGCAGCGACTCGTGCCGCGCTCCCCCGGCCGCCAAGTCGGCGACAACGTTGTAATCCTGCGCGTACTGCGCCACGAGGGAGTCCACTGTGTCCTTTTCGGACACGGCGTCCACGACCTCGACCAGGTCGTTGACGCCGTAGGTGTTCACCGAGACGCCGAACCGCAGCTCCGCCTCGACCTTGTCCCCTTCGGTGACGGCGACGTCGCGCATGTTGTCGCCGAACCGGGCCAGCCGCAGGTTCCGCAGGTGGTCGGCGCCGATCGCGGCCCGCGCCCACGCGTCGATCCGCGCGACCACGGCCGGGTCGCCGACGTGCCCGGCGACCGTCTTGCGCGGCACGCCCAGGCGCGTCTGGATGAACCCGAACTCGCGGTCGCCGTGGGCGGCCTGGTTGAGGTTCATGAAGTCCATGTCGATGGTCGACCACGGCAGGGCTTCGTTGAGCTGGGTGTGCAGGTGCAGCAGCGGCTTGCGCAGCGCGTCCAGCCCGGTGATCCACATCTTCGCGGGCGAGAACGTGTGCATCCACGCGATCACGCCGACGCAGGACGCGTCGGCGTTGGCTTCCTGCAGCACGCGCCGGATGGACGCGGACTCGGTGAGCACCGGCTTGCCGACGATCTCGGCCGGGAGCCCGCCGGAGGCGGCCAGCAGCTGCTGGATGCGCAGGGACTGGCCGGCGACCTGTTCGAGGGTCTCCTCGCCGTAGAGGGCCTGGCTCCCGGTGAGGAACCAGAGCTGGGGTTTCGACGCGCGGGTCATCGTTCTCCTTGAAATCAGTGCTGGCCGTAGACGTTCTGGTACCGGGCGTAGAGCCGGTCGACGTCCTCCGGCGGCAGGGGTTCGGGCGTGCCCAGCTCGAAGGCCTTGTGCACGGTGCGGGCCACGTCCTCGACCATCACCGCCGCCTTGACGGCGTCGCGGGCGGTGCGGCCGACGGTGAACGGGCCGTGGTTGCGCATCAGCACGGCCGGCGAGCGGCTGGCGCGAAGCGTTTCGACGATGCCGCGGCCGATGGAGTCGTCGCCGATCAGGGCAAACGGCCCGACCGGCACCTCGCCGCCGAACTCGTCGGCGATCATCGTGAGCACGCACGGGATCGGCTGGCCGCGGGCGGCCCACGCCGTGGCGTAGGTCGAGTGCGTGTGGACGACGCCGCCGATCTCGGGCATGTGCCGGTAGACGTAGGCGTGCGCGGCGGTGTCCGACGACGGCGCGAGCTCGCCGTGCACCAGCTCGCCGTGGAGGTCGGTGACGACCATGGTGTCGGCGGACAGGTCGTCGTAGGACACCCCCGAAGGCTTGATGACCATCAGCTCGCGGCCGGGCACGCGGGCCGAGACGTTGCCCGCGGTCCAGATGACCAGCGCGTTGCGGGTCAGCTCGCCGTGGAGGTTCGCCACGGTCTCCCGCAGTTCCGCGACGGTGTCGAGAACCTCGTCGGTCAGGGACATCAGGACCGTCCTTCCGCGACAGCTCGGGAAACGGCGCGGCGGCGGGCCGCGAGGCGGTGCATGACATCGTTGCCGCCGCGGCCGAAGTAGTCGTGCAGCGTCGTGTACTCGGCGTACAGCTCGTCGTAGGCGGCGACGTGGGCGGGGACCGGCTGGTACACCGCGCGGCGCACCGAACCCATCGCCTCCGCGGCCGCGCGGATGTCGGCGTGGGCGCCGGCGGCGACGGCCGCGTGCATGGCCGACCCGAGCGCGGGGCCCTGCTCGGAGCCGATCACCGACAGCGGGAGGTTGGTGACGTCGGCGTAGATCTGCATGAGCAGCGCGTTCTTGACCAGGCCGCCCGCGATGATCAGCTCGGTGACCGGGACGCCGGCCTCGCCGAACGTCTCGATGATCTTGCGGGTGCCGAACGCGGTCGCCTCGAGCAGCGCGCGGTAGACGTCTTCGGGGCGGGTGGCGAGGGTCTGGCCGACGATCACGCCGGACAGCTCGTGGTCGACGAGCACCGACCGGTTTCCGCTGTGCCAGTCGAGGGCGACCAGGCCGTGTTCGCCGATCTCCTGCTGGGCGGCCAGCCGGGTGAGCTCGTCGTGCCCCTCGCGGGCGAAGTGCCCGGTGAACCAGCCGAAGATGTCGCCCACGCCGCTCTGCCCGGCTTCGTAGCCCCAGAGCCCGGGGACGATGCCGCCTTCGACGACCCCGCACATCCCGGGGACCTCGCGCAGTTCGGCGCCGTTCATGACGTGGCAGGTCGAGGTGCCCATGATCGCGACCATCTGCCCGGGTTCGACGGCGTTCGCGGCGGGCGCGGTGACGTGGGCGTCAACGTTGCCGACGGCGACCGCGATGCCCTCCGGCAGCCCCGTCCACGCCGCCGCCTCCGCCGTCAGCGACCCCGCCCGGGAGCCCAGCTCGCCCAGCGGGTGCTCCAGCTTGTCGGCGACGAAGGACTCGAAGCCCGGCGCCAGCTCGCGGAGGAAGTCGCGGCTCGGGTACTGGCCGTCCTGGAGGATGCCCTTGTACCCGGCGGTGCAGGCGTTGCGGACGTAGACCCCGGCGAGCTGCCAGACGATCCAGTCGGCCGCTTCGACCCAGTGCCGCATGGCGCCGTAGACCTCGGGCGCCTCTTCGAACACCTGGAGTCCCTTGGCGAACTCCCATTCCGAGGAGATCAGCCCGCCGTAGCGCGGCAGCCACTTCTCGCCGCGGGTGCGGGCCAGCTCGTTGATCCGGTCCGCCTGCGGCTGGGCCGCGTGGTGCTTCCACAGCTTGACGTAGGCGTGCGGGTCGCCGGCGAACTCGGGCAGTTCGCACAGCGGCGTGCCGTCCGCGGTCGTCGGCACCATCGTGCAGGCGGTGAAGTCGGTGGCGATGCCGATGACGTCGGCCGGGTCCGCCCCTGCCGCGGTGAGCGCGGCCGGGACGGCGGTGCGGAGCACCCCGACGTAGTCCGCGGGCACCTGCAGCGCCCAGTCCGGCGGCAGCGCGCGGCCGGTGGCCGGCAGCGTCTCGTCGAGCACGCCGTGCGGGTACTCGAAGACCGCGCTGCCCAGCTCGGCCCCGTCCGCCACGCGCACGACCACCGCGCGGCCCGACAGCGTGCCGAAGTCGACGCCGACGGTTAGTGGTTCTCCCACGGTGTCCTCTCTCCTGGTGTTGTTCAGCGGCCGGTCATGACCAGGGTGGTCACGGAGTTGGCGGGCAGGGTCAGCTTCGACGTCGCCGCCAGCCCGGTGAGCTCCCTCGTCTGCGGCACGATGGCGGCCGGCGCGGCGAGGCTGTTGCGGCCCGCCGGGTCGCCGGTGAGCGTGGTGAGCGTCCCGGTGCCGTCGACCGCCGTGACGCCGGTGAGCCCCAGCCGCGCGGTCTGCACCTGGCCGGTCGGGTTGACGAGCTTGACCGTGAACGTCTTCTTCCCGCCCTTGGTGGTCACGTTGACCACCTGCCGCAGCGGGCTGCCCTGGTTGAGGCGGCTGGTCACGATCTGCTTGCCGAGCGTGCTGGAGAACATCTGCTGCACCCAGTACGACGGCGAGCCGTAGCTGGTCCCGGCGTCGAAGCCGATCAGGTTGACCGGCCAGCTGGACTGGTTCTCCTGCACCAGCACCGGCGCGTACATCGAGCCGATGACGACGTCGCTGTTGCGTTCCAGCCCGGTGAGGAACGCGGCCTCGCCGATGGCGGCGGCCAGGGTGCCGGTGGGCCGGCCGTCCTGGGCGCCGTACTCGCCGACGAGGATGTCCGGGCCGGAGCGGTCCGCGGTGTCGTAGCGGGTCGAGTTGTCGGTGAACCACTGCGGCGACTGGTAGTAGTGGTCGTCCGCGGCGTCCGGGCGCACCCCGGTCGACGTGCTCGACGCGGCTCCGCCCTGCAGGCCACCGGTGGTGGCGATGACGGTCAGCTGCGGGTACTTCGCCTTGATGGCGTTGTCCATGTCGGTGAAGCGCCAGGCGTAGCTGCCGGAGCCGTCGAACCAGTCTTCGTTGCCGACCTCGACGTAGTGCAGGTCGAACGGTGCCGGGTGCCCGTCGGCGACCCGCTTCGCGCCCCACGTCGTGGTGGCGTCGCCGATGGCGTACTCGATCTCGTCGAGGGCTTCCTGGACGTACTGCGGGTAGTCGGCCTGGCTGACGTGCTGGCCGTTGAGGGTGTAGCCGGCGAACAGGGCCAGGAGCGGCTGGGCGCCGATGTCCTCGGACAGCTTGAGGTAGTCGAGGATGCCGAAGCCGTCGGTGGACCAGTAGCCCCACGCGGTGTTCTGGTGGCCGGGCCGCTCTTCCGGCTTGCCGATGGTGTTCTTCCACGCGAACCGCGTGTCGAGGGTGTTGCCTTCGAGGTAGTTGCCGCCCGGGACGCGGAACAGGCCGAGCTTCATCGCCGCGAGCTTCTGCCCGAGGTCGAGGCGGACGCCGTGGTTCTTGAAGGTGGGCGGGAACAGCGACACCTGCTGGAACCAGGCGTCGCCGGCCAGCGCCTTCTTGGTCTTGTTCACCAGCGACACGACGATCCGGTTGTCGGTGGACGTCGTGATGGTCGAGGGTGTGGTGAAGCTGAACGTCTGCTGTCCCCAAGCCGTGCCGAGCTGGAGATCCTTGCTCGCCAGCACGGTGCCGTCCGGCTTCTCCAGGCTGACCCGGACCGCACCGGTCCAGGTGCCCTTGGCGAAGAAGCTGCCGGTGTACTTGGTGGACGGCTTCGCGGCGACGCCGTAGTAGCCGACGTTCGCCGCGGCCACGCGGCCGCCGGCCGGGACCGCGTCGGCGTGCAGCTTCAGCGATCGGTCGAGGGCGGTGTTCAGCGGCGTGGCCGTGTCGATGGCGTAGGTGCCGGTGGCGCCGGCCGACGTGACCAGCGACCAGTACGGCACCGGGGTGTCGCCCGCGCCGCTGCCGCGCTGGTAGGCCTCCTTGAAGGTGCGGTTGCGGACGAGTTCCGCGTACAGCCCGCCTTCGACGGAGTGGCTGATGTCCTCGAGGATCGAGCCGTAGGTGGTCGGGCGGGTGTTGGCGCGGACGACGTTGGCGTCCACCGCGAGCTGGTTGGCGCCCGCGAGGGTGCCGATCTGGGCGGCGGTGAGCGGGAAGCGGCGCAGCTCCAGCTCGTCGACCGCGCCGGTGAGCCCGGCGCCGACCGTCAGGGGTGCCGCCGCGGTCCCGGAGGCCGGGCACGCGGAGACGTCGAGGGTGGTGCCGGTGGGGGTGCCGCAGGTGCTCGTGACCGCGGCGGCGTCGCCGTCGGAGTAGACGGTGAGCCGCTGGGACGCGCGGTCGAGGACGACGGCGGCGTGGTGCCAGGTGCCGTCGGCCAGCCCGCCGCCGGTGGTGGTCACCCGGAGGGTGCCGACGCGGGCGGTGAGCTTGCCGCCGCTGACGCCGAGCGCGTAGCCGTCGCCGTGGTCCACCAGCGTTCCGTCCGCGGTGGTGCGGAACCACGCGGCCAGCGAGAGCGAGCCGGTGCCGGTGTCGAACGCGGGCGAGGTGCCCATGTCCACAGTGGACTTGCCGTCGAGCTGGACGGCCTTGCCCGCCGCACCGGCGGTCCAGGTCGCGCCGCGAAGCGTGCCGTCGGCCGCGTTCGCCGACGAATCACGCGCGATCGTGCCGGTGCCTTCGTCGAAGTGCCACGAGCCGCTCGCGGCCAGTGCGGCGACGGCGGACGCGGTCAGCGGCGTCGGGTACGCGCGGACGTCGTCCACTCCCCCGGCGAACCAGTCGGCCGGGGCGCCCGCCCACTTGCCGCGCCCGATGACCAGGTGCCCGGCGGCGGTCCACGGCGTGGTGAACGGGACGCTCTGCTGCAGGGTTCCGTTGACGTACAGGGAAAGCGTGCCGGCGGCGCGGTTGTAGACGCCGACGACGTGCTGCCACTGGCCGGCCTGCGCGGGCAGCGTCGACACCGCGGCGGAGGACGCCGAGTCGCCGTCGGCCGCCCGGCGGGTGAAGGCAAACCGGCCGTCGGCGGCGCGCTGGAGGTAGAAGCCGCTGATCGCCGAGCCGTCGACGCTGACCGCGGTCCGGAAGCCGGGGTCCGCGGTCGGTTTCACCCACGCGGACACCGAGAAGCTCTGCCCGGTGTCGACGACCGGGCCGGGGACGTCGACCGCGGCGCCGGTGCCGTTCAGCACCGCGCCGTGCGGGCCGACCACGCCGTCGCCCCAGCTCGCCCCGCCGGTCAGGGTGGCGGTGCGGGCGTCGAGGGAGTCGTCGGCCGCGGTGGTGCCGGTGCCCTCGTCGAGAGCCCAGTGGCCGGCGATGGCCAGGCGGCCGGCGTCGGCCGCGGTCAGCGCGCCCGAGTAGGCGCGGACGTCGTCGATCGAGCCGTCGACGTAGTCCACCGGGTTGCCGCCGTACTTGCCGCGGCCGATCACCAGGTGCCCGGTGCCGGCCCAGCCCGCAGGCGCGGAGACGGTGGCCTGGCGGGTGCCGTCGACGTACAGCGAAAGCGTCGACGCGGCCGAGTCGAAGACGCCGGTCAGCTGGTACCACTGGCCGGCGACGGGGTCGAAGTTCGCGGCCGCGACGACGCCGTCGGCGGGCGCGTCCCCGGCGAGGCGGGTGAAGGCGAACCGGCGCGAGTCGTCGCGGAACTGCAGGAAGAAGTTGCTGACCTGATTGCCGTCGATGCTGACGAACGTCTGAAAGCCCGATGTCTTGTCGAGCTTGACCCAGCTGCTGACGGAGAAGCTCTCGGTGGTGTCCAGCACAGGCGCGCCGGCGTCGGCGAACCCGCTCGTGCCGTCGGTCGTCAGGGCGCCGCCGCGGATGCCCGGGCCCCAGCCCGCGCCGGGGTTCAGGGCGGCGGGGTGCTCGCCCGCGGTGTCGGCGGCGCTCGTCCCGCTGCCGTCGTCGAACGTCCAGTGCCCGGCCAGGCCCGGCTCGGGGCCGGCCGCGGCGGTGGTGACGGGGAGGGCGCAGAACAGGGTCAGGGCCGTGAGGAGGGCCAAGGGGCGCCGGAGGGAAGGGATCATCGGTGGCTCCCCCGGGTCACGAGGCGCTGCAGGACGATGAAGACGAAGAGGAGGGCGCCGGTGATGATCGAGGTCCACCAGGAGTTCAGGGTGCCGTCGAAGGTGATCAGCGTCTGGATGATGCCCAGCACCATGATCCCGAGCACGGTGCCCAGCACGTAGCCGGAGCCGCCGGTGAGGATGGTGCCGCCGATGACGACCGCGGCGATCGCGGTCAGCTCGAGGCCGACACCGTTGAGCGGGTCGCCGGAAGACTTGTACAGCACCAGCAGCAGCCCGCCCAGCGCCGAGCAGAACCCGCTGATCGTGTACACGGCGATCTTCGTGCGGCCGGTCTTGAGGCCCATCAGCATCGCCGACTGCGCGTTGCCGCCGATCGAGTAGACCGTCCGCCCGAACCGCGTGAAGGCCAGCACGTACACCGCGACCGCGACGACGACCAGCGCGGCGACCACGCTGATCGAGATGTGCAGCTCCCCGCCGAGCGGGATCTGCGTCTGGGCGAGGGTCGCGATCGTCGCGTTGTCGATCGAGTACGCCTCGGTGCTGATCGTGTAGCAGAGCCCGCGGGCGAAGAACATCCCGATCAGCGTGGCGATGAACGGCTGGATCTCGAAGAAGTGGATGAGCGCGCCCATCCCGGCGCCGAGCAGCGCGCCGACCACCAGCACCACCGCGATCGCCGCGTACGCGGACCAGCCGTGCTTCTGCATCAGGTCGCCGGAGACCACAGTGGACAGTGCGACCACCGAGCCGACGGACAGGTCGATGCCGCCGGTGAGGATCACGAACGTCATCCCGACCGCGACCACGAGCAGGAAGGCGTTGTTGATGAACAGGTCGAGCACGACCTGCCCGGAGCCGAACGCGTCGTAGCTCGATGCGCCGAAGATGTACGCCCCGATCAGCAGCGCCATCGTCGCGAGGATCGGGAGGTGCCGCTGCTGCGGCCGGTAGCCCTTGATGCGGGTGAGCGTGGTCACGCCGTGACCTCCACCTTCTCCGGAGCGGATGTCGGGGCCGGTGCGGCCGGGCGGGCCTTGCGGCGGCGGAGCTTGCGGCGGAAGGCGGGCGACTGCAGCAGGCACACCGCCAGCACGACCACGGCCTTGAACAGCATGATCGCCTCGGGCGGGATGCCGAGGGCGTAGACGGTGGTGGTCAGCGTCTGGATGAGCAGCGCGCCGATCACCGCGCCACCGATGGAGAAGCGGCCGCCGGTCAGCTGCGTGCCGCCGACGACGACGGCGAGGATCGCGTCGAGCTCGATGAACAGCCCGGCGTGGTTGGCGTCGGCGCTGTGCACGTTCGCGCTGATCATCAGCCCGGCGATGCCCGCGCACAGCGCGCAGAAGACGTAGACGAGCCAGGTCAGCCGCGCCGAGCGGAGCCCGGCCAGCCGGCTGGCCTCGGGGTTGCCGCCGACGGCCTCCACGAGCAGCCCGAGGGCCGAGCGGCGGACCAGCAGGGACGCGAGCACGAACACCGCGAGGGCGATGAGGATCGCGCTCGGCAGCGTCAGCACGAACCCGCTGCCGATCCACTCGTAGGGCGCGGAGTTGATCGTGATGATCTGGCCGCCGGAGATCAGCTGCGCGATCCCGCGCCCGGCGACCATCAGGATGAGCGTGGCGATGATCGGCTGGATGCCGAGCGCGGCGACGAGCCAGCCGTTCCACACCCCGAGCACCAGGGAAAGCCCCAGCGCCAGCCCGACCGCGACGAGCGTGGCGCCCACGCCGCCGGGGTGGTCGGCGATCCACAGGCAGGCCAGCGAGCCGCTGATCGCGACCACCGCGCCGACCGAGAGGTCGATGCCGCGGGTGGCGATCACGAGCGTCATGCCGATCGCGATGAGGATCAGCGGGGCGCCGTTCTTCAGGATGTCGACGAGGTTGCCGTAGAGGTGGCCGTCGCGCAGTTCGATCGAGAAGAACGAGGGGCTCGCGATCAGGTCGCCCAGCAGCAGCGCGAGCAGCGCCACCACGGGCCAGAACAACCGGTGCTTGGTCATGAGACGGCTCCCTCGGCCATCGTGGCCATGATCTCGTCCGCGGTGAGTCCCTGGTTGTCCCGCTGCGCCACGACCTTCCGGTCGCGCAGCACGACGACGCGGTGGCTCAGCCGGAGCACCTCGTCGAGCTCGGCGGAGATGAACAGCACGGCCATCCCCTCGGCGGACAGCTGCGTGACGAGCCGCTGGATCTCCGTCTTGGCACCGATGTCGATGCCGCGGGTCGGCTCGTCGAGGATCAGCAGGCGGGGTTCGGTGATGAGCCAGCGGGCCAGCAGCACCTTCTGCTGGTTGCCGCCGGAGAGGTTGCCGACCAGCGCTTCGGGGTCGGCGGGGCGGATGTCGAGCGTCTTGATGTACTTCTCCGCGATTTCGTCCTGGCGGCGCCGGGACAGCGGCCGCGTCCAGCCGCGGGAGGCCTGGAGCGCGAGGACGATGTTTTCCCGGACGGTCAGTTCCTCGACCAGCCCTTCGGTCTTGCGGTTCTCCGAGCAGAACGCGATCCGGTGGTCGAGCCCGGCCCGCGGCGTGCGCAGGTTCGTGGCCTCGCCGTCGACGCGCACGGAACCGTGGTCGGCGTGGTCGGCGCCGAAGAGCAGCCGGGCGAGTTCGGTGCGCCCGGACCCGAGCAGACCGGCCAGCCCGACGACCTCGCCGGCGTGGATGTCGAGCGTGAACGGCTCGACCCCGCCCTTGCGGCCGAGGTCCTCGGCGGCCAGCAGCACCGGCGCATCGGCGACCTCGGCCCGGCTCGGCCCGGAGTCCTCCAGGTCTTCGAGGACCTGCAGCTCCTTGCCGATCATCCGGGTGACGAGCTCGACCGGCGTGATGTCGGCCGTGCGGTACTCGCCGATCAGCTTCCCGTTGCGCAGCACGGTCATCCGGTCGGCGACGGCGAAGACCTGGTCGATGAAGTGCGAGACGAACAGGATCGCCAGCCCCTGCTCGCGCAGGGACCGGACGACCTTCAGCAGCTGCTCGACTTCGCCGGCGTCCAAACTGGACGTCGGCTCGTCGAGGACGAGCACCCGCGCCTCGACGTCGAGGGCGCGGGCGATCGCCACCAGCTGCTGCACCGCGATCGAGCAGGTGCTCAGCTCGGCCGAGACGTCCACGTGGACGTCCAGCCGGGCCAGGAGCTCCTCGGCCCGCCGCCGCATCGGGCCCCACTGGATGCGGCCGAAGCGGCGGGGTTCCCGCCCGAGGCAGACGTTCTCCGCCACGGACAGGTTCGGGCAGAGGTTGACCTCCTGGTAGACCGTGCTGATGCCGGCCTGCTGAGCCTCGCCGGGACCGCCGAAGGCGACAGCGGTCCCGGCGAGCGTGATCGTGCCCGCGTCCACCCCGTACACCCCGGTCAGCACCTTGATCAGGGTGGACTTTCCGGCGCCGTTCTCCCCCATCAGCGCGTGGACCTCGCCCGGGAACAGGCGGAAGTCCACACCGTCGAGGGCGAGGACGCCGGGGAACTCCTTGCGGATCCCGGTCATGGTCAGGATTTCGGCGGGCATGCGGTGACCTCTCAGTACTGCCGCTGCGGCAGGGCGGCCTTGGCCGACGCCTGGTCGAATTCGGTTTCCTGGGTCTCGATGCGGGCGGGCACCTGCTCGCCGGCGGACACCTTCTTGACCAGATCCATCAGCTGCGGGCCGAGCAGCGGGTTGCACTCGACGACGTGGTTGATCTTGCCGTCGGCCAGTGCGGTCAGCGCGTCCTTGACGCCGTCGACCGAAACGATCTTGATGTCCTTGCCCGGAACCTTGCCCGCGGCTTCGATCGCCTCGATGGCGCCGAGGGCCATGTCGTCGTTGTGCGCGTAGAGGACGTCGATCTTGGGCTGGGACTTCAGGAAGGCCTCCATGACCTCCTTGCCCTTGGCGCGGGTGAACTCACCGGTCTGCGAGGCGACGATCTTGTACTTCGGGTCCGCCGCGATGACGTCCGCGAAGCCCTTCTTGCGGTCGTTGGCCGGCGCCGAACCCGTGGTGCCCTGCAGCTCGACGATGTTGACCTGGCCGGTGGCGCTGCCGTACTCCTTGGTCAGCCACTCCCCCGCCTTCTTGCCCTCGGCGATGAAGTCCGAGCCGAGGAAGGTCTTGTAGAGCGACTTGTCCGGCGAGTCGATCGCGCGGTCGGTGAGGATGACCGGGATGTTGGCCGTCTTGGCTTCCTTGAGCACGGTGTCCCAGCCGGACTCGACCACCGGCGAGAAGGCGATGACCTTGACCTTCTGCTGGATGTAGGAGCGGATCGCCGAGATCTGGTTCTCCTGCTTCTGCTGCGCGTCGGAGAACTTCAGCTCGATGCCCGCGGTCTTGGCCGACTCCTGGATGGACTTGGTGTTCGCCGTCCGCCACCCGCTCTCGGCGCCCACCTGCGCGAAGCCGAGCGTGATCGCCCCGCCGGAGCTTCCGGAGGAGCCCCCGCTCCCGCAGGCGGTGAGCAGCACGAGTCCGGCTGCCGCGGCCGCCGCGGCGGCCCATCGCTTCTTCAGCACGTTCACTCCTCGATCGACGGTGATCAAATCTGTTAGCGTTAACATTCGGAGCTGGTCTTCTTCGGGTTTCGCGCGTGCGCCGCTAGCGCGGGCCGGTGCTTTCGCGGACGATCAGCTCGGGGACGACCAGGGCGCGCGCGTGCTGGTCGCCTCCGTCCATCCGCTGGGTGAGCAGGCCGAACGTGCGCCGGCCGACTTCGATGAAGTCCTGGCGCACCGTGGTGAGCGGCGGCGTGAAGTACGCCGCCTCCGGCACGTCGTCGAAGCCCGCGACGCGCACGTCTCGCGGCACCGAGATGCCCGCCTCGGCGAAGGCGCGCAGCAGGCCGAGCGCCATCTGGTCGTTGCCGGCGAAGACGGCGTCCAGCTTCGGTTCCGCGGCGAGGGATCGCCCCGCCTCGTAGCCCGACCGCGAACTCCAGTCGCCGCGGATCACCCGCGGGGCCGCGACCCCGTGGCGTTCCAGGGTTTCGCGCCAGCCGAGCTCGCGGTCGCGGGCCTCCAGCCAGTCCTCCGGCCCGGCGACGTGCCAGACGGTCCGGTGGCCGAGGGCGAGCAGGTGCTCGGTGGCGCGGCGGGCGCCGTCGCGCTGGTCGACGGAGATGACCGGCACCGGCGCGGTCTCCCCGCCGCCGACGGCGACGACCGGGAAGTCCGCGGGCGCGGCTTCCAGTGCACGCCCCGCACTGACGTGCGGGGCGATGACGATGATGCCCTCGACCGCCTGGCGGCGGAGGTTCTCCACCGCGTCGGCGATCGACGACCGGCCGGGCCGGCTGACGCTGGAGATCGTGATCGCGTACCCGGCTTCGCGGGCGGCGTTCTCGATGCCGTACAGCGTGCTGGCCGGACCGTACAGATTGGACTCGAGCGCGACGACGCCGAGCGTCCCGGTCCGCCCGGTGACCAGCGCGCGGGCCGCGGAATTGGGCCGGTAGCCCAGTTCCTCGATCGCCGCGAGCACCCGGGCCCGCGTCTCGGGGCGCACCGGGCCGGTCCCGTTGATCACCCGGGACACGGTCATGTGGGACACGCCGGCCACGCCCGCGACGTCGGTCAGGCTCGGCTGCCGCGTCCCGGCCGCGGTCACCCGCACGGGTCCGCCGGAGCGGGGTCGTTCGGCCACCGGCGTCCCCTTTCCGTCCGCGCCGACTGGGTCTGCGTCACCTGTTCCGGTGACGGCGAGGAGTAGTGTTAGCGATAACACCCTCGCGGTCAACCCTGGGTCGCGTAACGGTGTGGTCACGTGCCCCGGCCGCGGCCCGGCTCGGGCTTCGGCGCCCCGGCCTGCGGAAAGCTTCGTCCGTGATTCACCAGCTGCCCGGTGACCTCGGTGTTCAGCCGCATGTTCGCGGTCTCACCCGAGCGCGATCGTGGCCGCCACGGGCAGGTGGTCGCTCCCGGTCGCGGGCAGCGTCCAGGCCGCCACCGGCCGGACCCCGCCGACGAAGATCTGGTCGATCCGCGCCAGCGGCAGCGACGCGGGCCAGCTGAACCCGAACCCGTCCCCGGCTTCGTCCTGCGCGGCCCGCAGGCGCGCGGTGATCGGCGCGAGCGCCCGATCGTCGGTGGTGCCGTTGAAATCGCCGACGAGCACGGTCTTCTTCGCGGAATCCGCGGCGACGTAGGCCGCGAGCCGCTCGACGGCCGCGTCCCGGCCGTCGGCGGTGAACCCCGCGTCGAGCCGCACCCGCACCGACGGGAGGTGCGCGACGAAGACCGCGACGGGCCCCTGCGGAGTGTCCACTGTGGTCCGGAGGGCGCGCGTCCACGGCATGATTTCGAGCGGCTGGGTGTCGCGGAGCGGGTAGGTGCTCCAGACCCCGACGGTGCCTTGGACGGTGTGGTGCGGGTACCGCGCGGCGAGGGCGTCTTCGTACTTCGGGACCTCGGACCGCTTGAGCTCCTCGAGCGCGACCACCTGCGCGTTCGAGGCGGCGAGCGCTCGCGCGGTACCGGCCGGGTCCGGGTTTTCGTCGTTGACGTTGTGCGAAACCACGGTGAAGTCCCCGCCGGTGCCGCGCTGGTCGAAGAGCCTGCCGCCGAAGGAGGCGCCCCAGCAGACGGTGGGCAGGAGGAGTACGACCAGCGCGAGGGCCGAGCGGCGGAGCAGTGCGGCGACGAGCAGAAGCAGGATCGGGACGCCGGTCCACGGGAGGAACGTTTCGAGGAGGCTGCCCGCGTTGCCCGGCCAGTTGGGGACGAGCGGGTGCGCGAGCAGGAACAGCGCGGTGAGCACGGCGAAGGCGGCGATGACGCGGCCGCGGCGCCAGACCCCCGAGCGCCGCGCCACCGGCACCACGATCGGCTCGGTCGCCTGGTCGGTGGTCGCCGTCATCGGGTGGCCGCCGCGGGGAGCTCGTGCTGGATGGCCGCGATCAAGCGCCTGCTGTTCTCCAGCGCCGCCCGCAGGCCGGACGCCGGGCTGCCGCCGGGACTCTGGTGGAGCACCACGCCCAGGATCAGCTTGCCGCCCGGAGCCTGCGCCGCCCACATCAGGGCGCCGCCCGCCGCGGTGGACGAGCCCGTCTTCAGGCCGATCACGCCGTCGCGGCCGAGGAGGGTGTTCGTGTTGACCACCTCGCCCGGGACGCCGTCGACGCGCAGGCTCGGCGTGGCTACGATCGCGCGCAGCACGGGGATCTTCATCGCCTCGCGCGCCAGCCGCAGCTGGTCGGCGGCGGTGCTCGTGGTCGAGTCCTCGACGCCGCTCGCACCGGTGTAGGTCGTGCTCGTCATGCCGAGCGCCGCGGCCTCGCGGTTCATCTTGGCGACGAACGCTTCCTGGCTCCCGGCGTCCCACCGGGCGAGCAGCCGCGCGATGTTGTTGCCCGACGGCACCAGCATCAGGGCCAGCAGGTCGCGTTCGCTGATCCGGCGTCCCGCGCGCACCTGGGCGGTCGACTCCTCCGCCGACGTCGACTCGGCGTCGGCCTGCTCGTCGACGGCGATCTGCGGGCCCGGCTCGTCCGCGTCGAGCGGGTGGTCCTTGAGGACGACGTAGGCCGTCATCACCTTGGTGACGCTGGCGATCGGCACCGGCTGCTGCTCACCCCGGCTGCCGAGCGAGCCCAGCCCGAGCACCTCGGCGCTGGACTGCCCGTCCGACGGCCACGGCAGCGCCAGGTCGATCGACGGCCGCGAGGCGCTCGCCCGCCCGGCGAGCTCCGGCGGGAAGAGCACCCAGCAGGTCACGGCGACGGCGACGGCCACCGCGGCGGCGACCCCGCCGACGGCGGGTGGGATGCGGGTACGGGACATGCTCTCCTCCGGGTGCCGTGGCACGCTCCACCGAGCGCACTCCGGCCACTCTCTCCGGGGAAGATCGCCGGCCCGTCGGGGTTGTTCGACAGGTCTGAACCAGAAGTGTCACAGGTCTGTACCAAGACGCCGCGACGAACGTCCCGGCCGCCCGCCCGCGCGCGACGTCATGAACGAGTCGTTCATGACGTCCGGCGAGGTGAAAGGGTCGTTCATGACGTCCGGCGCCAGGGCTCCGCGACGTCGCGGTGGCGGCAGGTTCGGCGACCGGCGTGCGGACACGCCCGGGCTCGCACCACCGGAGCCAGCCCGTCACACCGGCCACGCTGCCTCCGGCTGGACCTGAGCCGGCGGGCCGGCCCGCTCGTTCGCCTTGACCCGGTCCGGGACGTCATGAACGACCCTTTCACCGCGTCCGATGCGGTGAACGACCCGTTCATGCGACAACGCGAGCGCGTAGCGGTGATCCGCGCGGCCGGCGTGCCGGCGTCGGTGTCCCGACGTTGCGAACCGCCGGACCGGCCGCGCCGATCCGACTCTGCCCGGCCCCTGACCTCTGGCGAGGTGAAAGGGTCGTTCACGACGTCCCGAGCCCACCGCCGGCCAGCTCGCCGACGAGGGGAAAGAAGCGGGACCGGGCCGCTCCCCGCCGCGCACGGGGAGCGAACCGGTCCCGCCGGTCCGGGCCGCTCAGCTCACGTGGACGTAGTCGACCACCAGCTGCTGCGGGAACTGCGTGCTGCCGTCCGGGTCGCCCGGCCAGTAGCCGCCGACCGCGAGGTTCAGGATCACGAAGAACGGGTGGTTGAACGCCCACGCGTTGCCGCCGACGTCGGCCGGTGTGCGGGTCTGGTAGACGTTGCCGTCCACCGACCACACGATCTTGTCGGTCGACCAGTCCACGGCGTAGGTGTGGAAGTCGTCGGAGAAGTTCGGGCCGGTGTAGGCCGCGCCGATGCCGCCCGAACCCGAGTAGCCCGGGCCGTGGATGGTGCCGTGCACGGTGTTCGGCTCGAAGCCGACGTTCTCCATGATGTCGATCTCGCCGCAGTTCGGCCAGCCGGCGCTGCCGATGTCGGTGCCGAGCATCCAGAACGCGGGCCACATGCCCTGCCCGCGCGGCAGCTTCATCCGGGCTTCGACGTGCCCGGACGACGTGGAGAACTTGCCGGAGGTGTTCAGCCGCGCCGAGGTGTACTCGCACGCGCCGTACCAGCAGTTGTTGCCGCTGTTCTCCTTCTTCGCGGTGATCACGAGGTGGCCCTGGCCGTCGAGGGCCGCGTTGGCGGTCCCGTCGGTGTACCACTGCCGTTCGTGGTTGTTGACGTTGTCGCCGGTCTCGTGGACCCACTTCGAACCGTCGACGCCGCTGCCGGCGGCGCCGTCGAAGTCGTCGGAGAAGCTCGCGAGAACCGAAGCGGCCTGGCTCGGCGGGGCGGCCACCACGGCGCCGAGCACGAGCAGAGCGGCGGGGGCGGCCAGCAACCGGGCTGTCCGGCGCCACCGGGTGGGGATCCTGGTCGACGTCATTGTCGCCTCTTCTTCTTCCGCGGGCGACGGCTGGCGGCTCACCGGCGCCCTATTTGTTGTGGATCGCAACAAAGTATGGGCGCCCCGGTGGCGAAGAACAAGGATAACCGGTCGGACATTTTCCGACGTACCCGATGGTCCGGACCACCGGGTACTTTCGGGCAACTTCAGCGCTGGATGCAGTCGAGCCCGAGCCCGGCGGCGGTGAGGACGTACTGGCAGATGTGCGACGCGTGGGCGACATCGGTCTGGGTGCACGCCAGCGGCACGCCGAGCAGGTCGACCGAGCAGTAGGCGTAGAACTGGTTCGCGCTGCCGGGCACCGGGTCGGCCGACGCCGGGGCGGCCGCGGCCACCACCGCGGAAACCGCGAGCGCACCGGCCGCCGCCAGGGAAGCGATTCGGGTCTTCATCGTGCTCTCCTCCCGCTTTCTCCCCCGCCTGTCAGGGGCTTCGTGCTGATCAAGATTCCCCGCGCCGCGCCCGCTCAGCTTCGCGTCACCGGAAAGTGTCACGCGAGCGGACCGCGAACCGAACAGCCGATGAACACCAGAGTGCGTGATTACGTCCGAACGTAGGTACTTCCGAACACCTTCGATCATCTACCCTGGGCGCCGCTGCCCCGTCGAGGCCCCTGGAGGCTCCCGTGATGGCCGACCCGCACAAGCTCACCCGACGCGGTTTCCTCGGCGGGGTCGCCGCCGCCGGCGCCCTCGGCGCGCTGCCGCCCGGCATGGCCGAAGCCCTCGCCGAACCACGCGCCACCGGCAGCCTTTCCGACGTCCAGCACGTCGTGGTCCTGATGCAGGAGAACCGGTCCTTCGACCACTACTACGGCACGATGCGGGGTGTCCGCGGCTACGGCGACCGATCGGCGATCGTCCAGCCGAACGGCCAGGACATCTTCCACCAGCCCGATTCCGGGCGCTCCGACGGGAAGTACCTCCTGCCGTTCCGGGTGGACACGACCAAAGTGGACGGTCAGGACCTCGGCGACCTCGGCCACGGCTGGGCCGACCAGCACCAGGCGATCGCCGGCGGCGCCACCGACGCGTGGGTCCCCGCCAAGGGCGAGATGACCATGGGCTACTTCGACCAGGGCGACATCCCGTTCCACCGCGCGCTCGCCGACGCGTTCACCGTGTGCGACCACTACTTCTGCTCGGTGCAGGGCCCGACCACGCCCAACCGGCTCTACCTGTTCACCGGCACCATCGACGCCGCCGGCCAGGCCGGCGGCCCGGCGAACTACAACCCGGCCGACTACAAGCCGGTCTTCCGCTGGACGACCTACCCGGAACGCCTGCAGCAGCACGGGGTGTCGTGGAAGGTCTACGCCAACAAGGAGGTCGGCGACGCGGGCGGCTCCTTCGTCGGCGACTACGGCGACAACCCCCTGTGGCTCTTCCAGGCCTACCACCAGGACTACACGAGCGAACTGTCCCGGCGGGCCAGTGTGTTCAAGACCTGGGGCCCGGACTCGGGACGGGGCAAGGACGTCGACCACGTGCTGGCCGAGTTCAAGGCGGACTGCGCGAGCGGCTCGCTGCCGAAGGTGTCCTGGATCGTCGCGCCCTACGGCTACTGCGAGCACCCCGAGGCCCGGCCGGTCGACGGCGCCGCGTACACCCAGACCGTGCTGAACGCCTTGTGGGCCAACCCGAAGCTGTGGGAATCCACCGTGGTCCTCATCAACTACGACGAGAACGACGGCTTCTTCGACCACGTCGCCCCGCCGATCGCGCCGTCCGGCACCACCGGCGAATACATCGGCGGCCAGCCGATCGGCCTCGGCGCGCGCGTGCCGATGACGGTGATCTCGCCGTGGAGCCGCGGCGGCTGGGTCAGCTCCGAGGTCACCGATCACACCTCGGTGATCCGGTTCCTGGAGCGCTGGACCGGCGTCGCCGAGCCGAACATCAGCGCGTGGCGCCGCGCGGTCTGCGGCGACCTCATGACGTGCTTCGACTTCCGCACGCCGGCCACGCAGATCCCGCTGCTGCCGGACACCGCCGCGCTGCGCAAGCAGGCCGACGACACCCAGAAGAAGCTGCCGAAGCCGGCCCCGCCCGCAACCGGGAAGCAGCAGGTCCCGGTCCAGGAGCCGGGGACGCGGCCCGCCCGCGCGCTCCCCTACCGGCCGCTGGTCACGACGTCGCTGAGCGCCGATCGCAAGATCCTCACGACGACGTTCGCCAACCAGGGCACGGCGGCCGTCCAGCTGCTGGCCTACCGCAACGACGGCCAGACCGACGGCCCGTGGCCCTACGACGTCGCACCCGGGGCGCAGGTCAGCGACACGTGGCGGGTCCAGCTCTACGGCGGCGGCAAGTACGGCGTGGCGGTGCACGGGCCCAACCGGTTCCGCTGGGTCCTGGCCGGGGACGCGAACAGCGCCGGCGCGGGCGTCGACGTCCTCGGCAGCTACACCGCGGAGAACAAGCTGCGGCTGACCATGCGCAACAGCGGGACGACCGCGGTCAAACTGACGATCACCGCGAATCACTACCGCACCGACGGCCCGTGGACGTACGCGCTGGCCGCCGGGCAGACGGTGACGGACGACTGGAACCCGGTCGCCTACGGCTCCGGCTGGTACGACCTGTCGGCCACCCACGACGCCGACCCGAAGTTCCTGCGCCGGTTCAGCGGGCACCTCGAAACCGGCGCGCCGAGCATCACCGGGTAGACGTTCACACTCTTGACTGTTGTTCAGTCCATTGACGGGCCGGACCGGGGTCACCTATAAAGGGAACGTCCGGGTGTACGCCGCAACACCTCCGCTGTCCCCCTTTTCCGGAGGCTTCTGGTGTCCCCACGAAGTGCCGTTTTCCTCGGTACCGCAACCGTTTCCGCCGTCGCGGTCGCCCTCGCCCTGACCGGCGGGGTGACCGCGCAGGCGGCCGCGGCGAACCTCTCCGCCGCCTTCGCGCAGTCGTCGGTCTGGACCGGCGGTTACGGCGGCGGCTACACGATCGCCAACCGCGGTGACGCGCCCGCCGTCGGCTGGGCGGTCGAGTTCGACCTGCCCGCCGGCTCGGCGGTGACCAGCTCGTGGAGCTCGGTGAAGACGCAGACCGGGCAGCACTACAAGTTCACGAACGCCGGGTTCAACGGCACGATCGCCCCCGGCGCCACCGCGAGCTTCGGCTTCAACGTCTCCGGCGCGGGCCTGCCCGCCGCGTGCACGGTGAACGGCGCCGCGTGCACCGGCGGCGGCCAGGTCACCACCACGCCGACGACGACGGCCACGCGCACGAGCACCAGGCCGCCGGCCACGACCACCACTCCCCCGAGCGGTGACGTCGTGAGCGTCTCGACGGCCGCCCAGCTGCAGGCCGCGCTGGCGAACGCGGCGCCGGGCCAGGCGATCAAGCTGGCGGCCGGCACCTACCGCGGCTCCTTCGTCACGACGAAGCCCGGCACGGCCGCGAAACCGATCACCCTTTCGGGGCCGTCGAACGCCGTCCTGATCAACGACGGCCCGTCCGGTGACGCGCCCGACTGCCCGGCGCCCACCGCGGGCTGGGACTCGGGCTATGGCCTGTGGCTCTCGGGCGCGCCGTACTGGAACCTGACCGGGTTCACGGTCCAGGAGTCCAAGAAGGGCATCGTCGTCGACGACTCGCCGCACACCACCATCGACGGAGTCACCGTGCACCACGTCGACGAGGAGGCGATCCACTTCCGCCGTTCGTCGGCCGACAGCGTGCTGAAGAACTCCACGATCACCTACACCGGGCTCGTGCAGCCCGGCTACGGCGAAGGCGTCTACCTGGGCTCCGCCAACTCGAACTGGGCCTGCCACGGCAACTCCGGCGGCGTCGACCGCGGCGACCGGATCCAGGTGCTGGACAACCACATCGGGCCGTTCATCGCGGCCGAGCCGATCGACGTCAAGGAAGGCACGTTCAGCGGTGTGATCCGCGGCAACACCTTCGACGGGCGCGGGATCAGCGGCGAGAACTCGGCCGACTCCTGGATCGACGTCAAGGGCATCGGCTACACGATCGAGGACAACACGGGCACGTTCTCCGCGCCCGGCACGTTCGCCAACGGCTACGAGAACCACAACACCAGCACCAGCCCGTCGTTCGACAACGGCTGCGGGAACGTCTGGCGCGGCAACAAGTCCGACCTCGGCGGGGCCGGCGACTACGCGATCAAGATCAGCTCGGTGTCGAAGTGCTCGGCGAACCCGAACGTGGTGTACGCGTCGAACACCGTGGCGAACGCCAGGTCGGGCTTGACGAACATCCCGGTCACGCCGTAGTCCTTCCCCCTAAAGGTGCATGGCCAGCCACAGCGCCACCCACGCGGCGGCGGCGATCAGCGCGCCCGCCGCCGCCGCGAGGAGCACTCGGTGCAGGCCGCGGGCGGGTTTCGCCGGTGTCTCGATGTGGTCCATGGAGTCGATCATGAATCACGCGGGCCGATCACGACAGCCGGCGCGCTCGTCCGGGCGACCCCTGCGCGGGGTACCCCGGGCGACGCACGTCACCCCCGGAACCCGGAACACCCGCCCGCCCGGCTCGTTGTAAAGGGTGTCAGGGCGGCGATCCGCCCAGTCCCCCGAAACCCCCGTTCCCTCCCGGGGTTCCCCCGTGCTCCTGGGCGGGAACGGGCCTTACGGCACGATCGCGTCGACGTACCCGCCGTCGACGCGCACCGCCGCGCCGGTGGTGGCCGACGCGAACGGGGAACTCAAGTACACCACCAGGTGCGCGATCTCCTCGGGCTCGATCAGCCGCTGCAGCAACGACTGCGGCCGGTGCCGCTTCATGAACTCGCGCTGCGCCTCTTCCCACGGCAGGTCCTTGTCGACCAGCTCGTAGACGAAGTCCTCGACGCCGCCGGTGTGCGTCGGCCCGGCGATCACGGCGTTGACCGTGACGCCGGTGCCCGCCGCGTGCTTGGCGAACCCGCGGGAGACGCCGAGCAGCGCCGTCTTCGACACTCCATAGTGGATCATCTCGGCCGGGATCACGATCGCGGAATCGCTGGCGATGTACTGGATCCGGCCCCAGCCGCGTTCGATCATGCCGGGCAGGTAGGCGCGGGTGAGGCGCACCGCGGCCAGGACGTTGACCTCGAAGTAGCGGCGCCAGTCGGCGTCGGTGATGTCGAGGGGTTCCTGGGCGCCGAAGATGCCGAGGTTGTTGACCAGGATGTCGGCGTCCGGCACCTCTTCGACGACCTGTGCGGCGCCGGCCTCCTCGGAGACGTCGCCGGGGGCCGGGAGGAAGTCCGCGTCCGGCAGCTCTTCGCGCAGCCGCGCGATGGCCTTGAGGACGCCGGTTTCGCTCCGGCCGTTGATCGCGACGCGGGCACCCGCGGCCGCGAGGCCCGCCGCGATCGCCGAGCCGATGCCCTGGGTGGACCCGGTGACCAGTGCCGTCTTCCCGCTCAGGTCGACCCGCATCGTGAAAGCCTTCTCTCCGCTCGACGTCCCGCTGCCGGGCCGATTGAAGCACAGCCGCCGGGTGCGCACCGGCTGGAAAACCGGTTGCCCCTTTTGCCCGGTGACCACACCATCTGCGCATGACTTCCTGCCGCACGCCGCGCCTGCCGACCGCCGCGACCCCCGCGCCGGTCCAGCGGCAGCGCGGCCCCCGGAGGCCGAGCCCGCCCGCGCTGTGACCGCCGCGCTCGTGGCCGGTCTGGTGGCCGGCTACGGCATCGCGATCCCGGTCGGCGCGGTCGGCACCTACCTGGTCGCCCTCACCGCCCGCAGCACCCTCAAGACCGGCCTCGCGGCCGCGCTCGGCGTCGCCACCGCCGACGGCGTGTACGCGCTGGTGGCCGTGCTCGGCGGCGCCGCGATCGCGGGCGTGATCACGCCGATCGCCGGGCCGCTGCGGCTGGTTTCGGCGGGGATCCTCGTCGTCCTGGCGGTCCGCGGCGCGGTGCGGGCCCTGCGCTCGCACCGGGACGCCGCCGAACGGCCCGTGACGCCGCTCACGCCCGGCCGCGCGTACGCGAGTTTCCTGGGCATCACGCTCGTCAACCCGGCGACGGTGGTCTACTTCGCCGCACTGGTGGTCGGCAGCCGGGCGGGGACCGCGGTGCCGGTCCTCGACCAAGGGGTGTTCGTGCTGGCCGCGTTCGCCGCCTCGGCGAGCTGGCAGGTCCTCCTCGCGGGCGGCGGCGCGCTGCTCGGCCGGGTGCTCACCGGGCCGCGCGGCCGGCTGGTGACGGCGCTGGTGTCGAGCGCGGTGATCACCGCACTGGCCGTCCGACTTGTCCTGACTTGAGCGAAACCCGTTGTCCTGTAACGGTTTGTCCGAGCTACCGGCGCACACGGGAAGACGTTTCCCGCCCCGTGACGGCGTTAGGCTCGGCCTCGACGACAGGAGGCGGTCATGGACATGCCGATGACGGGGATGTCGGGCTGGGACACCGCGGGAGCCGTCCTGATAGTCCTCTGGGCGCTGGCCATGTGGGCCGCGGTCGGTGTCCTGGCGTACGCGAACCGCGGCCCGGTGCGGCCGTGGGTCTACCGCGGCTCGGCGGCGGTGATCGGCATCGGCGTGCTCGGGCAGCTCGGGCACGTGCAGGAGCACATCGCCCAGGTCGGGTACTGGCTCGGCCACCCGAACTCGCCCGCGTGGATGACGCCGTGGGGCACCGGCCTGGCGAACGGGCTGCAGATGGTGCTGCCGGACCGGCCGACGTTCGGGATGGAGCTGCTGCACCTGACCGGCAACTTCATCTTCCTCGCCGGCCTCGCCGGGGTCATGGTGATCACGCGGCGGGCGCTCAAGACCCGCGCCCGCCGCTGGGCGAAGATGGGCGTGTGGATGCAGGGCCTGCACGGGCTCGAGCACCTCGTCCTCACGCTGTCGGTGGCGTTCGGCTCGCGCGCGATCGGCCTGTCGACGTTCTTCGGGCTCGTCGGCCCGGGCCCGGGCCTGACCACCTACCGCGTGTGGTGGCACTTCGTCGCGAACGTCGCGGGCTCGATCATCTTCGGGCTGGCGCTCTACCACCTGGGGAAGGAACGCCGGGAGGTGCGGGCGACGTTCTTCGTGCGCCCGCTCCCCGAGGTCACCCGGCGGGCGGCGTAGCGCAGGTCAGCGTCGGCACCGCCCAGTCCGCGTGGTCGTTGCCGTTGCCGTCCCCGCCGTCGTTCACCAGCAGGTCGAGGACCTGGGCGCCGGTGACGTCGACGTCGATCGGCACCGCGGCCTGGCCGCCGCGGACGACCGGCGTCGTGACGCGGGTGGTGCCGTCCACCGACACGCTGAAGGCGACGCTGCCGCCGGTGCCGGTTTCGCCGTCGACACCCACCGAGGCCGTCAGCCGGGTGCACGTGCCCGCCAGGTAAAGCTGGACGTCGCCGGCCGCGTGGGCGCCGAGGCCCTTCGCGTACGCCACCCCGCCGATGGTCATCGGCTTGCCGTCGCCCGCGCCCGCCTCGCCGTTGCTGGTGTCGCGTTCGACCGGGCCCCAGCCGTTCGTCGCGGTCAGGAAGGGCAGCGAGCTCACCGCGACCTGGCCCGCGGGTGGCGCGGGCGGCACCGCGCCGACGATCCGTTCCCCGGTCACCGAGCCCGGGCGCCCGGCCTGCCGGTAGGCCACCGCCACCTTCAGCGCCGCGGTGTCCACTGTGGATGGCGGCGTCACGGTCCAGGTGAACGTGGCCGAGCCCCCGCCGTCGATCCGGGCGACCGAGGGCGGTGAAGCGGAACCGGCCGTCCACCCGGCCGGGAGGGTCAGCGCCGGCTTGACGTCGAACGCCGGCGGCGCGCCCGCCGGAACCCGCACGGTCGCCGACGCCGTGAACGGCTGCCCGCCCGAGGCCGTGTCCGGCGCGGTGAGCGACACGCCCGCGGTCGGCGCCGGCGGCATCCCGTACCGCACGGGGTCGTAGCCGGGCGAGGCGTTCGGCCGGACGGTCAGCGGCGAGCGGTGGCTGCCGTAGTTCGTCCAGGCGATCTTCCCGAGCCCGCCGGTGCTGCCGTCGAGGTTCCACACGGCGACGGCGATCGTGTTGTGCCCGTTGGGGTTCAGCACGCCGTTCGGGATCGGGAAGCTGTGCTGCGGCCCGAGGTGGTTGTTGTACTGGCCGAGCTGCCAGCCGTTGACGAACAGGAGCGCCCGGTACTGCCGCGCGGGGTCGTCGGTGATGGTCAGGCCGAGCGAGGTGTCCTGACCGCGCGGTAGGTCGAGGTCCGCGGTGGTCCGGTACCACGAGACGCCCGGCGTGGTGTCCTTCGCCGGCAGGGACGCGGGGGCCCAGTTCGCGTCGGGGAAGCCGGGCAGGGACCAGCCGGCGCGTTCGCCGTAGAGGCCGCCGGTGTTGAGCGGGCCGCGGACCGGGTCGAGGCCGGTCTCGCCGCCGCGGACGCCCTGCAGCCGCCAGGTGACCGACGTCAGCGGCGCGCCGGTCAGCCGGGCCGCGGTGAGGCCGCGGGCCGCCTTGTTGCCGTTGTTCGCGCCGTAGTCCTCCTCGTGGCCCATGTTCACGGTCAGCACGGAGATCTCGTTCTCGCCCGGGCGCAGGGCGCCCGCGGGGAAGGTGAACGTGTGCTGCGGGTCGGTCGAGCTGCCGAGGAAGACGCCGTTGAGCCACGCCGAGAAGGCGCCGGCCGGGCCGCCGCTCTGGCTCGAGAGGGTGATCCCGGTCTGCTTGCCGTCGCCGGTGAACCGGCCGCGGTACCAGGTGTTGCCGGTGTGGAAGCCGTAGTCGTCGGCGAAGAGCACCGGTTTCGTGCCGAGCGTGGTCGAGCTGTTGCTGGTGTCCTTGTCGGCCACCGGCCACGCCGAGTCGTCGAACCCGGGCCGGCTCTCGGGCGACTCCTGCTGGTGCTTCCACCCGGTCAGCGCGGGCAGGGTGACCGGCGCGGCGGTCGGCGCGGTGCTCGTGAGGCTGCCGCTGGACGTCGGCTTGACCGGCACCGGGGAACCGTTCCACAGCAGCGACTTCGCGGCCGTGAAGACCTCGAACGCGCCGTCGGTGCCGATGTCGCCGGTGAGGGCGAGGGTGCCGTTCCGCGTGGCCGCGGTGCGGACCAGATCGGTGCCGCGGACCAGGACCGGGCCCGCCGCGGTGTCCTGGCGCCAGAACGTGGCCGCCGTCGCCTTGTCGGCGAGCAGCAGGAGCAGCGGCCGCGAGCCGGGGGCGGTGACGAGCACGCGGGCCAGGCCGTCGTGGGTGTAGTTCAGCCGCAGGTCGCCGCGGGCGGCGTCCCAGGTGGACGTCGCGGCGCCGCCGAGGACCTGCACGGAGGGCTGCTTCGCGAACCGCAGGACGGTCTCCCCCGGCCCGCCGTGGTCGCCGTAGAGGACGGCGACGTCGCGGCCGCCGATGGCGGCGGACGTCATGACCTCGGAAGTCGAGTACTGCATCCGGGTCTGCCCGAGGTCGTAGCCGGCGACGAGGATCTTCGACTGGCGGCCGTTCAGCGTGAGCCCGGTGCCCGCCTGCTGCGGCACGACCGGGTAGTAGTCGGTGCTGCCGGAGAGCAGGTCGACGGCGTCGACCACGACGAACGGGCCGGTCGCCTTGGCGTTGCGCTGCCCGGTGACGGTGATCTTCAGCGTGTGCGCCCCGGCGGGCAGGTCGCGGACCTGGTAGCCGGTGACCTGGTTCTGCTTGGTCGCCGCGTAGAGGTCGACGGTGTCCACTTTGGACCCGTCCAGGGAGACGTCGGCGATGCCGTGGCTCGGGTCCTTCGACGTCACCCAGCGGATCCCGGTGCCGGTGAAGGGAATGCTGACGCTGTCGCCGGTGACCTCCGAAAAGGACTCCGTGTGCTGGTAATCCCCGCCGGTGTAGTTCACTTCCGGCCCGACGTGGCTCCAGGTGCCGGTGTAGCCGACCTCGGCCGCGCGGTCGTCGTAGGTGTAGCCGGCGCGCGCGGCGAGGTCGAGCGCGATGCTCGTGGTGTTCGTGGCGGTCGACGTCGAATCGGTGTGCCGCAGGGTGTGGAACTGCGTGCGGGTGTCGGGGTTGATCCGCGCGGTGTCGGTGAGCGCGGGATCGGTGAGCGGCGCGGCGGCCAGCCCGTCGGTCTTGGTCAGCGGGGCGACGGACTGCGTGAAGGAGCCGATGAGCTTGTCCTCGGCGTACTTGGGGTCGAACTGGCGGCCTTCGGTGATCGCGGCGCCGTAGTCGTAGGAGGTGTAGTTCTGCGGGATCGCGCTCCAGCCCCACGACGTGCCGCCGTGCAGCATGTAGAAGCTCTGCCCGGTCGCGCCGACGGCGATGTTCTGCTTGTAGAAGACGTTCGCGAACTGGTCGTTGATCAGCTGCGCGCACTTCTCGTAGCCGGGACCGCCCCACGGGTCGAAGGCCCCGCCCTGGAACTCGGCGGTGATGAGCGGCTTGCCGGGGACGTGGTCGTAGCTGATGTCGGGGACGCCGTTCCACCGCGTCGGGTTGGAGCAGTCGAAGCCCTGCGGGTAGGAGTCGGCGGCGTCGACGTCGAGCGCGGCTTCCCCGGCGTTGAAGGTGCCGTTGTTGTTGCCGACCAGCGGGACGGTGATCCCGTCGGCGCGGGCCTTGTCCTCGAGGTGCTTCATGTACGCGCGGCCGTCGGCGTTGCCGTTGTAGTACTCGTTCTCGACCTGGTACGCGAGCACGCTGCCGGTGCCGTCGGTCAGCTGGTGGCGGGCGATGATGCGGTCGATCTGCGTCTGCCACTCGTCGGAGTACCTGAGGTAGACGGGATCGGCGCTGCGGGTGTGGCCCGGGGTGGTGGACAGCCAGGTCGGGAAGCCCCCGCCGTCGACCTCGGCGTTGATGTAGGGCCCGGGCCGCGCGATGACGTAGAGCCCGGCCTGCTGCGCCATGTCGAGGAGCTTGTCGAGGTCGCGGATCCCGCTGAAGTCGTAGACGCCCTGACGCGGCGAGTGGTAGCCCCAGTCGAAGTAGAGCGAGGTCGAGTTGAAGCCGGCGGCCTTCATCTTCTGGAAGATGTCGAGCCACAGGTCGGGGCTGGGGAGGCGGTAGGAGTGGAACTCGCCGGACCAGAGGTAGGTCCGCTGCCCGTCGACGAGGAAGGAGTAGCCGTCGTAGGTGACGGTGTGCCCTTGCTTAGGTGGCGCGGCCGCGGCGGCTTGCGGGACGGTCACCCCCGCGACCGCGAAGACCATCGCGAGCAGAGCGGTCAGCAACGTCCGGACGCGGCGCATGTGGCCTCCTGACACTTCCTGGCACGGCGGGGGACCAGAATCGAACACGATCCTTTGCCGATCACACAGAAGCGGTCAAGATACAACACCGAAATGGATCAGTGCCGAGGTCGTGTTAGCGCTAACAGTGCGCGGCGAATGACGTGAACGGGTCATTCGAGACGATTCAGCGCGGTCCGGTGCTCTCCCGGACGATCAGCTCGGCGGGCACCAGGTGCCGGGCCCCCGCGTCGCCGCCTGCCATGCGTTCCTCCAGGAGACCGAACGTCTGGCGGCCGACCTCGATGAAGTCCTGGCGGACCGTCGTCAGCGGCGGGGAGAAGTACGCCGCCTCCGGGACGTCGTCGAAGCCCGCCACGTGGACGTCCTCCGGCACCCGGATCCCCGCCTCGGTGAACGCCCGCAGCAAGCCCAGCGCCATCTGGTCGTTGGCCGAGAAGACCGCCTTGAGCCCGCGCTTGCCGGCCAGCGCGCGGCCGGCTTCGTACCCCGAGCGCGGGCTCCAGTCGCCGCGCACCAGGGCCGGGACTCGCAGGCCGCGGGCCTCCAACGTCTCCCGCCAGCCGCGTTCGCGGTCGCGGGCCTCGAGCCAGTCCTCCGGGCCGGCGAGGTGCCAGACCGTCCGGTGGCCCAGTGCGAGCAGGTGCTCGGTGGCACGGCGGGCGCCGTCGTACTGGTCGACCGAAAGGACCGGGACCGGGGCCGACTCGCCGCCGCCGACGGCCACCAACGGGATGTCGGACGGGGCCGCCGCCAGTGCGCGGCCGGCCGTCACGTGCGGGGCGATCACGACGATGCCTTCGACCGCCTGGCGGCGCAGGCTCTCCACGGCGTCGCCGATCGACGTCCGGCCGGGGCGGGTCACGCTGCAGATCGCGACGCCGTAACCGGCCTCGCGCGCCGCGTTTTCGATGCCGTACAAGGTGCTCGCCGGTCCGTAGAGGTTCGACTCCAGCGCGACCACGCCGAGCGTGCCCGACCGGCCGGTGACGAGCGTGCGCGCGGCCGTGTTGGGCCGGTACCCGAGCTTCTGCACGGCGGCGAGCACCCGCTCGCGGGTCTCCGGGCGCACCGGCCCGCTCTCGTTGACCACGCGCGAGACGGTCATGTGCGAAACCCCGGCCATGCCGGCGACGTCGGCCAGGCTCGGCTGCCGCGGCCCGGGTGCCGCCGCCCTCGTCTGCTCCCCCGCCTTCGCCCGGTCCACCACCCTGGCCCCTTCCACCTCGCGCCTTGTCCCCACGTCCGAGACGTTACCGCCGAATCGGCGGCCGCCGGGCTTCCCGCGCCGGGCCGGGACCAGCCGAGCGGACCGGACCACGTGCGGTTACCGTCGGAGGGTGGAAAACGCCCGGTTTCCCGAGCGGTTCGGGCGGTGATCGCCGTCCTGCTCGTCGCGGTCCCGGTGGGGATCTGCATCGGGATCGTCGGCATCGGCGGGGTCCTGCTGCCACCCGCGCTCACGTGGCTGGCGGGCCTCGACATCCACGCGGCGGCCGGCACGAGCAGCTGGTGCTTCCTGTTCACGGGCATCGCCGGCACGCTCGCGTACGCCCGCAACCAGGCGATGCCCTGGCGTTTCGGCGGCTGGCTCACCCTCGGCGCGGCCCCGGCGGCGGCCGCGGGAGCCCTGGTGAACGGCGCGGTGCCGGCAACGGCACTGTGGCTGGTGCTGGCAACGCTCACGGCGGGGTCCGGAGCGTTCAACCTCTGGGGACGGCCACGCAAGGAACTCACGGACGAGTCCGGGACGGCGGCGGAGCTCGGCCCGGCTCACCCCGCAACATCGGCAACGCCCGAGGCGCCACCGGCCGAGCCTGGCGACGCGCCACCCGCCGAGCCCGGGTTACCCGCCGCAGCACCGCCAGCCGAGGCCGCGCCACCGGCCAAGAGACCACCGGCCAAGCCCGAGTTGCCCGCCGCAGAGCCGCCGGCTGAGCCCGAGCTGCCCACCGGAGAACTACCACCCGAGCCCGAGCCACCCGCCCAAACATCAGCCGCCGAACCCGAGTTGCCCACCGCAGAGCCGACAGCTGAACCCAAGCTCTCCCCCGGAGAACTACCACCCCAGTCCGAGCCACCCGCCCAAACGCCAGCCACCGAGCCCAAGTTACCCACCGCAGAGCCGACAGCCGAACCCAAGCTGCCCACCGGAGAACTACCACCCCACCCCGAGCCACCCGCCCAAACGCCAGCCGCCGAACCCGTGAGGACCCGGACGCCAGCACAACCCCAGCCCGCCAACCCCTCACCCGGCGAGCCCGGGCGTCGGCGCGAGCTGCCGCCCCTCGCCGCAGTTGCCGTCGGGGTCTTCGTCGGGTTCGGGTCCGCTCTCACCGGGACCGGCGGGCCCGTGCTGCTCGTTCCCGTCCTCCTCGCCCTCGGCGTGCCCGTGCTCACCACCGTCGCCGCCGGGCAGCTCATCCAGTTGCCGCTCGTCGGGTTCGCGACCGTCGGGTACGCCCTGCACGGCTCCGTCCACTTCGGACTCGGGAGCCTCCTCGGCGTCCTCTCCGCGGCCGGGGTCCTGCTCGGCGCGCGCTGGGCACGAAGGCTCGCCGGCCGCCACCTGCACCGCGTCGCCTCGGCCGCGCTCGTCGGCTTCGGCGCCGTTCTCTTCGTGCTTCCCTTCCTCCCCCGCTAGGCAGGACCGAGGCGCACGCAGCACAGCCCCGGCCCCGGTGCCAGCCGGGCACGCAGCCGGTCGTCGCCCACGCCGGCGAGCATGCCCTCGACCAAGCCGAGGTTCATCTCGCAGACCAGCCGCTGGTGCGTCCGGGCCAGCTGGTGGAACGGGCAGTTGCCCAGCAGCACCTCGGCCCCCTCGACGCGCGGTTCGAACCCGTTTTCTTCGAGCGTGCCGACGATGTCCGCCCCGTGAGCGAGTTCCGCGCCCCGCTCACGGGCTCGCCGGACCAGGATTTCGCGGGCCGGGTCGCCCGTCTCGTCGGCCTCCTCGACCGCGGTGGCGAGCAGCTGACCGGCCAGTTCGTACTGCCGCTCCGGCAGGGAGACGCTCACCTGCCGGTCGGACCTGCGGTACAGCTTCGCCGGCCGTCCGGCGCCCGGGCCGCTGCGGCCGGTGCGGCGCTCGTGGCCGACCGCCAGCAGCCGTTCGTCCACCAGGCGGTCGAGGTGGAACGCGACGGTCGCGCGGGGCACGCTGAGGGCGGCGGCGACGTCGTCGCGGCTCACCGGCTCCGGCTGGCGGACGACGAACTCGTACAACCGGCGCCGGGTCGGCTCGTCGAGCGCCGCGACCGCGGCCAGCGCACCGGCCTGGGGTTCCTGCATCACCGCATTCTAAAACACAAAACTGTTGACGAAAACCCCGGAGAGCTTCTAACGTCGGCTCGACTTGATTTTAGAAGGAGGCACGCCCGTGAGCGTCGAACCCGTCCCGCTGCGGCACCTCGGTGTCGTCCACGACCGCGACGCCGTCGACCTGCACGCGGCGGAACGAGCGGTCGCCGATCTGCTGCGGGCACTCGGCAAGGACCCGACGTCGGAGCACCTGGGCGACACCCCGCGCCGGGTCGCCCACGCCTACGCGGAGATGCTGCGGCCCCGCGACTTCCAGCTGACGACCTTCCCCAACGACGAGGGCTACGACGAGCTGGTGCTGGCGAAGAGCATCCCGGTGCAGTCGCTGTGCGAGCACCACATGCTGCCCTTCCGTGGCGTCGCGCACGTCGGCTACCTCCCCGGCGACCGGATCCTCGGCCTGTCGAAGCTCGCCCGCGTCGTCGAGCTGTTCGCGCGCGACCTGCAGGTGCAGGAGCGGCTGACCAAGCAGGTCGCGGACTGGCTGCAGGAGCACCTCTCGCCGAAGGGCGTCGGCGTGGTGATCGAGGCCGAGCACCTGTGCATGTCGCTGCGCGGGGTCCGGGCGACCGGCGCGCTCACCGTCACGTCGTCGCTGCACGGCCTGCTGCGCGAGGAACCCAAGACGCGCCAGGAGTTCTTCGCGCTGACCGGGGTGAGCGCATGACCGACACCTTCGTCGTGATCGGCGCCGGGCTGACCGGCGCGAAGGCCGTGGAAAGCCTGCGCGCGGAAGGGTTCGCGGGCCGGATCGTGCTCGTCGGCGCGGAACCGGACCTGCCCTACGAGCGGCCGCCGCTGTCGAAGGGCTACCTGCTCGGCCAGGACGACCGCGCGTCGGTGTTCGTCCACGACGAGAAGTGGTACGCCGAGCAGGACGTCGAGGTGCGGACCGGACAGCGGGCCACGGCGCTCGACCGCGCCGCCCACGAGGTCGAGCTGGCCGGCGGCGAGCGCCTCGGCTACACGAAACTGCTGCTGGCCACCGGATCCTCGCCGCGACGGCTGCGGGTGCCCGGCAACGACCTGGCCGGCGTCCACTACCTGCGCCGGCTGTCCCACGCCGACCAGCTGCGCTCGGCGCTCTCGGCGGGCGGCCGGGTCGTCGTGGCCGGCGCGGGCTGGATCGGCCTGGAGACCGCCGCGGCGGCGCGCACCTACGGCTGCGAAGTGACCATCGTGGAGCCCGGTCCCTCGCCGCTGCACGCCGCGCTCGGCCCGGAACTGGGCGGGTTCTTCGCGGACCTGCACCGCACCCACGGCGTCGAGCTGCGCCTCGGCACCGGCGTGACCGGGTTCGCCGGCGACGACGCGGTTTCGGCGGTGCTGACCGACGACGGCGAGATCCCGGCCGACGTGGTCGTCGTGGGCATCGGCGCGCGGCCGGAGACGCAGCTCGCGGAAGAAGCGGGCCTGACCGTCGACGACGGCGTCCGCGTGGACGCGGCCCTGCGCACCGAAGACCCGGACGTCTACGCGGCGGGCGACGTCGCGAGCGCGTGGCACCCGCACTACGGGCGGGCGATCCGCGTCGAACACTGGGCGGCGGCCACGAACGGCGGCCCCGCGGCGGCGCGCTCGATGCTCGGCCAGGCGGTCGAATACGCCGAGCTGCCCTACTTCTTCTCGGACCAGTACGACGCGGGCCTGGAGTTCACCGGCTGGTTCCCGCCGGGCGGCTACGACCGGGTCGTGCGCCGCGGCGACGCCGAGGCGTTCCACGCGTTCTGGCTGGCCGGGGACCGGGTGGTCGCGGGCCTGCACGTCAACCGCTGGGACGAGGGCCTCGACGCGGTGCGCGAGCTGATCCTCAGCGGCCGCGCGGTCGACCCGGACCGGCTCGCCGATCCCGGCCGGCCACTCGGCTCGCACTGACGGAGCGGGGGCCGGGGTGGACTCCGGCCCCCGCTCGACGTCAGTCCGCGCGCCGGTGCCGGCCGCGGCGGGCGCCGGTGAGCGCCCGCACCCGCAGCACCAGATCCCCGCGGCGGGCCTTCCGCGCGTACTCGAGCAGCGCCTCGACCTGTTCCTGCGGCAGCCAGCCCTGATCCGCCCCGGCTTCCAGCCGCAGCAGGTGGGTCACCAGCTCCCGCGAGTCCTCGTCGTTTTCCCCGGCCAGCTCGGCGAACCTGCGGGCCGACTCGACCTCGCCGTCGCACCACGCCGTCATCGCCAGCAGCGTCGCCGTGGCCGTCATGATGTCGCCGCGGTGGACGCCACCTTCCGCCGCCAAGTGCTCCGCCAGCTGGAAACTGCGCGTGCCGACGCCGCCGGCCCCTTCCCGGCGCACCGCTTGCGCGAGTGCCCGGATCTGCTGCGTGACGTAGTCCCCGCTCGACAACCCCGACATGCCGTCCCCTCCACCGCGCACGCCGATCCGTGCGTCCCCCGACAGGTGTACCGCATCGGCGGCTGGATACGTCGAACGCCCCACCGGGTTGCGGCCGATCGGTCCCCGGATTCAGCCCGATCGGTCCGGGCCGGCGCGCCGCTGGGACATGTAGACGGCCGCGGACGTGCGCCGTTCGACGCCGAGTTTGTGCAGCACCGACGAAACGTAGTTCTTCACCGTCTTCTCGGCCAGGAACAGCCGCTCCGCGATCTGGCGGTTGGTCAGGCCCTCGGCGACCAGGTCGAGCACCCGGCGTTCCTGCGGGCTCAGCTGCTCGTAGCGCGGGTCGGCGGTGGCGACGTTCTCCCCGCGCAGCTTGTTCATCACCGACGCGGTGAGCGTGGCGTCCAGCAGCGAGCCGCCGCTGGCGACCGTGCGGACGGCGTCGATCAGGGACCGGCCGGACACCTGCTTGAGCATGTAGCCCGCCGCGCCCGCCATGATCGCGCCGAACAGCGCGTCGTCGTCCGAATAGGACGTCAGCATCAGGCACGCCGGCGGCGGTTCCACAGTGGACCGGATCTCGCGGCACACCTCGACGCCCTGCCCGTCCGGCAGCCGGACGTCGAGGATCGCGACGTCCGGGCGCGCCTGCGGGATCCGCACCAGCGCCTCGGCCGCCGTCCCCGCCTCGCCGACCACTTCGATGTCGGGTTCGGCCTCGAAGACGGTCTTCAGCCCGGTCCGGACCAGCTCGTGGTCGTCGAGCAGGAACACCGCGATCGTCATCGTCCACTCCCCTGCTCGCCGGCCCTGGCCGGCAGTTCGGCGGTCCATTCCAGCCGGGCGCCGCCGTCTTCGGCGGCCACCAGCACGCACGTCCCGCCCCAGCGGGCGGCCCGCGCGGCCAGGTTGCCGAGCCCGCTGACCCGGTCGCGGTCCGGCGGCGGGCCCGTTCCGTCGTCGCGCACGACCAGGGTCAGCCGCCGGCCCAGGCCGTCGACGGTCACGTCGACCGACGACGACGTCGCCCCGGCGTGCCGCGCGACGTTCGTCAGCGCTTCGCGCAGCGACGCGATCAGGTCCGAGCGGACGGCGTCCGGCACCGCTGCGTCGAGCGGCCCGTCGAACCCGACGCGCGGCTCGAACCCCAGCGTGTCGCGGGCGTCCACGGCCACCCGCAGCAGCTCCGCGCGGAGGCTGCCGTGCGCCTGCGCGGGTGCCTGCAGCGAAAAGATGCTGTTGCGGATCTCGCGGATGGTGCCGTCGAGGTCCTGGGCGAACCCGGCCACGCGCGCGGCGACCGCCGGGTCGGCGATCAGCCTGCTCACGCCCTCCAGGCCCAGCCCGGTCGCGAAGAGCCGCTGGATGACCAGGTCGTGCAGGTCGCGGGCGATCCGGTCGCGGTCTTCGAACACCGCCAGCTGCTGGCGCGCTTCCTGCGCGCGGGAGAACTCGACGGCGAGGGCGGCGTGCCCGGCGAAGGTCTCGGCCAGCTGGACGTCGGAGTCGGTGAACGGCGACTTGTCGCGGAACTTCGCGACCACCAGCACCCCGAGGGTGTCCTCGCCGACGAGCAGCGGCACCGAGATGGCCGAGTCGAGGTCCTTGATCATCGCCGGCATCGGCCCGGCGCGGTCGCGCTGCTCCTCCTGGACGCGCTCGCCGTAGTCGCGCACGACGACCGGGCGGCGGGTCGCGAACGCGACGCCGGTGGCGGTGCCTTCGGTGGGGACGGTCAGCCCGGTGAGCCGGTCGGCGTCGTCGCCCGGGGGCTCGACGACGTCGAAGATCAGCTGCCCCGGCCCGGCCGGGCGGGCGATCGCACCCGCCGTGCCGCCGGCGACGATGCGGGCGCGTTCGGCGATCAGCCGGAGCGTGGCGTTCAAGTTCTGCGACGCGAGCAGCGCGCCGGTGACGTCGTAAGAGGCTTCGAGCCAGCGTTCGCGGCGGCGCATCTGGTCGACGAGCAGGGCCTTTTCCACGGCCATCCCGGTCGCCGCGGTGAGCGCGCCCAGCACTTCCCGTTCCCGCCGGGAGAACCCGCCGCCGGGGCCGGGTTCGATGACGAGGGTCCCGTAGACCTGCGGCCCGGCGCGGACCGGCACCTCGACCGCGCCGGCACCGGGCTCGCCGCCGTAGCGGGCGACACCGTTTTCGGGCAGCTCCAGCCGGCCGCGCGGGGCGCCGACCAGCTCGCACGTCGTCGCGACCGCGCGTTCCAGCAGCGACGGCAGCTCCAGCTCGCGGGCGATGCCGCCCACGGCCGCGAGGATCGCCGGCATGCTGATCTCGTCCGTCACTTCCCGTCGACCCCGCAGGCTCCGCCCGAATCCCGGGCCACTCCCGGGCCGTCAAGGGTGCCACAGAAGACTGCCCGCGTCGGCCCAATCCGGTTCGTCCATCCGGTGGGTCGATCGGCGGAGCCGGTTCGTTACTGGGCGTGGCAGGCGAGGCGGTGACCGCTGATCGACTCGGCCGGGACGCGCAGGAAGCGGTGGCCCGGCGGCACCGGGCAGGGGCACGGGCAGGCGATGTCGACCGCGCCGGACTCGGCGGCCCGCCCGAGCAGGCTGACGTACCAGCCGGCGCCGAGGTCGTCGGCGTATTCGTCGGCTTCGAACGCGACGACGGCGTCGCGCGCACCCGCGTAGAGGGGACTGGCCGCCGGGACGGCGAACACCACGGCGTCCTCGACGACCGTGAAGCGGACCGGGCGGACCGCCGGCATCGCCCGGTGGGTGAAGATCACCCGCCCGAGGCTCGCCGTCCGCAGCAGCGCCAGGCATTGCTGCCGGTCCAGCAAGAGCCCGAAGCCCACGTCGTCCACCATCGCGTCCCTGTGTTTCTCCTGTGAATAACCCGGTCACCAGCGTGATCGGTGGCCCGGGCGCCCCGATAGGGCCGTTCGGCCCGCCCACCGCCGCGGGCGCGCGGACACACACCGCGGTCCCGCGCACCAGGGCCGGAAGACCCGGGCCGCAGCGGCCGGCCGGCCGGTGTGGCGACCACGCGGAGTGACTTAGCGTCGTGATCATCCGTGACGGCGAGTGTGGGAAAGGATGAGGCCGATGTCGCCGCACTCCGCCGAGGGCGCGTCCGCTCCCCCGGCGACGTTCACCCTGGACCCGGACCTCGTCCGGTCGGCGATCCGCGGCGACCGCGCCGCGGTGGCCGGGCTGCTGCACACCTTGCGGCCGCTGGTGTTCCGCTACTGCCTGGGCCGGCTCCGCACCTGGCAGGACGGCTCGTCGGACGCCGAGGACTGCGCGCAGGACGTGCTGCTGGCGATCGTCAACGCGCTGCCCGGCTACCGCTACGCGGCCGACGGCTTCCTGGCGTTCGTCTTCGGCATCGCGTCGCACAAGGTGTCGGACTTCCACCGCCGCCGGGCGCGCGACCGCACGAGCCCGGTCGCCGAGCCGCCCGCCGACCGCTGGACCGGCGGCGACCCGACCGGCGAAGAGGTCCAGCGCTCGGCGGCGCTCGACCGGTCGTCCGGCCTGCTCGACACGCTCCCGCCGCGGCAGCGCGAAATCCTGGTGCTGCGGATCATCCTCGGGATGACCGCGGAGGAGACGGCCGCCGCGGTCGGCCTCGCCAGCGCGGGCGCGGTCCGCGTCGCCCAGCACCGGGCGCTGGCCACCCTGCGGCGCGGCCTGCTCGCGCAGAAGCACGCCTCGTGAGGGCCGCGGGTGCGATCATCCCGGGGTGCCCCCGCTGCTGATCGCCGTCGGCGGCCTGCCCGCGACCGGCAAGACCACCGTCGCCGCGGAGCTGGCCCGCCGCACCGGTTTCGCGTTCCTGCGCGTCGACACGATCGAACAGGCCATCGTCCGTTCGTCACCGCTCGCGCAGCCGCTCGGGCCGGTCGGCTACGTCGTCGCCCAGGACGTCGCGGCCGACCTGCTCCGCACCGGCGTGAGCGTGATCGCCGAGTGCGTGAACCCGCTCGCGGTGACCCGCGACGCGTGGCGCGCGGCCGGGCTCCGGGCCGGCGCCCGGGTGCTCGAAGCCGAGATCGTCTGCTCCGATCCCGCGGAACACCGGCGCCGCGCGGAAACCCGCGACGTCGGCATCGCGGACCTGGTTCCACCGACGTGGCAGCAGATCGTGAACCGCGAGTACGAGCCGTGGACGCGCGAGCGCCTCGTCGTCGACACCGCGCGGCTGCCGGTCGGCGAGGCGGTGGCGGTCATCGAATCGGCTGCGCTGCCGCGTCGTTGACGTTCTCCAGGCGGCGGCCCGTGGTGCGCGGGCCGAAGACCGCGATGTCCACCGCGACCACCACCAGCGCCCCCGCGACGACCGGGAACAGCGTGGTCGGGCCGTGCGAGCTCAGCAGCGGGACCAGGACGAACGGCATCGCGCCGCTGGCCAGGCGCGAGAGCGAGTACGTGCCGCTGGACGCCGTGGAACGCAGCGCCGTCGGGAAGATTTCGGCCTGGTAGATGTGGAACGCGTTCGAGAAGAGGTTGCTGGTCGCGGTCTAGAGGAAGCCGAAGATCAGGATCAGCGCCATCGAACCCGCGTAGCCGAACGCGATGCCGAACACCGCCATCGCCAGCACCGAACCGATCACGAGGAACTTGCGCTCGACGCGTTCCACGATCGGCAGGGAAAGCGCGGAGCCGACCGGGTAGCCGAGGTAGGTCAGCGCGGCGAACAGCAGCGACTGCGAAACGGCGTACCCCTTGGCCGCGAGGACGAGCGGGACCAGCGTGCCGAAGCCGTAGTAGCCGAGGGTCTGCAGGATGTGGAAGACGACCATCATCCACGTCCGCCGCCGCAGGGCGGGGGCGAAGAGCTCGCGCACGGGTGCGGCGACGCGCTTGCGGGTGACGCCGCGCGGCGGGGCCGGGGTGCCGGCGATGGCCCCGCGCGCTTCGGCCTCCATACCGGCGACCAGGTGCTCGGCCTCCTCGGTGCGGCCGACGGAGTCCAGCCAGCGCGGCGATTCGGGCAGGCCGCGGCGCAGCAGGAAGACCGCGGCGGCGCCGAGCGCGCCGATCACGAACAGCCAGCGCCAGCCGGCGATGCCGAAGACCTCGTGGTCGGTCAGGCCGCGGGCGAGGAAGCCGACGACCGGGAAGCCGCAGAAGGCGAGCGTGTAGGCCCAGGCGATGAAGCGGCCGCGCTTGCGGGCGGGCAGCAGGTCGGTCAGGTAGGTGTCGGCCAGCGGTGGCTCCGCGCCGAGGCCGATACCCGCGAAGAACCGCGTGACCAGCAGCATGAGCGCGCTGCCGCTGAACGCGCCGAGCAGCGAGAAGACCGAGTAGAGCCCGAGGTTCACGAGGAACGCCCCGCGCCGACCGAACCGGTCGGCGAGCCGGCCGAGCAGGAGCGCCCCGAAGAACATGCCGACGAACGTCGAGGCGAGCAACGGCGGCAGGTCGGCCTTGGTCAGGGCGAACTCTTCGACGAGCACCGAGCTGAGCACCCCGGTCAGGAAGACCTCGTAGAAGTCGAAGAACAGCCCGAGCCCGACGGCGACGGTGGCCCGCCGATGGGTGCGGGTGATGGGCAGCCGGTCGAGCCGGCCCGCGATCGTGCCGGTGTCCGGCGCCGCGTCGGGGAGGTGGGCCATCCGTCGTCTCCTTTGACTTCGCCACTATGTGGTTGTCGAACCCATAATGTGACGGGCCGGGTGATGGAGTCAAGGACTCACGGGACGGGGACAGGATGGGTCAGGTGGCACCGGATCGCAGGTCGGGGCGTGGATCCGAACAAGAGGGGACCGACCGGGAATCTCGCCGCCCCGCATGTCATGAACGGGTCGTTCACCTCGCCGGACGACATGAACGAGTCGTTCATGACATCGCGGCCGGAGGTCCCGAAAGTCGCACGGCCGGGCCACTCCGCCGCCGGTGATCCGCTCGCCCCACGGCGGCACAACTTTGCCGACCACACCGACGCGTCTTTGCCGGAGCCCCGGCATCCGGCGAGGTGAACGACTCGTTCATGACGTTGCGGACCGCGGGACCAAATCCCGCAGCCCGCTCAGAGGCCGGAGACCTGCTCCACGCCCGGCCGGTACCCCAGCCGCTCCGAGGCGCGCCGGGCCGCTTCCACCACCACCGGTGCCAACCGCGGCACGTCGGCCGGTGTCATGCGCTGGGTCGGGGCGCCGATTCCGATCGCCGCGCCGACCTCGCCGTTCAGCCCGAACACCGGGGCGCTCAACGACGCCGCGCCCAGGTCACGTTCCTCGAAGCTCACCGCGTACCCCGTCGAGCGGATCTGGCCGAGCTGCTCGGTCAGCAGGTCGATGTCCACCACCGTGCGCGGGGTGAACCGGGCCAGGCCGTGGCCGATCGCGTCCTTGATCGCCAGTTTGTCCCAGGCCAGGAAGACCTTGCCCGCCGAACCCGCGTGCAGCGGCATCACCATGCCGACCACGAACAGCCGGACCACCGGGTGGCGGGACTCGGCCAGCGAAATCACCGTGCGGTAGGCGCCGTCGCGGACGTACAGGCACGCCGTCTCGCCCGTTTCGTCGCGCAGCTGCTGCAGCACCGGGCGGGTCAGCCGGACCAGGTCCAGGCCGAACGTGCCGGGCGCCGCCCAGCGGACCAGGCCGAGGCCGACGCGGTAGGTGTCGTCGTAGCGGTCGAGGAAGCCTTCGCGCACCAGGTTGTGCACCAGCCGCTGGCACGTGCTCGCCGGCAGCCCGGTGGACCGCGTGATCTGCTGCAGCGTCAGCTCCGGGTCGTCGATCGTGAACGACTCGAGGATCTGCTTGAACTTGCGCAGCACCAGCACCGGCGTCGTCCCGCCGCCACTGCGCTCTTCCTCTGCCATCGCCCCGCCCCGTGCCCGTGGTGTGCCGCACAGTCTAGCGACGCTCGCCCCCGTTGACTCCACGACACACGCCCGTATTCTGAGTTGACAGCTCACATAGTAGTTTGTGGTCGGGCATGAGTGAACAATCCGGGCCCCTCGCGGGCCTCCGGGTGGTCAAGGTCGAGCGCCCCGGCACCGGCGACGAGCTCCGCCGCTGGCGGCTGCACGACGGCGACACCTCGCTGCTCTTCCGCACCCTCGGCCGCAACAAGCGCTCGGTGACCGTCGACCTCCGCCGTCCCGAAGGCCAGGACATCGTGCGGGCGCTGGCCGCGCGCAGCGACGTCCTGCTCGAGAACTTCCGGCCCGGCACGCTCGAACGCTGGGGGCTCGGACCCGGCGAGCTCCGCGCGCTCAACCCGCGGCTGGTCGTCGTGCGCGTCTCCGGCTACGGCCAGACCGGCCCGTACCGCGACCGGCCCGGCTTCGGCGGTGTCGCCGAAGCGATCGGCGGGCTGCGCGCGCTCACCGGCTACCCCGGCCAGGCGCCCACCCGCGTCGGGGTCAGCCTCGCCGACTCCGTCGCCGGTCTCTACGCGGTGATCGGCGCGCTCATGGGCTTGCTCCGCCGTGAACGCGAGCCCGGCGCCCGCCCCGGCGAGGTCGTCGACGTCGCGCTCTACGAAGCCGTCTATTCCCTGATGGAGTCGCTGCTCCCGGACTTCGACGCGCACGGCGTCGTGCGCGGCCCGGCCGGCTCCGCGCTGCCCGGGGTGGCGCCGTCCAACACCTACCGCTGTGCCGACGGCAAGTACATCGTGGTCAGCGGCAACGGCGACGCGATCTTCCGCCGGCTCGCGCACGCCATCGGCCGCGCGGACCTCGCGGCCGACCCGCGGCCGGCGGACAACGCCGGGCGCGTCCGCCACACCGGCCTGCTCGACGACGCGATCGGCGCGTGGGCGGCCACCCTCACCCACGAAGCCGCCGGAGCCGCGCTGCTGGCCGCTTCCGTGCCGAGCGGCCCGATCCTCACCGCCGCGGACATCGCGAAGGACCCGCATTTCGAAGCCCGCGGCATGCACGAACGCCACCGCGTGCGCGTCGGCGCGGGCCGCGAAGCCGAAGTCACCTTCCCTGGCATCGTCCCCGCGCTGGCCGAACGGCCCGGGCGCACCCGCTCGCTCGGGCCGGACCTGGGCGAACACACCGAAGCCGTGCTCGCCGAGCTCGGCATCACCGGCGACGCCGTCGCCGGCCTCCGCGAAAAGGGAGTGATCTGACGTGACCGAAGTCCTCATCACCGAGGTCGTGCTGCGCGACGGGCTGCAGGACGAGCCCGTCACCGTGCCGGCGCACGAAAAGGTCCGGCTCGCCCGCGGCCTGGTCGACGCCGGCGTCCGCGCGCTCGAGGTCGGCTCCTTCGTCTCCGCGCGCCGCGTACCGCAGCTGGCCGACACCGGCGAGGTGCTCCGCGCGCTGCTGCCGGACACCCCCGCGTGCCTGCACACCCTCGTGTTCACCGAACGCGGGGCGCGGCAGGCGATCGACGCCGGCGCCAAGTCGGTGCGGCTGGTCGTCTCCGCCGGCGACGGGCACAGCACCGCGAACGCCGGGGTCCCGGCGGCCGCGGCGCTCGACCGGCTGGCCGGGTGCGCCGAACTGCTCACCGGCGCGGGGGTCGCGCTCGAAGCGTCGGTCGCGACCGCGTTCGCCTGCCCGTTCGACGGCGACACCGAGCCGGACCGGACCGCCGACGTGGCCGCGCACCTCGGCCGGCTCGGCGCACGGGTCGTCCACCTCGCCGACACGATCGGCGCCGCCCGGCCGAGCCGGCTGCGCGCGGTCGTCTCGGCGGTGCCCGACGAACTGCCGGACGTCCCGCTCGGCCTGCACCTGCACAACACCTACGGGCGCGCGGCGGCCAACGCGTGGGAAGGGCTCTCGCTCGGGATCCGCCGGTTCGACGCCGCGCTGGGCGGGATCGGCGGCTGCCCGTTCGCCCCGGGCGCGTCCGGCAACGTCGGCACGGACGACCTCGTCGACTTCTTCCACGGCGAAGGAATCGCGACCGGAATCGACGTCGCGAAACTCGCCGAGGTGCGCGATCAGGTCGGCCTCGCGGTCGGCCACCGGCTCGGCTCGGCGCTGGCCGCCATTTCCGCGGTGCCCGCGCCGCTGCGCTGATCCCGGGTTCGCGCAAGGCTTTCCGGCCGGGCCCAGTCGCCGGGCCTCACCTGGGGATACGGACGGGGGTTCAGTTCGGTTCAAACTTTTTTCGGTGCTTGCCCGGTGTCAAAGGCCCGTGTAACTTCCATAACGGAACGATAACCAGCCGGTTGACGGCGCGGCCACGGGCAGGTGAGCGCGCACCCACTGATGTCGGGTCAGTGGACCAGCCGGAAAGCCGTTCCTTGCCGACGCATTCCTGATGGGCACGAGCCTGGGCTCGTACCCGTTCAGTGTCGCGCGTTCCCGCCAGCCCGACACCCCGGAGGATTTCCCCATGCCCAGCAGCACCCAAGGACGGCACCGCCTGTCCCGCAGAACCAAGATCGCGACCGGCGGCCTCGCCCTCGCGATCGCGGTCGGCGGCATCGTCGTCGCGACGACCACCGGAAACACCGGCGAAGCCAGCGCCGACGAAGCGAACCCCGCGTTCTTCGTCGACATCCTGAAGGTGAAGCCGAACCAGTTCGACCCGCGGCCGGTCTACGGCGCCGCGACGGGCACGTTCACCGTCGACTGCGGCCGCAACGAGAACCAGCACTTCAACCCGGACAACTTCATCGCGCAGCCCGGCGTCCGCAACGGCGCCCAGCACCTGCACGACTACGTCGGCAACCTCTCCACCAACGCCGACTCCACCAACAAGACCCTCGCGAAGGCCGGCACCACCTGCCGCAACGGCGACAAGTCCGCCTACTTCTGGCCCGTCGTCCGGATCGACACCGGCGAAGAGGACAAGAACGAGCCCGCGAAGGCGCCCGACGGCGACCGCGCGCAGGCCGCCCAGGAGTCGAAGACGGTCCAGGTCGCCTGCCCGGACGTCGCGAGCAAGCTGCCGGACATCCCCGACCAGGCGATGGACGAAGTGGACAGCAACCTCGACCAGCTCGACTCCCAGGCCGACGAGGCGAACAAGAAGGTCGCGGCGGCGCAGGGCCAGGGCGGCGAGAACCTCGTCCAGAACAGCATCATCGGCCCGCTCAACGACCGCCGCAAGGCGATCATCGACCGGATCCTCACCGCGATCGGCCGGTTCGCGCCGAAGCCGGGCGGCATCGGCGGCCTGCCGTGCGGGACGAAGCCCGGCAAGGACACCGGATCGCCGACGCCGCCGCCGAGCAGCACCGCGGGCGGTGCGCTGCCCGGGCAGGACGACAACAACGAGCTGCCCGGCAACGACGGCAAGATCCTGCGGCCGCAGAAGGTCCAGATCACCTTCCGCGGCAGCCCGGTGGGCAAGGTCGTGGCCATGCCGCGGTTCCTGCGCGTGCTCTACGGCGACGCGAAGGTCTCGACCAACGGCACCGCCAACGCCCGCGCCAGCTGGACGTGCAGCGGGTTCGAGAACCGCGTCACCGAGAAGTACCCGATCTGTCCGGAGAACAGCAAGGTCAAGCGCGTGCACACGTTCCCGAGCTGCTGGGACGGGCAGAACACCGACAGCGCGAACCACCGCACGCACATCGTGTTCCCGGACCAGAACGGCCGGTGCGCCAAGGGCTTCAAGGCGGTGCCGCAGCTGCAGATCTCGCTGACCTACGACATCCCGCACGACATCCAGGTCAAGAAGCAGTACAAAGTGGACGCTTTCCCGCAGGAGAAGCACAACCCGTTCTCCGACCACGACGACTTCGCGAACGTGATGTCACAGCGGATCATGAACGGGCTGGTCAACTGCGTGAACCGCGGCCGGACCTGCCGGGCGTGAGCTGAGCCGGACCGAAGGCCCCCACCGAGCGCCGGTGGGGGCCTTCGTCGTGCACGGGTCATGTCCGGACCGTGACGAACGCATGGGCGCGGGCGTGCGGATCGCAGTCCAGAAGACGTCAGGACGCACGGCGCCGCCCGAAACTGGTTCCCGTCACCCCGCCCCGGTGGGCCCGCCGGGGGACATCCACTTCACCCCGCAGGAGGAACCATGATCTCGAGCTTCGAGCGTCCCTCGGCCGTCGTCGTCCACAACCGCGCGGTCGTGCACAACCGGGCCGTCGTCCACAACCGCGCCGTGGTCCACAACCGCGCCGTCGTGCACAACCGCGCGTCCGCCAAGTAGTCCCGGCCCAGCCGTAGACGTGCCGCGGCCCTTCCCCGGGCCGCGGCACGGCCCCGCCGACGAGGGGATCGCCATGCCTTCCGACGACATCCGCCTGCAGCTGACCGGCGTCGAGCTCCACGACCTGGAGCCGGAGCTGTGCCTGCTCAGCACCCCGAACGGCGGCCAGTACTCGATCACCGCGCCGGTGGGCGAGTTCCGCGCGTGGCTGAGCCGCTGCGACGGCACCCGGACGCGCGCCGAGCTGCTCGCGGGGATGAGCCCGGACCACGCGGAGGTGCTCGACGTCCTCGAAGCGGACGGCTGCCTGCACCCGGCCACCGGCGACGACGGCGCCCGGCGCCTCGCCGCGACGACGGTGCTGGTCACCGGGGCGGCCGAGCTGACGGGACCGCTGGCGGAGGTTCTCGGAGCGACCGGTTACGGGTCGGTGCGGCCGCTGGCCGAAGCGGCGCTCCTGGTGAACCCGGCGGAGGTCCTCCGCACGGCCGGCGATGGTCCGGCGCGGTCCGCGGACCCCGCGGACCCGGCGGAGATCCTCGGCTCGGCCGCCTACAACGCGGTTCCACCGCTCGTCGAAGCCGCGTTCCCCCTGGCCCCGGCCGACACCGTCCTCGTCGCCGCCTACACCCACCCCGCCTACCGGGAGCTCAGCGCACTCGACGCGTTCTGCACCGAGCACGGCGTGCGGTTCTTCCCCTTCCGCTGCGAACGCGGCCAGGGCATCGCCGGTCCCGCGGTCGAACCGGGCTTCGGCCCCGACTTCGCCGACGTGCTCGCGCGGCGCCGCTCGGCCGCCCTCGACGCCCGGGTCCCCGACGCCTTCGCCGCCGCCGAGGCCCCGCCCGGGCCGCGGTTCCGGCGAACCGACGCCCGCTGGCTGGTCAGCGCCCTCGCCGTCCAGCTCGAACGGTGGATCGCCGGCGAGCCCGCCGAGACGACGACCGGCGAGCTCGAGCTCGACCCCGTCCGGCTGACCGCGCTCCCCCGGCCCGTTCTCCCCGTGCCCGACCGGCCCCGGCCGGTCCGGGACCAGGGCCTGCGGCCGGACCTGCTCGTCGACGACCGGACCGGGATCGTGACCGCGGTGCACGAACTGCCCGCCGCGCCGGGGATGCCCGCCCGGCTCAAGGTGTGCGCGGTGGACGTCGCGGACATGCGGCGGGTCGTCGACTGGCCCAACGACCGCCAGGCGTTCGGGACGTCGTGGCACGACTTCGAGCCGGCCCGCGAGTCCGCGATCGGCGAGGCCGTCGAACGCTACTGCGGCAGCTGGCTGCCCCCGGAACGCGAACTCCGCCACGGCAGCTACGACCAGCTGCGCCGCGCCGGCGTCCCGGCGCTGGACCCGCGCCGGCTCAACCTCTACTCGGCCCGGCAGCACCGCACCCCCGGCTTCCCGTTCGCGCCGCTGACCACCGACGCGGAATGCGCCTGGGTGGAAGCCTTTTCGCACACGACGAAGGAGCCCGTATGGGTACCCGCGTGCCTCGTCTCGCAGGCACCCGAACCCGGTGGGGCGCGCTTCACCGACCCGCTGATCGCCGGGCTGGCCGGTGGCACGAGCGCCGAGCACGCCGTCACCTCCGGCCTCGAGGAGGTTCTCGAACGGGACACCACGATGGTGTGGTGGGCCAACGCACCGCGGCTGCGCGCCCTGCCGGTGCCGCCCGAGGTGCGCGCGCTCGTCGCCGACACCACCGAAACCTACGAAGTCACGCTGATCCCGCTGGACAACGAGTTCGCCGTCCCGGTCGTCGCGGCGGCGGTGTTCGACCGGGCGCGCCGCTGGCTGTCGATCGGGTTCGCCACGCGCCCCGACGCCCTGGAAGCGGCCAAGAAGGCGCTCGCCGAAGGGTTCACGCTGCAGCACACCTGCCTCGCGCTCGACGACGAGCGCGAGCTGGCCGCGATGCGCGACGACCTGCCGCACCTGGGCAACCTGAAGCCGTACCGGGCCGACCGGCGCTACCTCGACTCCTACCGCGCGGACTTCGGCGACGTCGTGGACCTGCTGTGCCAGCAACAGGTCTACCTCGACCCGCGGGCGGCGGCCCACGTCGCACCGTGGGTCCGCGACCTGCCGGAGCGGAGCTGGGAAGGCCTGCCCGCGCTCGGCGAACGGACGCTCAAGACCTACCAGGACCGCGTCGAGGCACGCGGGTTCGAGGTGCTCAGCGTGGACCTCACCACCCGTGACGTCGCCGCGGCCGGGTTCCACGCCGCGCACACGCTGGTGCCGGGGCTGGTGGCCAACTTCCCGGCCGGGCTGCCGTACTGGGGCGACGGCCGCGTGCGCCGCGCGGCGGTCGACCTCGGCTGGCGCGCGCACCCCCTGCCCGAAGCGCGGCTGAACACCTTCCCGCTCCCCCACGCCTGAGGACGCACCGATGGCCGTCACCGCACTGCTCGGGCTGCCCCGCACCCGGGGCCGCCTCCCGCTGGTCGCCGCCCAGGGCGTGGACGCGCTCGGCACCGGCCTGTTCCTGCCGTTCGCCGTCGTCTACTTCCACGCCGCCAAGGGACTTCCGCTGACGGCCGTCGGCGCGGCGCTCTCGCTCGCCGCGTTGCTCGCCCTGCCGGCCGGGCTCTGCGCGGGCCCGCTGGTGGACCGTTTCGGCCCGCGGCGGGTGGTCGTCGCGGCCAACCTGCTGCGGGTGCTCACCTTCACCGGGTACGTCTTCGCCGGGTCGCCGCCGGTCCTGGTGGTGCTGGCGGCGCTGACGTTCTGGGGCGAAGGCCTGTTCTGGCCCGCGTCCGGTGCGCTGGTGGCGCAGGTGGCCGACGACGGGCAGCGCGCCCGCTGGTACGCGATGGAGCGCACGCTGCGCAACGTCGGGATCGGCCTCGGCGGGCTTGCCGGCAGCGTGCTCGTCGTGGTGGGCGGCTACGCGGCGATCGTCGTGCTCAACGCCGTGAGCTTCCTCGTCGCCGCCGTGCTCGTGGCGACCTGGCGGGGCCGGGCGGGCGAAGCCCCGGCGCGGACCACCGCGCCGCGCGGGGGTTACCGGGCCGTGCTCGCCGACCGCGCGTTCCGCCGCGTGCTGGTGACCGTCTTCGTCTTCGCGTTGTGCGACCTGGCTTTGACGGTGCTGCTGAGCGCGTACGTGCTCGACGCGCTGCGGTTGCCGGCGTGGCAGCCCGGTGTGCTGTTCGCCCTCAACACGGTGCTGGTGGTGCTCGCGCAGACGGTCGTGGCCGGGCGGGTGGAGCGGTTCCGCCGGGGGCGGACGCTGCAGGTCGCGGCCGTGGTGTGGGCCGGGGCGTTCCTGCTCTACGCGGCCGTGCCGCTGGTGACGGCGCTGCCCGCGTTCGCCGTGCTGACGCTGGCCACCGCGGTTTTCACGGTGGCCGAGCTGCTGCAGGCGCCGACCAGCAGCGCGTTGACCGTGGCGCTCGCGCCCGCCCACCTGCGCGGGCGCTACCTCGGGCTCGAGGAAGTGCTCTGGGGTGCGGCGCGGGTGCTGGCCCCGGTGACCTTCACGGCGTTGCTGGCGGGTGGCCCGCAGCTGCCGTGGCTCGTGCTCGCCGGGTGCTGCCTGCTGGCGGTGGCCGTCCTGACCGGGCTGAAGGCGGTCCCGGAGCCGGTGCGGGAGACGGCGAATGCCTGACTGGACCGCGGTCACCGGCCTCTACCACCAGGTCTACCGCGAACCTCCCTATGGGGAAAGCGAAGCGGACGTGGCCCGGTTCCGCGAAACGCTGGCGCAGCACGCGGAGTTGCCCGGGTTCGCGCTGACGGCCGTCCACAGTGGAGACGTGTTGGACGGGTTCGCCTACGGCGTCGGCCGCGAGGCGGGCTGGTGGCCGTCCCCGGCGGCGGCCGCCCCGCCGCCGTGGCTCGCCGGGCGTCCGCTGTTCTACGTGTACGAGCTCGCCGTCCGGCCGGGGCGGCGCGGGCGGGGCCACGGCCGGGACCTGCTCGACCGGCTGCTGCGCGACCGGGCCGAGCCGTGCGCGCTCCTCGCCGCGGCGACGGCGGCCCCGGCGCACGCGCTGTACCGGCGGTGGGGCTGGGAGGCGGTCGGCGTGTTCAGGCCGGGTGTCTCGGAACTGCTGGCTCGGCGGCTCTGAGAGCGTCCTCGGTCACCACGAAAAGCCCGCCCACCACCGAAAACGCCAGCACGGTCATCACGACGAACACCACGTGCAGCCCGAAGGCCTGCGCGAGCGCGCCGCCGGCCAGCGCGCCGAGCGACTTCGTGCCCCACGCGACCAGCCGGTGGCTGCTGGTGAGGCGGCCGAGCAGCCGGTCCGGCGTGATCCGCTGGCGCAGCGACACCATGACCACGTTCGACACCAGGATGCCCGCGCCGCCGGCGAAGAAGGCCGCACCGACGACGTACGGGTCGGCGGTCACGGCGAGCACGCCGACCGTCAGGCCGCCGGCGAGCCACGACACCCGGAGCGCGCGGACGCGGCCGAGCCGGCGTTCCACCGTCTCGGCGAGCAGCGACCCGGCCAGGCCGCCCGCGGCGGTCGTCGCCGTCAGCAGGCCGAAGGCCGGTCCGGACAGGCCCATCGCCGAGCCGGGGCCGACCGCGTAGAGGACCAGGACCGCGAACGTGGCTCCGGTGGCGAAGTTGAACGTGCCGACCATGAGGGAGAAGGTCCGCAGAACCTTGTGGCGGGCGAGGAACCGCAGGCCCTCGGCGATGTCCGCGCGCAGGGTGGCGGGTCGGTCGCCGCGCGGGATCCGGTACGAGCCCCGCACGAACAGCAGCGCGGCGACCGCCACCGCCCACAGCACCACCGGCGTGACGAACGCGGCCAGCACCCCGGCGGTGACCAGGACCCCGGCCAGCGGCGGCCCGGCGAACTCGTTGGCGGTCTGTTCGACCGCGTAGACCCGGCCGTTGGCGCGGGCGAGGTCGGCCCGCCCGACGACCTGCGGGACGATCGACTGCGCGGCGGTGTCGTAGAGCGTCTCGGCGGTGCCGGCACCCAGCGCGACGACGTAGAGCGCCCAGATCGAGCCCCCGCCGTAAGCGGTCAGCACCGCGACGACGGCGACGAGCGCCCCGCGCAGGACGTTGGCGCCGAGCATCGCGCGGCGGCGGTCGAGCCGGTCGACGAGCGCGCCGGCGGGCAGCGCGAAGAGCAGCCACGGGACGCTGAAGGCGAACGCGAGCCCCGCGACCAGCGCCGGCTCGCGCGTGTACCCGACGGCGACCAGCGGCAGGGCGACCTTGAGGACGCCGTCGGCGAGGCTCGACAGGCCCGCGGCCGTCCACAGCCGCCAGAAGGTCCGGTGCATGAATGGAGGATCGCACATCGATGGACTTTTCTCCATCGATCCGAGCTTTCCCCATCGATCGACTACGCTGCGTCCATGAACGAACCACGCCGCCGCCGTCCGGCGACGCCGGAGGAAGCCAAGGCCCTCGGCCACCCGCTCCGGTTGCGCATCATGCGGCTGTGCCTGGTCGACGAGCTGACGAACAAGCAACTGGCCGACCGCCTCGACCGTGACCCGGGCACGGTCCTGCACCACGTCCGCCAGCTGGTTTCAGCCGGCCTGCTGCACCCGGCGCCGGTCCGGACGGGGCCGAGCGGAGCGCTGGAGAAGCCCTACCGCGCGGACAACGAGACCTGGTGGCTCGACGGTCCCCTGGCCACCGCCGACGCGGAGACGCGGTTCGCGCCGATCGAGATCTTCCAGGAGGAGCTGCACGCGGCGGGCCCGGATTCGGTGGCGGTGCACGAGAAGTTCCTGCTGCACCTGTCACCGGACGAGGTGGAAGAGCTGGACCGCCGGATCCTGGCGGTGCTGGACGAGTACGTGGCGACCGACCACGAGCGCCCGGACCGGCCGGCGATCGGCGGGATCTTCGTGCTGCACCACCTGAAGCCCGGAACCTGAACCGCCCCCTGCCCGGGGGAGGTGGGCAGGGGGCGGTCCGGTTGGTCAGGTCAGTGGTTCACCTTGAACCACGGCTGCGACCAGCCGAGGTAGGTCTGGCCCCACTTGCTCTTGATCTGGGCGATCGTCGTCTCGGTGTAGCTGCCGTAGCCGTTGATGTCGTTCGACAGGAACTTGCCGCCGCCGATGGAGATCATCGTGTGGCCCGCGCCGCTGCTCTTGAAGAACGCGAGGCCGCCCGCCGGGACCTGGGTGTCGCCCGGGTGCTTGAACGAGGCCGGGATCTGGGTCCAGTGGATGTAGGCCGTCTCCGAGCCCGACGCGGTCCAGCCGTAGTTCTGCGCGTTGATCCGGTCGCACCAGCCCTCGTAGGAGTCGAGGTCGTTCGTGTGCACGCGGGTCTTGGCGTAGGCCACCGCCTGCGCGCAGGTCTTCGGGTTCCCGGTGCCCGCGGTGGTGCAGGACAGCGTCGAGCCCGCGCAGTCCGGGGCCACCCGGCCGTCCGAGCCGGTGTAGACGTAGGCGTCGCTGATGTAGCCGTCGCCGACCTTGTCCCAGATGTCCGACGTGCCATACTTGCCGTCGACGGTCGATCCGTTGGTCTGGCAGGAGATGGTGACGGCGGTGCCGTCCGCGATCGTGCCGACCGCGCTGCCGCCGGTGCTCGGCGTGGACCGCACGGTCAGCGCGATCCCCGAGTCCGTGTGCACCGTGCCTGTCGCCGCCAGGGCCGGGGTGGCGCCGGCCAGTGCGATCGCCGCGGCGATGCCGGCCACGCCGGCCACCCGCTTCCCGATCCGAATTCTCATTTGTCCGTCCCTCCGGGATTCGTTGTGGGGACAGCGTGGCGGCCGCCGGTACAAGGGCCGTACAAACGCACGCACCGGCCTCTGGAGATGCGGCAAACAGGACGAAGCCCCGCCGGAGGGGTGCCCGGCGGGGCTTCGACGCGAACTCAGGCCAGGTACTCGGCCGCCGCCCGCAGGCTCACGTAGGAGCCGCTGAACGTGTCGATCCGCGGGCCGCCGTCGCCGGCCGGTCCCGGTGCCCCGGTCTCGACGCGGATGTAGTCCACAGTGGACAACGCGGCCAGCAGCTCCCGCACGCGCGGGTGCCGGTGTGCCTCCCGCGTGACCACGACAACGCTGCGGAACCCCCGCGCCGCTTCGAGAACCGCGTCGGCGTCGTCCGGGGTCGCGGCCAGTACCCGCGTTCCCGGCACCAGCTCGGCCAGGTGCGCACCGAGTCCCCACGGCATCGGACCGGCCGCGATGGTCGGCTCGGTCTGGACGTCGACCACCAGCGGCGGTCCGGCCAGCCGCACGTCGCCCCGCACGCGCAACGCCTTGCGCGCCGCTTCCAGCCCCAGCCGCCGGTCGACCGGGCCGACCGTCGCCGGCGCGGGGTCGGTGCCGAGCGCCGCCGTCCGCGAAGCCGCTTCGGAAAGCCGCTCCAGGGGCAGCTCCCCCGCCGCCACCGCGGCCACGATCGCCGCGACGCAGGCGTCCAGGTGCTCGGCCTCGAACGCCGCGCCGCCGAGGCAGAGCGCGTCCGCGCCCGCGGCCAGCGCCCGCACGGCCGAGCGGCCGAGGCCGTCGTGCTTGCCGTACGCGCCCGAGACCGCGCCCATCTCCAGCGCGTCGGTGATGACCGCGCCGGTGAAGCCGAGCTCGCCGCGCAGGACGTCGGTGAGCGCCGTCCGGTTGAGCGTGGCCGGCTCGTCGCCCCAGGCCCGCACGACCAGGTGGCCCGACATCACCGAGCGCACCCCGGCCCGGATCGCCGCGGCGAACGGGACCAGCTCGATCTCGCGCAGCTCTTCGACGGTCCGCGGCAGCACCGGCAGGGCCACGTGCGAGTCCTCGGTCGCCGCGCCGTGGCCCGGGAAGTGCTTGGCGCACGCCGCCACGCCGTACTTCTGCAGCCCGGTCACATACGCCGCGACGTGCGGCGACGCCTTCGCCGGGTCGGACCCGAACGCCCGGACGCCGATGATCGGGTCTTCGGCCGCCAGCGTCAGGTCCGCGCACGGCGCCAGGTCGAGCGTGACACCGCAGGCCGCGAGCCGTTCGCCGAGCGCGGCGGCGACCGCCGTGGTCAGCTCCGGGTCGTCGGCCGCGCCGAGGGCCAGCGGCCCCGGCACGAACGACCCGGTGTTCACGTCGAGGCGGGTGACGTCGCCGCCCTCCTCGTCGATCCCGACCACCACGCCGTCGCGCTCGCCCCGCAGCTGCGCGGTGAGCGCGGCGACCTGCTCGTCGTCGACGACGTTGCGCCCGAACAGGACCACCCCGCCCAGCCCGCCGGCCACGCGGCGCCGGAGCCAGTCCGGCGCGGTCGTCCCGGCGAACCCGGGCAGGAGGACTGCTTCGGCGAGCTTCTCCGGTGTGGACAACGGCTACCCCTTCACGGCACCGGCGGTCGCGCCGGACACGAGCTTGCGCTGCACGAGCAGGAAGAAGATCAGCGCCGGGATGGCGTAGATGACCGACGCGGCCATCACCCCGCCCCAGTCGGTGGCGAACGCCGTGCGGAAGGACGCCAGCCACACCGGCAGCGTCTCCTTCGGCTTGTCCTGGATGAAGACCAGCGCGAACAGGTACTCGTTCCACGCGGTGATGAAGCTGAACACCGACGTGGTGACCAGTCCCGGCCCGAGCAGCGGCAGCGTGACGCGGCGGAAGGCGCCGGTCTGGCTGCAGCCGTCGATCATCGCGGCCTCTTCCAGCTCGTACGGGATCCCGTTGACGAAGCCGTAGAGCATCCACACCGTGAACGGCAGCGTGGTGGCGAAGTAGATCAGCAGCAGCGACGGCAGCGTGTTGAGCAGCCCGGCGTCCCGCATCAGCAGGAACAGCGGGATGAACAGGGCCGACACCGGCGCCAGCTGCGCCACCATGACCAGCACCAGGAAGCCCTTGCGGCCGGTGAAGCGCAGCCGCGAGAGCGGGATCGCCGCGAGCGTCCCGGCGATCAGCGCGCACAGTACCGAGCCGACGGTGACGATCAGGCTGTTCAGCAGGTACGTCGGGAAGTTGTCCTTGCCGAGCGCGGTGGCGAAGTTGCCGAACGAGAACGACGTCGGGATGAGGTCGTACTTCGGCGAGAGGATCTCGCCGGGCGTGCGCAGCGACGTGACGAACATCCAGTACGTCGGGAACACGATCGCCAGCGCGACCAGCACGCCGACCACCGAGAGCACGATCCGCTGCGACAGCGACTTCTTCACGACAGATCACCTTCCCGGGTCCGGGTGAGCAGCTGGATGTACCGGCCCGTGATGAGCGCGAGCACGATCAGCATCAGGGTCGCGATCGCGCCCGCCGCGCCGAAGTGGTTGCCCGCGATGCCCTTGAGGTACAGCACGACGGCCAGCGTGGTGCTCCCGCCGTCCGGGCCGCCCTCGCGGATCGCCCAGATCTGGGCGAAGGCGTTGAAGTCCCACAGCACCGACAGGAAGGTCACCATGGTGGTGATCGGCCGGATCGCGGGCCAGGTGACCGCGCGGAACGTCTGCCACGCGCTGGCACCGTCGATGCCGGCGGCCTCGTACTGCTCGCGCGAGACGCCGATGATGCCCGCGTACAGCGAGAACGTCACGAACGGCACGGCCTGCCACACGATGAGCAGCCCGATCACGGCGAGCGTGCTGGGGCCGCTGGAGAACCACGAGAAGCCGATGAAGCCGTGGAAGCCCAGCCGGTCGAGGGTCTTGTTGAGGATGCCGTACTGCTGGTCGAAGATCCACTGGAACACGGTGGTCGTCGCGATCACCGGGGTGGCCCAGGCCAGCACCAGCGTCACCTGGACCATGATCCGCACGACCGGGCCGAGGTGGCGCATGAGCACCGCCAGCAGCAGGCCGCCGAGGATGGTGGCGGCGACGATGGCGGCGGTGAAGACCAGGGTCCGGAAGGTGACCGTCCAGAACTCCGGGTCCGAAAGCGTGTTCGTGTAGTTGTCGAACCCGATCCAGACCGTCTTGCCGGAGACGAGCTGGCCGATGTCGAGCTTGCGGAAGCTGATCGCGAGCACCTGGACCAGCGGCCAGGCGAGCAGCACCAGGATGGCCGCCAGGGCGGGGAGGAGCAGCAGGTACGGGAGGACCCGGTCGCCGAACCGGCCCCGCTTGCGCCGCTTGACCCCCGCGTCGCGCGGCGATGCCGGCGGGGTCGCCCCCGCCGGCATCGTCACATTCGCGGTCGCTGTCATCCGCCGATGAGCTTGTTCAGCGCTGCGTTGGCGTCGGCGGTCGCCTGGTCGAGCGTCTTCTTGCCGGTCAGGTACGCGGTCAGCATGTCCTTGACCGGGTTCTGGCCGGACTCCACGTCACCCCACTTCGGGCTGGCCGGCACGGCCTTGCCGTTCGTGGAGGCCTTCGCCATCACGCTGCCCAGCGGGTCCTTGTCCAGGCCCGTGAGGTCGGTCGACGTGCCCGGCACGACGCCGGCGGCGGCGAGCTGGCCCTGGTACTTCGCGCTGGAGAGCAGCTTGATGTACTCCTTGGCCGCGGCCACGTTCTTGCTGTTGGCCGGGATGGCCAGGTTCGAGCCGCCCAGGAAGACCGGGGCGCTCTGGCCGGCGGTCTTGCTCGGGATCGCGAAGGCACCCGTCTTGGCGGTCAGGCTCGCGTCGGTCTTCGCGGCCGTCGCCAGCTCCCACGGGAGGCCGATCATCATGGCCACCTTGCCGGCGCCGTAGACGGTGGCCTGCTGCGGCTTGGCCTCGTCCGCGTCCTTCGGCGCCTTGGTGCCGGAGGTGTCGACGAGCTTCTTGTAGAACTCGAGGCCCGCCTTCGCACCGGCGCTGTCCAGCGTCGCCTTGAAGTTCTTGCCGTCGGCCTGCGCGATGTCACCGCCGTTGTCCCAGATGAAGGACAGCAGCGAATACCAGTTCTGCCCCGGCATGTACAGCGCCTGGAAGTCGGGGTCCGAGCCGAACTTCGTCTTCAGCTTGGTGATCGCGTCGACCCACTCGTCGTTCGACGTCGGCGGCTTGGTGATGCCGGCCTGCTCGAACATGTCCTTGCGGTAGATGACCTCGCGGTTCGCCGCGTAGAACGGCACGCCGTAGGTCTTGCCGTCGTAGGTGCCCGAGTCGGCGAGGCCCTTCAGCCACTGCGCGCCGTTGAAGCTGTCCTTGTCCCCGGACAGGTCGGTCAGCACGCCTTCCTGCGCGGCGAACGCCGCGGTCTGCGTGTTGCCGATCTCGATCACGTCCGGCGGGGTGCCGCCGGCCAGGGCGGTGGTCAGCTTCTGCTGGATGCCGTCCCACTGCTGGACTTCGTACTTGACCTTGACCCCGGGGTGCGCGGCCTCGAACTCCTTGTTCAGCGCGTCGGTCAGCGTGGCGGGCGCGGAGCCCGTCATCAGCCAGACCGTGACGTCGCCGGTGATCTGCGCGGGAGCACCGCTCGACGACGCGGCGGTGTCCGATCCGCTGGAGCCCGCGCACCCTGCGGTGGCGAGCGTGAGTGCGGCGGCGCCCGCCGCCAGCTTGAGCCAGCGTTTCACTCGATGCCGTCCTTTCGATACCCGGCCGCCACGGCCAGGCTCCCCAAATGGTGTAGACCAATGTTGGGGTTAGAGTGGTACGTACCACAGGCCCTGTCAAGGCGGTTGCCGGAACGTTGTAAACCCACCGGGCACTCTGACTCGGAGTAGTCGCCCGGTCACCCGGTCGCCGCTTCCGGTGGGGGAAGTCGTCCGGATAGGAAGGTGTCCGGGCCGTTTTTCACCGCGAGGGAGCCGGAATCTCGCAGCCGGCGGTTCGAGGGCACGACGAAAGCCGCTCCGGGCAAGAACTCCCGGGGCGGTGGTTGCGGCGAAGCCGGCGTTTTCGCCGGTGGCGCCGCATGTCAGGCGGCGCGGGCCGCCTCCCCTTCGAGCGCGTCGGAGGGGTGCAGCATCCGCGCCGATCAGGCTCGGCGCCGGTGACGAGCAGCCCGGCCGGCAGTGCGAGCGGCCGTCTCCGTCGGCGTGGCGTGCACGAGCCCGTCGGCGCGCTCTACGGCCGTCAGGTCGTCGGTCTCTGCCCGGGTCGGGCCGGAGCGTTTCCGCAGGTCGCCGACCAGCCGTGCGCTCCGGCGAGAGTTCGTCGAGGTGCGGCAGGATCGGCTCCACGTTCACTGGCAAACGACCCAAAGCCACGACAGTCTCCACAAATGTACGAACTGGTTAGTTCTTCCTACAGCGATCAGCGCACCGCAGAAGGGCCGGGCTCGCGCGGGGTCCCGGGACGTCATGAACGACTCGTTCATGACGTCGGACGCGGTGAACGACTCGTTCATGACGTCCGAGCGGACCGGGACAGCGAGGAGACCGCGACTCCGTCCACTGTGGACGACTAGAACGGCACGCCGAGGCCGCCGGCGGCGCGGAGCAGGTCACGGGCGTGGGTCACCGTGGAGCGCGCGGACCCGCCGTGCACGACCTCCCGGTCGACCTCGTCCAGGGCGTCGTGCACGGCGTCTTTCGCCGCCGGTGGCAGGCGGGCCGCGTCGAGTTCGGTGCGGACCAGCTTGGTGACGTGGCGGGCGTCGAGGCCGCGGTGGATCTCCTGGTGTCCACCGTGGACGGTGTTGATGTCGCCGTGGACCGCGTCGGTGATCGTTCCGGCCCGGACTCGCCGTGGAAGTGGATCCCGTCCATCCAGCGCCTCCCGTTCCGGCGCCGCTCGCACGCCGCCCTGGCCATGACCATCCCGATCAGCACCACGACACCACCCAGCCCGAACAGCGCGAAGCCGACCGCGCCGAGCGGAACGCCGTCGAAGACCTCCGGGCCGAGCAGCGGCGGCGGCGAGCCGAACGACCCGGACGAGACCGAGTCGGAGCCCGCTTTGACGAACCGGAAGATCACCGACACCCAGATGCCGAACCCGGCCAGGATCATCAGCAGCCCGAGCACCATCACCACCCGGCCGGCGCCCTTCCCGGTGGCCAGCAGGGTGATCGCTTCGCCTTCGGGCGTGGTGAACTCGTAGTTGTGGTGCTGCCGGTGGTCGTAGCTGGTGTCGACGTCGCGCCCGGCGTTGGTGATCGTCCCGGCCGAGACGTCCCCGAAGGAAACCCCCGCCGGAGGACGACCGCTCCCACGTCCGCGTCTGCCGCGCACCGCCCTCCCCGTCGGAGGTGGTCCTGGCGCGGGGCCAGCCGCCGGCCGTTCACCCAGGTGCCGTTGCGCGAGCCGGCGTCGGCGACCCAGGTGCCGCGCCCGTCGCGGCGGATCCAGGCGTGCGCAGCGACACCTGGTCCGAAGGCAACCGCAGGTCCGCGTCAGGCCCGCGCCCGACCAGCCACGAACCCCGGCGCACCGCCGGCCGCGCCCCGGACCCGCCGAGCGTTTCGATCCTCGCCTCGGCCACCGGCACTCCTCCCGCACGGCTCTCCGCCTTTCGAGGAAGAGCCGTGCGGCGGGTGCGGGGATATCCGGCGGACGGGTGAACCCGGTCAGACCTTCGGTGCCGGGCTGTCCGGGGTCTTCACCCGCTCCAGCAGGAGCTGGGCCACGTCGCGGACGTCGACGTTCTGCGCCTTCTGCTCGCTCTGGCGCTGGACCAGGCCGTCGGTGAGCATCACGCGGCAGAACGGGCAGCCGGTCACGATGGTTTCCGCGTCGGTCGCGATCGCTTCGTCCACGCGCTCGAGGTTGATGCGCTTGCCGATCTGCTCCTCCATCCACATGCGCGCGCCGCCCGCGCCGCAGCAGAGGGCGCGGTCGGCGTGCCGCGGCATCTCCGTGAGCTGGGCGCCCGCCGCGCCGACCAGGTCGCGCGGCGGGGTGTAGACCTTGTTGTGGCGGCCCAGGTAGCAGGGGTCGTGGTAGGTGACGCGCGGGCCGTCCTCGACGCCCTTCACCGGGGTCAGCTGCCCGCCGCGGACGAGGCGGTTGAGCAGCTGCGTGTGGTGCACGACCTCGTAGTGCCCGTACAGCTGCGGGTACTCGCGGCTGAGCGTGTTGAGGCAGTGCGGGCACGTCGTGACGATCTTGCGCAGCCGCGGTTCGCGGCCTTCGAACACGGCGTTGAGCGTCTCGGCCGTCTGCTGGGCCATCATCTGGAACAGGAACTCGTTGCCCGCGCGCCGCGCCGGGTCGCCGGTGCACGACTCCTCGTTGCCGAGCACGACGTAGTTCACGCCGGCGATGTTCAGCAGCTCGGCCGTCGCGCGGACGGTCTTGCGCGCCTGGTCGTCGAACGCGCCCGCGCAGCCGACCCAGAAGACGTACTCGACGTCCTCCCCCAGCTCGCCGTCGAACACCGGGACGTCGAAGGGGAGGTCTTTCGTCCAGGCGAGCCGCTCGGAGTTGTTCTGGCCCCAGGGGTTGCCCTTGGTCTCCAGGTTCTTGAACAGCCCGCCCAGCTCGGTCGGGAACGCCGATTCGATCATCACCTGGTAGCGGCGCATGTCGACGATGTGGTCGACGTGCTCGATGTCCACCGGGCACTGCTCGACGCACGCGCCGCAGGTGGTGCACGACCAGAGGACGTCGGGGTCGATGACGCCGCCGTCGGCCTCCGGGCCGACCAGCGGGCGCGCCTCCTCGTGCTCGGTGCCGGCGAGGATGTAGGGCGCCTCCTCGAAGAGGTTGTCGCGCAGGTTCATGATGACGAGCTTGGGCGACAACGGCTTCCCGGTGTTCCACGCCGGGCACTGCGACTGGCAGCGGCCGCATTCGGTGCACGTGGCGAAGTCGAGCATGCCCTTCCACGTGAAGTCGCCGATCTTGCCGCGGCCGAACGTGTCGTCCTCGCCCGGGTCCTCGAAGTCGATCGCGACGCCGCCGGACTCCATCGGCAGCAGCGGGCCGAGCGCGTCCGGCAGCCGCTTCGCCGAGACGTTGATCGGCGCGACGAAGATGTGCAGGTGCTTGGAGTAGAGCACGATCGACAGGAACACGAGCATGACGCCGATGTGCAGCAGCAGGCCGACGGTCTCGAGCACTTCGGTCGTCGAGTGCCCGAGCGGCTCGAGCAGGTTCCCGACGCCGAGGGAGACGTACGCGCCGTTGTCGTAGGGGAAGTTCCCGGACGCCGAAGAGGCGCCGCGGAAGAAGAACATCGTCCAGACGACGTTGAAGATCATGATCAGGATCAGCCAGGCGCCGCTGGTGTGCGAGCCGTAGAAGCGCGACGCGCGATCCTTGCGCGCGGGGGCGTTCTTGATCCGGATGATCGTGAACACGCCCAGCGAGACGGCCACGGCGACGGCGATGAAGTCCTGGAGGAAGCCCAGCACCGCCCAGTGGCCGATCCACGGGATCGCGAACCGCTCGTCGAACAGGGCGCCGTAGGCCTCCAGGTACACCGAGGCCAGGATCACGAAGCCCCAGAACGTGAAGAAGTGCGCGGCGCCGGGCACCGACCACTTGAGCAGCTTGCGCTGGCCGAACACCTCGCGCACCTGCGCGAGGAGGCGGGCGCCCAGTTCGTTCGACCGCTTCGCGTCGGGCTGGCCCGCCTTGATCAGCTGGTACAGGAAAGCCACTCGCTTGCCGGCGACGGCGAGGCCGACGACGGTCATGAGCAGACCGAGGATGAGACGAACGAGCACGAGTCCTCCGCGTCGTGATGGAAGGACCGGCTCAGTGCGAGCCGGTGTAGTACCGGCACGCCTTGCACGCGTACCGCATCTTCGCGACCCGCCAGTGTTTCCGGTACAAGTCGAGGTCGGCCGAGCGGCGGACGCCGAGGCGCTGGTAGCGCCCGGGCCGCCGCCGTCCGGTTTCGTACTGCTCGGTCGCGCGGCCGAGGTGGGCGCGCCGCAGCACGCACCCCCGCGTCCGGCAGCGGCCGAGCGCGCCGCGGCAGAAGCGGTGCAGCAGCACGAGGTCGCCGGTCACTTCTTCGACCACGCCGTAGCCGGGGTGGTCGCCCGGTCCGGTGAGCCGCACCGGCAGCCCGCAGTACGCGCATGTGAGCGTGCACGGAAGGCAACCGGAGAGGTGCCGGATCCGCAGTTCGCGCCGGTCTTCGGAGCCAGGTCCTCGGACGCGCGACGCCATAGAGCCTCCCGGAACGACTGTGACCGGCACCACTGCCTGCTACTGGAGGGTAATGAGGAGATCACTTCGCGCGACAGGACCGAACAGCCTAGTTACCCTGGGCTGTCCGGCGTAAAAATCGAGGAAAGGCAGACCTTACTGTCCGTAGAACGGACGCTTCACACCGCGGATCGTACGTTTGGCCCTGCTGCGGCGAGCGTGTCGCCCGCCACAATCCGGGCATGACCTACCACCCGGTCCCCTACCGGCCCGCCCGGTTGCCCGACGACGAAGCCCTCGCCCAGGCCGCCGCGCTGCGGCAGCGGATGGAGGCCCGGCGCTCGGTCCGGATGTTCTCCGCCGACCCGGTCCCCGAGCGCGCGGTGCTGGACGCGATCGCGGTGGCGTCCACGGCGCCGAGCGGGGCGCACCAGCAGCCGTGGACGTTCGTCCTCGTCACCGACCCCGACGTCCGCCGCCGCCTCCGCGAAGCCGCGGAAGAGGAGGAGCGGATCTCCTACGACGGCCGCCTCGGCGAGGCGTGGCTCGACGCGCTGCGGCCGCTCGGCACGGACGCGGTGAAGCCGCACCTGACCGACGCGCCGTACCTGATCGTCGTGTTCCAGCAACGCTTCGCCCTCGACGACGACGGCGGCGTCCGCAAGCACTACTACGTCGACGAGTCGGTGGGCATCGCGGTCGGCATGCTGCTGACGGCGCTGCAGGTGGCCGGCCTGGCGGCGCTGACGCACACGCCGTCCCCGATGCGCTTCCTCGGCGAGCTGCTCGGCCGCCCCCGCAACGAGAAGGCGTTCGCGGTGATCCCGGTCGGCTACCCGGCCGACGATTGCGTGGTCCCGGACCTGCGGCGCAAGCCCCTGGACGAGGTGCTGGTGCGGATCTAGAGGCCGGTCGGCCCGGTGAACGCCGGGCCGGACAGCCGGTCCACGCCGCGGTCTCGCCACCACTGGGCCTGGTCGGCGTTCTCCACCCCGGCTACGGCGACCTCCGCGCCGGCCTGGTGGACCGCCTCGATCAAGGCCGTCAGCGAAGGCTCGACCAGCGGGTGCGTACGGCGCTCCACCAAGCCCGACGCGAGACGGACCGTCCGGGCCGGGAACTCCGCCAGGCAGGTCGCGTCGCCGACGTCGTGCAGCTCCGCCCGGACGCCGATCTCGGCCAGCACCTTGAGGTTGTCGGCCGCGTCGCCGGAATCCGCCAGCAACGCCGCCGCCGGGAAGCCAGGGCGGATGGCGGCCGGGGCCAGGCCGGTCGATTCCAGGACGCCGCGGATCTCGCCGACCAGTTCGGGGTCGGCCGCTTGCTGCGGCGTCAGCTCGACGGTGAGCGGGAGCTCGCTCCCGGATTCGAGCAGCCGCTCGGCCGCCGTGCGCAGGAGCCACGCGCCCAGCGGGAGGGCCAGCCCGGTCGCCGCCGCCAGGCCCACGCACGTGTCGTGCGCCAGCACGCCTTCGGCCGGGTGGTTCCACCGCAGCCGGGCCTCGACGCCGCGGGCGGAGCCGTCGGCCGCGGACACCAGCGTGCGGTAGCAGACCTCGATCTCGCCGTTCTCCCAGGCGCCCGCCATCCCCGCGGCCACGCCGAAGTCGTGGCGGTCGCGCCGGTCCAGTTCGCGGTCGAACAGGCCCCACTGGCTGCCCGTGCGCTGCACGCGGCGCAGCGTCAGGTCCGACGCGTGCAGCAGTTCCACCGGCGTCACGTCGCGCGGCGGGCGGTGGACCACGCCGATCGCGGCCGCCACCGCCACCCCGCGCTGCCCGTCGACGTACTCCGGCTCCGCGAGGTCGTGGGTGATGCGGCGGACCAGCGTCAGCACGCCCGGCGTCTCCGCCCCGTTCTGCACCAGCACGCCGAACTCGTCGCCGCCGAGCCGGGCGACGAGCGCCTCCTCGCCGTCGAAGATCGTCTTGAGCTTCGCCGCGACCCCGCGCAGCACGCGGTCGCCGAGCTCCTGGCCGAGGCCGCCGTTGATCCGGGAAAAGCCGTCGAGGTCGAGGTGGAACAGCGTGACGCCGCGCGCCGGGTCGGCGTCGCGCAGCAGGGTTTCCAGGCGGGTGCTGAAGAACTGGCGGTTCGGCAGCCCGGTGAGGACGTCGTGCAGGGCTTGGTGGGACAGCCGCCGCTGCAGCAGCGAGACCTCGGTGTCGTCGTCGACGATCGTGAGCAGCTGCCTCGGCTTGCCGAGGGCGTCCCGGATCACCGACGCGGCGAACGTGGCCCACATCGGTTCGCCGTCCTTGCCGACCAGCCGCCGCCCGGTGCGCAGCCGGTGCAGCTTGCCCGCCACCAGCTCGCGGTAGGCGTCCCGCAGCTGCTCGACGTCCTCCGGGTGCACCAGGTCGAACAGGCTCAGCGCGCCGATCTCGGCCGGCGTGCGGTTGAGCGTCTTGGCGAGTGCCGCGTTGGCCCGCAGCACGCGGCCGTCCAGCTCGGTGAGCGCGACGCCGCTGGCCGAGCCGGCGAACACCTCCTCGAACTGCGCGCGCGTGATGACCTGCTTCTGGCGCGTCTCCTGCTCCACCTTCAGCAACGCGCGGCTCAAGCCTTCCTGGCGCTTCTGGATGTCCTCGCGCTGCATCTCGCCGTAGCCGGAGCTGAGCGCGCCGAGCACCAGCACCACCCGTTCGGCGAGCCCGTCGACGCGGTGCAGTTCCGGCTCGCGCAGCAGCGCCCTGCCGAGCACCTCCAGGCTGCGGCGCAGGCTGTCCGTGCCGACGCAGCGCAGTTCGACGAGCCGGCCGCCCGCGGCCGCGGCCGCGGCGAGGTCGGGCGGGTCGGCGGCGACGGCGTCGAACAGCGTCGTGACGAGGAGGCCCAGCTCGCGCTCGATCTCCTCGGGCGTGTGCGGCAGGTACGCCGTGGTGCTGATCAAGTAGCCCCACTTGCGCGCGAGCGTGCCGAGCCGCCGCGCCGCTCGTTCGGCGGACGGCTTCTGCCGCGGGTGATCACCACGGGGTTGGGGAGCAGTCACCTCAGCCTGTCCTGGGTTCGACGGACGCACTCCGGTCGGTGGGCCGATTTATCTTGGCGCGAAAAGGCGTCCGGCGCACGAAACAGCATTCATCCAATCGAGTGATAACCCTGCGGAGCGATCCCCAGGGCGGATTGCAACCACGTACGGGTGGCGTCGCGGTAATCGGCGGCGTTTTCGTGCAACGCAACGGAATGACCCGCGCCCGGCAGGACGTACATCGACAGCTTCGACGGGTCGGCGTAATACGGCGCCTCCTGCGCCCGCAACACATCGGAACGGGTGCAGTCACGCAGCGCGAGCAGGCCGCAGAAAAGAACGTCCTTTTCCCCCACCACCTGCAAAACCGGTGCGGTAATTCCCTTCGTCGCCGGCAGCACGATCCCGAACAGCGCCACCGTGCCCATCCCGGGCACCGAAACCTGGTCCTTGGTCGCCTCGTCCGCCGCGATCACGGCGGGATCGGCGTCGCCACCGGCGTAGAACAGCCCGGCCCGGGCGCCCGGCCTCGTCGTGAAGTACAGCGGATCGCTGCCGAGCTTGCCCAGCTGCCCGTCGAGCAGGGCCGGCTGCAGGCCCAGCGCGGCGCCGAGCGCGAGCACCGGCAGCGCCGGCAGGTGCGTGATGCCGGTCAGGACCACGCCGTCGACGTCGTGGTAGGTCGACGCCTCCACCGCGACCACGCCGGAGCCGACCGAGTGCCCGACGATGACCACCTTCGCGAACGGGACCCCGCCGACGCGCCCGGCGCGCAGGTGGCCGACGACCTCGTGCATCGACTCGGCGGCGGCCCAGACCGACAGCGGCAGGCTCAGCGGGTGGCTGCTGCGGCCCGCGCCGAGCTGGTCCGCGGCGAACGTCGCGTAGCCGTGGGTGGCCATGTCGCGCTGGTAGGAGTAGCGCTGCGGTTCGTAGGGCAGGTCCCAGTACGCGCTGTTGTACGTCCCGCCGTGCACCAGCAGCTGGACGGTGTCGGGCGCCTCGCCGGCGGGCAGGCACAGCCGGCCGTGCACGGTCGCGGGCGCGCCCGGCACCAGCGGCGGCAGCCCCGGTCCGGTGACGGGGAGATCCGTGTCAGTGCACGAGATGGCGGCGGCCTCGGCGGGCATCGCGGCGGTCAGCGAGGCGAGCAGCACCCCGCAGGCGAACAACGCGGACGTCAGCTTGACCGGCAGTCTCACGCCGTACTCCTCCGGATGGGGCGGGCTGTTCGGACCCGAGAACACTACACCCGGTAGTGGAACCGGCACCGTCAGGTCCGCGGCACCACGGTCATCGGCAGGCGGTTCGGCTGCATCGTCGCCTTGAGCTGCGCGTACACCTTCTTTCCCGGCACCGGGACCAGACGCCAGCGCGCTCCGATCGTCGCGGCGACGATGCCGATCTCCGTCGGCGCGAAGACGTGCCCCGGGCACAGCCGCGCGCCCGCGCCGAACGGGATGTACGCGCCCTTGGGCAGTTCCGCGGTGTGGCCCGGGGTCCACCGGTCCGGGTCGAACCGGTCCGGGTCCGGGAACCAGCGCGGGTCCCGGTGCAGCGTGTGCTGGCTGACCGCGACCTCGGTGCCCGCCGGGATCCGGACGCCGCCGAGCACGACGTCCTCGCGGGCGCGGCGCATGAGGATCAGCGGTGGGGTGCGGCGGACGATCTCGTTCACGATCCGGTGCGTGTAAACGAGATCCGGCAGGTCTTCGAAACGCGCGGGCCGCCCGCCGAGGACTTCGTCGACCTCCGCGTGGAAGCGCCGTTCGACTTCCGGGTGCTGCCCGAGCTCGTGGAAGAACCAGGCGAGCGCGACGGCGGTGGTCTCCGCGCCGGTGGTGAGGATCGTGATGACCTCGTCGTGCACCTGGCGGTCGGACATGCCCTCGCCGGTGTCCTCGTCGCGGGCCAGCAGCAGCATCGAGAGCAGGTCGCCGTGGTCGGCGCCCTGTTCACGGGCCGCGACGACGGTTTCGCCGATGACGTCCCGCAGGCGCGCGGCGGCGGCGTCGAACCTGCGGTTGGGCGGGATGGGCAGGCGTTCCACGAACTTCGGCGAGAACGCCCGGACCAGCACGTACTTCAGCATGACCGGGATCGACCGCTGGATCTCCGCCAGCGCTTCGGAGCCGAGCGCGGTGGAGAACAACGTCTGCCCCGCGATGGTGAGCACGAGCTCCTGCATCCGCCGGTCGAACTCGACGACTTCGCCGGGCTGCCAGGACTTCGCCAGCTCGTCGGCCAGTTTCGTCATCGTGTTCTCGGCGTAGCCCGCGAGCCGGGTGCGGCCGAACGCGGGCATCACCAGGCGGCGCTGACGGCGGTTCAGCTCGCCGTTGGAGGTGGCCAGCCCGTCGCCGAAGAGCGGGCGCATCTTGTCGAAGACCAGGCCCTTGTCGAACTTGTCGGCGTCGGTGGCGAGCACCTGCCAGGCCAGCTCCGGCGTCGTCACCACGTGCACCGGCAGCGGGCCGAGGTGGAGTTTGACGACTTCTCCGTGCGCGGGCAAGGAAGTGAAGAGTTTCAGCGGGTCGCGCAGCAGGGGCACGGTGTGCCCGAGCACGGGCCAGCGACCGGGGACGTTCGTCATGGCCTCGTCTCCTCGTGACCGCGTCACCTTAGCGGGCGGCGCGGGCCTCGGCTGTCACTCCACACGAACGGAGGAGGGCGCTACACTCCCGCTCTCCAGAATGGGCGAGGGCAGGAGGTCCCGTGACCGGGGAATCGAGCTGGGTACCGCCGGAGATCGACACCTCGGTGCCGAACCCGGCGCGGGTGTACGACTTCTGGCTCGACGGCGACCACAACTTCGCCGCGGACCGCGCGCTCGGCGAGCAGATCCTCAAGATCATGCCGGGCGTCCGCGACGCGGCCCGCCTCAACCGGGCCTTCCTCCGCCGCGCGGCCCGCTACCTCGTCGGTCAGGGCGTCCGGCAGTTCCTCGACATCGGCTCCGGCATCCCGACGGCGGGCAACCTGCACGAGATCGTCCAGCAGGCCGACCCGTCGTGCCGGGTGGTGTACGTCGACCGCGAGTCGGTCGCGGTCGCGCACAGCGAACTGCTCCTGCAGGGCAACGACAACTGCCTGGTCCTGCAGGCCGACCTGCGCGACGTCAACGACGTCTTCGACGGCGCGGGCAAGCTCCTCGACCTGGACGAGCCGGTCGCCGTGTTCATGTTGCTGCTGCTGCACTTCGTCCCGGACTCCTGGGACCCGGCGAGCATCGTGGCCCGCTACCGCGACCGCCTCGCACCGGGCAGCTTCCTGGCGGTCACGCACGTCGCGGCCGACTCGGAGTCGCAGCGCCTCGACGAGGCGGTCGAGGTGTACAAGAGCAACCAGAACCAGCAGAACCAGCCGGTCCCCCGCACCCACGACGAGGTCCTCGCCTTCTTCGACGGCTTCGAGGTGGTGGAACCCGGCGTGGTCGGCTGCGCGATGTGGAAGCCCGAAGGCGCCGGCGACATGTCGGACGACCCGGCGATCAACGCGCTGCCCTACGCCGGGCTGGGCCGGAAACCCTAGCGCCCGGCTCTCACCGCAGGGAGAACGTCGCCAGGTTCACCGGGCCGTCGAACGTGAGGTAGACGTCGTGGTGGCCGGTCGCCGCCGCCAAGGGCGCCGTCACCGTCGTGTACGCGTAGTGGTCGCCCGTGGCCGGTACCGCCGCCGTGCCCAGGACGCGGCCGGTCGGTGCGTCCAAGCGCACCGTGACCTCGGCCGGCGCCGAAGCCGACACCGAAGCCGAGAAACGCGCCGGGCCGGTCAAAGCGACGTTGCGGTAGGCCAGCCAGCTCCCGGCCACCGCCGCCACCGAGGTGCCGGACGTCTTGGCCGTGTCCGTCAACGTCGTGCCGGCGTAGTCGTCGAAGTTCTCCGCCGGGGTCGGCCGGCTCAGGTCGCGGGGCAGCGCGCGCTCCCCCGGCACGTACACCGGCTGCGCCGCGGAAAGGTCGGCCGCGTTGTGCCCCACGGAGAACTCGCGCACCCCGGCCGCCACCGCGGACCGTCCCCGCGAGACGTCCCACGACGCCAGTTCCGACACCGGGACCGAGAACCGGACCGTGCGGGTTTCCCGCGGTGCCAGCGTCACGCGCTCGAAGTCGCGCAGCCGCTGCACCCCGGAGTCCTTCGAGTACAGCTGGACGACGTCACTCCCGGCCCGGCTGCCGGTGTTCGTCACGTCCACGCTCACGCGCACCGACGAACCAGCCGGCGACGCCCGTACCGCGCCGTAGCGGAAGCTCGTGTAACTGAGCCCGTACCCGAAGGGGTACAACGGCTTCCCGCGGTAGTACTGGTAGGTCATCCCGGTCTTCGCGATGTCGTAGTCGAGGATGCTCGGCAGTCCCGCGTCGGACGCGTACCACGTCTGCGTGAGACGCCCGCTCGGGTTGACGTCGCCGAAGAGGACGTCGGCGATCGCGTGCCCGGTCTCCTGCCCGGCGTGGCTGGTCCACACGACACCTGGCACGGGCAGCGTGTCCCAGCCGGTCGTCGGGTAGCTGTTCTCCGCCACGACCACCGTGTGCGGGTTGACCTTCGCGACCGCCTCGATCAAGGCGCGCTGTGCGGGAGCCAGCGTGGTGCTGGTCCGGTCGTTCGCCTCGCGGCCGTTGATGAACGGCATGCTCCCGACCACCACGACGGCGGTCGACGCGCCGCGGGCCGCGTCGACGGCCGAGGAAATGCCGCTGACGAGCACGTCCCGGCCGAACTTCGTGGCGTGCGCGGCGTCCGGGGCGGAGATCGTCAGGACGCCGTCCGCGCCGACGACGGCGAAGCGGTTCGGCCCGAACCACGGCTCGGTCACCTCGTTGCCCGCGTACTCGAGCACGTAGCTGCCGTCCGGCTGCGGGTCGAGCTTGAGCTGCTGCTGCACGAACCACCCGGACGGCTGCTCGGCGTCGTTCACCAGCGCACCACCGGAGTAACTCAGGAACCGCCCGTTCGCGGCGGCGCGCAGGGTGTTCTTGCCCGCGCCCCAGTCGTAGACGTCGAACGACTCGGCCGTGCCCGCGGTGGTCGCCCCGGCGGTCACCTTGCCGGGCGTCTCGGGAGCGGTCAGGTAGCGGCCCGTCGCGAGGTCCTTCAGCGCGATGCGGTCGACGCCTTCGGACGACGCGACCGGGGCGCCGAGCCGCTCGGCGATGCCCTGCTTCGGGGTCACGCGGTACGGCATCGTGCCGCTGTACCAGTCTTCGTACAGCGTGCCCGACAGCGGGCCGACGACCGCGACCTTCCCGGTCGCGGCCAGCGGCAGCGCGTTCCGGTCGTTGCGCAGCAGCACGACCTGCTCGGCCGCGGCCTTGCGGGCGAGGGCCTGGTGCGCGGGGGAATTGATCACCGCCGGGGTGATCTTCGCGTACGGGTTGCGGCCCGGCGGGTCGAACTCGCCGAGCCGGAACCGCAGCGAAAGCAGGTGGCGGTCGGCCTTTTCGACGTCGGCCATGCTCAGCAGCCCGCGCTCGAGGGCCTCCTTGACCGCGGCGGCCGTGATCGAGCCGTCGGTGTCGTCGTCGGTGAAGCTGTCGAGCCCGGCCTTGATCGCCGCCGCGTCCGCCTCGGCCTTGGTGGCGTAGTACTTCTCGGAGTTGACCAGGTTGGACGGTGCGCCGGCGTCGCTGACGACGGCGATGTCCTGGGGCGCCCACTTCCGCAGCGCGCCGCCGAGGTCCGGGCTGACCGTGTTCGGGCGGCCGTTCACCAGGTTGTACGACGGCATGACCGCGTTGGCCGCCCCGGCTTCGAGCGGGATCTTGAACGCCTGCTCGTCGTAGTCGTGCAGGATCTTCGGCGGCACCGACGAGTTGCTGGTGTCGCGGCTGACTTCGTTGTTGTAGGCGAGGTAGTGCTTCAACGTCGGGGCGGCCTGCAGGTAGCGCGGGTCGTCGCCCTGGATGCCGCGCCCGTACGCGGTCGCGAGCTCGCCGGTGAGGTGCGGGTCCTCGGAATACCCCTCTTCGTTGCGACCCCAGCGCGGGTCGCGCAGCAGGTTGACGACCGGGGCCCAGAGGTTGAGGCCCCACAGCGTCGGGTTCCGCGCGTTGAAGCCGCGTGCCTCTTGCCCCACTGCCGAACCCACCTGCTTGACCAGCGCCGGGTCCCACGTCGAGGCCAGGCCGACCGCCTGCGGGAACACGGTCCCGTCCGCCTTGACGACCGCGCCGTTGTTGTCGTAGTCGGTCGACCAGGCCACCCCGTGCAGCGCCTCGGTGCCGGTCTTGAACACGCCGATGCCGAGCCGCGGGATGGCCGGCTGGTACTGGTGCAGCAGCGAGATCTTCTCGTCGGCGGTCAGCCGGGACAGCAGGTCGTCGATCCGCGCGGCCACCGGCAGCGCCGGGTCGCGGAACGGCGGCGGGGGCGCCGCGAGCGCCGGCGACGGGGCCAGCAGCAGGGTCGCGGTGACCACCGGGACGAGGGCGCGGCGGAACGGGGACAGGCGCACGGACGGCCTCCGGTTTCGTCGAATCGTTTCGACGGCGCGGCGCGGAACATTCGCGTCGAGGGTGGGGATGCGACGACTATTACAGCCACGCCGACGGATGGTCAAGACTCACTGGACGCGCTCCCAGCAACTCCGGCCGACCGCCCGAATCTACGCCCTGAGCTGCGGGAAGAACCGTCATCAGCGACGTTCGACAATTTCGACGAACAACGCTGCCGTCGAATGGGAATCGAATTCACGGGAACCGCGAATCACGCTTGTGTTTCCGGCGGGTGTCACTTACCTTCATGCCATCGTCGATGCGCTTCGACAATGATCTCCCTGGAGGCCGCCCGTGGTCACGATCAACGACGTCGCTTCCGCGGCGGGGGTGGCCCCCAGCACGGTGTCGTACGTGATCAGCGGGAAGCGCTCGATCTCGCCGAAGACCCGGCGGCTGGTCGAGGACAGCATCCGCCGGCTCGGCTACCACCCGCACGCCGGCGCGCGGGCGCTGGCCAGCAGCAAGACGAACGTACTCGCGCTGGTCGTGCCGCTGCGCACCGACCTCAACGTCGCCGTGGTGATGGAGTTCGTCGCCTCGGCGGTCACCGCGGCCCGCGCGCACGACCACGACCTCCTGCTGCTGACCAAGGACGAAGGCCCGGCCGCGCTGCAGCGGGTGGCGTCCTCGGCGATCGCCGACGCGCTGATGGTGATGGACGTCGAAACCGCCGACCCGCGGGTGCCGATGCTGCTCGCGCTCGACCTGCCGGTGGTCCTCATCGGCGTGCCCGACCACCCGGCCGGGCTCAGCTGCGTCGACCTCGACTTCACCGCCGCGGCATCGGCGTGCGTCGCGCACCTCGCCGACCTGGGGCACCGCGCGATCGGCCTGATCGGCCCCTCCCCCGCCGTCTACCGGCGCGGAACCAGTTATGCGACGCGATTCCTGCGCGGCTTCGACGACGCGGCGAAGACGCGGGACGTGCGGGCGGCGAACCGGCCGTGCGCCCACTCCTACGAAGCGGTGAGCGCCTGCCTGGACGACCTGCTCACCGCCGACCCGGACCTGACCGGCCTGGTCGTGCACAACGAGGCCGTCCTGCCCGGTCTGCTCGCGGACCTGCGCCACCGCGGCCTGCGCGTGCCCGAGGACATCTCGGTCATCGCGGTCTGCCCGGACAGCATGGCCGAGCAGCACGCCGTCGCGCTGACCAACGTGGCCATCCCCGCCGAAGAGGTCGGCACCCAGGCTGTCGAAATGACCATGCGCCGGCTCGCCGGCCACACCACCCCGGAGGTCCGGCTGCTCGGGCCCCGCCTCACGCGCCGCGAGAGCACCGCCGCGCCACGCTGTGTTGTTCGTTCCCGATCCGACCACAGTCACGGCCGGATCGCCCCGTAGGGACGGTTACGTACCGCTCGGGGGACCGGCCTGCTTTTCGGCCGGATCGGCAACCCGGTTCTGCTCCACCGCCGAAGGAGAATCGCCATGCCCGTAGCCCGTCGCGCCCTCGTGCTGGCCGCGAGCGCCGCGCTCTTAGCCGCCTGCAGCCCCAGCCCGGCGCCCACGACGTCCAGCAGCGCCCAGCCCGCCGGCTCGATCACCGAGCTCGACTACTACGCCGACGAGCAGGGATCGGCGGCGTGGCAGAAGATCCTCGACGCGTGCGCGGGCCAGACCGGCATCAAGATCGAGCGGCAGAAGGTGCCGACCAGCCAGATGCTGCCGAAGGTCCTGCAGGGCGCGAGCTCGAAGACGCTGCCGGACCTGCTGTTCACCGACAACCCGACGCTGCAGCAGGTCGCCGCCACCGGTGCGCTGACCCCGCTGGCCGACTACGGCATCACCACCGACGGCTTCTACGAAAGCATCGTCAAGGCGGGCACCTACCAGGACAAGGTGTACGGTGTCGCGCCCGGCGTGAACGGGCTCGCGCTGATCTACGACAAGGACCTGCTCGCCGCGGCCGGTGTCCAGCCGCCGAAGACCTGGGACGAGCTCAAAGCCGCCGCGGCGAAGCTGACCAAGGACGGCAAGTACGGGCTCGCCTTCTCCGCCATCCCGTCCGAAGAAGGCACTTGGCAGTTCTTGCCGTTCTTCTGGAGCAACGGCGCCGAACTGTCCCAATTGGACTCGGCGCAGTCGGTGAAAGCGCTTCAGTTCGTCACCGACCTGGTGAACTCCGGGTCGGCCTCGAAGTCCGTCGTGACGTGGAACCAGAACGACGTCGCCGACCAGTTCGTCGCCGGCAACGCGGCGATGATGGTCAACGGGTCGTGGAACCTCGCCCGGCTCGACGAGCAGCAGGCGCTGCACTACGGCGTCGTGCCGATCCCGGTGCCGCAGGCGGGCGCCAAGCCGGTGGTCGCCCTCGGCGGCGAAGTCGGCGCCGTGCCGGTCACGAGCGGCCCGGCCCAGCAGGCGGCGGGCAAGGTGCTCTCCTGCATCCTCTCCGAACCCACGATGCTGCAGTGGAGCAAGGCCCACGCCTACATCCCGTCGAAGACGGCCGTGGCCGCGAAGTTCGGCACCGAGCAGCCCGCGATGCAGGCGTTCGTCGACGAAGTCGGCTCGGCCCGCTCCCGCACCGCCGAGCTCGGCGAGAAGTACCCGAAGGTCTCGCAGGCCCTGGCCGACGCCGTCCAGGCGGCGCTGACCGGGAAGCTGCCGGCCGACCAGGCCCTCAAGGCCGCGCAGCAGGCGAGCGGGTCGTGACCCTGCTCGCCCCGGCCGTCGCGGCACCCCCTCGCGCCGGCCGGAAACCCCGGCGGGACAACCGGTTCGCCGCGTGGCTGTTCCTGCTGCCCGCGCTCGCCTACATCGTCGTGTTCTTCGGCTACCCGCTGGCCGCGAACGTCGTGATGAGCACGCAGGACTACACGGTGAAGTCGTTCTACACCGGCGAAGCTCCGTTCGTCGGCCTCGCCAACTACGCGGCCGTGTTCGGCAACCCGCTGTTTTCGACGGCGGTCGTCGACACGGTCCTGTTCACCGCCGGGTCGCTCGTCTTCCAGTTCGGCATCGGGCTGGCGCTGGCGGTGTTCTTCAACGGCCGCTTCCTCGGCAGCGCGCTGCTGCGCTCGCTGCTCCTGCTCCCCTGGCTGCTGCCGCTGGTGGTCAGCGGCGCGGTCTGGCGGTGGATGTTCGACCAGGACCACGGCGTGCTCAACGCGGCGCTGCGCGCGGTCGGTCTCGACGCGGTCCCGTGGCTGAGCAGCACCGGCTGGGCGCTGCCCGCGGTGATCCTCACCAACATCTGGATCGGCATCCCGTTCAACCTGGTCATCCTGCACGGCGGGCTGCGCGCGATCCCCGCGTCGCTCTACGAAGCCGCCGCGCTGGACGGCGCCGGGGCCTGGCAGCGGTTCCGGCACCTCACCTGGCCGCTGCTGCGGCCGGTCACCGGGATCGTGCTCATGCTCGGGCTGGTCTACACGATCAAGGTGTTCGACGTGATCATGGTCGTCACCGGCGGCGGGCCGGCCAACGCGACCCAGACGCTCACGACGTGGTCCTACCGGCTGTCCTTCCAGGACTTCGCGTTCGGCCAGGGCGCCGCGGTCGGCAACGTCCTCATCCTGGTGGCGACGGTGTTCGGGCTGCTCTACCTGCGCTCGGCGAAGGCGACCCTGGCCGAGGCGGCGGCGTGAAAGGCCGCACGGTGGCCGGCGTCCTGATCGTCGCGGTACTGTTGTTCCCGCTGTACTGGATGGTCAACGCGTCCCTGCAGCCCAGCGGCGCGCTGCTGCGCCCCGACCCGGCGTTCTTCCCCGTCGACGGCACCCTGGACGGCTACCGGAAGGCCGTGGCGACGCAGGGGCCGAACCTCCTCTCCAGCGTCGTCGTCGCCCTCGGCACGGTGCTCGTGTCGCTGGTGATCGCCGCACCGGCGTCGTACGCGCTGGCGCAGCTGAAGGTGCGCGGCGGTCCCGTGCTGGTGTTCGTGCTGCTCATCGTGCAGATGATCCCCGGCATCGTGATGGCCAACGCGCTCTACACCGTGTTCGGCAACCTCGGGCTGATCGACAACTACCTCGGGCTCGTGCTCGCGGACTCCACCGCGACCATCCCGTTCGCCGTGCTCCTGCTGCGGGCCTTCATGATCTCGGTACCCAAGGAGCTCACCGAAGCGTCCCGGGTGGACGGTGCCGGGTACTGGCGGACGTTCTTCTCGATCATCGTCCCGGTCAGCCGCAACGCGCTCGTCACCGCCGGGCTGTTCTCGTTCCTGTTCGCCTGGGCGGACTTCCTGTTCGCGGTCACCCTCACCACCGGCCGGTCGTTCGAGCCCATCACCGTGGGCATCTACCGGTTCGTCGGCAACCAGTCCGCCGACTGGAACGGGATCATGGCCACCGCCGTGCTCGCCGCGATCCCCGCGGCCGTCCTGCTCGTCGTCGCCCAGCGGTACGTCGTCGCCGGGCTGACCAGCGGCGCCGTCAAAGACTAAGGAGAGCGCTTGATCGCCACGACCGAAGACGGCCGCTCGCTGGAGGTCCGCGTGCGGCACGAGGTGCTGCGCGTCGAGCCGTGGGGCGACGGCAGCCTGCGCGTGCGCGCCGGGCGCCACCGGATCCTCGACGACGTGCCGGGCGCGCTGCTGCCCGCGAAGCCGTCCTCCGCGACCGCCACCGCCGACGGGCGCACCGGCCGGGTCGTCAACGGCGCGCTCACCGCGATCGTGGAGCTCGCCGACACCGACACCGGCATCGACGCGCAGCTGCGGTTCGTCCGCACCGACACCGGCGAGGAGCTGCTTTCCGAGCAGCGGGCGCACTTCTGGTGGCCCGGCGCGCGGCTGTTCATGCCGTCCCGCAACGGCTACGGCCGGCTCGAGCAGCGGTTCGCCGCCTACGACGACGAGCGGGTCTACGGGCTCGGGCAGCACACGCACGGGCGGCTCGACCAGAAGGGCCTCGTGCTCGACCTGGTGCAGCGCAACGCCGAGGTGTCGGTGCCGTTCCTGCTCTCCAGCCGCGGCTACGGGTTCCTGTGGAACAGCCCGGCCGTCGGGCGGGTCGAGCTGGCCGCCAACGGCACCCGCTGGGTCGCCGACGACGCCCGCCAGCTCGACTACTGGATCACCACCGGCGACGGCCCGCGGCAGGTCCTGAGCCACTACGCCGACGCGACCGGGCACGCGCCCATGCTGCCCGAGTGGGCGGCCGGGTTCTGGCAGTCGAAACTGCGCTACCGCACCCAGGACGAGCTCCTGGCCGTGGCGCGCGAGTACCACGCGCGCGGGCTGCCGCTGTCGGTGATCGTGGCGGACTTCTTCCACTGGACGCACCTCGGCGACTGGCGGTTCGACCCGGACGGGTGGCCGGACCCGGCCGGGATGATCCGGGAGCTGGCCGACCTCGGCGTCAAGCTGATGGTGTCGGTGTGGCCGTCGGTCAGCCCGCTCTCGGAAAACTACCGGGAGCTGCACGAGCAGGGCCTGCTGGTCGCCGCGGAGAGCGGGGTCCCGGCGCACGCGCCCTGGAAGGACAAGGGCTTCGACGTCGAGATGCCGGTCGCGTTCTACGACGCGACGAACCCCGCGGCGCGGCGGTTCGTCTGGGCGAAGGTCAAGGAGAACTACTACGACCTCGGTGTGCGCGCGTGGTGGCTGGACGGCGACGAGCCCGAGATCCAGCCCGGCCACCCGCACAACCTCGGCTTCCACGCCGGGCCGGGCTCGGAGGTCTTCAACCTCTACCCGCAGGCGAACGCGCAGGCGTTCCACGACGGCATCCGCGCCGAGGGCGACGACGAGGTGGTGCTGCTGTCGCGCTCGGCGTGGGCGGGCAGCCAGCGGTACGGGGCCGCGCTCTGGTCGGGCGACGTCGCGGCGACGTGGGAGTCGCTGCGCGCGCAGGTCCGGGCGGGGCTGAACGTGGCGCTGGCCGGGATCCCGTGGTGGACCACGGACATCGGCGGTTTCCACGGCGGCGACCCGGCGTCGCCGGAGTACCGCGAGCTGATGGTCCGCTGGTTCTCCTACGGCGTGTGCTGCCCGCTGTTCCGCCTGCACGGCTTCCGCGACCCGCGCCCGCCGTTCGGCCCGGCGATGACCGGCGGGCCCAACGAGGTCTGGTCGTACGGCGATTCGGCGTACGAGGCCATCACGGCGTCCCTGCGGCTGCGGGAACGGTTGCGGCCTTACCTGATGGCGCAGATGCGGGTGGCGCACGAGCAGGGCATCCCGCCGATGCGGCCGCTGTTCGTCGACTTCCCCGGCGACCCGGAGAGCTGGACGGTCGAGGACGCCTTCCTGCTGGGCCCGGACCTGCTGGTCGCGCCGGTGCTCGAGCCCGGGGCCACCGCTCGTGCGGTGTACCTCCCGGACGGTGCCGTGTGGACGGACGCGGTGACCGGGAAGCGTTACGACGGCGGGACTTCCGTCGAGGCACCGGCTCCGGCGGACCGGATCCCGCTGTTCCTCCGCGACGACGTGGTGCTGCCGATCCGCCCGGAGTGATCAGGGCCGGACGGCGGCCGCCACGAGGTCCAGCAGGCGCCCGGTCCGCGCCGGCTCGGGGCCGGCCGAGAGGCACACGCCCAGCAACATGAAGGTGACGTCCTCGGGGTCGGCGTCGGCGCGCAGCGTGCCCGCCTTCGCGCCGGCTTCGAGGATCGCGCCGATCGCCGCGACGATGCGCCCGCGTGTCTCCGCCGTCACGATGCGCCCGGCCCCGAGGCTGACGCGGAGCGTGTCGGCCATCCCGCGTTTGGTGGCGAAGAACGCGGCGTAGCGGTCCATCCAGGCCCGGAGGGCCACCGCGGGCGGGTGCTGCTCGAGCAGGGCCGGGGCGCTGGCGCAGACGGCGTCGAGCTCGGCCGCGTAGACGGCTTCGACGAGCGCCTCGCGGGTCGGGAAGTGCCGGTAGAGCGTCCCGATCCCGACGCCGGCCTCACGGGCGATGGTCTCGAGCGCGACGGCACCGTCGGCGGCGAAGGCGTCGCGCGCGACTTCGACGAGCTTTTCGCGGTTGCGGCGCGCGTCGGCGCGCACCGGGCGCCCGGTTTCGGACGAAGGCAAAACGGAGGTCCCTCCGATTGTGCTACGGTCGGTTTAGCGGAGGTTCCTCCGCTTCACCATCATCGCACGAAAGCGGGACAGCCATGCCCTCCAGCCAGCTCGCCGGCCACACCGTCTCCCGCGTCGGGTTCGGCGCGATGCAGCTCGAACGCCTCCACGAGGACCGGCCCGCGGCCGTCGCGCTGCTGCGCCGGGCCCTGGACCTGGGCGTCGGACACATCGACACCGCCGAGTTCTACGGCAACGGCTTCGTCAACGACGTCATCCGCGAAGCCGCCGACGACGACGTCCTGATCGCCACCAAGGTCGGCGCCGACCCCGACCCGGGCGGCCCGATCCCGCTCCGCCTGGCGCAGCGGCCCGAAGAACTCCGCAAGAGCGTCGAGGACAACCTCCGGACGCTCGGCACCGAGCGGGTCGCCCTGGTCAACCTGCGCCGCGCGGAGCTGCGCCCGGGCCTGCTGGCCGAGGGAGACCAGCTGGTCGACGTCGACGACCAGCTCGCGGTCCTGACGGAACTGCGCGACGAAGGCAAGATCGGGGCGATCGGCCTCAGCAGCGTCGGCCTCGACACCTTCCGGCGCGCCCTGCCGGCGGGCATCGCCTGCGTGCAGAACGCCTACAGCCTCGTCGCCCGCGACGACGAGGAGATGCTCCGGCTGTGCGTGGCGGAGGACATCGCGTGGGTGCCGTTCTTCCCCCTCGGCGGCGCGTTCCCGGGTCTGCCGAAGGTGACGGACGAGCCGGTGGTCCAGGCCGCGGCGTCCGCGCTGGGCGTGACGCCGGCGCAGATCGGGCTGGCGTGGCTGCTGCACCACGCCCCGAACGTCCACCTGATCCCGGGGACGGCGAGCGTGGCGCACCTGGAGGCGAACATCGCGGCGGGATCGGTGGTGCTCGACGCGGAGACGCTGGCGGCGCTGGACGCGGTGCCGTCGCAGACGATGGACGCCTCGCTCGGCTGAAACCGACATGGTGTCGATTAAAATCGACACCATGTAGAGTCAGGGGTGAACCTCAGGACAGGAGCACCTCGTGGACGGCAAGACCTTTCTCATCACCGGTGTCAGCAGCGGCCTCGGCCGCGCCTTCGCCCGCGGCGCGCTCGAGGCCGGGCACAGCGTCGTGGGTACCGTCCGGCGAGAAGCCGACCTCGGTGCCTTCGAAGCCCTCGCCCCCGGGCGCGCCCACGCGCGGCTGCTCGACGTCACCGACGACGAAGCCGTGTTCTCGCTCGTGCGGGACGTCGAAGCCTCGGTCGGCGCGATCGACGTGCTCATCGCCAACGCCGGGTACGGCCACGAAGGCGTGTTCGAGGAGTCCCCCCTCGCCGAGCTGCGCGCGCAGTTCGCCACCAACGTCTTCGGCGTCGCCGCGACCGTGCAGGCGGTGCTGCCGTTCATGCGGCAGCGGCGCGCCGGGCACATCTTCGCCGTCAGCTCGATGGGCGGGCTGATGACCGTGCCCGGGCTGGCCTTCTACTGCGGCAGCAAGTACGCCGTGGAGGGCATCCTGGAGACGGTCGGCAAGGAGGTCGCCGTCTTCGGCGTCCACGTCACGCTCATCGAACCCGGCTCGTTCCGCACCGACTGGGCCGGCCGCTCGATGGTCCGCACCGAACGGTCCATCCGGGACTACAACGGCCTGTTCGAGCCGATCCGCGCGGCCCGCCAGGCCGCCAGCGGGAACCAGCTCGGCGACCCGGGCAAGGCGGCCGAGGCCGTCCTCGCGGTCGTCGGCTCCCCCGAACCGCCGGCGCACCTGGTGCTCGGCTCGGACGCGCTGGAGCTCGTCGCCGCGGGCCGGGCGGCCGTCGACGCCGAAATCGGGAAGTGGGCCGGGCTGTCGCGCTCCACCGACTTCCCCGAGGGGCACCGGATCGACGGGAACTAGGATTCGGCCATGGCCACCCCGCGCAAGCGCCGCGCCGCACCACGCAAGGGCGACCTGCGGGAACAGGCGATCCTCGACACCGCCGAAGCGCTGCTCGAACGCGAGCACGTCGAGCCGATGACCGTGGAGACCATCGCCAAAGGTGCGGGCATCTCGCGCGCGTCGCTCTACTTCTACTTCGGGTCCAAACAGGACGTGCTCACCGCGCTGGTCGCCCGCACGGTCGCCGTCCTCGGCCAGGACGCGGCTTCGGTGGGTGCCGATGCGGCGCCGGCGGAAACCGCGCGGACGGCCGTCCGGCTCACCGGGCAGATGTGGCGGGACCACGGCCCGGTGATGCGCGCGGCCGTCGACCTCTCCCCCACCGTGCCCGAAATCGCCCGGCTGTGGAACGAGACCGTCGCCGCCTACGCCGAGGTGATGACCGGCGTGCTGCGCCGGGCTGGCCTGCCCGGCGGGGACGAGCCGACCGGCGCCGCCGCGGTGGCCCGGGCGCTGTGCTGGATGACCGAACGCGTCTTCTACCACGCGTCGAGGCCGCCGGGGGACCTCGACGCGGCGGCCGAGACCTGCGCCGAACTCTGGCGCCGCGTCCTCGCGCCGGGCTGAGCGACCCCGGCCGCCCGGATGTCGTGAACGGGTCGTTCACGACATCCGGGCCCTGACGTCCCGGGTCACCGCACCATCGCGTCGTGGCCCAGGAGGTCGCCGAAGACGGAGACCGCGCGGTCGACCGCGTCGTCGTCCACGCCCGCGTGCGTCACCGCGCGGATGCGGTCATGGCCCAGCTCCTCCACCCGGATCCCGCGGCGGCGGGCCGCCTCGATCAGCGTCCGGGTCGTGTAGCGGTCGTCGCGGACCTTGAAGAACACCATGTTCGTCAGCGGCGGGCCCGGGTCGAGGCGGACGCCCGGGATGCGGGACAGGCCGCGGGCCAGGCGGGCCGCGCGGGCGTGGTCGTCGGCCAGGCGCTCGGTCATCTCCGTCAGGGCCACGATGCCGCAGGCCGCGATCATGCCCGCCTGGCGCATGCCGCCGCCGAGCATCTTGCGCATGCGGCGGGCCGCCGCGATCGTCACGCGGTCGCCGACCAGCACCGAGCCGATCGGGGCGCACAGGCCCTTCGACAGGCAGATCTGCACGGTGTCCGCGTGCTTGGCGACCTCCGCCGCGCTGACGCCCAGCGCCACCGCCGCGTTGAAGATGCGGGCGCCGTCGAGGTGCAGGGCGACGCCGTGGGAGCGGATCAGCCGGGACACCTCGCTCAGGTAGTCCAGCTGCAGCGGCAGCCCGCCGCAGCGGTTCTGCGGGGTCTCCAGGCTGAGCACCGCCGGCGGCGCGATCTGCGGGTCACTGCGGTCGACCGCGCACGCCTCGGCGATGGCCGCCGGGTCGATCGTGCCGTCGGGCAGGTTCGGCAGCGGGTCGTAGACGATGCCGCCGCACAGCGACGCGCCGCCCGCTTCGTAGACGTAGACGTCGGACTCGTGCCCGACGATCGCCTTGCCGCCGCGCGGGCAGTGCGCCAGCAACGCGGTCAGGTTGGCCATCGTGCCGCTCGGCATCAGGCAGCCGGCCTGCTTGCCGAGCAGCTCGGCGGACAGCTGCTCCAGCCGGTCCACGGTCGGGTCCTCGCCGTAGACGTCGTCGCCGAGCGGGGCGCGGGCGGCGGCTTCCAGCATCGCGGGCGTCGGCAGGGTGAAGGTGTCGCTGCGGAGTTCGACGTGCGCGCCCGGGGTGGACGCGGGTTCCGGGCGCAGCGTCGCGAGGTCGTCGGCGAAAGTGGTCACAACAGGCTCCTTGCGGGTCAGCGGATGAGGGTTCGGACGGCGTCGTCGAGGCCGATTTCGGCCTGGCTCCACCGCCAGCGGCGTTCTTCGGCGGCGGCGCGGATGCGGGTGAACGCGGTTTCGGCTTCGGTCACGGCGGCGAGCACGGACTCCCGGGCCGGGCCGCCGCCGTACGCCGCGTGCTGCGCGACTTCGGCCGGGTCGAGCGCGGCCAGGACGTGCGGCGGCTGCCCGGCGAGCCGGACGCGGGCGACTTCGTGCAGCGGGAGGTTCCCGGCGAGGGCCTCCTTGGCGATCGCGCCGACGTCGTGGTGGGCCTGCCGGAACGGGACGCCGGCGTCGACGAGCCGTTCGGCGAGGTGGGTGGCCGCGGTCTGGCCGCCGACCGCGCGTTCGTACATCCGTTCCGGCACCGGTTCGGCGCCCTCGACGACCAGCCGGAGCAGGACGACGGCGTCGGTCGCCGCTTCCAGCGCCGTCCACGCCGGGGCCACGGCTTCGGTGCCGACCGCGATCGCGTTGGTGAAGCGCGCGGTCGCCATGGCCCCCGCCGACGCGGTGAACGCGCCGAGCGGCGCCAGCGCCCGGCCCTGGACGTGCTCCAGCAGGAACGGGTTCCGCTTCTGCGGCATCATCGAGCTCGACCCGACGACGTCGTCGGCCAGCCGCAGCAGCCCGGCCTCGGCGCTGGTCCACGCCTGCAGGTCGTGCGAGACGCGGCAGAGCAGCACGCCGAGCACGGTGGCCGCGGACAGCTGGCGCAGCACGAGGTCCCGGGACGCGACCGCGTGCAGCGAGTTCGCCAGCGGCGCGGCGAACCCGAGCAGTGCGGTGGTGCGGTGCTGGTCGACCGGCAGCGACGTGCCGCCGACCGCGCCCGCGCCGAGCGGGTTCTGGTCGAGCTCGGCCCCGGCCTGCCAGACGCCTTCGACGTCGCGGACCAGCGCGCACGCCACCCCGGCCAGGTAGTGGCCGTAGGTGATCGGGACCGCGGGCTGGTGGTGGGTGTAGGCGGGCATCGTGACCCCGGCCCAGCGCCGGGCCCGCTCCAGCAGCGCGCGGCCGAGCGCGTCGGACTCGGCGAGCAGCCGTTCGTGCGGCTCGCGCAGCCGGAGCCGGACGACGGTGGCGTTGAGGTCGTTGCGCGAGCGTCCACTGTGGAGGATGCCGCCGACTTCGGCGCCGAGGGTGTCGATCAGGTGGGATTCGTAGGCGAGGTACCGGCCGCGCGGCGCGGGGACGTCGTGCAGCGGCGCGAACCGCCGGGCCCGCAGGTCTTCGATGCCGGCCAGCAGCGCCGCCGCGGGCCCGGGTTCGACGATGCCGCGTTCGGCGAGCATCACGACGTGGGCGCGGTCGACCTGGCTGATCAGCCCGAGTTCGGCCGCGACCGGGTCGGGTGCGGGTGCGGTGTCGCGGTCGAAGAGGATCTCCCTGGCCGCGGCGGCGATGGGGCTGGTGAGCCTGCCGGTCCCGCCTGGGGCGATGGTCATCGAGGTGCTCCTTCCGGGGTGTCCGGGTGGGTTTCGGTGGCTCGCCCGGATGTCATGAACGACTCGTTCATCGCGTCGGACGACATGAAAGAGTCGTTCATGACATCCGGCGGGCGGGCGGCGGCGGTCTGGGCCACGGTGGTGATGAGGAACCGCAGGGTCATCGGTGGGGGCCTTCCGGGATCAGGGCGGCACGCAGGCGGTCGAGCGCGCCCGCGGCGGCCGCGCGGGCACCACGGGGGCGGTCGGAAACAGCGAGGACGTGCCCCACGCGGTCGCGGTAGTCGCGCGCCGGGCGGACCACGGTGCCGTCCGCGCGGTACAGCCGGGCTTCGGCGACGCCCGGCACCGCCGACGCCTTCGCCACCGCGTCCCCCGCCTCGAGCACCGAGGTCGAGCTCGCCGTGAGGAACCGCAGTGACGCGCACGCGCGCCGGGACGCCCGCAGGTCCGGCGGCAGTCCGAGCACCGCGGACACCTGCGCCGCCACCAGGTCGACGCCGGTCGCCGCGCGGACCAGCTCCGGGATCATCCCGCCCGCCGGGCGCGGGTTGACCTCCATCAGCCGCGGCCCGTCGGGCGTCAGGCGGATCTCGACGTGCGCCGCGCCGAAACCGAGGCCCAGCGCGGCCACCGCCGCCCGGGACGTGTCGATCAGCGCCAGCTCGTCCGCCGGGGGCACCGTGGCCGGGACGTCGTGGCCCACCTCGACGAAGAACGGCGCCGGGCCCAGGTGCTTGCGGACCACCGCCACCACGACGTCGCCGAACAGCTCCACCGAGTACTCCGGCCCGCTCGCGTACGGCTCCACGAGCACCTGCGCCGGGACCGGCAGCCCGCGTTCGTTGTGCGTCACCGAAAGCAGCGCCGCCGCCTGGGAAGCGACCGCCTCCGGCGTCTCGCAGCGCAGCACGCCGACGCTGCCCGAGCCCTCGGCGGGCTTGAGCACCACGGGGAACTCGACCGCCGCCGCGACGGCCGCGTCCACCGACGTCGCCACCGTGCACGGTGCCCCGAGCACCGCCCGCTGGTGCGCCTTGTTGCGGCACTCCGTCACGGCCAGCGGATCCGGCCCCGGCAGGCCGAGCTTCGCCGCGATCCGCGCCGCGACCGGGATGAAGTATTCCGAACTGCTGGTCACCCCCGCGGGCTCGCCGATGTCCGCCGCCAGCACCGCGCACGCGTCCGCGGTGTCGCACCGGACGACGCGGACGCCGTCTTCGGCCGCGTACGGGTAGCGCGCGGGGTCGGCAGCGGCCAGCACCGGCTCGAAGCCCAGCTCCCTGGCCTGCCGCGCGAACAGCCGCCCGGTACCGGTCGTGTTGCTCTCGACGAGCAAAAGCGTCCGCGTCACGACACGTCACCGAGCGGGCGCCGGCCCCAGTTCAGCCACGTCCACGAGCCACCGGGCTCGGTCGGCGCGACCACTTCGTACGGCTCGGCCGCCCCCGGATGCGCCAGCCCCTGCGCGCGCAGCCACTCGTCGGAGTAGACGGTGTCCTGGTAGCGATAGCCCTCGTCCGGCAGGAGCGCGACGACCGTGGCGTCGGGGTTGCGGCGGGAGAACCAGTCCGCGACCTTGAACGACGCGCCGCTGGTCGGGCCCATGAACAGGCAGTGGCGCGCGTACAGCTCGCGCGTCGCGGCGAACGCCTCGGCCGCGCCGATCCAGTGCACCTGGTCGTAGCTCGAGTGCTCGACGTTGGGCGGTACCAGGCTGTTGCCGAGCCCGCGCAGCACGCGCGGGCCGTCCGGCTGGCCGAAGATGGCGCTGCGCTGGGTGTCGACGCCGATCAGCGTCAGCTCCGGGACGAGCATCCGCAGGAACGAACTCGTGCCCGACGTCGAACCGCCGGAGCCGACCGCGCCGACAAGGCAGTCCGGCACGCCGATCGTCTCGGCGAGCTGCTCGGCCACCAGCGCGTACGACCGCGGGTTGTCGGGATTGCTGTACTGACCCGGAACCCAGTGGTTCGGGTACTCCGCGCGCAGTTCCTCGAGCCGGTCCAGCCGCGCGCGCTGGTAGCCGCCGACGGGACTGGGCTTCGGGCAGATCTCGACGCGCGCGCCGAGGTGCTCGAGCCGGCGCTTGAGCGGGGCGTCGATCGCCGGGTCACCGACGATCGTGAGCGGGTAGCCGCGCAGCCGGCAGACCATGGCGAGGCCGAGGCCGAAGGTGCCCGACGACGTCTCGAGCACGGTCGTGCCGGGGCCGACTTCGCCGCGCTCCTCCGCGCGGTCGAGCATGAACCGGGCGGGCAGCAGCTTCATCAGGCCGAAGGCGGCGACGTGGAAGTTGGGCCGGACGCGGATGATCCGGGGCAGCTCGGTCGCCTCCACAATGGACCGGCTGACGGTGTGGCTGACAGGGGCGGCAAGGGTCATCGGACTCACCTCTCGGTTTCGAACTGCCAGGTCTCGGTCACGTCGAGCCGGGTGGCGGCGAACTCCAGCCGGGCCGGGGTTTCGGGGTCGGTCGCGTCGAAGAGCAGGCCGGCGACGTCACCGCTGTGGGCGACCTGCACGCCGGCCGCTCCCGAGGCGCGGGCGACGGCGAGGATCCCGTCCAGGCCGGGGATGGGCAGGTGCCGCTGGTTGAGCAGCGTGCTGGCCGTGGCGACCCGACCGAGCAGGCCCGCGTCGCCGTCGCGGACGGCCCGGCGCAGCAGGCCGCGAAGCGGGCGGAACGCCTCGATCTCCCACGACGTGTAGCGCGCGGGCGTCAGCTCCAGGGTGTCGACGCCGCGCCCGCCCGGGCTGGTCCCGAAACCCAGGACGGACAACGGCATCAGCTCGCCGAGGTCCTCGATCGGCTCGCCTTCGCGGTGGGCGAAGACCACCGCCCGCCCGCCGTACATGAGCGAGTCGGACGCGGTTTCGGCTTCGACGGCCAGCGCGCCCACCTCGGCGGGCGGGAGCCGGCGGCCGGTCGCGGCGAGGACCGCGCCGATCGCCGACGTGACGTCCGCGGTCGAGGAGCCGAAGCCGCGGCACAGCGGGATGTCGCTGGTGATGTCGAGCAGCCCGCCCGGCACCGGGTGCCCGAGCCGCGCCAGCGTCAGGTCGGCGGCGCGGCGGGCCTTGCTGCGCCACGCCGGCCGCACGGTGGTGCCGGGGTCTTCGGTCGGCAGGAAGGTGGCTCGGGTGCTGTAGAGCGGGCACGGCAGGGTGACCAGGCCGCGGCGCAGCCGGCCCCCGGTGGCGAACACCCCTTGCAGGATCTCGCCGTGGTGGGCATCGACGCGAAAGCTCCCGGCCCGCGGGTCGGTACTGTGCTGATCGTTACTGGTCCGACCACAGTCACGGCCGAATGGCTTTGTATCGACGGTTACGTACCGCGCGAGGGTCGGCCTGCTTTTGGCCGGACCAGTAACCGGGGCGGGGGCCGGTGCGGCGACCGCGAGGTCTTCGGTCATGGCGTTCTCCTTCACTCGTCGGCGGTCACGGCGAGCCCGGCCAGCACGGCCCGGGCCAGCTCCGCCACGTGCGGCGGTTCGACCATGTCCCAGTGGTGACCCGGCACCGGTGTCACCGTGAGCTCGCCGCGCGTGCGGGCGCGCCAGCTCTCCGGCCGCACCTCCGGGCGGCCCTTCACCGGGTGGGTGCCGGTGGAGGTGATGAGGTGGATGCCGGTGTCGACGACGGCCCGGCAGCGGTAGGCCTCGACGGCGTCCTTGCCGGCCAGGTAGACCCGCGCCATCTGTTCGACGACCGCGTTGCCCGCGACCTCGGAGACCATCCCGCGGTCGCGGGCCTCGGCGAGCATTTCGTCGAGGGTGTCGGCGGCCCCCGGGGCCAGCTTCAGCACGGCCTCGCCGAACCAGGCCAGTGGGTCGCTGGTGTCGACCTCCGGCAGCGGGTTGCCGTAGTCGTCGACGCCGAGGACGGTCGCGTCGATGACGCACAGGTGCTCGACCGCCCGGCCCGCCGCCTCCAGCTGGGCGGCCATTTCGAAGGCGACCGAGCCGCCCTGGGACCAGCCCGCGAGCCGGATCGGGCGGTCCCCCGCCACCGGCAGGAGGTCGGCGACGAACGCGGCGGCCAGCTCCTCGATGGTGTGGACCGGGTCCTCGCCGGGGGCGAACCCGGGCGCCTGCAGGCCGAACACCGGCAGCGCCGGGTCCAGCTCGGCGACCAGCTGCAGGTACGGGAAGGGGCTCCCGGCGGTCGGCGGCAGCAGGAACAGCGGGGCGACGCCCGCACGGCCCGGCGAGAGCGGCACGACCAGTCCCCCGGCGCTCTCCCCGGCGCGGATGAGGTCGGCCAGCGCCCGGACCGTCGGGGCGCGGAACACCTCGGCCAAGCCGACGGTCGCGCCCAGCTCGCCCTTGATCCGGTCGACCAGCACGACGGCCAGCAGCGAGTGCCCGCCGACGTCGAAGAAACCGTCGGTGACGCCGACGCGGCGGCCCAGCAGGTCCTCCCACAGCTTGGCCAGGGCCATCTCCAGCTCGTCGCGCGGCAGGACGCCGGACGTCGAAACCGGCGCAGCGTCCGGGGCGGGCAGCGCGACCCGGTCGATCTTGCCGTTGGACGTCAGCGGCAGCGTGTCCAAAGTGGTCAGTGTCGCCGGGACCATGTACTCCGGCAGCCGCTCGGACAGGTGCGCGCGCAGGGCGTCGGCGTCCACAGTGGACGGGGCGACGTACCCGGCGAGCGCGCCGTCGCGGACCACCGCGACCGCTTCGGTGACACCGGGGCCGCCGACCAGCGCGGCTTCGATCTCGCCCAGCTCGATCCGGTAGCCGCGCACCTTGACCTGGTGGTCGGTGCGGCCGACGAACTCCAGGCGCCCGTCCGGCAGGTACCGGGCGAGGTCGCCGCTGCGGTAGAGGCGGCCGGGGCCGAACGGGTTGGCCACGTACTTCGCCGCGGTCAGGCCGGGGTTGCCGGCGAACCCGCGGGCGACGCCGGCGCCGCCCGCGTACAGCTCGCCGGTGACGCCGACCGGGACCGGCCGCAGGTGCTCGTCGAGGAGGTAGACCTCGGTGTTCCAGATCGGGCGCCCGACCGGGATCGGCGTGGTGACGCACTCGGCGGCGGGCAGCAGGTTGATCACGTTCGCCACGGACGTCTCGGTGTGGCCGTATTCGTTGGCCACCACGACGTCGGGGGCGTTGTCCCGCCAGAACTCCAGGGCTTCCGCGGTGAGCTGCTCGCCGCCGACGACCAGGTGCGCGGCCGCGGCGGCGGCCGCCGGGGCGAGACAGCGGCGCAGCGGTTCGAGGTGCGCCGGGGTGAGCTTGACGAAGCTGAACTTCCGGCCGCTCGAGAGGACGTCGGCGAGCCCGGCGACCGGGTGCTCGTCCTCCGGCACCAGCGTCACCGTCGTGCCGCACAGCAGCGGCAGGAACAGCCCGGTCACGGTCAGGTCGAAGGCGAGCGACGAGTGCACGGGGGCACCGTCGCCCTCGTCGGCGCGGTAGGCCTGGCGGCACCAGTCCAGGTAGTGCAGCACCCCGCGGTGGCTGATCTGGACGCCCTTGGGGCGCCCGGTCGACCCGGAGGTGTAGATGACGTAGGCCAGGTTCTCCGGGTCGACGACCGGGTCGGTCCACGGCACCGGGTCGTCGGCGACCGGCTCGTCGGCCAGGACGACGACGTCCCCGAGGTCCGCGCCGGCGTACCGGCGGGTGGTGACCAGGACCCGCGCACCGGCCTGGCGGAGCATGTACTCCTTGCGGTCCTGCGGGTAGGCCGGGTCGAGCGGGATGTAGTGGCCGCCGGTCTTGAGGATGGCCAGCAGCACCGGCAGCAGCAGCGGGCCGCGTTCGCAGAGCACGCCGACCGGGGTTTCGACGCTGACGCCGTGGGCGCGCAGCCGCTGGGCCAGCCGGGTCGCACGGGCGTCCAGCTCGGCGTAGGTCAGCTCGGTCCGGCCACAGCGGACGGCGATCGCGTCCGGGGCGGACGCGGCCTGCGCGGCGATCCGGCCGTGCACAGTGCCGCGCAGGTAGGGCTCGGCGGTGTCGTTCCACCTGCCCAGCAGCAGTTCGCGCTCGTCCGCGCCGAGGATGTCCACTTGGGACAGGCGGGCGCCGGGGCGGGCGGCGAGCCCGGTGAACAGCCGGACGAAGTGCTCGCCCATCCGGGCCATCCGGACCTCGTCGAACAACGCGGTCGCGTACTCCAGCACCCCTTCCACGGACCCGTCGGCCTGGCGGACGAAGGAGATCATCAGGTCGAACTTCGCCGTCGTCGAAGGCAGGTCGACCGACGACACCCGCAGGTCACCCAGGTCCGGCGAGCCGGACGAAGCGTCGTAGACGGCGAACATGACCTGGACGACCGGGGTGTGCGCGAGGTCGCGCTCCGGCGCCAGTTCCTTGACCAGCCGCTCGAACGGCAGGTCTTCGTGCGCCTGGTCGGCCAGCCGCGCCACGCGGACGCGGTCGGCGAGGGCGGCGAAGTCCGGGTCGCCGGAGAGGTCGCCGCGGGCAACGACGGTGTTCACGAAGAACCCGACCATGTGCTCCAGCTCGGCCCGCCCGCGCCCGGCGACCGGGGTGCCGACGGCGATGTCCTCACGGCCGGTGTGCCGCCCGAGCACCACGTACGCGGCGGCGAGCAGCGTCATGAACGGCGTCGCGCCAGTGGTCTTTCCCTGGTTCAGCACCGCTTCGGCGGCGGCCGCGGGGATGGTGAAGCGGACGGAGGCGCCGTGGTGGTCGCGCTGGGCCGGGCGCGGGCGGTCGGCGGGCAGTTCCAGGGTCTCCAGGCCGGCGAGCCGCTCCTTCCAGTACGCGAGATCGGCCGCGTGGGCGTCGGTCCGGGACTGCTCCCAGGCCGCGAAGTCCGCATAGGACAGTTCGATCGGCGGCAGCTCGCCGCCGGTGTAGAGCTTGCGGAGGTCGGCCATCAGGATCGGCAGGGACCAGCCGTCACAGGCGATGTGGTGGACGTTCAAAGCGAGCACGTGCCGCTCGGACGCCTCGCGGACCAGCAGCGCCCGGAACACCGGGCCGGTGGCGAGGTCGAAGGGACGGCCGACGTACTCGGCGAGCACGGTGTCCAGGTCGCCTTCCACCACCGGCAGGTCGACCGGGGCCGGAGCCCCGATCACCTGGCGCGGCCGGTTGTTCTCCGCGGTGTACGTCGTGCGCAGGATCTCGTGCCGCGCCACCAGGGCGTCGAGGGACCGCCGGAGCGCGTCGACGTCGAGGGCGCCCTCGAGCCGCAGGAGCAGCGGCACGGCGTACTCGGCGCTGTCCGGGTCGAGCCGGTCGAGGAACCACAGGCGCTGCTGCCCGGCCGAGAGCGGCAGCGGGGCGCCGCGATCGGCGCGGCCGAACGCCCGCGCCGGCGTGGCGGCCCGGCCGCGCAGCCGTTTCGCGAGCACCGCGGCCCGCAGCCGTGCGGCGCGCTCGGCGTCGGCCGGCTCGGCGGCGGGGCGGATGTCGAACGTGGTCATGCGCTGGCCTCCTCAGAGAGGGAGTCGAGGAGCTCCTGCTCGGACATGCCGGCGAGCTCGGCCTCGATCTCGGTGTGGACCACGGCGGCGAGCGCGGCGACCGTGGTGGTCTGGAACAGCACGGGCAGGGAGAGGTCCACCCCGAACGCGGCCTGCAGCCGCATCCGGACCTTGGCGGCGAGCACGGAATGCCCGCCGAGGGCGAAGAAGTCGTCGCCGAGCCCGACGCGGGGCACGCCGAGCACCTCGCTCCAGATGTCGGCGATCAGCTGCTCCTCGGGACTGCGGGGGGCGAGGTAGTCCGCCACTTCCTCGGCCGGTTCGGGCAGCGCCGCCCGGTCGAGCTTGCCGCTGGCGTTGACCGGCAGGGCGTCGAGCACGACGAACGCGCTCGGCACCAGGTGCTCCGGCAGCCGCTGCCCGAGGAACGCCCGCAGGTCCGTGGCCGTCACCTCGCCGGCGACGTAGGCGACCAGCCGTTTCTGGCCGGCCGGGTCCGGCTTGGCAAGCACGACCGCCGCGGTGAGCGCCGGGTGCGCCCGCAGCGCGGACTCGACTTCGCCGAGCTCGATGCGGAAGCCGCGGATCTTGACCTGGTCGTCGGTCCGGCCCAGGAACTCCAGCTCCCCGGCGCGGGTCCGGCGGACGAGGTCGCCGGTGCGGTACATCCGCCCGCCCGCCGGGTTCGCCACGAACCGGCTCGCGGTCAGCCCCGGCCGCCCGAGGTAGCCGCGGGCGAGGCCCGGGCCCGCCACGTACAGCTCACCCGCGACGCCCGGTGGCACCGGCTGGAGCCGGTCGTCCAGGACGTACGCGCTGGTGTACCGCAGCGCCCGGCCGATGTTCACCGGCGCGCCGGCCACCAGTGGTTCGGACACCGTCGAGACGACGGTGGCTTCGGTCGGGCCGTACATGTTGAGCATCCGGCGCCCGGGCGCCCACTGGGCGACCAGCTCGGGCGGGCAGACGTCGCCGCCGACCACGACCGTCCGGAAGTCCGGCAGGTCCGCGTCTTCCACGGTGGCCAGCGCCGCCGGCGGGATGAGCGCGTGCGTCACCCGGCCTTCGGCGAGGACGTCCCGCAGCTGGTCGCCCAGCAGCGGGCCGGGCGGGGTGACGACCAGGGCCGCACCGGTCATCAGGGACGCGCACAGCTCGAGGATCGACGCGTCGAAGCTCGGGGACACGTACTGCAGCACCCGGTCGCCCGGGCCGACCTGGTAGGCGGCGATGGTGTTGGCCACCAAAGTGCCGAGGCCGGCGTGGCTGACGACGACCCCCTTCGGGCGTCCGGTCGAACCCGACGTGTAGATCACGTACGCCGCGTGCTCCGGGCGGACCACCACGTCCAGCGGGCTTTCGTCCACTGTGGACATCCCGAGGTCCTTCAGCACCACCACCGGGTTCGCGTCGTCGAGCATGTACCGGATGCGCTCGGCCGGGTAACCGGGGTCGATCGGGAGGAACGCGGCCCCGGTCTTGACCACCGCAAGCTGCGCGACGACCAGGTCGGCCGAGCGCGGCAGCAGCAGCGCGACCACCGTTTCCGGGGCGGCCCCGCGTTCGCGCAGGGCGTGCGCCAGCCGGTTGGCCGCGCGGTCCAGTTCGCCGTAGGTCAGCGAACCGGGACCGGCCACGACGGCCGGGGCGTCCGGGTTCCGCCGCACCTGGGCCTCGACGAGCCCGGCGAAGGTGCCGCCCGGCGCGTCGGCTTCGGTGGCGGTGACTTCGGCCGCGTCGAGCATCGGGACGCGGTCGACCGGTCGCGCCGGGTCTGCCGCGAACCCGGCCAGCAGCCGCAGGTACCGGTCGGCGAACGCGGCGACCGTGTCCTCGTCGAACAACGCGACCGGGTACTCCAGCACCCCGCCCACTTCGCCGGAGGCCTGCTCGCGCAGGACCATGGCGAGGTCGAACTTGGCCGCGCCGGTCTCGACGCCGAGCGGCTCGCAGTCCAGCCCGGCGAGCTCCCAGCTGCCCGCGGACACCGTCTGCAGCGCGAACATCAGCTGCACCAACGGGTTCCGGCTCGGGTCGCGGTCGGGCCGCAGCTCGGCCACGACCCGGTCGATCGGGACTTCCTGGTGGCTGAAGGAGTTCAGCGCCGTCTCGCGGACCCGGCCCAGCAGCTCGGTGAAGCCGGGCGAGCCGGTCAGGTCCGCGCGCAGGGCGAGGGTGTTGACGAACTGGCCGATCAGCCGCTCGGTGTCGGGGTGGTCGCGGCCGGCGACCGGGCTGCCGATCGCGAACTCCCGCAGCCCGGTGTGCCGCGAGACGAGCACCTGGAACCCGGCCAGCAGCGTCATGAACAGGCTCGCCCGTGCTTCCGCACCGACCTCGCCGAGCCGGGCGGCCAGCTCCGCGGGCACGGTGAACTCGTACCGCGCGCCCCGCGGGTCGCGCACCGGCGGCCGCGGGCGGTCCGCCGGGAGCTGCACGACCTGCGGCACGCCGGCGAGCTGCGCCCGCCAGAACTCGACGTCCGCTTCGGTCGGCTGGGACCAGGCGGCGACGTCGGCGTACTGCACCGGCAGCGGCGGCAGTTCGGCACCCGCGTAGAGGTCACGCAGCTCCTCGGCGAGGATGCCTTCGGACCAGCCGTCGAGCACGATGTGGTGCGCCGACAGGAGCAGCACGTGGTCGTCCTCGGCCAGCCGCCCGAGCGCGGCGGCGAACACCGGCCCGGTGGTGAGGTCGATGCCCCGCACCGCGAGGAACGGCTCGATCGCCTCGATCGCGGTGACCGGCAGCGGGACCGGCCCGGCCGGGTCGACGACCTGCCGGGGCTCGCCGTCGATCTCCACGAACCGGGTCCGCAGGACCTCGTGCCGTTCCACCAGCTTCGTCAGCGCGGCGGCGAGGGCGTCGACGTCGAGCGGGCCGCGGAGCCGGACCGCGTTGGGCACCAGGTATTCCGCGCTCGAGGGCGCCATCCGGTCGGCCAGCCACATGCCGGTCTGCACGCCGGCCAGCGGCGCCGGGCCGCCCGCCCGCTTCGGGATCGCCTCGAACTCGCGCTTGGTGGCGCGGGCGACGGCGTCGGCGAGTTCCGCGACCGTGGGCGAGTCGAAGATCAGCCGGATCGGGATGTCCGCCGAGAGCCGCTTGCGCAGCTCGGCGACCACCCGCACCCCCAGCAGGGAGTGCCCGCCCAGGTCGAAGAAGTTGTCGTCGGCGCCGACCCGCTCGACCCCGAGCACGGTCCCCAGCACCCCGGCGACCAGCTCCGCGATCGGGCCTTCCGGCGCGCGGTACTCGGCGCCGGCCGCGGCCGGGGCGGGCAGTGCCTTGCGGTCGATCTTGCCGCTCGTGGTGGTCGGGAACTCGGGCAGCACGCTCAGCGCCGTCGGCACGAGGTACACCGGCAGCCGCTCGCGCAGCTGCGCACGGATCGCGGCCTCGGTGAGCGTGACGCCGGCCTGCGGGGTGACGTACCCGGCGAGGCGCTTGTCGCCCGGTGTCGGCTGCCACACCGTGACGGCCGCCTCGCGCACGCCGGGCAGCTCCAGGAGCACCTGCTCGACCTCGCCGGGCTCGACGCGGATGCCGCGGATCTTGACCTGCGAGTCCTGCCGGCCGAGGAAGGTCAGCGCGCCGTCGGGGGTGCGCAGGCCGCGGTCGCCGGTGCGGTAGAGCCGCTCCCCCGGTTCGAACGGGCTGGCGAGGAACGCCGACGCCGTCTTGACCGGGTCGCCGAGGTAGCCGCGGGCCAGGCCGACGCCGCCGATGAAGAGGTCACCGGGGACGCCGACCGGGACCGGCCGCAGGTGCTCGTCGAGGACGTGGATCTGGTTGTTGGCGATCGGCGACCCGACGCTCACCGAGCCCGCGCCGTCGAGGTCGGCCCGCAGGCATTCGCGCATGGTCGAGTCGATCGAGACCTCGGTGGCACCCCACTGGTTGTGCAGCGTGGCGGTCTCGCCCAAGCGGTCGAAGAAAAGCTTCAGCAGTTCCGGCTGCAGGGCTTCGCCGCTGGTGATGACGTTGCGGACCGTCTTGAGCGCGGCCCGGTCGGCCGGGGTCAGCTGTTCCAGGAACAGCGTCAGCATGCTCGGCACGAACTGCAGGTTGACCACCCGGTGCTTGACCGCTCCGGCCAGGATCGCGGCCGGGTCGCGGTGCAGGCCCGGCGGGATCAGCGCGACGCGGCCGCCGACGACGAGCGGCCACAGGCATTCCACGGCGGCGTCGTCGAACACCAGCGTCGTCTTCTGCAGCACGCCTTCGCCCGGCTGGAGCCGGTAGGTGTCCTGGTGCCAGCGCAGCCGGTTGACCCAGCCGCGGTGGGTGCTGGCGACGCCCTTCGGCTTCCCGGTGGAACCCGAGGTGTAGTAGATCGACACCAGGTTGTCCGGGTGGGTGGTGTCCGGCCACGGCGCCGCCGCACCGTCCAATCCGGACACTTCGAGGAAGACGACGTCGGTGCTGTCCGGCGTCGGTGCGCCCGCGTTGACCAGGCAGACCGGGGACTGCGCGTCGCCGAGGATGCCGAGCACCCGAGGTTCCGGTGCGTCGGTCTCGATCGGGACGAACGCGCCGCCGGCCTTGAGGATCGCGACCAGGCCGACGATCAGGTCGATCGAGCGGTCCATCCGCAAGCCCACCGGGACGTCCGGGCCGACGCCGTGGCCGGCCAGCCGCGCGGCGAGCACGCCCGCCCGCCGTTCGAGTTCGGCGTAATCGATGTGCTCGTCCAGGTACTCGACGGCCACCGCGTCCGGGGTCTTCCGCGCCTGCTCGCTGATCAGGTGGTGCAGGCAGGCGGACTCGTCGTAGGCGACGGCGGTGTCGTTGACGCCGTGGACGAGGTGGTCCCGCTCGGCCTCGCCCAGCAGGTCCAGCTCGCCGACCGGGGTGCCCGGCGCGTCGGCGATGCGGGCCAGCAGCGTGGTGAAGTGGCCGGCCAGCCGCTCGATCGTGGTGCCGTCGAACAGCGCCGTCGGGTACTCGAAGATGCCGGTCAGGGCACCGTCGGCGTCCTGGGCGAGCGCGAGTTCGAGGTCGAACTTGCTGACCCGGGTGTCGACGGCGAGCTTCTCGACCGCCAAGCCCGGCAGTGCCCAGCCCGCCTCCTCGGTGTTCTGCAGGGCGAAGACGATCTGCACCAGCGGGGTGCGGGTGAGGTCGCGTTGCGGGCGCAGCAGCTCGACGATCCGGTCGAACGGGACGTCGTCGTGGTCGAACGCGGCCAGGGTGCTCGCGCGGACGCGGGTCAGCAGCTCGGTGAACGCCGGGTCGCCGGTCAGGTCCGCGCGCAGCGGCACGGTGTTGACGAAGTGCCCGATGAGCGGCTCGGTCTGCGGGTGGCTCCGGCCGGACACCGGGGTGCCGATCGCGAAGTCCCGCAGGCCCGTGTACCGGCTGATCAGGACCTCGAAGGCGGCGAGCACGGTCATGAACAGGCTCGCGCCGTGCCCGGCGCCCAGTTCGGCCAGCTTGCGCACCACGGGAGCCGGGATGTGCACCGGGGTCTTGGCGCCGTCGATGTCCCGGGTGAGCGGCCGCGGCCGGTCGGCGGGCAGCTCGGCGACGTGCGGCATGCCGTCGAGCGCCTGCCGCCAGAAGGCGAGCCCGGCTTCGTCGGACGCGTTCGCCTGCCACGCGGCGACGTCGCCGAACTGCACCGGCAAGGCCGCGGGCGTCATCCCGGCGTAGTGGTCGCGCAGTTCGGCGGCCAGGACGCCCATGGACCAGCCGTCGGCGACGATGTGGTGCAGCAGCAGCACCAGGACGTGGTCGCGGTCGGCCACGCGGCCCAGCGCGGCCCGGAAGACGGGCCCGTGCTCGAGGTCGAGCGGGGTGTCCACCTGCGCCCGCACGAACGCCTCGACGTCGGTCACCTCGACGACGGGGAGCGGCACCGGGCGCACCGGGTCCACCACCTGCACGGGTTCGCCGCCGGTCTCCACGAACCGGCTGCGCAGCACCTCGTGCCGCGCCACCACCGCCGACAGCGTGCCGGCCAGCGCGCCGGTGTCGAGGACGCCCTCGATGCGCAACGCCAGCGGGACCAGGTACTCCGCCGAGCCCGGGGCGAGCCGGTCGGCGAACCAGAGCCCGCGCTGCACGGGCGAAAGCGGCGTCCGCGCGCCGTGCTCGCGCACCGGGATCGGCTCGAAGTCCACAGTGGACGCGTCCGGTACCAGCCGGGCCAGCGCCGCGATCGTGGGCGCCTCGAACAGCGCCCGCACGCCCAGCCGGACACCGAACTCGGTGCGCATCCGGCCGGTCACCTTGGCCGCCAGCAGCGAATGCCCGCCGAGGGCGAAGAAGTTGTCCGCCACCCCCGGTTCCGGCACGTCGAGGACGTCCGCCCAGATCGCGGCGAGCGCGGTCTCCACGGCGGTGCGCGGGGCGACGTGCCCGGCGACGACCCGCTGCGGCGCCGGCAGCGCGGCGCGGTCCAGCTTGCCGTTGGCGGTCCGCGGCAGCTCGGCCAGCGGCACGATCACCGACGGGACCAGGTATTCGGGCAGCCGGGCCGCCGCGAACTCCGAGACCGCGGCCGGGTCGGCGGTGCCCACGACGTAGGCGACCAGCAGCCCGTCCCGGACCACGACCGCCGCCTGCGTGACGCCGTCGTGCGCGGCCAGTACGGCCTGCACTTCGCCGGGCTCGACGCGGAAGCCGCGGATCTTGACCTGGTCGTCCGCGCGGCCGGCGTACTCCAGCACGCCGCCGGCGTTCCACCGGGCGAGGTCGCCGGTGCGGTACATCCGCTCCCCCGCCCGGAACGGCGAAGCCACGAACCGCTCGGCCGTCGCGCCGGGCTGCCCGAGGTAGCCGTGGGCGGTGCCGACGCCGGCGAGATACAGCTCGCCGACGACCCCGGCGGGCACCGGCCGCAGCCGGGCGTCGAGGACGTAGGCGTGCTTGCCGGTCAGCGGCCGCCCGATCGGGACCGGGCCGTCGACCGCGGTGACGGCGTGGAAGGTGCTGAAGCCCATGGTCTCGGCCGGGCCGTAACCGTTGACGACCGCGACGTGCGGGTACTCCCGCAGCACCTTCGCCAGGTGCGCGGGCGAGGCCGCCTCGCCGCCGGTCATCGCGCAGCGGACCGTCGCGAACACCGCCGGGTGCTCGTCGACCAGGAAGTTGAACAGGCTCGCCGAGACGTCCAGGACGGTGACGCCGTGCGCCAGGACCAGGTCCTCGATCAGCGCCGGTTCGGGGCGCTGGCCGGGCTGGAGCACCACCGTGCCGCCGGCCAGGAGCGGGCCGAGCAGCTGCGTGCCGAACGCGTCCCACGACACCGGCGCGCACTGCAGCCAGACGTCGTCCGGGCCGAACCCGGCGTAGTCCTGGCCGGTCAGCGTGCCCACGACCGCGCGGTGCGGGGCCGCGACCGCCTTGGGGACGCCGGTCGAGCCGGAGGTGAACATGACGACGGCGAGGTCGTCCGGGCGGCCCGGCAGGCCGAGGACACCGCCGTCGCGCACGGCGATCGCGGCCGCGTCTTCGACGACGTCGATCCGCCGCCACGGCAGGTGACGGCCGTCGGTGAGGACGACCGCGGCCGACGTCCGCCGCAGCGCGCCGAGGAGGCGTTCCGCGGGGAAGTCCGTGTCCAGCACGGTGTAGGCGGCGCCCGCCTTGAGCACGGCGAGCAGCGCGACGGCCAGCCGCGGTGACCGTCCGATGTGGACACCCACCAGGTCACCGGGCCGGACGCCTTCGGCGATCAGGTGCCGGGCGAGCCGGTTGGCCTCGGTGTCGAGCTGCCGGTAGGTCAGGGGTGAGCCTTCGAAGACCAGCGCGGTCGCGTCCGGTGCCCAGGCCGCCTGCCGCTCGAACAGCTCGTGCAGCCGCATGCCGGGCGCGGTCACCTCCGTCGTGCCCTGGGCCAGCAGCGCGGCGCGCTCGTCGCCGGTGAGCAGGTCCAGCTCGGTCACCGGGACGTCCGGCGTCGTGACGGCGGCGGTCAGGAACCGGGCGAACCGGGCCGCGATCGCCGTCGCCGTGGCCGCGTCGAACAGGTCGGCCGCGTACTCCAGCTGCCCGGTCAGCCCGGCCGGGCTGCCGTCGGCGGCGTGGTTCTCCTCGATGCCCGCGGTGAGGTCGAACTTGGCGACGTCCCGGCGGACCGCGACGCCTTCGGTGGCCAGTCCCGGCAGGCTCAGCCGGGCGGTGGCGTTGTTCTGCAGCACCAGCATCACCTGGAACAGCGGGTGCCGGGCGGCCGACCGCGCCGGGTTCAGCTCTTCGACGACCCGCTCGAACGGGACGTCGGCGTGCGCGAGCGCGGCCAGCCCGGCGTCGCGGACGCGGGCCAGGAGCTGCCGGAACGTCGGCTGCCCGGACACGTCGGTGCGCAGGACGAGCGTGTTGACGAAGAAGCCGGCGAGGTCGTCCAGCGCGGTGTCGCCGCGGCCGGCGACCGCGGTGCCGAGCGGGACGTCGTCGCCCGCACCGAGCCGCGAGAGCAGCGCGGCGAACCCGGCCTGCAGGGCCATGAACAGCGTCGCGCCGCCGCGGCGGGCCAGCTCGGCCAGTCCTGCGTGGACGTCGGCGCCGAGCGCGAACTCCACCGAGCCGCCGCGGTGGCTCGCCACCGCCGGGCGGACCCGGTCGGCGGGCAGGGCCAGCTCTTCCGGCGCCCCGGCGAGGGCGTCCCGCCAGAACGCGAGCTGGCCGCCGACCTCGTCGTCGTCGAGGACTTCCCGCTGCCACAGCGTGTAGTCCGCGTACTGCACCGGCAGCGGCGCCCAGCCCGGAGCGGCACCGTCGAGGCGGGCCGCGTAGGCGGTGGCGAGGTCGTTCCACAGCGGCGTGGCCGACCAGCCGTCGGAGGCGATGTGGTGCAGCACCAGCAGCAGCACGTGGTCGTCGGCGGCGACCCGGACCAGGTGCGCCCGGATCGGCAGCTCGGTGCGCAGGTCGAAGACGTGCGCGGCGGCCGCCGCCAGCACGTCGCCCAGTTCGTCCTCAGTGGACTCGACGACCGACCAGGGCACCTCGAAGCCGGCCAGGATCTCCTGCCACGGCTCGCCATCGCGGGACGGGAACACCGTCCGCAGCGACTCGTGCCGTTCGACGACGTCGGCCAGGGCCGCTCGCAGGGCGGGCACGTCGAGAGAGCCGCGCAGGCGCAGGGCGCGCGGGACGTCGTAGCCCGCGTTGGCCTCCTCGGCCTGGTCGACGAACCACAGCCGCTGCTGCGCGAACGAGAGCGGGAGCCGCTCGGGCCGTTCGCGCCGCGTCACCGGCGGGCGCGCCGGAGCGGCGTCCCCGAGGACCTCGGCCAGCCCCGCGACCGCCGGGGTGCGGAACAGGTCCCGGATGCCCAGCTCGACGCCGAGCACCGCGCGGACGCGGCCGATCAGCCGGGCGGCCAGCAGCGAATGCCCGCCCAGGTCGAAGAACCCGTCGTCGAGGCCGACCTCCGGCAGGCCGAGCACCTCGGCGAACAGTCCGCAGAGGACGTTCTCGGTCACGGTCCGCGGCCGGCGCCGGGACGCCGCCGCGAAGTCGGGGGCGGGCAGCGCGCGGCGGTCGAGCTTGCCGTTCGCCGTCCGAGGCAGCTCGTCCAGCGCCACGATCGCCGAGGGCACCAGGTAGTCCGGCAGCCGCCCGGCCAGGTACGCCCGCAGCGCGGCCGGTTCGGCGGTGCCCACGACGTAGCCGATCAGGCGGCCGTCGCGGACGACGACCGCGGCCTGCTCGACGCCGTCGTGGCGGGCCAGCACCGCGCGGACCTCACCCGGTTCGACGCGGAAGCCGCGGACCTTGACCTGGTCGTCGGCGCGGCCGACGTACTCGAGGACGCCGTCGGCGCGCCACCGGACGAGGTCGCCGGTGCGGTACACCCGCTCCCCCGGGACGAACGGGTTCGCGACGAACCGCTCGGCCGTCGCGGCGGGCAGGCCGCGGTAGCCGTCGGCCAGGCCGTGGCCCCCGAGGTACAGCTCACCCGTGACGCCGGGCGCGGCCAGGGCCAGGTGCGCGTCGAGGACGTACGCGCGCTTGCTCGCGACCGGGCGGCCGATCGGGATCGCCGTGCCGCCGAGGTCGGCGGCGGTGATCGGGTGGAACGTCGTGTAACCCATGCTTTCGGCCGGGCCGTAGCCGTTGATCAGCTTGACGTCCGGGTACTCGCGCAGCGCCTTGGTCACGTGCTCGACCGAGGCCGGCTCGCCGCCGGTCATCGCGCGGTGCAGCACGGTGAAGACCTGCGGTTCGGAGTCCAGGAGGTAGTTGAACAGGCTGGCCGAGGCGTGCAGCACGGTGACGCCGTGCTCGGCGACCAGCGCGGCGATCCGCTCCGGCTCCGGGTTCTGGCCCGGCTGCAGGACCGTGCGGCCGCCGTGGAGCAGCGCGCCGAACAGCTGGAGCGCGAAGCCGTCCCACGACACCGGCGCGCACTGCAGCCACACCTGCTCGGCGTCGAAGGTGGCGTAGCCCTGGCCCATCGTGGCGACGACCCCGCGGTGCGAAGTCGCGACGCCCTTGGGGACGCCGGTCGAGCCGGAGGTGAACATGACGCAGGCCAGGTCGGCCGGGGTCAGCTCGACGCCCGGGTTCGCCGTGTCCGGGTGGCTCGGCAGGGACCTGAGCACCCGCTCGACGCCCGCCTGCGCGGTGACCGCGGCCAGCCGCTCGGCCGGGTAGCTCGGGTCCAGCAGGGTGTAGGCGGCGCCGGACTTGAGCACGCCGAGGACCGCGATCGCGAAGTCGAGGCCGCGTTCGATCAGAACTCCGACGACCTCGCCGCGTTGGACGCCGTCGTCGAGGAGGTGGTGGGCGACCTGGTTGGCGCGGGCGTTCAGCTCGCCGTAGGTCAGCGATTCGCCCTCGAACAGGATCGCGACGGCGGCGGGGTCCTGCCGCTCGACGATCGTGTGCAGGCAGTCCACGGGCGCGGCGCTCACCCGGCCGGCGTTGCCCGCGGCCGCCACGAGGTCGCGCTCGGCGGCGGTCAGCACCTCGAACGCGGCCACCGGCGTCGAAGGCGCGTCGGCGATCTGCTCCAGCAGCCGGACGAACGCGCTCGCCAGCCGCTCGGCGGTGGCGGCGTCGAACAGCGCGGTCGCGTATTCGAAGGCACCGGTGATCCCGCCGGCGCCGGGGTGTTCCTCCAGGGCGGCGGTGAGGTCGAACTTGGCGACCGCGCGGGCCACCTCGTACGGCTCGCACTCCACTCCGGGCAGCACCGGCGCCGGGGTGTCCTGCTGCAGCACCAGCATCACCTGGAACAGCGGGTGCCGGGCGGCCGAGCGGGCCGGGTTCAGCTCTTCGACCAGTCGCTCGAAGGGTACGTCGTCGTGCTCGAACGCGCTCAGGTCGGCTTCGCGGACGCGGTCCACCAGCTCGGTGAACGTCGGCGCGCCGCCGAGGTCCGTCCGCAGGACCACGGTGTTGACGAAGAAGCCGACGAGGTCGTCGAGGACCGGGTCGGGCCGGCCGGCAACCGGGGTGCCGATCGGGATGTCGTCCCCGGCGCCGAAGCGCGCCAGCAAAGTGGCGAGTGCGGCCTGCAGGACCATGAACAGGGTCGCGCGCTGCCCGGCTGCCAGCTCCAGCAGCCGGGCGTGCAGTCCGGCCGGGATCGTGATGGCCGCGGACCCGCCGGTGTGGTCCGCGGTCGCGGGCCGGACGCGGTCGTAGGGCAGCGCCAGTTCCTCGGGCAGCCCGGCGAGCGCGCCGGTCCAGTACGCGAGGTCGGTGTCGAGTTCCCGTTGCCACAGCGTGTAGTCCGCGTACTGCACCGGCAGCGGGGTCCACTTCGGAGCGTCGCCGCCGAGCCGGGCCGCGTACGCCTCGGCGAGGTCGCGGAGCAGGACCGGGATCGACCAGCCGTCGCCGGCGATGTGGTGGGTCAGCACGAGCAGGACGTGCTCGTCCCCCTCGCCGAACAGCCAGGACCGCACCGGCGGCGCGGCGGCCAGGTCGAACGGCGTGCGCGCGGCTTCGGCGACCGAGCCGGTCGCGACCTCGAACGGCACCTCGAAGGAGTCCAGGATCACCTGGTACGGCCCGGACTCGTCCTCGGCGTAGTACGTGCGCAGGGCTTCGTGGCGACCGGCCACATCGGACAGTGCCGCCGCCAGCGCGGCGGTGTCGACGGCGCCGCGCAGCCGCAGGGCGATCGGCATGTGGTACGCGGTGTCCGCGGAGTCCATCCGCGCCAGGAACCACAGGCGTTCCTGGCCGGGCGCCAGCGGGAGGCGGGCCGGCCGCTCGCGCCGCGTCACGGCCGGGCGGGCCGCGACGGCGTCGCCGAGGCTTTCGGACAGGCCGGCCACGGTCGGGTTCGCGAACAGCGCCCGCACGGTGACGTCGAGGCCGAGCACCGCGCGGATCCGCCCGGCGAGCCGGGTGGCGAGCAGCGAATGCCCGCCCAGGTCGAAGAAGCCGTCGTCGATCCCGACCTCGGGCACGCCGAGGACCTCGCCGAACAGCTCGCACAGGGCGTGCTCCCGCGCGGTCCTCGGGAGCCGGCCGGCACCGGTCTCGAGGGCGGGCGCGGGCAGCGCCTTGCGGTCGAGCTTGCCGTTCGGCGTCCGGGGCAGCTCGTCGAGCGCCACGATCGCCGAGGGCACCATGTACCCCGGCAGCGCGGCGGCGAGGTGCCGGCGCAGTTCCTCGGTCTCGATCGGCGACGTCAGCACGACGTAGGCGACCAGGCGCTTGTCGCCGGGCCGGTCCTCGCGGACGACGACCGCGCGCAGCGCGACCGCCGGGTGGGTGGCCAGCACGGCCTCGATCTCGCCGAGCTCGATGCGGAACCCGCGGATCTTGACCTGGTGGTCGACGCGGCCGAGGAACCGGAGTTCGCCGTCGCGGCGGCGGGCGACCAGGTCACCGGTGCGGTACATCCGCTCGCCGGCACCGAAGGGGCTCGCGACGAACCGGTCGGCGGTCAGATCGGGCCGCCCGAGGTAGCCGCGCACGACGCCGTCGCCGGCGAGGTACAGCTCGCCCGGGACGCCCGGCGGCACCGGCCGCAGCGCGCGGTCCAGCACGTGCACCTGCGTGTTGGCGATCGGCGTGCCGATGGTCGGCGCCCCTTCGCCGACGCGGGCGGTGGTCGACCAGATCGTCGTCTCGGTCGGGCCGTACATGTTGGTCACCGACGCGGCCCGGGCCCGCAGCGCGACCGCGAGGTCGTCGGGCAGGGCTTCGCCGCCCACCAGGACGTGCACGCCGGAGAGGTCGACGGGCTCGGCCAGCAGCGCGTGGAAGAGGCTCGGCGTCGCCTGCAGGAGGGTGACGTCTTCGGCGAGGGCGGCCAGCGCGCGGGTGTCGCGCACGTCGTCGCGGCTCGCGAGGACGACGGTCGCCCCGGCCAGCAGCGGCGCGAAGATCTCCAGGCCGGCGATGTCGAAGCCGACCGTGGTGACGGCCAGCAGCCGGTCCCCGGCCGCGATGCCGAACCGGTCCACCATGTCCAGGAGGAAGTTCAGCAGCGGGCGGCGCGGGACGACGACGCCCTTCGGGCGGCCGGTCGAGCCGGACGTGAAGATCACGTACGCGGGGCTGTCCGGGGACGCGGTGTGCGCCGGGTTCTCCGCCGGTCCGGCGAAGACGAGTTCGTCGCGGGTGACGACGAGGGCCGGGTCGGCGTCCTCCAGCATCATCGCGATCCGGTCGGCCGGGTAGTCCAGGTCGAGCGCGAGGTAGCCGGCGCCGGTCTTGAGCACCGCGAGCATCGCGACGACCAGGTGCTCGTCGCGCGGCAGGGCGAGGGCGACGTACCGTTCCGGCCCGGCGCCGCGCCCGGCCAGATGCCGGGCGAGCTGGTTGGCGCGGGCGTTCAGCTCGGCGTAGGTCAGCGTCGTCGCGCCGAACTCCAGCGCGGGCGCGTCCGGGGTGCGCGCGGCCTGGGCTTCGAACAGCTCGATGACCGAGGTGTCCGGGACCGGGACCGCCGTGCCGGCGTTGGCCGCGTCGATCGCGGCGGCTTCCGCGGGCGCCAGCAGGTCCACTGTGGACAGCGGCGCGGCGGGGGCTTCGACGGCCGCGGTCAGCAGCCGGACGAACCGGTCGGCGAGGTCGGCCGCGGTGCCCGGCTCGAGGAGGTCGGTCGCGTACTCCAGGTAGCCGCCGATGCCGGCCGGGCTCCCGTCGGCGCCGGCGTTCTCCTCCAGGTTCAGGGTGAGGTCGAACTTCGCGGTCTCCGTGGCGACCGGGACGTCCGCGGCGGTCAGGCCGGGCAGGGTCAGGTTGGCCGCGACGTTGTTCTGCAACGCCAGCATCACCTGGAACAGCGGGTGCCGCGCGGTCGAGCGGGCCGGGTTGAGCCGTTCGACGATCCGCTCGAACGGGACGTCGGCGTGGTCGAACGCGGTCAGGGCGCGCTCGCGGACGCGGTGCACGAGCTCGGTGAAGCTCGGGTCGCCGCCGAGGTCGGTCCGCAGCACGAGGGTGTGGACGAAGAAGCCGACGAGGTCGTCGAGCGCGGCGTCCGGGCGGCCCGCCGACGGCGTGCCGATCGCGATGTCGTCGCCCGCACCGAGGCGGGAGAGCAGGGCGGCGAAACCGGCTTGCAGCACCATGAACAGCGTCGCGTGCTCGCCGCGGGCCAGCTCCAGGAGCCGGGCGTGCAGGTCCGCGTCGAGGGTCACCGGCAGGGTGGCGCCCCGGTGGGTCGCGACCGGCGGGCGGGGGTGGTCGAAGGGCAGGTTGATCTCATCCGGCAGCCCGGCGAGCGTCTCGGCCCAGTGCTCCAGCGAGTCGCCGGTGGCTTCCTGCTGCCACAACGCGTAGTCCGCGTACTGCACCGGCAGCGGCGTCCACTTCGGACTCTCGCCCTCGACGCGGGCGGTGTAGGCGGTGGAAAGGTCACGCAGGAGCGGGGCGAACGACCAGCCGTCGCTCGCGATGTGGTGGGTGACGAGCACCAGGACGTGGTCGTCACCGTCGGGCAGCAGTGCCGCGCGGACCGGGAGGTCGGCGGCGAGGTCGAACTCGCGCGCGGCGAACTCGGCGACGTCCACCGGGCCTTCGGTCCACGGCAGCGCGGTGAGCGGGCGGATCTCCTGGCGGGGGACGCCGTCGGTGTCGGGGAACACCGTGCGCAGGGCCTCGTGCCGCTCGACGACGTCGGCGAACGCGTGGCGCAGCGCGGCCACGTCGAGCGGGCCGGTCAGCCGGAGCGCGCGAGGGACGTGGTAGGTCGCGCCGGCCTGGTCGAGCTGCTCGACGAACCACAGGCTGCGCTGGTTCGACGACAGCGGCAGGACCTCCGGCCGCGGCCGGGCCACGACGGCCGGGCGGGCCTCCCGCGCGCTGTCGAGCACGGCGGCGAGGGCGGCGACGGTCGGCGCGCGGAAGACGTCCGCCACCCCGATCCGGGCGCCGAGCACGGCGCCGATCCGCGCGACCAGCCGGGCCGCGAGCAGGGAATGCCCGCCGAGGGCGAAGAACCCGTCGTCGACGCCGACCGTTTCGACGCCGAGCACGTCGGCGAAGAGCCCGCATAGGACCTCTTCGCGCGGGGTGCGAGGCGCCCGGGACGTGCTCGTGCGCTCCGGTGCGGGCAGCGCGCGGTGGTCGAGCTTGCCGTTGGCCGTCAAGGGAAGCGCGTCGAGGAGCACGAACGCCGAGGGCACCAGGTGTTCGGGCAGCCGCTCCGCGAGGTGGGCGCGGAAGTCGGCCGGCTCGCCCACGACGTAGGCGACCAGGAGCTTCTGCCCCGGCCGGTCTTCGCGGACGACGACGGCGGACTCGGTGACGGCCGGGTGGGTACCCAGCGCGGTCCGGATCTCGCCCGGCTCGACGCGGAACCCGCGGATCTTGACCTGGTCGTCGGCGCGCCCGACGTACGCCAGGACACCGTCGGCGCGGCGGCGCACCAGGTCACCGGTGCGGTACATCCGCTCCCCCGGCGCAAACGGGTTCGCGACGAACCGGACGGCGGTGAGGTCCGGGCGGCCCGCGTACCCGTCGGCGATCCCGCCGCCGGCGGCGTACAGCTCGCCGACGACGCCGGGCGCGATCGGGCGCAGCCGCTCGTCCAGCACGTACGCGCGCTTGCCGTTGAGCGGCACGCCGATCGGGATCGGCGCGCCGGTGAGGTCGGCGCTGGTGACGCGGTGGGAGCTGACGAAGATCATGTTCTCGACCGGGCCGTAGCCATTGGTGAAGGCCACGGCCGGGAAGGTCTCGACAGCCCGCGTGAGGTGCGTGACCGACGCCGCTTCCCCGCCGGTGTGCACCTCGCGGACGTGCTCGAACACGCCCGGGTACTCGTCGAGGAGGAAGTTGAGCAGGCTGGCGGAGGCGAACATCGTGCTGACGCCGTGGCGCGCGACCAGCTCGGCGATCAGCGCGGGCTCGGGCTTCGGGCCCGGCTGCAGCACGCAGGCGGCGCCGGTGAGCAGGGCGCCGAAAAGCTCGAACGCGAACGCGTCCCAGGAAACCGGCGCGGTCTGCAGCCAGACGTCGCCGCCGTAGCCCTGGCCGAGGATCGTGGTGGTGACGGCTTCGTGCGAGGCGACGACGCCCTTCGGCGTGCCGGTGGACCCGGAGGTGAACATGACGCAGGCGGGCCCGGCCGGGGACACCACGCGGGCCGGCGCGGCCGTCGTCGGCGTCAGGAAGGACAGGTCGTCGAGCACGAAGGGCGCGTCGACCTGCTCGGCGAGCAGCTGCCGGCGCTCGGCGGGGAACGACGGGTCCAGGAGCGTGTAGCCGCAGCCGGCCTTGAGCACGCCGAGGATGGCGGCGACCAGGTCCGGGCCGCGGTCGAGGCAGATCGCGACGATCCGCCCGGCCGGGACGCCGGCGAGCAGCGCGGCGACGCCGTTGGCGCGGGCGTCCAGCTCGGCGTAGCTGACCGACCGGTCCTCGAACAGCAGCGCGGTCGCGTCCGGCGTGTGGCGGGCGTGGCCCTCGACGACCTCGTGCACGGTGACGGCGGGGACCGCGGGTGCGCGCAGCCCGCCCGCCGTGGCCTGGGCGTGCTCGGTGGCGTCGAGGAGGCCGAGCTCGCCGATCCGGGCGTCGGGGTTCTCCGCGACGGCGGTCAAGACGCGCAGCAGGCGTCCGGCCAGCGCTGCGGCGGTCTCGCGGTCGAACAGGTCGCTCGCGTACTCGAGGAGGCCGGTCAGCTCGCCGTCGCGTTCCTCGAAGATCGCGGCCAGGTCGAACTTCGCGTACCCGATGTCGACGCGTTCGCCGGTGGCGCGCACCCCGTCGAGGGCCAGCTCGGCCGCGACGTTGTTCTGCAGCACCAGCAGGACCTGGAACAGCGGGTGGCGCCCGAGCGAGCGGGCCGGGTTCAGCTCCTCGACCACCCGCTCGAAGGGCACCTCGGAGTGCTCGAACGCGGCCAGGCAGGTCTCGCGGGCCCGGTCCAGCAGCTCGCGGAACGTCGGGTCGCCGCCGGTGGCGGTGCGCAACACGACCGTGTTGACGAAGAACCCGACGAGGTCGTCGAGGGCGGCGTCGGTGCGGCCGGCGACCGGCGAGCCGACCGGGACGTCGTCGCCCGCGCCGAGCCGGGTGAGCAGCGCGGCGAACGCGGCCTGCAGCACCATGAACAGCGTCGCGCCTTCGGCCGTTGCGAGGGCCGCCAGCTTGCGGTGGACCTCGGCGGGGACGTCCATCGGGACGACACCGCCGCGGTGGCTCGCGACCGCCGGGCGGGGGCGGTCGGCGGGCAGCGGCAGTTCCTCGGGGGCGCCGGCCAGTGCGCCGCGCCAGTAGGCGAGGTCGCGCTCGACGGGCAGATCGCGTTGCCACAGCGTGTAGTCCGCGTACTGCACCGGCAGCGGCGTCCACCGTGGAGCGGTTCCGGCCATGCGGGCCGCGTAGGCCTCGCCGACCTGGCGCAGCAGCGGGGCCATCGACCAGCCGTCGCACGCGATGTGGTGCACGACCAGCAGCAGCACGGCGGCGTCGCCGGGCAGGGTGAACAGCGTGGCGCGGATCGGGAGTTCGCGGGCGAGGTCGAACCCGGCCTCGGTCGCGGCGGTCAGGTCGCGGTTCAGCGTGTCCTCTGTGGACGTTTTCACGGCCCACGGGACGTCCCCGCCGGGCAGGATGTGCTGCACCGGCACGTCGCCGTCGCGGGTGAAGACCGTGCGGAGGGCTTCGTGGCGGGCGACGACGTCGCCGACGGCCAGCCGCAGGACGCCGGCGTCGATCGGGCCGGTCAGCCGGACGGCCTGCGGCACGTGGTAGCCGGCGTTCCGGGTGCCGGCCTGGTCGAGGAACCACAGCCGCCGCTGGGCGAACGAGAGCGGCATCGGCTCGGGACGCCGCCGCGGGGTCAGCGGAACGCGGGCCGGGGCGGCGCCTTCGAGGAGCTCGGCCAGGCCCGCCGGGGTCGGCGCGCGGAAGACGTCGCCGATCGCGGCTTCGAGGCCGAGGGTGGCGCGGATGCCGGAGACGAGCTTCGCGGCGAGGAGCGAGTGGCCGCCGAGGGCGAGGAAGCCGTCGTCGATGCCGACGCCGTCGATGCCGAGGACGTCGGAGAACAGCGTGCAGAGCGCGGCTTCCCGCGGGGTGCGCGGGGCGCGGCCGGTGCGGGCGGCGGCCCAGTCGGGGGCGGGCAGGGCCTTGCGGTCGAGCTTGCCGCTCGGGGTCAGCGGGAGCTCGCCGAGCACGACGAACGCGGCCGGGACCATGTACTCCGGCAGATGCTCCGCGAGGGCGGCACGCAGGGCGTCGAGGTCCGGGGTGCCGTCCGGCACGAGGTAGCCGACCAGGCGCTGGTCGCCCTCGCGGTCTTCGCGGGCCAGCACGCAGGAGCCGCCGACGCCGGGCTGGCGGTCGAGGACGGCCTCGATCTCGCCGAGTTCGACGCGCAGGCCGCGGATCTTGACCTGGTGGTCGGTGCGGCCGAGGTAGTGCAGCGCCCCGGTTTCGTCCCGGCGGGCCAGGTCGCCCGTGCGGTACATCCGCTCCCCCGGCAGATGAGGGCTGGCCACGAACCGCTCGGACGTAAGGCCGGGACGGCCGTGGTAGCCGCGGGCCAGCTGGATGCCGGCGAGGTACAGCTCGCCCGGCTCCCCGGGCGCTACCGGCCGCAGCCGTGCGTCGAGGACATACGTGCGGGTGTTCCACACCGGACGTCCGATGGGGACGGTGCTGTTCTCCGGACGGCAGGCCCAATACGTGACGTCGACCGAGGCTTCGGTGGGGCCGTAGAGGTTGTGCAGCTCGACGCCGGGCAGCGTCGCGAAGAACCGGGCCTGCAGTTCGGCGGGCAGTGCTTCCCCGCTGCAGAGCACGCGGCGCAGGCCGGTGCAGGTCGCGGCGGCGGGGTCGAGCAGGAAGGCCTGCAGCATCGACGGGACGAAGTGGACGGTCGTGATCCGCTCGGCGCGGATCAGCCCGGCCAGGTAGGCGGGATCGCGGTGGCCGCCGGGGCGCGCGAGGACGAGCGTGGCGCCGGTCAGCAGCGGCCAGAAGAACTCCCAGACGGAGACGTCGAAGCTGGACGGCGTCTTCTGCAGCACGCGGTCTTCGGCGGTGAGCCCGTACTCGGCCTGGGTCCAGGCGAGCCGGTTGACGATGCCTTCGTGCGGGACCAGCACGCCCTTGGGGCGCCCGGTCGAGCCGGAGGTGTAGATGACGTACGCGAGGTCCTTTGTGGACACTTTCGGCTCGGTCGCCGGGCGGGCACTGAGGTCGACGGCGTCGAGGAGGATGGTCTCGGCGGCGAAGAGGTGCCGGTGGTGGGTCTGGGTGAGGACGACCGGCGCGGCGCTGTCGGCGACCATGTACGCGAGGCGGTCGGCCGGGTAGTCCGGGTCGAGCGGGACGTAGGCGCCACCGGCCTTGAGCACCCCCAGCAGGGCGATCACCAGCTCAAGGGAACGGTCGGCGCAGACGCCGGTGAGGACGCCGGGGCCCACGCCCCGCTCGACCAGGAGATTCGCGAGCCGGGCGGCTCGGTCGTGCAGTTCTCGGTAGGTCAGGGTCTCGCCTTCGAACACCAGCGCCGTCGCGTCCGGGGTGCGGGCCGCCTGCTCGGCGAGGAGCCGGGTGAGCGTGCGGCCCGCCTCCGGGACGTCGGTGGTGGTGTCGTTCCAGGCCGCCAGCAGCTGCCGGGCGTCGTCGTTCACGGTGATCAGCTCCAGTTCGTTCACTGCCGGCGGGGAAAGGTCAGCGCATCGCGGCGACGAGGCTCGCCGGGCGCAGGTCGGTCCAGTTCTTCTCGACGTACTCGAGGCAGGCGGCGCGGGTGTCCTCGCCGTGCACGGTCCGCCAGCCGGCCGGGACGTCCACTGTGGATGGCCAGAGCGAGTGCTGGTTCTCGGCGTTGACCAGGACCAGGAAGGTGCCGTTCTCGTCTTCGAAGGGGTTGCTCATGATTTCTTCTCCTCTGTGAGTGCGGCCCGGCCGAGTGCCGGGGTGGCGACGAGCAGGGCGAGCGCGACGAGCGCGACCGCGGCGTGGGCGAACATGGTGAGCGGGACGCCGAGCGCCTCGACCATGACGCCGATCAGCAGGTTCCCGACCGGCGTGGCGGCCAGGGTGAACAGCGCGAGGATCGACATCACGCGCCCGCGCATCTCCTTCGTCGACCACCGCTGGGCGAGGCTCACGAGCACGAGTGCGGTGAGGCCGGCGACCAGGCCGAGCGCGAAGAAGGCGGCGATGCCGACGGCGAGGTTCCCCGTGGCCAGCAAGGCGAGACAGCAGGCCTGTGCGGCGAGCCCGAAGGTGGCCAGCCGCCCGGCCTTTTCCCGCGGCGGCCACTTGACCGAGACGACGAAGGCGAGCGACGCCCCGAGCGTCATGGCGGTGAGCAGCCAGCCGGCGCCCCGGTTCCCGCCCAGCAGGACGAGCCCGAGGTTGATCGGCCCGGCACCGCTGAGTTCGAGCAGCCCGGTGACGATCATGGCGGCCCGCAGCGCCGGCCGCTTCGCGACGTAACGGCAGCCTTCGCCGACGTCCTTGGCCAGCTGCCGGACCTTGACGCGCTCCCGGGGTTCGGCCTTGGCGAGGGTCTTGGTGTTCCCGGCGGCGACGGCGGAGACGAGGAAGCTGACCCCGTTGACCGCGGCGACGACGACGAGCCCCCCGAGCCCGGCGAGCCACGACCCGAGCGCCCCACCGGCGGCCTGGCCCCCACGCACAGCGGCGAGGTAGACGGCGTTGCCGCGCACGAGGTGCTCGGGCGGCAGCAGGTTCGGCCGCAGCGCGTCGGAGGCCGGGATGAAGAAGGCACTGGCGACGGCCATGACGACGATCAGCCCGGCGAGGAGCGGCAGGGACGGCCCGGCGAGTAGCACGGCGGCGGCCCCGCCGAGCATGGCCCCGGCCCGGATCAGATCGGTGCCGATCAGCACCCGCCGCGCCCCGGTCCGATCGGCGACGGCGCCGCCGACCAGGAGGGTGATGACCTTGGGGAGCGAACCGAGCGCGAGCACGAGCCCGGCGAGCGCGGGCCCGGCGGTGCCGACGAGGGTGACGGAGAGGGCGATGAGCCAGACGGCGTCGCCGAAGGAGGAGAGCCCCATGGCGAAGACGAGCCCGAGGAAGGGAGCGGGCAGCGCCCGCGCCTTCGAGGTGCCGCCGCCTTCGGACGCGGTGGTGCCGCCGCCCGCGGTGGAGCCGCCGTCCGCGGCGGACGGCTCGGTCACAGAACCACCACTCGCAGCGGGCGGCTCGATCACGGAACCACCGACGGTGGAAGCACCCTCCGCGGCGGGCGGGGCAGTGCCCACGCCGGCGGCCGCAGCCACTGGCCCGCCCGCCGCAACGCCCGGCACGGCCGCAGCCGCAGCCGCGCGCGGCTCAGCTGCTGCGATGCGCGGCTCTGCTGCCGCGATGCGCGGCCCGGCTGCCACGGCGCGCGGCTCGGCCGCCGCGATGCGCGGCTCGGCCGCCACGATGCGCGGCTCGGCCGCCACGATGCGCGGCTCCGCTGCCGCGATGCGCGGCTCGGCCGCCACGGCGCGCGGCTCGGCTGCCGCGGTGCGCGGCTCGTCCACGGCGGTCACCACGCACCCCCCGCTGCCGCCGCCGTCGGCCGGGGTCGCCGCAGGGGTGCCGCGGCGCGGGTCATGACAGCACCTCGTGCGCCACTCGCTCCGGCGTGCCCGGGAACCACACGTCCTCCGGGGTCAGCGCGTCCGGCTGGTACTGGCCCAGTGCGCTGATCAGCATCCGCAGCTCCAGCGCCAGCGCCTCCGCGAACCGCACCAGGCCCGACTCCGGGTCCGTGTCCACCGCCAGCAGCGCCGCCCGGCCGAGGCCCGCCGCGCGGGCGCCCAGGGCGATGACCTTCGCCACCCGCGTGCCTTCCCACATCCGGCCCGAAGCCAGCAGGCAGCCCGCCGGGGTGCCGATCCGGGTCAAGCACTCCGCCAGCGGAAGCCCCACCGGCCCGAACGACGTCGGCGTCCAGCCCGAACCGCCCTCGGCGCCGTCGACCGTCACCGCGTCGGCGCCGGCCTCCCACGCCACCGCCGCCGCCGAAGCGACGTCGCGGCCCGGTGGGAGCTTCACCCACACGCCGGCGCGCGGGAAGTTGTTGCGCATCAAGCGGATCTGCTGCCGCAGGATCTCCGGCGTGAACGTCCCGGGTGAACTGCTACGCAGCACCGAAGACCCCAGGGAGAGGTCGACCGAGTACAAGGAAGCGAGCGAAGCGGCGGCAGCGGGATCCACCAGCGTCATCCCGCCGAGCCCCGGCTTCGCGCCCTGCCCGACTTTCAGCTCGAACGCCAGCCGCCCGGACTCCAGCAGCGGAGCCGCCGACGGGTCCGAGTACACGAGGTTCCAGACCTCCGCGTCCGCGTCCTCCGTGCTCTGCTGCACGACGACGCCGCCGAGGCCGTCCGGGACCGCGTCGCCGTACGCCCGCAGGCGCTCCAGCAGCGTGCCCGCCGAGGGACCGCCGGCCCGGCCGTGGCCGTGCACCGGGACGACGTTCTCGCCGATCACCATCGGGATGCCGAGCCGGGCGGCCTGCGCCGAAGCCGCCGCGCCCAGGCCGGCGCCCGCCACCTGCGTCGAGCCGAACGCCGACAGGTACAGCGGCAGCGAAGACGCGAACCCGCCGATCGACGCCGCCAGCGAGACGTCGCCGTACAGCGGCTCGCGGCCCAGCTCGATCAGCTTCTCCAGGCGCCGCGGGACGAACACCGGCGGCACCAGCCGCGCCGACTCCAGCAGATCCGCGGGAGCAGCGGAAGCCGCGCCGAACAGGGAAGTCCCGTAGGAAGAAGCGTCCGGGAACACCGCCGCGGCACCGTTCCGGGCCCGCTCCCGGACCTGGTCGGCGGGGAAACCGGCAGCGCTCAATGCGGTCACGGCGAGACCACCCCCGGCAGCTTCGGGAACGCCGTCGCCTGCCACACCGCGTCCAGCCCGGCCACGTACCGCGTGAACCGCTGCACCCCCAGGCCGAACCCGGAGCTGGCGGGAATGCCGGTGCGGACCAGGTCGAGGTACCACGCGTACTTGGCCGGGTTCTCGCCCGTCTCGCGCATCCGCGTGACGATCCGGCCGTAGTCGTGCTCCCGCTCGCTGCCGGAGCACAGCTCGCCGTACCCCTCCGGCGCGATCAGGTCGAAGTTGCGCAGGACACCCGGCGCCGAAACGCTTTCCCGGTCGTAGAACCCGCGCGAGCCCTTCGGGTAGTCGACGAGGAAGAACGGCCTCGCGTGCTTCTCGGACAGGATCGCCTCGCCCGCCCAGTCGATCTCGGCGTCCGCGCTCTGCGGGTGCCCGAGCTCGCGCAGCGTCTCGACGGCGGTCGCGTGCGACAGCCGGCCGAACGCGCCGCCGAGCAGGTCGGTGAACGCGCCCGAGTCGCGGCCGAGTGCTTCCAGCACGTCGCCCGCGTCCTCGACGACCCGGCGCACCACGTGCGCCACCAAGTCCTGCAGCAGGTCGAGCACGTCGTCGCGGGACGCGCCGGCGACCTCGACGTCGAGCTGGTGGAACTCGGCGAGGTGCCGGCTCGTGTTCGCCGTCTCCAGCGGCTCCAGCCGCACGTTCGGGGCGACGTAGAAGATCTTCGAGAAGCCGAGCAGCGACGCCTGCTTGTACAGGATCGCGCTGGTCATCAGCTTGTAGCGGTGGCCGTAGAAGTCGACGTCCACCTGCTTCGCGCCGCGCCCGCCCGGGTCGGTGACCGGGCCGATCACCGGCGGCAGCAGCTCGGTGAAGCCGCGGGCGCCGAGGAACGCGCGCGCCTCGGTGAGCAGCTTGTGCTGGAGGCCCAGCACGTGCCGGGTGGTCTCCGAGGTCAGGTGCGTGCGCGGGTCCGGCGGATCGGTGTGCTCCATGGCGTTCTCACTCCCAGCTGGTCGGGGCGGATCAGGACAGGACCGGGTCGAGCCTTCGGCGGTGGTAGGACAGGTCGGCGAGCAGCCGGGTCGCGCTGACCCGGTCGTCGCCGCGGCGGCCGCCGAGCGCGGGCGGCAGCGGCATCCGGCCGGTGTGCCACCACTGCAGGCGGCCTTCGTCGTCGAGCACGCAGCGGGTCTCGCCGCCGTTGTCGGGGTGCAGGCAGTACGGGACGTCGAGCAGGCCGCGCTCGAACGCCGCCGGCAGCGCCTCGGTCAGCGTCGGCGCGAGCGAGCGCACCTCGTCGACCAGCAGCCGGGCCTGGGCGTACACCTCGGTCTCCCCCGGCGGCCCGGCCGGCGCGGGTTCCGCCAGCGCGGTCGCGTGCGCCAGCTGCAGCGCCGAAATGTTCTCTTCGACGGTCGGGATCCGGTGCGCTTCCGCGGTGGTCTTGACGATCAGCCGCTCGGTGCCGGTCCGCACGGCCAGCCGGACGCTCTCGGCGACCAGCTCCCGCGCCCCGGCCGCGGACTCGGGGAACAGCCCCATGTAGGTGTAGAGCACCAGGTGGTGGTCCACGCCTGCCAGTTCCTCGGCGCACAGCCGCCGCATCGCCCACAGCGCTTCGGCGTCCTGCTCCGGGCTCGTCTGCTGCGCGTAGCTGGCCGACACGCTGCGCACACCGTGCTCGGCGAAGAACAGGCACTCCAGCACCGACAACGCGACGAGCAGCCCCGGCGGGCACAGCTGGCCGAGCATGCAGCCGCCGAAGCTCTCCAGGTGGCAGTCCACTCCCCGGTCGGCCTGCCCGGCCAGCAGGGACGCCGAGCGCGACCACGCCTTCGCCGCAGTCCGCAGCGGGACGCTGCTGTAGGGCAGGCAGTAGGACACCGGCCCGCCTTCGGAGGCGTCGAGGCCGGCTTCGAGCATCACGGCGAAGATGTCTTCGGGCTGCGCCGAGCCGTGGCGCACCTGGACCGGGAACCCGGGCAGGTCCGCCACCAGCCCGGCGGTGACGGCCGGGCCCAGCGCCACCAGCGGGAAGCCGTTGAGCGGGACCCCGGACTGGACGGACATCGCGGCGAGGTCGTGCTGCCCGGTGCGGGTGTAGCTGTCGAGCGTCACCGTGCCGACGGCCGGGACGCCGGCGCCGGCCACCGCGCGCAGCCCGCGTCGCATCGCTTCCGGTTCCGAGAATCCCATCCGCGGCTGGACGACGAGCGTCCGGCGGCGGCGGTGCTCGGCCACGAACGCGCTGAACACCGACCGGGCAGCGGTCACCGCAAGGTCCGGATGTTCGCGGCGACGAACTCGCGGAACGACTCGATCGCCTGGCCGGAGTCGCCGGCGCCGACGTGGAAGACCGCGTCGTAGCCCAGCGCCAGCAGCTCGGCCTCCAGCGCGCTGTTCGCGTCGCCGTGGACGCCGAGCTTGCCGCCGATCACGGCGGGCAGCCCGGCCAGGACGGCGTCGGAGCGCAGCGCGGAGATCACCCGGGCGCCGTCGACGTGGCCGTGGCCGTTGATGGTGCTGATCACCAGGCAGTCCGGCCGCTCGTCGTGGCACGCGGCCAGCAGCCGCCCGACCGGGACGCAGGCACCGAGGTTGACGACCTCGTGGCCCATTTCCTCCATGATCAGCTGGAGGGCGACGAGGTTCCACATGTGCGAGTCGGACTCGACGCTGGACAGGACGAACTTCAGCGGGGGCCCCGCGGACACGGCGGGCCGGTCCGGGGTCTGCTCGATCTGGAAGGTGGTCATCGTGCGTCGCTCCCTGTGCGTTCGGGGAACGTCCGCGGTGCGGGCCGCGAACTTCTCACGACGAATCGTCATCGGCCGGCGCCCGGCGCACATGGGTGCGGCGGCCCCGCATTCCCGCGCCGGTCCCGCCCCCGGTCCGCCTCGCGCGCGAGCGTCGCGGCCGCGCGCGCGAGCGCGGAGTCCGGTGCGCCGAAGGTGCCCCGCATGGGGGATCACGCCGCCGCAGCGCCGCCCGGACCCCCGCCCAGCCCGCCCGCCGGACGGCGCAACCGCCCCGTCCGAACGGTCCAATCCCCCACTTCGCGACCAGGCCTTTCCCCGCGCGGTCCCCCATGAGCCCCCAGAACGCGCCCATGCCGCGCGGGAATGCGGGCGTAGCACCCCCATGTGGTCCGCGTCACCCGCTGGCATGCTCGATCCCGTGATTCCCCCGCAGCCGAACCCGGCGACCACGACGCTCCCGCCCACCTGGTGGGCGGCCGGGCTGACCCCGCACGAGCGGCGCCCCGGTGGCACCCGCCCCGCGTGGGTGGACTTCGCCGAGGCCGCACTTTCACGTGAAAGTGCGGCCCCCAGGTCGGCACTTTCACGTGAAAGTGCCGACTGGCGGACGGCGTTCGCCGCGGTGTTCCGCCCCTTCACCGACGCGGTGCGCGTCGCGATCGCCGGTGCCGCAGCGGGTTCGCCCGCCGTCGACGCCGCGCCGGTCGCCGACGGCTGCGCCGCGCAGCTCGGTCACCAGCTGGCCGGCCTCGCCGCCCGCACCCTGGTGCTGGAGCTCGGCCGGGTGCGGCACAAGGGGATCCTCGACGGCGAGACGCCGCAGGCGCGCTTCGCCGACTTCGTCCGCCGGACCAGCACCCCCGCGGGCCTGACCGACCTGCTGCACCGCTACCCGGTGCTCGCCCGGCTCGCCGCGCAGGCGTCGCTGCACGCCATCGCCGCCGCCACCGAGCTGCTGGCCCGGTTCGACGCCGACCGCGTGGCGCTGGCCGCGTTCGTCGGCACCGATCCCGGCCCGCTGGTCGAGGTCAGCGGCGGCACCGGCGACGCGCACCAGCGCGGCCGCTCGGTCCGCGAACTCCGGTTCGCGAGCGGCGCGCGGGTCGTCTACAAGCCGCGCCCGCTCGACCTGCACGCGGCGTTTACGGCGCTGGCCGGCTGGCTCAACCCGCGCGTCCCCGGCCTCGAGCTGCAGACGGTCGACGTGCTGGCCCGGCCCGGCTACGGCTGGCTGCGGTTCGTCGAGCACCGGCCGTGCGCGGACCTCACCGAGGTGGACCGCTTCTACCGCCGCCAGGGCGTGCTGCTCGCCCTCCTGCACGCCCTCGACGGCACCGACGTGCACTTCGAGAACATCATCGCGGCCGGCGACCAGCCGGTGCTGATCGACATCGAAACGCTGTTCCAGCCGGTGCTGCCGGCCGAGAGCGGCGAAAGTGACCCGGCCGCGGAGCTGCTGGCCCGCTCGGTGCACCGCACGATGCTGCTGCCGCAGATGATCGTCGGCGAGCACGGTGCGGTGGACATCTCCGGGCTCGGCGGCGGCCGCGCGGCGGCCCCGGCGCTGGAGCGCGTCGACTGGCTCGACGCCGGCACCGACCGGATGCGGCTGGTCCGGGTGCCCGGCGGCATCGGCACCGGCGTCAACCGGCCCACCCTCGGCGGCGTCGACGTCGAACCGGCCGAGCACGGCGCCGCGCTGCTGGCCGGCTTCCGCGCCGGGTACGACGCCATCGCCGCCGGCGCGACCGAGTTCGCCGCCCTGCTGGCAAGCTGCGCCGGCGCGGGGGTCCGCGTCCTGGTCCGCCCCACCAGCTTCTACACGCGGCTGCTCGACGAGACCACGCACCCGTCGCTGCTGGCCGACGCGGCCGCCCGCGACGAAGCGTTCGGGCTGCTGCACGACGACAGCACCGACGACGTCCGACGCGCGCTCGTCGCCGCGGAGCTGACCGACCTGTGGGCGGGCGACGTCCCGATGTTCACCGGCGAGCCCGGCTCCGCCGACGTCTGGGACACCGAAGGCAACCGGCTGGCCGGCCTGCTCGGCACGACGCCGCTGGCGTCGGTGCGGGCGAAGGTCGCCGGCATGACCACGATCGACCGCCGCGACCAGGAGTGGCTGATCTCCGCCGCGCTGGCCACCCGGCCCGCCGCCGAGACCCACGCCGGCAGCGGCGTCAGCGACGGCATCCTGCCGAGCAAGACCCCCGAGCCCGCGCACCTGCTTTCCGCCGCGTGCGGCGTCGCCGACGCCATCATCGCCCGCGCCTGCACGGCGGACGGGCGCGTCAACTGGGTCGGGCTGGAGCTCGTCGACGAGAAGTACTGGACCGTGCTGCCGATGGGCGGCGGGCTCGGCGAGGGCTACCCCGGCGTGGCGCTGTTCCTCGCCCAGCTCGCCGAACTGACCGGCATCGACCGCTACCGGGACCTGGCCGGCAAGGCCGTTTCCGGTCTGCCGTCGCTGGTTTCCGCGCTCGAAGCCGACCCGGACCTCGCCGAAGCGGCCGGGCCGGGCGGCCTGCTCGGGCTCGGCGGCGTCGCCTACGCCGCGGCCCGCCTCGCGCGGCTGCTCGACCGGCCGGACCTGCTGGACCTCTGCGCGCGCACGGTCGCGGTGATGCCGGCTCCGACGCCGCGGACGTCACCGCGGTTCACCACCGGGCTGGCCGGCGGCCTGGTCGCGCTGCGCTCGGTCGCCGCGCAGACCGGCATGGACCTCGCCACCGTGCTCGCCGGTGCGTACGCGGCCGAGCTCGCGAGCCGCTCCATCGACCCCGATCTCGCCGACCCCGGGTTCGCGCACGGCGCGGCCGGCGTCGACTGGGCCCTGTCCGGGCACCCGCGCGAGACCGCGACCCTGCCGCCGGCGAAGGCCGCGACCGGGCACGGCTGGTGCTCCGGCCTGGCCGGCCAGGTGCTCGCCTACGCCGACGACCCGGCGGTGCTCGGCGGCCTCGACGAGCAGGTCCGGCGCCTCGCCGCCCAGGAACCGCTGCGCGACCTGTCCCTGTGCCACGGCGAAACCGGCATCACCGACGTCCTCGGCGTGCTGGCCGAAACCGGCCACACCGGCGCGGAAGCCGCGCTCGCCACCCGGACCGGCCTGCTGCTGACCGCCGTCGAACAGGACGGCGCGCGCTGCGGCACCCCCGACGGCGTGCCCTCCCCCGGCCTGCTCACCGGACTGGCCGGGATCGGCTACGGCCTGCTGCGGCTGGGTTTCGGCCCCCGCGTCCCGTCCGCCCTGCTCTTGCGCCCCCCGACCCGCTGAACCGCACCCGCCCCACCTCACGAGGAGAGAACCACAGATGCGCGAAACCACGACCGAGACCGCCGAAGCCACCGTCGGCGCCCTGGTGCTCCCGCGGGCGAACCACGCCGGCGCCCGCAACCAGGCGCTCGCCGGCACCCGGCCCCGGCTGTCCGGCGTCACGCTCGACACGCTCGGTTCGCCGACCGTCGTCACCAACGGCACCTTCGCCCTCTGAGTCCCGGTTTGCCACGCCGGTCTTCACGGCCGGCTTCGCCGAACAGCTTCCGTTTCACCCAGCACGACTACTACCGAGAGTGGAGCCACCTGCATGACCGAGCACGACTTCGCCGGCACGGACAACCCGATCGGCGACTTGACCCTCCCGACTTCCTCCCGCACGGGCGCGCGCAACCACGCGCTGTCCGGCAAGGCGGCGCGGGTCAGCCAGAACTCCCTCACCACCATGGACATCACGGTCGTCACGGGCAATTTCCCCGGATAGTGAGACGATCACCGCGTCGGTAATTCGACCTACGCCCGGAGGACGCCCGTCCGGTTATAGTGACCGCGATGGGCATCCGATCGACGCGCCTGATCGGGCGCGACAGGGAGCTCGGCGCCCTGTCCCAGGCTCTGGAGAAGGCCCGCACCGACCACGGTGGGGCCTTCTTCCTTGTCGGTGAAGGCGGGATCGGCAAGTCCCGGCTCGCCGCCGACGTCGCCGCACGGGCACTGGCGACCGGGCTCCCCGTGCTGCGTGGACGAGCCAGCTCGATCGGCCCGATGGTGCCGTTCCGGCCGCTGGCCGAAGCCCTGCTGTCGCACTTCCGCGGCGGCCACCCGCCCGCGGCGCCCGAGCTCGACCCGCTCGTGCCGGTGCTCGCCCGGCTCGTGCCCGACTGGTACCGCGGCGACCGCCCGCACGACAACGGCAACCTCCTCGTCCTGGCCGAGGCGGTGTTCCGGCTGCTGTCGGTGGCCGGGCGCGAAGGCGGCTGCCTGATCGTGCTGGAGGACCTGCACAACGCGGACGCCGAAACGCTGTTCATCGTCGAGTACCTCGTCGACAACCTGGCGTCGAGCCGGGTGATGCTGATCGGGACCCTGCGCAACGAACCCGGCGAGGCGCTGCGGCTGGCGACCGCGGCGGCGCAGCGCTCGGCCAGTCACACCTTCGAGCTGACCCGGCTCGACGCCGAGCGCACCCGGGACTTCGCCGCCGCCTGCCTGGAAACCGAGCCGGCCGCGGTGCCCACCGCCGTCGCGAACCTGTTGTGGCAGAACAGCGAAGGCGTGCCCTTCGTCGTCGAGGAGCTGCTGCACGGCATGGTCACCGACGGCCTGCTCGTCGGCGGCGCGAACGGCTGGCAGGTCGTCGGCGAACTGCAGGCCCGCGTCCCGGAGGCGCTGATCAGCAGCATCGCCGCGCGCGTCGACGCACTCGGCGCGGACGGCGAGACGCTGCTTTCGGTGGCCGCTGTGCTGGGCCGGCGGTTCCCGCTGTCGGTCGTGCAGGCGGTGACCGACATGGACGACCGCATGCTGCACAACCACATCAGCGCGAGCGTCGCCGCGCACCTGGTCACCACCGACGAGACCACGCCCGGCTGGTACGCCTTCCGCCACCCGCTCACCGCGGAGGCGCTGCTGGCCCGGCTCGTGCCGTCGACGAAGGCGAACCTGGCGCGCCGGGCCGCGGACGCCGTCGAGCTGCTGCACCCGGGCCTGCCCGGCGAGCTGTGCGCGCTGGCCGCGGCGCTGCGGCTGACGGCGATGGACCACCCCGGCGCCGGGCGGCTGTTCGCCGAAGCCGGCCGGCGCGCCCTCGACGGCGGTGCCGCCGACACGGCGGTGACCATGCTGACCCGCGCCGTCGACCTGCTGGCCACGGCGAGCCCCGACGACCGCGCCGACGCGCTGGAGTCCCTGCTGCACGCGCTGGGGCAGACCGGGCAGTTCGACCGCGCCGTCGAGTTTTCCGCTCGTTTCGCCGAGATCGGCCGGCTGGAGCGGGCGGTCGACCTGCACGTCCAGCTGGCGTGGGCGGCCTACATCGGCGGCCGGCACGACGAGTGCCTCAACCAGATCGAGCAGGCCCGCGCCCCGCTCGGCGGCGAGATGACCGAGGAGCAGAAGGCGGGCCTCGACGCCGTCGAAGCGACGCTGTGGCTGGACGTCCCGGGCCCGGCGCACACCGAACGCGCTCGCCTGCTGGCCGAGCAGGCGTGGGAGGTGGCCGAGCGCGCCGGCGTGCCGTTCGTGTCGTGCCAGGCGTTGCAGGTGCTCGGCATGGTGGCGCTGGAGACGGACCTGGCGGAGGCCGAGCGCTACCTGCAGCTGGCGCGGCGGCTGGCCGAACGCCACCAGCTGACGCACCTGCGCACCCAGGTGCTGGTCCGCCTCGGCGGGCACCGGATGCTCGCCGAGGGCGACGTCCGCACGTTCGACCTGGCCCGCGCGGAGGCCCAGCGCACCGGCGCGATCACGCTCACCTGCGCGGTCGACGCGAGCCGCGCGGTGCACGCGGTGATGCGCGGCGAGTTCGCGCAGGCGGAGAAGATCCTCGACGAGAACCTCGCCGTCCTCGGCCGGCTCCGGCTCGTCGCGCTGCTGCAGTACACGCACATGACCCGCGCGATGGTGGCCGCCCACCAGGCGGACCGGGTCCGGATGGAGCAGGCGCTCGACGACTTCCGCGCCGAGGGCGGCAACAGCGCGCAGGAGATGGTGCTCAGCGTCGGGCTGGCGCAGGTGTTCTGCTCGCTGCTGGAGGAGGACGCCGAACGAGCCCGCCGCGAGCTGGCGCAGGTGCTGGCCCTGGAGGAGCGCCAGCCGAGCCGCTTCCACCTGGCGGGCCAGCACGGCCTGCGGCTGCTGGTCGAGGCGCTCGACGGCACGGCACCGCCCGAGCGGCCCCCGGCGGCGGTCAGCGGTATGCGCTGGAACCGCCAGTTCGTCCTGCTGGGCGACGCGGTCCGCCACGGCCGCGCCGGGTCCCCGGAACTCGCCGACGAAGCGGTGGCGGCGGCGATCGAGGCGGCGGCGCCGTTCCCGATGAGCAGGCACCTCGGCCTGCGCATGGTGGCGGAGTCCGCCGCGGCCGACGGCTGGGGCGACCCGGTGACGTGGCTCAAGGAAGCGGAGGAGTACTTCCACCAGGCGGACGTGACGGCGGTGGCGAGCGCGTGCCGCGGGCTGCTGCGCAAGACCGGCGTCGCGGTCGGCCAGCGCCGCACGGGCTCGGACCGCCTCCCGGCGGGCCTGCGCTCGGCGGGGGTGACCGTCCGCGAGTACGAGGTGCTGCAGCTGCTGGCGGACAACATGGGCAACAAGGACATCGCCCGGCGGCTGCACATCTCGCCGCGGACGGTGGAGAAGCACGTGGCCAGCCTGATGGCGAAGTCGAACCTGCAGAACCGCAGCGCGCTGACGGAGTACGCGCGCAACACCCCGCACTGACCGCCGCCCGGCGGGGCCTCAGGTGCCGATCGGGATCTCCGCCCAGACCGTCTTGCCGCCGTCTCGGCGGTGGAAGTGACCGTGTCGGCGGCTGCACGCGGCGACCAGCTTCAGGCCGGTGCCGACCGGGGCCACGTCGGGCGCCGCCGGGTCGAACCACGCCGCTCCGCCGGAGTCCTCGATACCGATCCACACCGTCGAATCCGCGCACGTCAGCAGCGCGCGCACCGGGCCGATCGCGTGGCGGACCGCGTTCGCGGCCAGCTCCCCCGCGATCAGCACGACGTCCGCCGCGATCTCGTCCGGCACTTCGTCCGCCGTGGCCAGGCGCTCGCGCACCCAGTCGCGCACCCGGCGGACCTGGGCGGGTTCCCTGTCGAACACGAACTTGTCCAGCAGCATGATTCCCTCCCCGGGGCCGGGAAAACGATTCCCCATCCGCGGGGTTCCGCACACCTCTCCGGGCCGGAATCGCCCGAACGGACTAGATTGGACCCGTGAGTCCAGCCACCAAGCAGCTGACCGCCAAGGGCGCGGCGACGCGGCAGCGGATCGTCGAAGGCGCGGCGGAGGAGATCCGGGAGCGCGGCGTCGCCGTCACGACGCTGGACGACGTCCGGGCGCGGACCGGCACGAGCAAGAGCCAGCTCTTCCACTACTTCCCCGGCGGCAAGGAAGACCTGCTGCTGGAAGTGGCCCGCTACGAAGCGGATCAGGTGATCGCGGCCCAGCAGCCCCAGCTGGGCGGGCTGACGTCGTGGGCGGCGTGGCGGCGCTGGCGCGACACGGTCGTCTCGCACTACACCGAACGCGGGCAGCACTGCCCGCTCAACGTGCTGATCTCCCAGCTCGGCCGTGCGACACCGGGCGCGCAGGCCGTCGTCGGCGAGATGCTGGAGCGGTGGCGGCAGGAGATCGCGGCCGGCATCCGGCACCTGCAAGCGGCCGGCGAGGTGGCCGCGGACACCGACCCCGAACGCACCGCCGCCGCCCTGCTGGCGGGGATCCAGGGCGGCGTGGTGGTGATGCTGTCGACCGGGCGCATCGACCACCTCGAAGCGGCGCTCGACGTCGGGATCGAAAACCTGCGGGCGAGCGGGAACCGGTGAGCCCGGTCCCCGCTCGGCGAAGTCAGGCGTTCTTGATCGCGGAGATCTCGAACTCGAGGGTGACCTTGTCGCTCACCAGCACGCCACCGGTCTCGAGGGCGGCGTTCCAGGTGATGCCGTAGTCCTTGCGGCTGATCGTGGTGGAGCCTTCGAAGCCGATGCGGTCGTTGCCGAACGGGTCCTTCGCGGAGCCCTCGAACTCGAACGGGACGGTCACCGAGCGGGTGACGTCCTTGATGGTCAGGTCGCCGGTGACGTCGAAGGAGGTCTCGCCGGTCTGCTTGACCTCGGTCGAGGTGAAGGTGATCTGCGGGTACTCGTCCATCGACAGGAAGTCGTTGCTCTTCAGGTGCCCGTCGCGGTCCGCGTTGCGGGTGTCGATGCTGTGCGCCTGGATGGTCACCTGGACGCTCGACTTCTCCGGCGCGTCGCCGTCGATCGTGGCGGCACCGGTGAACTCGTTGAAGCTGCCGCGCACCTTGGTCACCATGGCGTGGCGGGCGACGAACCCGATCCGCGAGTGGGCGGCGTCGAGGGTGTATTCGCCGGTCAGCTGGGGGTAGGTGGTCGCGCTGGTCATCGCTGTTCTTCTCTCCTCGTGGCGGCCCCCGGGTGATTGAGGGTTCAACGACACTCTACTCACTTTGGCTGGTTGCGCAAGCAAGCTTTCGGTAGAGTCGCCGGTATGGGTGATCTTTCCGCGCTCGACACCGGAGAAGCCGCGTTCTGGCGGTCGCTGATCCGCGTCACGACCGTGCTCCCGCGCGCCCTGGAGGACCAGTTCCTGCCGGAGACCGGTCTCACGGTCAGCGACTACGGCGTGCTCGTCGCGCTGTCGGAAGCCCCGGACCACCTGCTCCGCATCTCCGCGCTGGCGGCGACGACGGCGTTGTCGCTCAGCCGGATCAGCCGGGTGGTCGACGACCTCACCCGCCGCGGGCTGGTCGAGAAGCGGCGCTGCAAGGAAGACGGGCGCGCATCCAACGCCGTGCTGACCGCCGCCGGATTGGCCAGACTGGAGGCGGCGTTCCCGAGCCACCTGGCCCGCGTGCGGGCTTCGGTGTTCGACCACCTGAGCGCCGAGGACATCCGGGCGGCCGGGCCGGTGCTGGCCCGGCTGGCCGCGGTGCTCGACGCCACTCCCCCGACCGACGAGGAGCCGAGGACGCGATGAGCGACAAGGGCGAGTACCAGCGGGACCTGAACTACCTCCCGGACCGCATCACCGCCGACGGCCGCGACGGCTGGCCGGTCGAACCCGGCCGCTACCGGCTGGTCGTGGCCCGTGCGTGCCCATGGGCGAACCGCGCGGTGATCGTCCGGCGGCTGCTGGGCCTGGAGCCGGTGCTTTCGATGGGCATCGCCGGGCCGGTGCACGACGAACGCAGCTGGAGCTTCGACCTCGACCCCGGTGGGCGCGACCCGGTGCTCGGCATCGAGCGCCTGCAGGAGGCGTTCTTCAAGCGCGACCCGCAGTACCCGCGCGGCATCACTGTGCCCGCGTTCGTCGACGTGCCCACCGGCCAGGTCGTCACCAACGACTTCGCGCAGATGACCCTCGACATGTCGACCGAGTGGACGGCGTACCACCGCGACGGCGCGCCCGAGCTGTACCCCGAGAAGCTGCGCGACGAGATCGACGACGTCGCGCAGAAGGTGTTCACCGACGTCAACAACGCGGTGTACCAGTGCGGGTTCGCCCGGTCACAGGAGGCGTACGAGCACTCCTACCGCAAGCTGTTCGCCCGGCTGGACTGGCTGTCGGAGCGGCTCGCGGGGCAGCGGTACCTGGTCGGCGACACGATCACCGAAGCCGACGTCCGCCTGTTCACCACGCTCGTCCGGTTCGACGCGGTCTACCACGGCCACTTCAAGTGCAACCGGCAGAAGCTGACCGAGCTGCCGGTGCTGTGGGCCTACACGCGCGACCTGTTCCAGACGCCCGGGTTCGGCGACACGATCGACTTCCCGCAGATCAAGGAGCACTACTACGTGGTGCACGAGAACGTGAACCCGACCGGGATCGTCCCGCTCGGCCCGGACACCTCGGGCTGGCTGACCCCGCACGACCGCGAGCAGCTCGGCGGCCGCCCGTTCGGCGACGGCACCCCGCCGGGCCCGCCGCCCGCCGACGAGCGGGTGCCCGAGCTGTAGTTCCCGGGCTACGGTGATCGCCATGGAACGCCTGCGCGATCGCCGGATCCTGGTCACCGGCGCCGGTTCCGGCATCGGCCGGGCCACCACCGTCCGCCTGGTGGCCGAGGGGGCGCGGGTCGTGGCCACCGACGTCAAGGGCCTCGAAGACCTGCCCGCGCTCGAGACGCTGACGATGGACGTCGCCGACGAAGCCGCGGTGACCGCCGGAGTGGCCGCGGCGACCGAGGTCCTGGGCGGCCTCGACGTCCTGGTCAACGCGGCGGGCATCCTGCTGGCGTCGCACACGCACGAGACGTCGCTGGAGCTGTGGAACCGGGTGCTGGCGGTCAACCTGACCGGCACGTTCCTGGTGACGCGCACGGCCCTGCCGGCACTGCTGGCCGCCGAGAAGGGCGTGGTGGTCAACTTCAGCTCGACGTCGGCTTCGTTCGCCCACCCGTACATGGCGGCGTACAGCGCGAGCAAGGGCGGGATCCAGGCGTTCACGCATTCCCTGGCCCTGGAGTACGGCAAGCAGGGCCTGCGCGCGGTGAGCATCGCCCCGGGCAGCGTGAAGAGCGGCATCACGGACTCGGCGGCGAGCTGGCTGCCCCAGGACATCGACTTCACGCTGTTCGGCCGGCTGCTGCCGATCCTGCCGACGGGTCTGACGACGGAGGTCGGCAACGCGGTGGCCCGCCCGGAGGCGGTGGCGGGAGTGGTGGCGATGCTGGCTTCGGACGACGGCGAGTTCATCACGGGCACGGAGATCCGTGTGGACGGCGGAACCCACACCTAGACCGCCGGGGCTCATCTCCTGTCCCCGCCTGGGGCGTGTCTGGCAAAGCCCTGGTCCGGGAACTCACGGCCCGCGGATCACCCTCGATGAACAGGCCTTGTCGCCGCGAGCACGGTCGGGCCGGGCTCGCCCGCGGCCAAGCCGAGCGACGCGCAGATACCGCATGAGATGCGGGAACATCGGTGCGTCCCCTGCCTGGCCGCCGCGGGAGCGGCCGATCGCGTGGTCAGGCGGCTCGGTGCGCAGATCCGTGTAGTTCGACCCAGCCTCCTGTGAGGCGCGTGATGTTCGTGGCGTGCTGATGCGCCCGCGCGATCGTCGAATCGACCGACAGCATCCCAGCGACCAGCAGACACTTTGTCGGCCCCGTCTAGGTGGCGGCTGCGTACCTCGCCGAAAGCGCCCGGAGGCGCTCCGCCAGCTCAGGGGGTGACTCCACCTCGAACGGCACGTCCACCATCCCCACCACGAACGCCACGACGTCCCACGATTCCGAGGCCAGCTCCCACCGGCACGTCCGCTCGTCGATCGGCGTCAGCTCCCCCTCCACCCGCCCCGCCAGCTCCGACGCCGGCGCGTGGACCTTCAGCCGCGCGCGCAACGGCCACATCTCCCGGCCCATCGTGCGCTTCAGGTACGCCGTCAGGTCGCCGTCCGGCGGTTCGCGGTGGCCGAAGCGAGGTCCGTTGGGCGTGCGAAGGGCCAGCCGGTCCGTGCGGAACGTCCGCCAGTCCGCGCGGTCGGTGTCCCAGCCGACCAGGTACCAGCGGCGGCCCCACGAGACCAGGCGGTGCGGCTCCACCGAGCGGCGGGACTCGCGGCCGTCGTGGCTCACGTAGTCGAAGCGCAGCGTCTCCGCCGCTCGGATCGCCGACGAGACCGCCGTCAGGACCTCCGCCGCCACCACCGGGCCGCGGGCCGGGAGGGCCAGCACGCTCGCTTCCAGTGCGGCCACGCGGTGGCGCAGCCGGGACGGCAGGACCTGCTCGACCTTCGTCAGCGCCCGCAGCGACGCCTCCTCCAGCCCCGAGACGCCGCCCGCGTGCAGGCCGACCACCACCGCGACCGCTTCGTCGTCGTCGAGCAGCAGGGGTGGCAGTTCCGCGCCGGCGCCCAGGCGGTAGCCGCCGATCGGGCCCAGCGCCGCGTGGACCGGGTAGCCCAGTTCGCGCAGGCGGCCGACGTCACGGCGGATCGTCCGGGTCGTCACGCCGAGGCGTTCGGCCAGGTCGGTGCCGGACCAGTCGCGGTGCATCTGGAGCAGCGACAGCAACCGCAGCAGGCGGCCGGGGGTTTCGCGCATGGTGCGGAGTCTGCCCGATGATGAGGACCGTTCCTGTCCTACACGGACGAGAAGGTGCGCTCATGGATCCCTTCCGCATCGACGTCCCGCAGGCCGGCCTCGACGAGCTGCACCACCGCCTCGCCCGCACCCGCTGGCCGGGCGAGCTGCCCGGCGCCGGCTGGGGGTACGGCGTCAGCGAACCCCACCTGCGCGAGCTCGCCGAGTACTGGCGCACCGGCTTCGACTGGCGGGCGCAGGAAGCGCAGCTCAACGCGTTCCCGCAGTTCACGACCACGATCGACGGCCAGCGCGTGCACTTCCTCCACGTCCGCTCGCCCGAGCCCGGCGCGAAGCCGCTGATCATGACCCACGGCTGGCCGAGCACCGTCGCGGACTTCCTCGACGTCCTCGGTCCGCTCACCGACCCGCGGGCCCACGGTGGCGACCCGGCGGACGCGTTCCACGTCGTCGCGCCTTCGGTCCCCGGTTTCGCGTTCTCCGGCCCGACCGGCGAGCCGGGCTGGAACACGCGCCGGACGGCGCGGGCGTGGGCCGAGCTGATGCGGCGGCTGGGCTACGAGCGCTACGGCGCCCAGGGCGGTGACTTCGGCAGCATCGTCTCGCCCGAGCTGGGCCGGGTCGCGCCGGAGTCGGTGATCGGGGTGCACGTCAACGCCGTCGCGAACGCCGGGGTGCCGACCGCGCCGGGCGACCTCGAGCGACTGTCCGAAGAGGACCGGAAGCGGGCGCGGGAGAACGAAGCCTGGTGGTACGCCCACTCGGGGTACGCCACGCAGATGGCCACCCGCCCGCAGACGCTGGCCTACGCGCTGAACGACTCCCCCGCCGGGCAGCTCGCGTGGAACCTGGAGTGGTTCGTGGACTGGGACCCGGCCGCCACGCGGCAGGCGCCGGTCTCCCGGGACGCGATCCTGACCGACGTGACGATCTTCTGGCTCACCGGCACCGCGGGCTCGGCGGCGCGCCTCTACCTGGAGGCGGCCCAGGACGGCTGGGGCGAGCGCCCGCCACCGTCCGGCGTCCCGACGGCGGTCGCGAACTTCCGCGGCGACCACGCGCTGCGGGGCCTGGCCGAGCTGTCCAACACGGTGACGCGGTGGACGGAGTACGACGACGGCGGGCACTTCGCGTCCCTGCAGGCGCCGGACGTGCTGGTGCGCGACATCCGGGAGTTCTTCCGCGACCTCGACCTCCGGTCCTGACGGTCGAGGGCCCGCTCAGCCGGCCAGGGGCGCCTTCCGCTCCTGGCCGGCCATCACCCTGGCGTTCAGCACCACCGCGCCCAGCAACGGGAGCAGCCCGGCCAGCGTCCACGTGAGGCTGGTGGCTTCCGCGAACCACCCGATGAGCGCCGGGCCGATCAGGCCGCCCGCGTAGGTGAACGTGGTGAACCGGGACAGGAACGTCGCCGCCCCGGCGCCCGCGCCGCCGGCGTGGCCGACCGCGCTGAAGATCAGGGGCAGCAGGACCGAGCCGCCGAGCCCCAGCAGCGCGAACCCCGCGATGCCGGCCACCCACGACGGGCTCAGCACGACGACGGCGAGCCCGACCGCCGCGATGACGCCGCCGACGCGGAACAGCGCCGGTGCCCCGTGGCGTTCGGTCAGCCGGTCGCCGACGAGCCGGCCGGCGGCTTGGCAGGCGGAGAACGCCGTGAAGCCCAGCGCCGCCGCGGCGAGGGTGGCGCCGCGGGCGTCGTGCAGGAAGACGCCGCTCCAGCTGATCACCATGGCTTCGAGGATCATCGCGGTGAACCCCATCGCCCCGAACACGCACACCCGCCGGGTCCAGCCGGATCGCCAGCTCGCCCGCTTTGTGCCGCCACCACCGGTCTCCTCGACGCGGTCGGCCGACGCCGGCAGCAGTCCGGCCGTGGCCGCCAGGCCGGCGACGACGAGCACGGCGCCGACCCACAGGTAGTGCTCGGCCGCCGAGCTGCCCGCCCGGGTGAACCCGGCACCCACCAGCGACGCGGCGACGGCGCTGATGCTCCAGGCCGCGTGGCAGCTGCTCATCACCGACCGGCCGCTCTCCCGTTCCACCACGACCGCGTGCGCGTTCATGGCGACGTCGAGCGTGCCGTGCATCATGCCGAGCAGCAGCACCGCGCCGCCGAGCTGGACGGCGTCGCCCGCGAGACCGATCCCGGCCAGCAGGAACGGCGACACGACCACGGCCAGCCGGATCACGCGGGCGCTGCCGAACCGGCCCACCAGCGGGCCGGCGAACTGCATGGTGAGCAGCGCCGCCAGGCCGAACAACGTCAGGATGGCGCCGAGCGTGCCGTCACTGAGCCCGAGGTCGAGCTTCAGCGACGGCACGCGGCTGACGAAGGTGGAGAACACCGTGCCGTTGACGAAGAACACGGCGAGCGCGGCCCACCGCGCCCGCGCCACGGCGACGGTGCCGCTCCGCTCGGCGACCTGCTCAGTCATGCTCGGCGCCGAAGCCGGCCGGGACGACGACTTCCCGCCCGACACGGCGGGCTTCGGTCAGCAGCTCGTCCTGCCAGCGCTCCCAGAGGCCGGCGAACCGGGACGTGACGATCACCGTGTCCACGGACTGGTCGGCCAGCGGCGTGCGCAGGCCCATGGTGTGGTGCCCGACGTGCCCGCCCGCCGCGGCCGCCCGCGCCACCAGTCCGGCGTCGAAGTCCAGCAGGATCGCGGGCGGGACGGCCGCCGGGATTTCCCCGCCGGAGCCGAGGATCGCGATCTTCGCGCCCGCGGGGACGCGCCGCACGGCCTCGGTCAGCTCGGCCGCCACGTCCGTGTCGCGCGCCTGCTCCTGCCACGCAAGCAGGGCGCGGTAGTCCTCTTCGTAGCTCCAGAAGAGGTGCCGGATGGCCAGCGCCAGGCCGATCTCGATGGCGGGCTCGCGGTGCTTGGCCAGGAAGTGGAGCATATTCCGGGCGAGCTGCTCCCACAGGTCGAACTGCTCCCGGTCGTGCGGCAGGTCGACCACCCAGGCGTCCTCGGCGACGGTGAACCGCACGCCGTGGCGGGACAGCCGGAACGCGAGCTCGGTGTCCTCCGCGCCCCAGCCGTGGAACTCCTCGTCGAAGCCCCCGACGGCCCAGAAGTCGTCCGTGCGGACCGAGCAGTTGATGGTGAAGAAGAGCCGCCAGGGCAGGTGGTCCAGACCGGAGACGATGTCGGCCAGGTACGGGTGCCGGACGTCCTGGAACTCCGGGTCGTGGGCGTGGCGCGCGACCGTCTCTTCCGGACCCACCTGCGCCACGACGCCGGTGATCCAGGACATGTCCTTTTCCGGCTTGTACCCGTAGGCGTAGCCGATGACCGCCCGGCGCTCGGTTTCGTCGGCGTGGGCCGCGAGGTGGCGGAGCAGGAAGTCGGTGCCGAACAGCGGCCCGGTGTCCAGGAAGACCAACAGCGGTGCGGCCGCCGATCGCGCCCCGGCGTTGCGCGCGGCGCCGGCGCGGAACCCGAGGTCCTCCTGGAAGTGGTACTTCACCCGCAGCCGGTCCGCGAAGGATTCGACGACTTCCTTCGTGGCGTCGGAGGAACCGTCGTCCGCGACGATCACCTCGAACTCACCGAGCGGGAGCTGCTGGCGCGTCAGGTGCTCGAGGGTGGTACGCAGCATCTCGCACCGGTTGTACGTGGGTATGACCACGGACACCCGCGGGCGATCCCCGTCCGAACTCATGGTCACGAACCTCTCAGTAGGGTCGAGCGAACATCACGGGGTACACGATTACCGGTCACCCCCGGCTCCTCCCCCGGACGGGCGATCCCTGATGGCGAGAGTGGCACTGCCGACCCGGGCGAGCGTCTTCAGGAATGCGCTTTCGCACTCTTGACGCTACGGGAGCGCGCGGGTCAGCCAGACCACCGTTCCACTGTCCTCAGTGGACACGTGGTGCCGCTCGAACCCGAGCTTGTCCAGCACGCGCAACGGCGGGGCGTTCCCCTCGCCCACGGTCGCCCAGAGCCGGTTCCGCCCGGTCGCCGCCGCGGCTTCGAGCACCGCGGCGGCCGCCTCGGTCGCGTAGCCGCGCCCGTGCGCGCGGCGGAACAGCTCGTACGCGATTTCCGGCTCCTCGAGGGTGGAACGGCCGGTGATCAGCCCGCAGTAGCCGATGAAGTCGCCTTCGAGGCGACGCCGGATGGGCAGCAACGCGATCCCGGCCGGCTCCGCCAGCTTCGTGACGAGTACGCGGATGTCCTCGATCGCGGGCGTCCCCCTGCCGCGTTCGGCGTGCAGGGCGCGGAGGTCTTCGGCGTCCGAACCGGTCCACGGCCGCAGGAGCAGCCGCTCCGTCTCCAGGTGGGACGGCATCGGCTCGTACGTGACCACGTCAGATTTCGCGGCGGCGCCGCCGGTCGACCGCGCCGTCCAGGAGCGGGCGCAGTTCTTCGACCACCGTTTCCAGGGGCGCGACGTCGCGATGGGCGCGGGCCAGGACGATCGCGCCCTCCAGGGTGCTGATCATCAGGACCGCCAGGGACGCGCTGCGGGCCGGCGGGACGCCCAGCTGCTCGAGGGCCGTGGCGACCGGGCGTTGCCAGCCGTCGAACGCCTTGCCCACCGCGTCGCGCAGGGCGTCGCTGGTGGCCGCCGTGTCGGCGACCGTCGCGACCAGGGGGCAGCCCGCGTCGAAGCCGTCGCCGGTGAACTGGTCGCGCCACTGGCCCGCCATCGCCGCGAAGAGCTTGCCGGGGGTCGGGTCCTCGATCTTGGTGACCAGGCGCGCCACTCGCCGGGCGGCGTAGTCGCCCGCCCACGCGACGGCTTCGCCGATCAGCTGGTCCTTACCGCCCGGGAAGTAGTGCTGCAGGGACCCCCGCGGGGCTTCGGCGTGGACGGCCACGTCCCGCATGCCGGTCGCCCCGACACCGTGGATCCGCACCAGGTGCGCGGCGCTGAGCACCATCCGCTCGCGCGGCGTCCTCGTCATCGGCTGCCTCCTTCATGACGTCCGTCATGGTAGCCCAGGCGGGCACGACGAGCGTGAAGTCGCGCTCGCCCCGCTCGTACGTGGGCACCGGCCGGAAGCCCTGGCGCAGCAGCAGCGCTTCGGCACCGGCGTTCCCGGCCCGGACGGTGGCCCGGACGGTCCACCCCGGCCAGCGCCCGGCCGTCCACAGCCACCGGCTCAGCGCGGTGCCGATCCCCTGCCGCTGCCAGGCGTCGGCGACCAGGATGCCGATTTCGCCGTCGCCCGGGGTTTCCGAGACGAAGTTGAGCAGGCCGACGGGGGTGCCGGCCCGGAACGCGAGGAGCGCGACGCCGTCGGGCGGTCCCGCGAGCAGGAAGCGCTGGTAGCGCCGGAAGACCTCGGCCGGCTCGGCGGGGCCGCCCATGCCGAAGCGGCGCCGGAGACCGGCGGGCGAGCAGGCCGCGACCAGCGCGCCGACGCACTCGCGATCGGCCTCGCCCGCTTCGCGGATCTCTATGACGGTGGTCATAGTGCCATGAGAGCACACCGCGGCCGCCGACACACTATGACCGGTGTCATAGCCCGGCCTGGACCGCGCGGTTCACCGGAACGGCCCCCGGGTACGTTGCCGTGGCCGCGCTCCCCCACCGCGAAAGGCGCCTTCGATGCAGCTCTACGCCGAACGGCCGATCCGCCGCACCGCCCAGCTCGTCAGCGACCTGCTCGCCCTGCTGCTCGTCGTAATCGCGGTGTGGCTGGCGACTTCGGTGTACGACCAGGTGATGAAGCTGCGCGCCCCGGGCGACGGCCTCGTGAACGCGGGCACGGGCCTACGCGGCACGTTCGACGGCGCCGCGAACTCCGCCGGCGGCATCCCCCTGGTCGGTGACGCGCTGGCGAACGCACTGTACGGCGGCTCGAACGTCGGCAACCAGCTCGCCGACGCGGGCCGCTGGCAGATCGAAGGCGTGGCGGACCTGGCGTGGTGGCTGGCCGCGATCATCGTCGTGCTGCCGGTGCTGACGCTCCTCGTGACCTGGCTCCCGCTGCGCTGGCACTTCGCCCGCCGCGCGACGGCCGCCGCGCAGCTGCGGGCGCTCGGGGACGAAGGACTCGACCTGCTCGCCCTGCGGGCGCTGGTGACGCAACCGTTGCGGCGCCTGGCTTCCGGGACCGCGCCGGCCACCGGCTGGCGGGAGCGGGACCGCGATGTCATCGAGGAACTCGCCGGCCGCGAACTGGCCCGGCACGGCCTCGCTCCCTGAGGCCGGGCCGGGGCCGGGTCAGCGCGGGCCCTGCCGGCGGCCGACCGAGCGGCCGATGAAGAAGCCCAGGAGCAGGCCGACGACCAGGCCGATCGCGACGAAGAAGATCACCGTGGCCGCGGCGATCTTGCCGACCGTGCCGAGGAACCCCTTGGCCTCGAACTCCCCGACCGTCGCCAGCGTCTGCGCGAGAACGTAGTGCGTCATGATCTCCAGGGTGGCACCGTTCGCCGCCCCGCGCACGGGGAGAGGTCCCCCCACGGCGGCTCAGGACGCCGGTGGGGGGACCTCCGTTCTCCGTCGGCCGAACGGGCGATGGCTCAGCCGACGGAGGGGCCCATCCCGAGGGACTGCGGGGTGCTCGCGTCGGGCGACGGCTGGTGCAGGCCCCCGTCCAGCGGGCCGAACTCGGTCATCAGGGCCGCGCTGCCGCCCCACGGCGTCTGTTCCTCCGCGATCAGCGAGTTCGTCGTCAGCAGCAGCCCCGCCACCGAAGCGCCGTTCTGCATCGCCGAGCGGCACACCCGCAGCGGGTCCACGACGCCCATCGCGATCATGTCGCCGTACCGGTCGTGCAGGGCGTCGAAGCCTTCGTCGTCGCCCAGTTCCCTGGTGCGCGCCACGATCTCGTGGGCCGGGTGGCCCGCGTTGTGCGCGATCAGGTACGCCGGTTCCGCCAGTGCCCGCCGGACGATCTCCACGCCGATCGCCTGGTCGCCGTCGAGACCGAGGCCCTCCAGGGCCTTCTCCGCGTGCAGCAGCGCCGCTCCCCCGCCGGCCACGATGCCCTCGGCCATCGCCGCCCGGGTGGCCGACAGGGCGTCCTCGACGCGGTGCTGCAGCTCCTTGAGCTCCGCCGGGGTCGCCGCGCCGACGTGGACCACCGCGACCTTGCCGGTCAGGGCGCCGATCCGCTCGGTCAGGACGTCCTCGTCGACGCCGAACTGGGCGCGCTCCAGCTCCGCGCGCAGCTGGCCGACCCGGAAGTCCACCGCGGCCGCCGACCCCGCGCCGCCGACGATCGTCGTGCGGTTCTCCGTGACGCGGACCTGCTTCGCCCGGCCGAGGTGCTCCAGGGTCATCGTCTCCATCGAGAACCCGGACTGTCGCGAAAGGACCGCGCCGCCGACGATCGCGGCCAGGTCCTCCAGCTTGTGCAGCCGCCGGTCGCCGAAGCCCGGTGCGCGGATCGCGACCGACTGGAACGTGCCGTTCATGTGGTTGTGCACCAGCATGGACAACGCCGTGCCTTCGACCGTCTCCCCGATCACCACCAGCGGACGCGGCGCGCGCATCACCTTGTCCAGCAACGGCATCAGCTGCTGCACCTTGGTGATCTTCTCCGCGCACATCAGGATGTACGGGTCGTCGAGCACCGCCTCCAGCCGGCCCGGGTCGGTGACCAGGTACGGCGAGAGGTAGCCGTTGTCGAACTCGAACCCTTCGACGAAGTCGACGCCCATCCCGATCGACGGCGACTCTTCGACCGTCACCACCCCGCCGTCGCCGACGGTGTGCAGCGCCTTGGCGATCACCGCGCCGACGGCGTCGTCGTCGTTGGCCGAGATCGCCGCCACCCGCGCGTAGTCCGCTTCGGACACCACCGGGTGCGCCTGCTTCTCCAGGTGCGTCACCAGCAGCCCGACGGCGTGGTCGATGCCGCGCTTGACGAGCACCGGGTTGCCGCCGCCGGAGATCGCCCGCATGCCTTCGTGGACGATCGCCTGAGCCAGCACGGTGGCCGTGGTCGTGCCGTCGCCGACGACGTCGTTGGTCTTGATCGCCGCTTCCTTGACCAGCTGCGCGCCCATGTTCTCGAACTGGTTCTTCAGGTGGATCTCGCGCGCGATGGTGACGCCGTCGTTGGTGACCACCGGCGAACCGGTGATCTTCTCGATGATCACGTTGCGGCCCTTGGGCCCCAACGTGGACTTGACCGCTTCGGCCAGCTTGTCGACGCCCGCCAGCAGCAGGTCGCGGGCGTCCGAGCCGAACCGCAGTTCCTTCGCCATGTTCGGAGCTCCTAGGGGGTGAGGATGGCCCGACCGCGCACGCGACCGGCGTCGAGATCGGCCAGTGCGTCGAGAGCCGCGTCCAGCGGGTACTTCTTCGTGTGGAGCGTGACCTTCCCGGCCTGGGCGAGCACCATCAGCTCCACCAGGTCGTTGTACGTGCCGACCAGGTTGCCGATGACGTTGCGCTCGGTGGAGATGATGTCGATCGTCGGGATGTCGATGTTGCTGCCGTAGCCGATGACGAAGTGCGACCCGGCGCGCCGGGTCATCGCGAAGGCGTCCTGCTGGGCGCCCTGCTCGGCGACGAAGTCGAGCACGACCTCCGCGCCGTCGCCGCCGGTCAGGTCGAGCACGGCGTCGACCTGCTTGCCGTCGGCCAGCACGGTCTCGTCGGCGCCCAGGGTGGCCGCCAGCTCCAGCGCGTCGGCGTTGCGGTCGACCACGATCACGCGGGTCGCGGTCAGCGCCTTCAGCGACTGGATGCCGATGTGCCCGAGGCCGCCGGCGCCGTTGACGACGCAGGTGGTGCCCGGGTACAGGTGCGGGACGGCCTTGCGCACCGCGTGGTAGGCGGTGATGCCCGCGTCGGCCAGCGCCGCGACGTCCTGCGGCTGCGTCGACGGGTCGAGCTTGATGCACGCCCGCGCCGACGTCAGCAGGTATTCGGCCATCCCGCCGTCGGAGTCGATGCCCGGGAAGCTCCCGTTCGGGCAGTGCATGTCGTCGCCCGCGCGGCAGGCGTGGCAGAGCCCGCACGTCGGCGTCGGGTGCAGGATGACCGTGTCGCCGACCTCGACGTTGGTCACCGCCGGGCCGACCTCGTGCACCCACCCCGCGTTCTCGTGGCCGATCGTGTACGGCAGCGCGACGCCGGACTTCTGGGCCCACTGCTCCTCGATGATGTGCAGGTCGGTGCGGCACACCCCGGCGCCGCCGATCTTGACCACGACGTCGAAGGGTCCGGTGGCGCGCGGCTCCGGGACGTCTTCGATCACCGGGTGCTGGTGGTACTTCTGCAGCCGCACGGCCTTCATCCCGTGCCCTCCTCTTCGCTGATCAGCGAGTACCGCGCGCGCAACATGCCGCGGCACACCCCGGAATTGGCCTCCATGCTCGTGCGGGTCAGCCGCGCGATGGCCAGGTGGCGCTTCGCGTCGGCGGGGGCGATCGCCGCACCCGTGGCCGGGTCGAGCAGCAGCGGGTCGTCGTCGGCGGCGGGCAGGCCCAGCTCACGGCGGCGGGCGCGCAACCGGTCGAGGTCCGGCCCCGGCGGGACTTCGCCCAACGTCAGCGCGGTCGGGTCTCGCCCGGACAGGGTCCGGCAGACGCGGTCGGTGCCGGCGAGCACGGCCTTGCGGACGAAGTCGTAGCGGAGTGTGTCGAGCTCGTCGACGGCCTCGCCCTCGAACGACGCGACGAACCCCTGCCGTGCCGCCACCCCGCGGTTGATGACGTCGGAAGCGAAGTGGTCGTCGAGCCGGATGTCGAGCCCGGTCAGGCCCGGCACCCCGGCCACGGCGTCGTAGGCGTCCGCCACCATCAGGAACGCGAAGTTGGGCGCGCAGAAGTAGGTCGGCAGCCGCAGCCGGATGACGGCGCGGCCCTCGTCGTCCACCTCGCAGCGGGCGACGAAGCCGAGGTCGGTGAGGGGTTCGTCCAGCTCGGGATCGCGGACGGTGCCCAGCGCCGCCCACACGGCGGCGCGGGCACCGAGCACCAGGGTGGTCATGAGTTCGGCACGCCGACCGGCTCGACGGGCTCCGGGTCCTCGAGCCGCAGTTCCGCGGGCACGTCGATGTCGTAGAGCCGCGCGGCGTTCAGCCCGAGGATCTTCTTCTTCTGGTCGACAGTCAGCGGCGGGAAGTCCGACAGGTCGTCGTCACCCGGCATGGTCCAGTCGACGAAGCCCTCGACCTGCCACTTCGGTTCCCAGATCGCGTAGTCCGCGCCGAAGACCAGCTTGTCCTCGCCGAGCCAGAACATCAGCTCCCCCATGACCTTCGCGAAGAACTTGGGCCGGGCGTGCATCAGGCCGCCGATCACCACGGCCAGCCCCGCGTAGACGTTGCGCTCCTGCGTGGCCATGAAGCAGAAGTCCTCGATGCGCGGCAGGCCGACGTGCTCGACGATGAAGTTGAGGCCCTGGAAGTCCGTCGCCACGTGGTCCACATCGGACACGTCGAACGCGTCCTTGTCCAGCGGCCAGATCGTCGGTCCCTTGTGGATGTGGACGTTCTTGACGCCGAGCTCCTCGCACTTTTCGAGGTAGCGCGCGGCTTCCGGGTCCTTCAGGCTCCAGCCGCGGGAGTCCCCGCGCCACTCGGCGGTGTAGAGCTTGACGCCCTTGCAGCCGTAGCGCTTGACGCGCTCGGAGAACGCCTTCAGCCCCTCGTCGCCTTCACGCGGGTCGAAGGTCGTGTTGACGAGGAACTTCCCGGGGTGCTTTTCGGCCAGCGCCGCGTCGGCCTCGGTCGTGTTGAAGCCGTTCTTGTACCACTGCCGCAGGTTCGTCGGCTGGAAGATGGCGGTGTCGACGTGCCCGGCCTCGAACAGGTCGTGCATCATCAGTTCTTCGGAGTACTTCTGGAAGCGGTCGATCGGCCAGTGCGTCTCCTTCGGGCCGAGGCCCTGGTAGGCGTGGAAGCACTCGATCCAGCCCTTGGCGTATTCCTCCTGCCCCTTGACCCAGTTGTCCGGGCTCGCGTCCCAGAAGTGGGTGTGGGCGTCCACCACGAAGTACTTTTCGCCGTCTTTTTCGTACATGGTTGATCCTCCTGAGCGGATCGAGTGCTTCCTGCTGGTTACTTGATGACCTTCAGATCGAAATCGAGGTACTCGGCCGCGTCCTCGGGGTTGGCGAACATGATCGTGCGGTCGTCCTCGTGGATCATCCGCCCGTAGTGCGTGGACATGCTTTCCTCGAACTCGGCCGCGTTGAACCAGCCCTCTTCCTCGCCGGCGGCCTCGTCGACCTCGGCGTAGACCAGGTCCGTCCGGCCCTTCGCGTCGACGCGGATCATCGAGGGCAGCGGGGTCACGGTCACGTTGTCCTTCGTGCTCATGACCTCGGCGATGATCGCGCCGACCTGGTTGTTCATCAGGGTGAAGCCGCACATGTTCGACGCGGTGTTGTCGGCCTTGAACGGGCTTTCCGCCGTCTTGAAGATGGTCACTGGCCCAGCTCCTCCGGTGCTTTGAGGCCCAATTCGGACAGGATTCCGGCGAACCGGCTCTTCACGCGATCGAGGCCGTCCTCGAACCGGATCGGCTTGGCGTCGGGCTGCGACCACAGCGGCTGCAGCGCGCGGGCCGCCGCGATGCAGCGCGGCACCCAGTCCTCGAGCCACTTCTGCAGCAGCGCCTTGTTGTGGTCGGCGAACTCCTTATCGTTGACCAGCAGGTGGAACATCGGCTTCGTGTAGCGGAGGTCGCGTTCGGAGAAGTCGAACTCCTCGGCGCCGATCAGCGTCGGGGTGACGAAGTCGCCGTTGGCCGGCGCGGCCTGCTGCACCAGGTTGCTGCGGAACAGCTCGCCGACGAGGGGCTCGAAGACGACGTTCGCGGCGAAGATCGCCTCGCACCAGTCCCAGATCCCGGTCAGCTGCTCGGCGCAGTCCCGCACGCCCTGCCACGCCGGGTCCTCGTTCCAGGTCGCCAGGTGGGCGGTGCCGTCGAAGCCCTCGACCTCTTCGGTGAGGGTCAGGTTGTACAGCGCCAGGTCCTGCGCCGCGCGGATCCGGTGCATGCTGTTCACCGAGATCGCGTTGTTGTGCATGTTGGTCGGCGCGCGGCGGTTGGCGTTGGCGAACAAGTAGAGGCCGAGGCCGTGGTCGACGTGCATCCACGCGCCGACGTGCTTGGCGACGAACTCGACCCAGTTGCGGTTCCACTGCTCGAACGCCTTGGCCTGGCGCGCGGCGTCGATGTTCTGGTTGAGCTGGCGCACGACGTTGGCGTTGTAGCGGTAGAGGGTGAGCTCCCACTCCTCGTTCGGGTCGCGGAACTCGTGCCAGCCGTGGGCCGGCCAGTCGTAGCCCTTGCCGCCGGAGCCCGGGCCGCGTTCGGGCAGCGGCCGGTCCGAACCCCACGCCTTCAGCGCGGTCCACTCGAGCGGGTAGCCGCCCTTGCCGTCGGCGAAGGCGTAGAGCCAGCCCTGGGACAGGTAGTGCCGCGGGTCGGGCTGGACCTCGACGGTGACGTCTTCGTAGTGGCTCTGCTTGCGCTTGGCCGGGGTGAAGTAGTTGTACTGGCGGGCGGTGGAGTCCGGGAAGACCTTGGCCCCCGCTTCGGCATCGGTGAACGCCGGCTTCGGCACACTGCGTTCGGAGGTGGCTGTCATGGGTTTCCTTACCCTTCGCCCGTGGTGGTGAACTTGTCGTAGAAGACGCGCTTGTCGGCGACGCCGAGCGCGGGCAGCAGTTCCAGTGCGGCTTCCACCATCGGCGGGGGCCCGCAGACGTAGGCGTCGGCTCCGGTGAGGTCGGCGCCGGCCCGGCGCAGGACGTCGGTGACGAAGCCGGTCTCGCCGGTCCAGTCGTCGTCGCCCGGTTCGGAAAGCGCCGGTACGTAACGGAAGCCCGGCAGCTTCTCTTCGAGCTCCCGCAGCTCGTCCTCGAAGCAGAGGTCGTGGCGGCGGCGGGCGCCGTAGTAGAAGACCGCCTTCCGGTCGAGACCGCGCTCGGCCATGGACCGCAGCAGCGCCAGGATCGGCGCCATCCCGGCGCCGCCGCCGACGAAGACGAGGTCCTTGCCCGGGTTGTCCCGGAGGGTGAACACCCCGAACGGGCCGGTCACCCGGAGCCGGTCGCCGACCGCGACCCGCGTGTCGAGGAACCGGGAGAACAGCCCGTCGGGGTAGATCTTGATGACGAACTCCAGCAGCCTGTCGCGCGCCGAGGTGTTGGCCATCGAGAACGAGCGCGTCTCCTCGGTGCCCGGGACCGCGAAGTCCAGGTACTGGCCGGGGAAGAACTTCAGCTCCTCGGCCAGCCGCACCACCAGGTGCCGGAGGTCGTGGGTGACGTGCTCGTTCGAGACGACCTCGACGGTCGTCTCCTGGATCGGCAGCCCGGACTGGATCATCTCCTCGTCGTAGTTGAGCAGCTCGATCGTCAGGTCTTCGTAGGCGTGGGCCCGGCACAGCAGCGTGAAGCCCTCCTCCTTTTCGTAGTCGGGGAGCGCGAAGGTCGAGTACCGGTCGTGTTCGACGTCGTCGCCGTCGAGGATGAACGACTTGCACGCCGCGCATTGCCCTTCCTTGCAGCCGTGCATGAGCATGACGCCCTGCTCGGCCGCGGCGCGCAGGATCGTGGTGTCCTCGGCGACGTCGATCTCGATCCCCACCGGCTCGAACCGGACGCGGTGCTTTTCCGCCATCCCAGCCCCAATCCGGCACTTTCACGTGAAAGTGCCCACCTGGGGGCGGCACTTTCACGTGAAAGTGCCGCCCCGGTCGGTCGCGTCAGGCCGTCTGGGGGGCCGGGCGGCCGGCCGGGCCCTGGCGGTTGTAGTCGGCCACGAAGGCGGCGCGCTGCTCGTCGGTCATCTGGTTGAGGAGCACGTTCGGCGACTGCACCTCGGGCATCCGGCGCAGGTGGTCGAGCGTCCACATCTTCTTGGGGTCGAGGTCGAGGTGCGGCTGCGCGACCATGGTCTTGCCGTCGTCGCGCACGAAACCCATGTCGGAAACGACGTCGGCCCAGTTCCAGCCGTGGTAGAGCGTCTCCCACTCGCGGGCGCCGACCAGCTGGCCCATGTTCGGGGTGTTGCGGCCCTGGTAGGTGGGCCGGAACGCCTCGGCGTCGGTCCAGCGGCACGTCTCCGAGCAGTACGTGCGGTGCTGCCCGTCGACCTCGTCGACGACCATGTCCTCACGGATGAGGCACGGCACCATGCAGGTCCAGCAGCGGTGCGGGTACACGTAGTCGACGTCCTCGGCGACGATCGGGTGGTGCCCGTTCGGCGTCGCGAGGCGGGAGTAGTTCTCCCACCACTTGCCGTACTTGTCGTACCAGCCCGGGTACTTGTACTCGAACCACTCGAAGTCCTCGTCGGTCATCGGGTCGATGCGCCAGTAGTTGGCGAGCCACCCGGTGGCGAAGAACTGCGCGACTTCGTGGACGTAGCCCTTGTTCCAGATCCGGTTCCACGCCTCTTCGATGAGGTCGTGCGGGATGACGAGCCCGTACTTCTCGAGCGGGACCAGGTACGAGCGGTAGTAGTCGTCGTAGATCCAGCGGCGCCACATTTCCGCGTAGCTTTCGCGGTCCTTGCGGCGGTCCTTGGTGCCGTATTCGATGAACGTGCCGATCGCGGCGTCGACGACGGCGTGGTTGTTCCACCACGCGTAGCGCAGGTCGCGTTCGAGCAGCTGGTGGTTGCTTTCGTCGGACAGGGCCATCAGCAGGGTGGCGTAGCCGTTGCTGATGTGGCGCGATTCGTCGGACTGCACCGAGTGGAAGACGGTCGGCAGCAGGTAGTCGCCGTTGGCCGCGGCTTCGGCCGGCATCGCGACGAACAGGGTGTTCGTGAACGCGGTTTCGGCGACGATGGTCAGGTAGATGCTCGCCGCGGTGATGGCGTCACCGGTGATGAAGCCTTCGGCGAACTGGCGGCCGATGGTGCCGCAGTAGTCGTTCTGGAAGTTGCGCAGGCTCGAGTTGAAGCCCGCCGGGTCGATGTAGTTCTGCATGTACAGGCGCTTGAGGTTCTGCTGGATCGTCGAGTGGCGGACCTCGTCGATCATCTGGATCGCCTGCCCGTTGTGCAGTTCCGGGTTCGGCACCGTGCGGAACAGCAGCGGCATCGCCCGCGCGGCCGAGATCTCCGGGAGCGGGATGATGGAGAGGAACAGCTTCTGCCACTCCAGCCAGCGTTCCTGGACCTGGCGGAACATGTTGCCGCGGATCGCGCCGTCTTCGGCGCCGTAGACCCGGTGGTCCTTTTCCTCCTGCATCGGGAAGTACGAGCGGAGGACCTGCTTCAACGGGTCCTTCTTCTTGGCCTTCTGGAAGGTGTAGTCGGTGCCGTAGTGCGAAACCGGGGTGTGGTAGGCCGGTTCCCACGACAATTCCTGGATCTTCTGGTGGGCTTTCGCCACACTCTGGCGACTCATGGATCACTCCTTGTCTCCTGAGCTCGCCGCCCAGGGCGTCCTGCGTTCACCATTCAACGGGGCATTCGCGGGTGACGCGGGTCTCAATCTGAGACAGAACCGCTGCTCAGGGCGTTTCGCCGGCGCCGAGCACCTGGGCGCGCAGTGCGGCGAGCTCGTCGTGGACGCCGGCCTGCACGCGCGCGTCGCCCTCGACGGTCGGGACGATGCCGAGCGCGCGCAGCAGCGCGGCGGCGGGTTCTCCGGGGTGGCCTCGCCCGCCGAGGGTCGGGTGCAGGCCGGCCTCGGCCAGGTGGGTGAAGACCAGGTTGACGATCGTCCAGGGGTTGTACGTCTCGGCGGCCATGCCCCCATGGCACCGCCGCCCCGCCGGTGCGGAGCGTCTCAATTTGAGACACCGCCGGGCGCGGGAGGCGCTTAGGCTGGACGGGCGGCACAACGGGTGTGCCCGCACCCACGTGGGCCGCGGGAAGCTGGAGGTCACGTGGACGAGATCGCGCCCGGAACCCTGCTCGCCGACGACGAGCTCGCCCGCACCCGGGTGCGTTTCCTGACCGCCGAAGCGGTGCCGCCCGGCACCGTCCGGCAGACGATCCTCGCCTCGTGGCGGCGCTCGCGGGAGTTCCGCGTCGAGGCCGACCGGATCGACCCGCACTACCTCGGCGACCGCAACCTCGACATCCCGCTGATGCGCGGCGCGGAGCCGGTGCTGCACAAGCTCGGCGAGCAGTTCGACGGCCAGCCGATCAGCCTCATCCTCACCGACCCGGCCGGCGTCGTGCTCACCCAGCGGACCGGCGACGCCGACCTGCGGCGGCACCTCGAGCGCGTCGAGCTCGTGCCGGGGTTCAGCTACGGCGAGCAGTCGGTGGGGACCAACGGCATCGGCACCGCGCTGGAGGACGGCCGCGCGACCACGGTGTTCGGCCACGAGCACTACGCCGAGCACCTGGAGAACCTCGCGTGCGCGGGCGTGCCGATCCACCACCCGATCTCCGGCAAGAAGATCGGCGCGGTCGACCTCACCTGCTGGCACAAGGACGCGGGCGGCCTGCTCATCGCGCTGGCCCGCTCGACGGCCGAGCAGATCCGCCAGGCGCTGCTGCGCCACAGCGATCTGCGGGAGATGATCCTCTTCCAGGCCTACCTGCAGACGTGCCGCCGGTGGACGGGCATCGTGCTGGCGTTCAACGACGACATCGTGATGATGAACGACCGGGCCCGGCAGCTGCTCGACCCGGCCGACCAGTCGGTGCTGCTGGGCCACGCCACCGAAGCGCTGGCCGAGGGGCGGCGGACCCCGGCGACGCTGTCGCTCTCCAGCGGCCTGCGGGTCCGGGTGTTCTGCCGCCGCGTCCCCGGCCAGCGCGAGACCGACACCGCGGGCGGCGTCCTGTCGGTGAAGCTGATCGAAGCGGAAGAGACCCTGGCCGCGGCGATGCCGATGGTGCCGATGTACCTGCCGGGCGTGGTCGGCTCGGCCCCGCTGTGGCTGCGCTGCGGGCACGAGCTCGACGCCGGCCACCAGCGCGGCGAGTGGGTCGCGCTCGAGGGCGAGGCGGGCACCGGGAAGCTGACCCTGGCGAAGGGCCTGCACCAGCGCCACCACCCGGCGGCCCGCCTGGTCGCCGTCGACGCGGCCGGCGCGCTGGACCCCGACGCCCTGCTGCGCGAGCACGCCGAAGCCCCGATCCGCACGCTGGTCATCCGCCACGCCGACCGGCTGGCGGCCCCGGCGGCCAACGCGCTCGCGGCCGTCCTGCGCCGGCTGCGCGACGACCCCGCCGCGCCCTGGGTCGTCGTCACGCTGGTCCCCGAGGCCGAGACCGAACCGGCGCTGGCCGAGCTGCTCAAAGCGTTCCCGCGGACGGTCCGGGTGCCGCCGCTGCGCCACCACGTCGAGGACCTGGCGGAGCTGGTGCCCTTGGTCCTGAGCAAGCTCGGCTACGGCGGGCGGCTCACCTGCTCGGCGGCGGCCCTGCACCTGCTGATGCGGGCGGAGTGGCCGGGCAACACCGGGCAGCTGTACGCGGTGCTGCGCAAGGTGGCCCAGCGCCGCCGCGCGGGCACGATCCGCCCCGGCGACCTCCCGGCGGAGTTCCACGCGGTCGCCCGCCGCCCGCTCAACCGGTTCGAGTCGATCGAGCGCGACGCGATCGTGCGGTGCCTGGAAGACGCGGACGGCAACAAGGTCCGGGCGGCGAAGCTGCTGGGCATCTCGCGGGCGACGATCTACCGCAAGATCCACGAGTACGGGATCGTGCCCCCGGCCCGCTGACGGCGCCGCGAAGCTCTTGCCGTGGGAGGCGCGAAGCAGGTTCGTGAACAGCCGCGCTCGGCCCCGCCGCGCGGTGAGTGCCATCCTGGACGGCATGCCGACCCGCTGGACGTGCCCGCGCTGCGACCGCGAGTTCGCCCGCGCCCGCCAAGGGCACACCTGCGTGCCCGGCTGCACCGTCGACGAGACGTTCGCCGGGAAACCACCCTGGCAGCGCGCGGTCTACGACGCCGTCGTCGGGCACCTGCGCGATCTCGGCGACGTCCACGAGGATGCCGTCAAGGTCGGGGTGTTCCTCAAGTGCGACCACAAGCTCGCCGAGCTGCGGCCGCGGTCCAAGGACGTCCTGGTGTACCTGTGGCTGCCGCACCCGGTGGAGACGGCGCGGATCGCGCCGGCGCGCTGGGCGAGCGGAGCCCGTGTGGGGCATCAGCTGAAGCTGCGCGAGGTGTCCGATGTGGACGACGAGTTCCGGGACTGGCTGACGCTGGCCTACGAGACGTCCTGACCCGACACCGGGGCCAGGAGCAGGCCGGTGATCGCGTCGATCAGCCCGGTCCCCGCGTCGTCCCAGCTCGCCCTCGGCGTCGCCGTGCCCTCGGCCAGCGCGCGTTCGCGCTCGGCCGTCATGTGGATCATCAGCTGGCGGGCCATGTCGCCGCGCTCGGCGCGGACGTCCGCGGGCAGGCCGTCCAGGCAGCGGTTCAGGCCCTCGACCGCGCGGGCCAGTGCCGGTGAGGACAGGGACTCCTCGGCGATGATCGCCCGCAGCGCCGGGTCGGTCATCACCTGGGCGCTGAACCGCGCGAACCACGTCGGCGAACCCAGTTCCCGCAGGTGGCTCGTGCTCGGGCGGACCAGGCAGGCCACCCAGTCGCGCAGGTCGCCCGCGCCGCCGACGGCCTCGACCAGCTCCTCGCGCAGCCGCTCCATGGGTTCCGCGTGCTTGCGGACGATCGCGCGAACCAGGTCCACCTTCGTGCCGAAGTGGTAGTTCACCGCCGCGTTGTTGCCCTGCCCGGCCGCCTCGCTGATGTGCCGGTTGGACACCACATGCACCCCGTGCTCGGCGAAGAGCCGCTCCGCCGTGACGAGGATGCTTTCCCGCGTCGCACTCGCGCGGTCCGCCTTCACGTTCATCCAGCCCACCCTGATCGTTCCCGGTCCCCACCTTACGGAGCCGTCTCCGCTGGCGAGAACCCGGCGGAGGGTGGCCGGACAGCCACTGGCCCGCGGCGACGGCGGTTCCTAGCGTTTCCGGCGTGATCCAGTTCCTCGCGCCGATCCTGATCGGCCTCCTCTACGTCGTGCTCAACTCGTTCGTCCCCGACGCGCACCGGCGGCGGCTCAACGCCGTCGTGGTCGGCGGGGCGGGCGCCGCGTACCTCTCCGGCGGCGCGCTCGGGCCGTGGGAACTGGTGTTCTGCACCGTCATGACCTACGTCGCCTTCCGCGGGCTCGACTCGTGGACGTTTGTCGGCGTCGGCTGGCTGCTGCACACCGGCTGGGACGTCGTGCACCACCTCAAGGGGCAGCCGATCCTGCCGTTCGCGCACGATTCGTCGTTCGGCTGCGCGCTCTGCGACCCGGTCATCGCGATCTGGTGCTTCACCGGCGGCCGCGCGGTCCTGGGTTCGCGCATCGCCACCACGGGTACTCCGGTGCCATGAGCACCGACGTCGAACGCGCAGCGCACGCCTTCTGCCCCCGGTGCCACCCGGAGCCCCGGCCCGGGGACGTGCTCACGGCGCTGTGCGGTGCCCGCCACCCCTACTACGGCCGCCGTGACCGGCCGGTGAACACCTGCCCCGCCTGCGTGGCGCTCGCCTCGGCGAACGTCTACGCGTGCGGCCACCCGGGCGCCTGAGCACAGGCACCCGGGGACGGCGGGCGCGAAACGGGAAATCGGGAGTTCCGGAACCACCGGGCGAACCGACCACCTACGCTGACCGGCATGAAGAGGGTGGGGATCGCCACGGCGACCGCGGCGATCGCCGCGCTCGTGCTGGCGCTCGTCCTCGGTCTGCTGGGCGGTACACCGACCGGCGCCGGGGACAACGGGGACGGTTACCGGTTGTTCTGCGGGCCCGGACTGACGCCGGCCACGCCGGACCACAAGGCGAGCTGGCTCGGCGGCGTGGTGCTCGACTTCGGCCGCGGTACGCCGTGCCCGGATCCGCAGCCCTCGAGCGCCGCGGTGCTCTTCGAGTCCGTCGCCGGCGGGGACGGCGCGTTCAGCCTGGTCAAGCTGGGCTGGCTCTACGTGCTCCTGGTCTTCCTGGTCACGCTGCCGGCCGCGTGGGCGGTGCAGGCCCGCGGCACCCGGCGCCTGCTCTTCCTGCTTCCGCCGTTGCTGCCGCTGCTCGAGCCGTCCTTCGCACGGCTGTTCATCTCGACCTTCGCCGAGCCCGCCGGGTTGTTCGGCGCGTACGCGCTGCTGTGCGGGCTGGCGGTGATCGCCGCGACCAAGGCCGAGGACGGCTTCGCGCGGCTGGCGGCGCTCGGCCTCGTCGCCGTCGGCGGGGTCGTGGGCGGGCTGGCGAAGATCGGCTTCCTGCCGCTGTTCGTGCTGGCCGTGCTCGTGTGCGCGGTGACCGCGGCCCGGCCGGGCCGGGGCCGCTGGTGGTCCGGCCGGATCGTCGGGCCGGTGCTCGCCGTCCTGCTCGTGCTGGAGCTCATCGCCCCGATCCGGGCCAACCTCGCCTGGCAGGACCGCAACTACGCCGACGTCAACGCGGTCAACGTGGTCTACACCCTCGGCCTGGTCGAGTTCCCGGGCTCGGCGGCCGGGCTCGGGCTGCCGGCGGAGGCGCAGCGGAGCGCGGGCCACGCGTACTACCCGGACGGCCCGGCAGCGCTGGCCGGCGCGGACGTGCTGCTGGAGAACCCGGCGCCGGTCAAGCACAAGGTCTGGGACCTGCTGCTGACGCACCCCGGCGCGCTGGCGTCCGCGATCGGCACCGGCCTGCAGGCCACCCTCGGGCGCAGCCTCCCGTACCTGCCGGACGAGCCGTGGACGGCGACGACCCGGCCCCCGGACAACTCGGCCCCGGTCAGCGGCGACATGGGCGGCGACGCGACGACGTTCCAGGCGTGGCTCGACAGCATGGGCCTGTGGTGGTGGCCGGTCCTGCTCGTCCTGCTGGGCCTGGCCGCGACGGTGTTCGCGCTGCTGCGCCGCCGTCCCGCGACGACCCGCTACGGCGTCGTCGCGGGAGTGGCCGTGACGAGCGCGCTCGGCATCGTGACGATGTCGGTGGTCGGCGACGGCTACTTCGAGATCGCCAAGCACGTGTGGCTGGCGGCGTACCTGCTCGACGTCGCGGCGCTCGCGCTGTGCGTCGTGGCGGGGCCGGTGCTGGTCCGGCGAGGGAAGGCGTGGTGGGAGCGCCGCCGGGCCGCGGCCACCCCGCCACCGCCGTCGGCGCACGAACCGGAGCCGGCGCCGGCGCCGGTCAGCTGACGTCGTCCCGGAGCTCGCGCACCAGCACCGGCAGCGCCACCAGCAGCGCGATCCCGCGCACGGCGGCCGCCAGGAGGTAGGGCGCCCGCAGGCCCAGCGCGTGCGCGACCAGCCCGCCGGTCAGCGTGCCGGCGGGGATCAGGCCCCAGCCGAGCAGGCGGTACGCGCCGGTGACGCGGCCGAGCAGCGCGGGCGGCACGAGCCGCTGGCGAAGGCCGACGGCGACGATGTTCCAGAGCGTCGTGGCGAAGCCGTTCACGGCCAGGAACGCCCCCATCGGCACGGCGGCGGAGCTCAGGCCGAGGCCGGCGAACGCGCCGACGTTGACGGTCAGCGCCGTCAGCAGCGCCGCCCGGGTCCCGATCGCGGCCACGACCCGCGCGTTGACCAGGCCCCCGGCGACGCTGCCGAGCGCCGCGGCGGCGAGCAGCACGCCGTAGCCGCGCGCGCCGACGTGCACCACCTGCGTGGCGAGCAGCACCAGGACCGCGTTGGCGAGCTGGCCGCCGAAGGTGTTGATCCCCAGCAGGACGGCGAGGGTCCGCAGCAGCCGGTGCCGGCGGAGCCAGGTCAGCCCCTCGCGGACGCCGGAACGCCGTGCCTCGCCGCGGGCGCGCCGGGGCAGCGTGGCCACGACCGCGGCGGACACCGCGAACGAGACGGCGTCGAGCCCGAACGGCAGGGCCGCCGCGACGCCGAACAACGCGCTGCCCAGCGGTGGCCCGGCGAACTGCTGGGTGACGGTCGTGATCGCCTGCTGGCGGCCGTTCGCCCGCGGCAGCAACGGGCGGGCGATCAGGTCCGGCAGGATCGCCTGCGCGGCGGTGCCGAACACGACGTCGCCGGCGCCGAGGCCGAACGCGAGGACGGCGAGCACCGGGACGCCGATGCGGCCGCCCGCCGCGAGCACGGCGATCGCGGCGGCCAGCGCGGCTTGGACCGCCTGCGCCCGCCACATCAGCGTGGCCCGGTCGCAGCGGTCGGCCAGCGCACCCGCCGGCAGGGCCAGCAGCAGCCACGGGAGGTAGGCCGCGGTCGCGACGAGGGACACGAGCCGGGGATCGCGCGTCACGGTGACGGTCAGGAGGGGCACCGCCGCGGTGAACGCGCCGGTGCCGAGGTTGTCGACGCCGGTCGCCCACCACAGGCGCCGGTGGGGCAGCCGGGTCATCCCGCGATCCTCCGGCCCTCCGGCGGCGCCGGACACCGTTTAGCGCGGTGCTACATACTCGGGACCGTGGCGCTCACGGTGGAACTCGACGTCGCCGAGCTGGCGGCGACCCGCGTCGCCGTCTCCCCGCTGTCGGAAACGGTGGCGTGCCTGCAGCAGCTCGGCGGCCGCGAACGGCAGGCGGAAGCCCTGCCGTGGCTGCGCTGGGCGACCGGCGAGCTGGCCCGCGAGCCCCTGGACCTCGCGTGGACGTGGCCGCTTCTGGTCAACGACCGGCCCAGCTGGCCGGAGTTCCTGGTGCCCGCGCCGCGGGGGTCGGGTCCGTCCATCGAGGACGACCTCGCCGCCCTGCGGCGCACGACCGCCCGCCAGGTCCGGGCCAGCCTCACCCGCGTGTTCGGCGCGGAGCTCCCCGGGCCGGCCGCCGACCTCGCCGCCCACCCGGCGGCCGGGCTGAAGGCGATCACCGCGGAGCTGCGCGCGGCCCACGAGCGCCTGGTGGCCCCGCACTGGCCGCGGATCCGGGCCGTCCTCGACGCCGACGTCGCCCACCGCGCCCGGGAGCTGGCCACGGGCGGCGCGCAGCGGCTGTTCACCGGCCTGCACCCGGACCTGCGCTGGCACGAGGGGAAGCTGCTGCTCGACGGCGCCCGCCCGGTCAACCGCGGTCCCGGCGGGCTCGTGCTGATCCCGGTCGTGCTCGGCTCACCGCACGTCCTGGTCAAGCGGAACACGTCCACGCAGACGACGGTCCGCTACCCGGCCCGCGGCCGCGGCGCCCTGTGGACGGCGGGCACCCGGCCCCCGCCTCGAAGCACGGTCCGGTTGCTCGGCCGCGCGCGGGCCGGGCTCCTCGAAGCCCTCCGCTCCCCCGCGACGACGACCGACCTGGCCCGCGCCTTCGGCGTCACGCCCAGCGCGGTCTCGCAGCACTTGGCCGTCCTGCGCGAAACGGGACTGGTGGAGCGGGAACGTTCCGGGCGCCAGGTCCGGTACCTGATCACGGCGCTCGGAACGTCCCTTTTGGACGGCAGGTGACGCGCGGCCGAGGTTCGGTGAGCGCGGCTCGCGATGCGCCCCGATGAGGTTTTCTCAGTAGGGACGGGTGGGGGGGTGCGTGTTGCCCTGAGACGGCGCCGCCCGAGAACTCGGCATCAGCGGCGCCCTCACCGCTGCTGCCGGCCGAGGCCTCACGACCCTCGCTGACGAGGCCTGCCACTCAGCAGGCGTCGGTGTCCTGACTCCGGTCAAGAAAACCGCGGGTCAACCACCTCTCGCCAGCGACAATCCGGCCTACAACCTGCTCCACGCCCGCCTTCGCTGTCTCGGCGAACGCGCGAAGGCGATGCTCAAAACCTGGTGGCGCACCCTCACCCGCATCACCCTCTGCCGCCATCGCATCGGCGCCATCACCCAGGCCACCCTCGTGCTCACCCACCATGAACACCAACACCGCTACTGAGAAAACCACATCGGGGTGCTTGGCCCGAGCGTCAGCCGACTTCTCGCGTGCCGTTAGCCCAGCGACGTCAGCGGCACCGCGAACACCGCACGGCCGCACGTCTGGTTCTGTGCCTTGCAGTCCGCCGTCGACCACTCCGACTGGGACCAGACCAGGCCCGTCGCCCAGTCGTACGTCAGCGCTTCCGGGTGGACCGCCCAGCAGGCCGTCGTCGTGCCGCAGGTCGCCGACGTGCTCGCCGTCGTCGTCTGGGTCCAGAGCTGGCCGTTGCGGGTGGCCGAGCTGTGGGCGACGTACCACTTGCCGTTGTGGGACAACACTCCCTGCATGTTCCCGACGGAACTGCGGTACGCCTCGGACGCGGTGCCGGTCAGCAGGTAGTCCGTGCCCATCGGGAAGCGGTACAGGCGGCCGTGGCGGGTCTGGTCGGAGAAGTACTCCGTCGTCACCACCGAAGCCGGGCTGGTGCTGCGGTCCAGCGACAGCGACGAGAAGCACGGCACGCCCGTGTCGGAGGACATGCTGCACGTGCCACCCGCGTACGAGTAGTACCCGACCTGCATCATCGCGTACTTGTAGGTGTAGGCCGCGTACCCGCCGGAGGTCTTGCCGATCGCGTTCGACGTCGTGTCGCTCAGCTGCAGGATGTGCTTGGTGCTGAAGACGCGGATCGCGGTGGACGTGTTGCCCACCGCGGTGACGTAGATCTTGTCGCCGTACCAGGCCATCCCGCCCATGTGCGCCTGCGCCGAGGAGAAGCTGCTGCCGGTGCTGTTCGGCACGGCCAGGTACATCATCCGGTGCGCGGCCGCGGCCGGGTCGTCGTAGTTGACAGCCTGGATCCGCGCATCGTTGTAGCGGCCGAGCTCGGTGGTGCCGTGCCAGCCGGACAGGATGATCTTGTCCGCGCCCCACAAGCCGTCGTCGTCGGCGTCGCCGGAAGTCGTGATGCCCTGGGGCACCCACGTCGTGCTGCCCGCCCGTTCGCTGTCCCAGCACAGCGACTTCGTCGCCACGGGCGCCTTCGGCAGCGCCGCCTTTTCCGCGCTGGTGCAGCCGGTCATCGCGTAGCTGGTGTCGTTGACGACCGTGTTGAGGCTGACGTTCGGCAGCGCGTTGTCCAGCGCGGTCAGCGCCGCGGCCGGGGTCGCGTGCCAGACCAGGTTCTGCTTCGTGGTGGTCGTCAGCGGGTCGCTGTAGGCGGCGCTCGCCGTCCCGGGCAGCGCCAGTGCGCCGGCCACCACGGTCAGCGCGAGGACGATCGCTTTCGGAATTCGCATGGCGCCAGTGCGCCACACGCGGGTCCAAATTCCGTACAACGCGCTTGTACTAGGTCCTGTAAGTGGTTGAGCTGCGGGTCTGGTAGTTGTGCCGGGTGGTTGGTCGCGGCGGGTTGACGGATAAGGCGTGGGCGGTGATCGAGCCGTTGCTGCCACCGCAGCAAAGCGGTGGGCGGCGATGGCGGAATCACCGCCAAGTCATCAACGCGATCCTGTGGAAGCTGCGCACCGGTGCCCCCGTGGCGTGACCTGCCCGAACGGTATGGGCCCTGGAACACCGCGCATGAGCGGCTGCGGTTATGGACCAAAGACGGCACCTGGGACAAGATCCTCGACCGGGTGATCGTCGAAGACGACGCCGTCGGCGACCTCGAATGGATCATCTCGGTCGACTCGAGCGTGGTCCGGGCTCATCAGCATGCTGCTGGCGCCCGGAAAAGGGGGATGCAGCGACGGAGTCGAAGCGCTCGCCCTCGACGGGGAAGGACTCGAGCGGCCCCGCGGCGGACTGAGCACCAAAATCCACCTCGCCGTCGAAGGGCGTGGCCTGCCGATACGGATCCTGCTCGCCCCAGGCCAAGCCGGGGAGAACCCGCAGTTGCTGCCGCTGCTGGATGGCATCAGTTTCGCCCGGCTCGGGCCTGGGCGTCCGCGGTGCCGGCAGGTCGCCCGCGTTCGATGCCGAGGTCTACAAGTAACGCAACGTGGTGGAACGCTGCTTCAACCGGCTCAAACAGTTCCATGACCTAGCCACCCGCTACGCCAAACGCGCCGCCTACTACCAGGCTGAACTCACCATCGCCGCCATCGTGCTCTGGCTCCGATGACTTACAGGACAGCTCCTAGCTTGAGTTTTAACGTCTGAGTGGCCGGCGGAGACCCCGCTGATCATGAGTGAAGCCCCTGGTCGATCATTCCTTCTTGCGACAGAAGGAAGATCGAACCAGGGGCTTCAGTTGATCAGCGGGGACTCCGCCGGTGACGGCAGTGCGGCCGGGGAGTTGTCCGTGCTCCGGCAGGAGTTCTACCGATGTCTGACCCGGCGGGCGGACGCGTTGTTCGAGCTGACCGAGGCCGTATTGTGCTCGGACGGGCCGGTCCGGTCGATCGCGGAGCTGTCCCTGGCCGGCGAGCACCGTCGTGGCCACGGCAGTGGCTATGCCGCGCTGGCGCGCGGACGTGTCGACATCGATCGGCTACGCACCGCGCTGAGCGAGGTCTCCCTGCCGCGTGCCGCGGACGGGCGGCTGGTGCTGGCGGTGGATGTGACCTGCTGGCTGCGTCCGGAAGCCCACACCTGCCCGCAGCGGATCCTGTGTCACACCTACGGACGCGGCAAAGACCAGCACATGATGGTCCCAGGCTGGCCCTACTCTGTGATCGTCGCGCTCGAGTCCGGGCGCGGTTCGTGGACCGCGCCGCTGGATGCGGTCCGGCTCACCCCCGGCGACAACGCGGCGAACGTGACCGCCCGGCAGATCCGTGATGTCGTGGACCGGCTGGTCGCGGCCGGGCACTGGCAACCAGGAGACCCGCAGATTCTGCTGGTCGCCGACGCCGGCTACGACGGCCCCCGCCTGGCGCACGTGCTGGCCGATCTCCCGATCACCGTGCTGGTGAGAATGCGCACCGACCGGGTCCTGCATCGCCCGGTCGGCCCGCAGCCACCGGCCACCCTGAGCAGACCCCGGCGCCACGGCGCCGAGTTCGCCTTCGGCGATCCAGCGACCTGGGGTGAGCCTGATGTCGTCACCGACACCACGACCCGGCTCTACGGTCCTGCGTTGATCCGGGCCTGGGACCGGCTGCACCCGCGGTTGACCCACCGCATCGCCTGGGCCGGCCACGGCGGCCCTCTGCCGATCATCGAAGGCACCGTGATCCGGCTGCAGGTCGAGCGCCTGCCTTCCGGCGCGATCCCGAAACCGGTGTGGCTCTGGCACTCCCGCACCGGCCTCGGTCAGGCCGAGGTCGATCTGGCCTGGCAGGCGTTCCTGCGCCGGTTCGACATCGAGCACACCTTCCGCATGCTCAAGCAAACCCTCGGCTGGACCACCCCGAAACTCCGTGGGCCCGAGGCGGCCGACCGCTGGACCTGGTTGCTGTTGACCGCTTACACCCAGCTGCGCCTTGCCCGTGATCTGACAGCGGATCTGCGCCGGCCCTGGGAGAAACCCCGATCATCCGGTCGGCTCACCCCGGCCAGGGTCCGCCGGGGGTTTCGGAACCTGCGTCCACAACTTGGCTGTCCGGCCAGTGTCCCGAAACCTTCACGACCCGGTCCCGGACGTCCCTCCGGAACGCCCAACCACCGGCCCGCGTCACGCCACGACGTCCACACCGTCACCAGCTCGAACACCCGAAAACCCAGACGCGGCAAGAACGCCAAGTCGAGCAACCCACGACCACGCCGAACAGGTTAAAACTCAAGCTAGTCGGCCAGGGACAGCACCGTGCGCGCCTGCTCCACCATGGCCACGTCGAGGAACGTCCCGTCCGGCAACGCGATCGCCCCCACGCCGGCGGCCGTCGCGCCCGCCACCCGCGCGATGACCTCACGCGCCCGCGAAACCTCCTCGCGCGTCGGCAGGAACGCGGCGCGGATCGTCGCCAGCTGCACCGGGTGGATCGCCGTCCGGCCGCGGAACCCCAGCGCCCGGCCCGCGCGGCACGACGCCGCGAGTCCGTCGAGGTCGCGGACGTTCACGTACGCCGACATCGCCGGCGGGGCGAGCCGCGCGGCCCTCGCCGCGACGATCACCCGGCTGCGTGCCCACGTCAGCCCGGCGTCGTCGGCCACGCCGAGGTCCGAGCGCAGGTCCGCCTCGCCCAGCCCGATCGACGCCACCCCCGGCGACGCCGTCGCGATGTCCAGGGCCCGTTCCACGCCCAGCGCGGACTCGATCAGCGGGTGCAGCTCCCGGCCCGGGAGCACCGCGGCGACGGCCCGGACCTCCTCCGGTGCCTCGACCTTCGGCAGCCGCACCCCCACCGGGAGGTCCGCGACCGCCGCGAGGTCGGCCTCGTGCCACGGCGTGCTCGGGTGGTTGACGCGCACCTGCACCGGCCGGGACACCGAAGCGAGCAGCCGCACGGCGTTTTCCCGGGCCTCGTCCTTGCGGGCCGGGGCGACGGCGTCCTCGAGGTCGACGAGGACGACGTCCGCGCCCGACTCCAGGGCCTTGCGCACCCGGTCCGGCCGGTCCGCCGGCGCGTAGAGGAACGTGAGCGGCGGGCTCACACCGCACCCCGGTCCCGCAGCTCGGCCACCCGCTCCGGGGCGAACCCGAGTTCGTCCAGGACCGCGTCGGTGTCGGCGCCGTGCGGCCGCCCGGTGAACCCGATGACGCCGTCGTGGCCCGAGAGCCGGAACAGCGGGCCCTGCATGAGCATCGGCCCCAGCTCGGCGTCGTCGATCTCGTGGATCGTGCCGAGCGCCCGGAACTGCGGGTCGGCGACGATGTCGGCGGCGTCGTAGATCGGCGCCACCGCCGCCTGGGCCCCTTCGAACGCCGTGACGACCTCGTCGCGCGTGCGCTGCCCGATCCACTTGCCGACGGCTTCGTCGAGTTCGTCGGCGTGCCGGGCGCGCTCGGCACCGCCGGCGAACCACGGCTCGTCGGCCAGGTCGGGCCGTCCGACCAGCCGGACCACGCGCTCGGCGATCGACTGGGCCGAGGTGGACACCGCGACCCACTGGCCGTCGGCGGTGCGGTAGGTGTTGCGCGGCGCGTTGTTGATCGACCGGTTGCCGGTGCGCGGCTGGACGGTGCGCAGCTGGTCCCAGCGCGTGATCTGCGGGCCGAGCATGGCCAGCATCGGCTCGATGATCGCGGTGTCGACGACCTGCCCGCGCCCGGTGGTCGCGCGCGCCGCCAGGGCGACCATGATCGCGTACGCCGTGGCCAGGGACGCGACGCCGTCGGCGAGCCCGAACGGCGGGAGTGTCGGCGGGCCGTCCGGCTCCCCGGTGGTCGCCGCGAACCCGCTCATCGCCTCGGCGAGGGTGCCGAAGCCGGGCCGGCTCCGGTACGGGCCGGTCTGCCCGAAGCCGGTGACCCGGGCGAGGACGAGCTCCGGGTTCCAGCTCGCGAGCTCCTCGTACCCGAGGTTCCAGCGCTCGAGGGTGCCCGGGCGGAAGTTCTCGATCACGACGTCGGCGGTGGTGACGAGGGCGAGGAAGACCTCGCGGCCGCCTTCGCTGCCGAGGTCGGCGGTGATCGTGCGCTTGTTCCGGCCGAGCGTCTTCCACCAGAGGTTGACGCCGTCCTTCGCGGCGCCGTGGGTGCGCGAGGGATCCGGCTTGCGCGGGTGCTCGACCTTGATCACCTCGGCCCCCATGTCGCCGAGGTGCATCGCGGCCATCGGCCCGGCGAAGAGCGTGGACGCGTCGACGACGCGCAGCCCGGCCAGCGCCCCGGCGGCGGGGTCGCGGGAGACGCTCACGACGGCACCTCCCAGGCGCACCGGAAGCCCACCGTCGCGCCGCGCGCGAGACCGAGCCCGGGGAGCAGCAGCTTCACGGCGTACCCGGGGTCTTTGCGGCCGCCTTCGACGTACCACTCGGAGCCCTCGGCCGCGTAGTCGCTGCCGCCCTTGAGCATCACGAACCGCGTGCGGCCGTCGGAGTGCTCGCTCTCGGTCCAGTTCCAGACGGCCGGAGTGCCGCGGCGCAGCTGCTCCCCCGCCAGCTGCCATTCGTCCTCGGTCGGCAGGCGGCCACCGCGCCAGGCGCAGTACGCGCGGGCGTCGGCGAGGTCGACGTAGGTGACCGGCTCGTCCGGTTTTCCCCGCCGGGCGAGAAAACGGTGCTTCTGCCGGGGTTCATAACCGGTGGCGGCCACGAACTCCGCGAACTGCGCGACGGTCACCTCCGTGACACCGACCGCGACGGCCGTCGTCAGCTCGCCCTCGCGCTGCAGCGTCCGGGCGTCGTGCAGGCGCGGCGGGAGCGGCTTCCATTCGTCGACGTAGGGCGCGCCCTGGTACATCCCGGTCTCGCGGGCGCGGTACCGGACGGTGAGCACGTACGGGCCCGCCGGGACGACGACGGCGTCTTCGTCCGGCGTCCCTCCGGTCCGTTGTGGACGGACGCGGGCCGCGACCCGGTGCGGGAACCGGGCGTCCGGGTCGTGCGGCAGGGCGGGCAGCTCCGGGCGCCAGCCCTCCGCCGTCGCGCCGATGCCGCGGGCCGGGACCCCGCCGAGGAGGTCGGTGCCGGGCAGCGGGCCGTGGTAGTCGGTGTCGCCGCGGTTGACGAGGGTCCACAGTGTCCTGCCGGGGAGTTCCCAGCGGGACGCGTAAACGCCGGCGGCTTCGGCTTCGGGCGGCAGCTCGGCCAGCGGGGTCCAGTCGCCGTCGAGGAGGAGATCCTTCGCCGCGCGCTGGAGCGTGACCATCCGGCGGACGGTCGCGGCGTCGCGCGCCGACCAGCCGACCCAGACGCCGAAGACGACTTCCCAGACCATGACGCCGACGCCGTTGAGCCACGCCGACTGCAGCTCTTCGCTGTGGTCGCGGTGCCAGCGGCGGACGTGGTGCTGCATGTGCCGCCGCTCGTACCAGTGGGCGCGCAGGACGCCGGGCACGGGCGAGTCGGCGAAGAACTGGGCCCACGACGCCGCGTGGTCCTCGATCCGCTCGACGGCGAGCTTCGATTCGCCTTCGAGGACGATCCCGGGCCGGGCGGCTTCGAGCCGGTCGACGAAGTCCGGCTCGGCCTTCTTGAGCGTGTCGAGGAAGACGCCGTCGGCCGCGAAATCGGCGACGAGCGCGGCGAGTTCGGTGGGGTCGTCCGCACCGCGGCGGGTGCCGACGTCCCAAGGGTTGTAGTCGACGAAGACGCGCAGGCCTTCGTCGTGCAGGGTGCCGATCAGGTCGGCGAGCCCCGGGACGTCGCGGTAGAAGTCCCACTGGTTGCGGTCGTCGAGGCCGATCACCGGGTAGGCGTGCCAGAGGACGACGGCGTCGAGCCCGCCGAAGCGCGCCCGGGCGTCGGCGAGGAAGCGCCCGGGCGTGAAGCGGTCTTCTTCGAACGAGTACAGCAGTTCGTCCCAGAGCCACACCTGGGCGACCGCGTGGCAGGACGCCGCCCACGTCGCTTGGGGACGGTCGTAGGCGGCGCCGGTGTAGCCGTGGCGCTCGCGGGCGTCCTCGCGCCATTCACGCAGCTTCGCGCGCCACGCGGGCCGGTCGGCCGGGTCCCGGGGCGCGGCGAAGATCTTCGCTTCGTCCAAACCGGACAACGGGCCGCGCACCTCGGTGGGCCGGTCGATCGGCCGCGGGACGAGCGGGTCGAACGTGGTGGTCATCGTGCCTTTCCTTCGAGCGCCGCCACTTCCGCGGCGGTGGGGACGGCGGCCTGGGCCCCGGGCCGGGTGACGGCCAGCGCCCCGGCCGCGCCCGCCCGCCGGGCGGCTTCGGGCAGGTCGAGGCCCTGGGCCAGCGCGGCCGCGAGGACGCCGCAGAAGGTGTCGCCCGCGCCGGTGGTGTCCACGGCGTCGACCGGGAGGCCGGGGATCCGCACGGGCTCGGCGTTGCGGCGGAGCACGACGCAGCCCTCGCCGCCGAGGGTGACGACCACCGCGGGCACCCGCGCGAGCAGCTTTTCGGGCTCGCCCGCCAGATCGGCGGCTTCGTGTTCGTTGACGACGAGCAGGTCGACGACGTCCCAGAGCGACGCGGGCAGCTCCCGCGACGGCGCCGCGTTGAGGATCACCAGCGCGCCGGGCCGTTTCGCGGCGGCGGCGGCCGCGACGACGCCGAGCGGGATCTCGAGCTGCGCGAGCACGACGTCGGCCTCGGCGATCCGGTCGGCCTGCGCCGCCCCGATCTCGACGTGGTCGTTGGCGCCCGGGGCGACGACGATGGCGTTCTCGCCGTCCGGGGCCACGGTGATGAAGGCGGTCCCGGTCGGCGCTTCGGCCCGCTCGACGAGGTCGGTGCGGACGCCGGCGCCGCCGAGGGAGACGAGGATCAGGTCGGCGCCTTCGTCTTCGCCGAGCGCGCCGACGAAGGAGGTGTCGGCACCTCCGGCGAGCGCGGCGGCGACGGCCTGGTTCGCCCCCTTGCCCCCGGGGCTGCGGCGAAAGCGGTCGCCGAGGACGGTCTCGCCGGCCTTCGGCGCCCGGGGCACGTCGACGGCGAGATCGACGTTGGCGGACCCCACGACGACAACTCGTCCCCCCGTCATCGGACGGCCTCCGCGAGCGCCGCCGTGCGGGCCGCGAGGTCGGCGATCCGCCGTTCCCCACCCGGCAGCGACGTCGCGATCCGGCCGTCCAGGGGCTTGCTCCAGTACTCGTCGACGCCGCTCAGCGCGCCCACCACTCCCCCGACCGTCGCGGCCGCCGAGTCGGTGTCCCAGCCCGCCGTCACCGCGATCGCGACGCTCGGGCCGAACTCGCCGCCGCCTTTCGCGAGCGCGTACGCGATCACCGCGGCGTTGTTGAGCACGTGCACCCAGTGCAGGTGCCCGTATTCGGCGTGGAGCCGGTCGAGTCCGCTCGCGACATCGCCCGACGCGGCCGCTGAACGTCCGAAGCAGACCGCGGCCGCCAGGTCGCTCGACGCCGGGATCGCGGCCGTCGCCGCGTCGAGGACGTCCTCGACGCTGTCGCACACCATCGCCGCCGAGGCCAGGCCCGCGGCCCACATCGCGCCGTACACGCCGTTGCGCGTGTGGCTCAGCCGGGCGTCCACCGCGGCCAGCCGGGCCGCGGCCCGGACGTCGCCCGGGCTGATCCAGCCGAACACGTCCGCGCGGATCAGCGCGCCGATCCACTCCCGGAACGGGTTGCGGTAGGTGGCGGTCTCCGGGACGGCGCGCGCGTCGAGCAGGTTCCGGTACGCGGCACGCTCCGCCGTGAAGACCCGCCCGGCGGGCAGGTTGTCCAGCCACAGCTGGGCGACGTCCTCGGTCGTGAACCCGCGGCCGCGCTCCTCCACCAGCGACAGCGCCAGCATCGGGTAGTTGAGGTCGTCGTCCTCGGGCATCCCGTCGATGTTCTCTTCGAGCGAGGTAGGGGCCGACCGGCGGTTCCACGGCCACCGCGCGGCCACCTCCGCGGGCAGGCCCACCGCCGTGAACCACCCGTCGAGGGGCCACCGGCCGGTCGCGCGGAGGATCTCCTCGATCCCTTCGCGCGGGATCTTCTCCACCGGCTTGCCGAGCAGGCAGCCCGCGGCCCGCCCGGTCCACGCGTTCAGCTCCCGGCCGCGGGACCCGCGCGGCAGCGAAGGCGCCGGCGGCAGGGCCGGCTCCGGCTCGTTCACCGGAGCGTCCAGCGAATCCAGCAGCTCCCGCGCCAACGGCCGCAGCCCGGGGGCCCCGGGACCGGCGCCGCTCACGGCGGGCACCGGGTCACCGCCCGCCGCGATCCACCGCGCCCGCGCCGCGGCGACGTCCTTTCCCTCCGCTTCGGACTGGACCAGCTCGTGCGGGAGCAGGTCCTCGGGCCGGGCCCAGGTCAGCCTCACGCCGTCTCCTCGAAGAACGCCACCCGGGCCAGCGCCCGCTCGCGGTCGGCCTTCAGGATGTCCGCGGCCGCCGAAGCCAGCAGGTGCCCGGTCTCGCGCAGGTCCATCCGGCTGGCGTCGCCGACCTCTTCGACCCACTCGGCCGGCACCACGGCCGTCCCGCCGAGGCCCGCGCAGATCGCCGCCGCCATCACGGCGATGGAGTCGGCGTCGCGGCCGTAGTTGACGGCCGCCAGCACCGCGCCGCGGAAGTCGCCCCGGTGCGCCAGCACGAACGCCAGCGCGGCGGGCAGTTCCTCGATCGACTTCGTCCGCGAGGGCCGCCGCGCGTCCATCGACATCTCCCGGTAGTGCGGCCCGACCGAGTCGAACGGCGCGACGGTCTCGCGGACGAGAGCCGCCAGCGCGCGTTCTTCCCCGTCGGTGGCCGGGGGGACGGACCGGTCACCGAAGGCCGCCACGACCGCGCGCAGCGCCGCCGCGGTCCCGTCGTGGGCCACGTCCAGCGCGGCTGCGACGACGCCGTCGAGCGTCGCACCGGGCGCGACCGCGGCCGCCACCATCGCGGCCAGCACGCCCGCCGCCTCGCGGCCGTAGCTGGACTGGTGCGCGCCGGTCAGGTCGATCGCCTCGGCGTACGCGGCCCGCGGATCACCCGCGTTGACCACGCCCACCGGGGCGACGTACATCGCCGCGCCGCAGTTGACCACGTTGCCCACGCCCGCTTCCCGCGGGTCGACGTGTCCGTAGTGGAGTCTCGCGACGATCCACTTCTCCGCGAGGAAGACCCGCTGCAGCAGCAGCGCGGTCGACTCCAGCTCCGGTACCCAGCGCGGTTCGCCGATCATCAGCGGCACCAGGTCCTCGGCCATCGCGTACGCGTCGAGGTGCGCCCGGCGCTTCGCGTACACCTCGACGAGCGCCCGCGTCATGAGGGTGTCGTCGGTGATGTGCCCGTCGCCCTTGTGGTACGGCGCGATCGGGCGGGCCGTCCGCCAATCCGGGTACCACGGCCCGACGACACCGGTCACCCGGCCGCCGTGCCGCTCTTCGATCTGCTCGGGTGTCCACCCTTCGGTGGCGCCGCCGAGGGCGTCCCCGACGGCCGCACCGGTGATCACCGCGACGGCCCGGTCTTCCAGCCAGGTCACGAATCCGCTCCTGTCATTTGCTGACGTTCTTCCAGCCGTCCTCGAGCTGCTTCGCGAGGCCGGCCGCGTCGATCTTCTGGGCGAGGAACTGCTGGTAGGCCGGGGTCGCGACGGTGTCCTTCCACTGCGCGTACTTGCCGGCGAACAGGTAGGGCGCCGAGGTCAGGTGCTCGCCCGAGGCGAGGATCGCGTCCCAGCCGTTCTTCCCGGCGAGCTTCGCCGCCAGCGCCTGCCGCGCCGACGTCGTCGGCGGGATCAGGGCGTCGGCCTCGTTGATCGCGGCCAGGTTTTCGGTGCCGGTGAAGAAGTCCACGAACTCCGCGGCCTCCTTGACGTGCGCCGAGTCCTTGTTCACCGACAGCGTCTGCGGGTTCGCGGCCTGCGCGGGCCCGGCCGAGCCGGCCAGCGGCGGCAGGACTACCCAGTCGAAGCCCTTCGGCGCGTCCTTGGCGATGTTGGCCGCCTGGTAGGAACCCTGGACCGTCATCGCGGTCTGCCCCGCGTAGAACGGCGCCAGCGCCTTCGTGCCGGACTGCGTCAGCGTGACCGGCAGGATCGAGTGGTCCTGGTGCGCCATCGCGTCGACGAGCTGCGGCAGCGCCTGCTCCCCCGGCCCGGCCGTCAGCTTGGCGTCGTTCCCGGTGCCCTCGAAGTACTTCCCGCCGAACCCCGGCGCGAGCGCGACGAACGCCGCCGTCGGGCTCGACAGGCCCCAGCCGAGACCGAACTTGCCGTCCTTGGTCGTCGCCTTGGCGATCTCGCGCAGCTGGTCCCACGTCATCGAGGCGCCGGTCGGGATCGTGACGCCGGCCTGCTGCAGCTGGGTCTTGTTCGCGAAGACCACATAGGACTGCAGCTCGGTCGGCTGGGCGATCACCTTGCCCTCGACCGTCACCGAGTCGAGGACGCCCTTCGGGATGTCCGCGCGCTTCTCCGCCGAGAGGTACGGCGTGAGGTCGGCGAGGAAGCCGTCGGTGGCGAACGGCGCGATCCCGGCCGCCTCGTAGTGCACGATGTCGGGCGCCGAACCGGCGTTGAACTGGGTGATCAGCTTGTCGTAGACGCCGTCCCAGCCCGCCTGCACGATCTTGACCTGCACGCCGGGGTGGGCCTTGTTCCAGTCGCCGACGATCTTCTGCGTCGCGGCGATGGCCGCGGGCTGGTCGGACAGGGACTGGAAGGTGAGGGAGACCGGGCCGTCCCCGCTGTCGCCGGAGCCGCCGCCACCGCAGGCGGTGAGCAGCAGTCCGACGGCGGCCAGTGCGCCGGCAACCAGGGTGCGTCGTGTCTTCATCGACCGACCTTTCGCGCTTCTGTTGAGGGACAGAGCCTCTGAGGGGCAGGGGTTCATCCCTTCACCGCCCCGGCCATCAGGCCGCCGGTGAGCTTCTTCCGCAGGATGCCGAAGAAGACGATGCTGGGGATGGCCGCGAGCACGGCGCCCGCGGCGAGCGGACCGAGGGCGACCTTGCCCTCGCCGCCGATGAACATGGTGAGGGTGATGGGCAGGGTGTAGTTCTCCGGCGACTGCAGCAGCACCAGTGCGAAGAAGAATTCGTTCCACGACGAGACGAAGCTGAACATCGCGGTCGCGACGACGCCGGGGGCGAGCAGCGGGAAGACGATCGTGCGCAGCACCGTCAGCCGGCTCGCGCCGTCCATCGCCCCGGCTTCCTCGAGCTCCACCGGGATCGCGGCGACGTAGCCCTGCAGCATCCACAGCGCGAACGGCAGCATGTACGTCGTGTGCACGAGCGTCAGGCCGGCCAGGTTGTCGGCCAGGCCGAGCGTCCGCAGGATGAGGAACAGCGGCAGGATGATCAGCACCACCGGGAACACCTGGCTGACCAGGATCCAGCCGACGCCGGCCGCGCGCACCTTCCCCTTGAGCCGCGCGAGGACGTACGCGGCGGGCACGGCGATGACGACCGACAACGCGGTCGAAGCCAGCGCGACGACCAGGCTGTTGGCCGCGGACCGGACCAGGCCCTGCTTGTTCAGCGCTTCGGTGTAGTTGTCCCAGTGCCACTCGCCCGGCAGCAGGCTCACCGTCAGCGAGTTCAGCTCGCCCGACGACTTCACCGACGCGGAAACAAGCCACAGCAACGGGAATCCGAGGAACAGGATGTAGAGCGCGAGGGCCGCGTACTGGGCCGGGCGCACGAGGACGCGCATGGTCACCGCCCCTTCGCGGCGCGGTCGTCGCGGAACTGCGACCGCAGGTAGACGGCGAGGATGAGCACGACCACGACGACGAGCACCAAGCCCATCGCGGCGGCGTAGCCGATCTCGCGGTTCTTGAAGGCTTCCAGGTAGATGAACAGCACCGGCACCATCGTCTTGCCGCCCGGCCCGCCCGCGGTGAGCACGTAGACCAGCGAGAACGAGTTGAAGTTCCAGATGAAGTTCAGCGACGTGATCGACGTGACGATCGGCCGCAGGCTCGGCCAGGTCACCGCGGTGAACCGGCGCCAGGCACCCGCGCCGTCGACCGACGCGGCTTCGTGCAGCTCGGCCGGGATCTGTTGCAGGCCCGCCAGGAGCGTCACCGTCGTCTGCGGCATGCCGACCCAGACGCCGACGACGATCACCGCGGGCAGCGCGGTGGAGAAGTCGCCGAGCCAGTTGACGTCGTCGGGCAGGCCGACGCCGCCGAGGAAGGCGTTGAGCGGGCCGCCGTTGGCCGAATAGATCATCTGCCACATGATCGCCACGACGACCGGCGGCATCGCCCACGGGATCAGGGCGAGCACCCGCGTCAGGCCCTGCAGTTTCAGCCCGGAATTCAGCAGCAGCGCCAATCCCATCGCCGCGGCGAGCTGGAGCAGGGTGACGCCGACGGTCCAGATCATGCCGATCCGCAGCGAGTCCCAGAACAGGTCGTTGCCGGCGAGCCGGGTGAAGTTGTCGACGCCGGCGAAGCCGTAGTCGGGGTGGCGCACCAGGCGCGCGTCGGTGAAGGCGAGGAAGATGCCTACGACGAGCGGGGCGACGCTCAGCACGAGGATCGGGATCAGCGACGGGAGAACGAGGGCGATCGCCTCGCGCCGCCGGGTGCGCGCCAGGACGGGCTTCTTCTTCCCGGGCGCCGGCGCCGGGCGCGTCAGGGTCGCGGTCACGCCGCACCTCCGGTCGACTCGCGGACCATCAGCTCCGGGCCGACGGCGATCTGCTGCGCCCGGTGGTCCGGGTCGTCGGTGAGCTGGAGCATGATCCGCGCCGCCGCGCGCCCGCGTTCGGTCGAACCGAGGGACACGCTGGTCAGGCTCGGCTGGAAGACGCGGCCGAGCTCGGTGTCGTCCATGCCGGTGACGGCGACGTCTTCGGGCACGGACAGCCCCTTTTCGCGGACCGCGCGGATCGCGCCGATGGCGAGCAGGTCGTTGGCCGCGACGAGCGCGTCGACCGGGCCGCGGGCGAGCAGCGCCCGGGCGGCTTCGAGGCCCGCGGCGACGGTGAAGTCGGCGGCGATCTCCTGGTCCACCCGCTCGAAGGCGGTGGTCTCGGTGGCGCCGTCGAACCCGCGCTGGCGGGACGCGCCGGGCGTCGTGTCGAGCGGCCCGTTGAGGAACCCGATCCGGCGGCGGCCGATGGCGTGCAGGTGCGCCACGGCCGCGCCGATCCCGCCCGCGGAGTCGGTGGAGACCGAGCTGATCCCCCGGTCGTCCAGCGCCCGGCCGATCACGACGACCGGGACGGGCGCCCGCTGGATTTCGGCGATGAGCCGGTCGTCGGTGCGCAGCGGGGTGACGATCATGCCGTCGACGAAGCCGCTGTTGAGGCTGCGGACGAGTTCGGTGGTCGAGGTCGCGGTGTCGCCGGTGGTCATCACGACGACGCGGTAGCCGTGCGGTTCGAGCACCTCGTGGATGGCGCGCATCATCTCGACGTAGACGGGGTTCCCGATGTCGGCGACGGCGAAGGCGACCTGGAAGGTCTTCTTCAGCCGCAGCGACCGCCCGATCGCGTCCGCGCTGTAGCCGAGCTCGGCGGCCGCGGCGCGGACGCGCTCGACCATCGCCGGGCTCGCGCCCGTCCCGTGCAGCGCACGGGAGGTCGAGGCCAGGGAGACCCCGGCGCGCTCGGCCACCTGCAACAGCGTGGCGCGTGGTGACGTCATCGTCGCTTCCACCCTCGAGTCAGGTGCTGGAAACGTTTCCAAGTTCGGAAGCAGTGCTTGGAAACGTTTCCAATCGGATTAATCCTGATACTCGCACCCGCTCGGCGGCCGTGTCAACACAGCACGCCCGACGTCATGAACGAGTCGTTCATGACGTCGGGCGAGGTGAACGGGTCGTTCACGACATCCGGAACCGTCCCGGCCGACGCGACGGCCGGTCGCTCAGCCGACGATGTCGATGTCGAAGGGCTCCGCGGCGCTGTACTCGAGGTCCGCCCACAGCGCGCCCGGCAGCGTGAAGCGCCGGTGGGAGATGAGGCGGTCGTCGTAGTCCGGGTCGGACTTCGGGTTGTGGCCGACGCCGACCTTGTCCGAGCCCCACGCGAAGATGTTGCCGACCCACATCGGCTTCGCCACGCCGTCGCGGTTGATGCGCGGGCGGACGACGATCGCGGCGCCGGCGCTGCCGGAGAGGGTGAGCCGGACGGTGTTGGAGCCGGCGTTGGGCGGGGTGACCGTGATGCGTTCCATGAACTCCACTCCGGGTTCGGTGGCAAGGGGTGCCGACGACGGCCCGTCGACGCCGGGCCAGAAGTCGGCCACGACGGAGACGTCGATGCCGGGCGCGACGTCGAGCAGGTACTGCGCCGCGATCGCGCCGGGCGGGATCTCGCGCCGCCCGGTGGCCGTCGCGATCCAGTACAGCGGCGGTTCGACGTCCTGGTCGGCGAACGCGGCCTTCACCTTCGGCCACGTCGACCGGTTGCAGTAGACGACCGGGTGCGCGAACCCCGACCCGCGCCGCATCGCCGCCCAGCCGGGCGCTTCCTCGGGCCGCGCGTCGCCGGGCTCGACGTCGAGGACGTGACCGTCGTCCGTGGACGCCTTCTTGGCGATCCGCACCTTCAGCGCGTCCGGGAACAGCGCCCAGTCGGCGTCGGTCCACGGCGCGAGCCTGATCCGGTCGATGTACCCGGCCACCAGCACGGGCCGCCGGTCCTTCTTCAGGATGTTGCGCGCGGTGAGCGCGTCGTACATGGTGCGCATCGGCTGCCTCGAAACTCGGCTCGGCGGACATCTGCCCGTCCACCATCGCCGAGTCCGAGGCGGCCCCGCCACGGCGAAGAGGGCGCCCCTTCGGGCAGCATCGCCGTCCCTGCCGAACAGTCGGCGCGGATTCCGGTGCGCCGCACCGGTTCCGTCACTCTTCCCGCAACTGCTCCAGGCTCGCGGTGCGCCACAACGCGGGCAGTGTCACGGCGGTCACGAACAGCACCGAGGCGGCCGCGGTCGCCGTCAGCACGCCGATCGTCGCCAGGTCGACCGCGACCGGGCGGTGCACCACCAGGGTGAGCAGCAGCCAGTCGAGCCCGAGCCCGGCGAGCACGGCGACGACGACCGCCACCGCGACCGGGATCGCCAGCTGCCACACCAGGGACCGGGCGAGCACCCCGCGTCCGACGCCGTTCGCCATCAGCGCGGCGAGACTGCGCCGTCGTTCGCGGAGCTGTTCCCACGCCGCGATCAGCAGGCTGCCCGCGGCGAGCAGCAGCACGAGGACCGAGCCGACCGACAGCACCCGCGTGATGAGGGCGTAGGTGCCGTCCCGTTCGGTGCCGAGCGAAGCGACGGCTCCGTTCCAGCCCACGACGTTGCGCACCCGCTCGACGACGTCCGGCCCGGCGTCGGGAATCCGCGCGTTCGAACTCAGCCCGGCGCTCGTCGTCGTGCCGAGTGCTCCCGGCGTGACGAGCAGCGCCGACCCTTCACCGGCGCGCACGTGGTAGCGGTCCACCGGTACCGTCCACTGTGGATTGCCGCCGGTCGTGAACGAGACCCTTTCGCCGGGTCCGGGTGCCCCGGGGCCCTCCGCGTAGACGTCGCCGTCGCGGCAGCCGGCGATCGCGAGTTCGGCGCACGGCGCCACCACGAGGGACTTCCGCTCCCCCGCCGCGGTCCGCACCAGCCCGCGGGTTTCCACCGGGACGCCGCCCAGCCCGGGCAGGGCGTGCAGGGCGGTGGTGAACGCCTCGACGTCGGCGAGGTTCGCGGCGAAGGCGGTCGCGAACACCTGGACGTCCCCGGGCGGCGGCCGGTCGCTCTCCGCCCGCGCGTAGACCCCTTGCAGCGCAATGGATCCGGCGAGCACGACGGCGATGCCACCGACCAGCCGGGCCGCCGTCGCGCTGTCGAGCTGGAGCCGGCGCACGGCCAGCAGCCAGGCGGGCGAACCGCCGTGCAGCGCGCCGGCGACGCGCTCGACCAGCCACGGCAGCACGAGCGGCACGGCGGTGAGGACGAGCACGACACCGGCGATCACGGCGGGGTCGAGCGCGTCTCCGGCCCCGGCGCGGACGGCCAGCAGCACCCCGCCGGCGACCGCGGGCAGCAGGCGCCACCAGAGTTTCCGCCGCACCCGCGTCCCGCGCCGCACGACCCCGAGCGGCTCGACGACGACCCGCCGCAGCGCGAAGACGGCCGCCGCGCACGCCAGCAGCGGGAGCGCGAGGAGTGCGGGCACACCGAGGCGCCAGTCGGGCAGGACGTCGGCGGCGAAGATGCCACCGCGGAAGGCGGACACGGTGATCCGCGGGACGAGCGCGCGCACGAGCAAGAACAGCGCCCCGCCGACGACGAGCCCGGCGAACGACCCGAGCAGCGCCTCCCCGGCGGCGATCCGGCGCACCTGCCCGCGGTCCGCGCCGACCAGCCGCAGCGCGGCCAGCCGCCGATCGCGCGCGGCCGCGGCGAGCCGGGTGCTCGTGACGACGAAGACGAACACCGGCACGAGGCAGGTCGTCGCCCCGACCACGACGAGCAGCAGTTCGAGCGGATCGAGCCCGCGCCGGACGGGCGAACCCCCGAACCCGCTGACGGCGACGGCGTCGGGCTGCGTGGCGACGGTCGCGGAGCCGACGTAGAAGTACAGCTCGTTCGGCCCGGTCAGCCCGGCGTCGCCGATGGTGCCGATCACCCGCTGCGCGAAGCGCGGGCGCAGCAGTTCCCCTTCCGGCGACTGCAGGAGTGCGGCGAGCGCGGGCGAAAGCACGGCCTCACCGGGACCAGGCAGCCGTCCGACCCCGGGAACGGCGGGCGTCCGCGGTCCGGTGGGCTGCACGAGGTAGCCCTGGAGACCGCTTCCACGGAACTCGTCGTTGCGCCCGACGGCGTAGACGGGATCGACGCCCTCGACAACCCCGGCGACGGCCGTGCGCCCGGCGGACCGGTCGGCCCGCGCGCCGAGCATGTGGGGAAGCGAGGTGGCGGTGAGGAGCACGACCACACCGAGCCCGACCCCGACGGCGGTCAGTGCGAGCCGCGCCCACGCGGTCCGGACACCTCCGCCGCCGAGGGCGAGCCGCATCCCGAGCCCGAAGTCGGTGGCCCAGCGCCGGATCATCGGACCACCTCCGTCTGGCGAACCGGCAGGCGGAGGGCAAGGTCGGTCACCCGGCGCGGGCCGGCGTTGAGTCGCCGGGTCCCACGCACCCAGCGCCGGTTGGCCTCGAGCCACCCTTCCCGGCGCATCACCCGACCCCGGTCGGCCTGACGCCACCGAACCCCGCGCACCGCCCAGCGCCGGTCGGCCCCGAGCCACCCCAGCCCACGCACCACCCAACCCCGGTCGGCCTCACGCCACCGAACCCCGCGCACCACCCGACGCCGGTCGGCCCCGAGCCATCCCTCCCGACCCATCACCCAACGCCGGTCAGCCCCGGGCCATCCCAGCCCACGCACGACCCAACCCCGGTCAACCCCGAGCCACCGAACCCCGCGCACCACCCAACCCCGGCCCACGCCGCCGCCAAGCCGCCGGGGCCCACCGTGCACCGCGCCTACCAGCCGCGGACCGGGCGTCGGCTCCGATACCCGAAGTCGCCTCTCCCCCGACCGCCGCCGCAGCGGGGGGTCGGCCGCCGGCCGGAGTTCGGTCATCGGGTCACCTCCAGCTGGCGGGTCCGGCCGTCGCGGACGACGACCTCGCGGTCCGAATACGCCGCCACCCGGGGCTCGTGGGTCACCAGGACCACCGCCGCGTCGCGGTCGCGGGCCGCGGTCGTCAAGAGCTGCATCACCTGCTCCCCGTTGAGGGAGTCCAAGGCTCCCGTCGGCTCGTCCGCGAACACCACACGCGGGTCCGTCACCAGTGCGCGGGCGACCGCCACCCGCTGGCCCTGCCCGCCCGACACCTCCCCCGGCCGCTTCCCCTCGATGCCGGTCAGGTCCAGCTCCGCCAGCATCGCGCGCCCGCGCTCCGCGGCGACCCGGCCGCGCACGCCGTTCAACCGCAGGGGCAGCGCCACGTTCTCCAGGCACGTCAGCTCCGGCACCAGCTGCCCGAACTGGAACACGAACCCGAAGTCCGTGCGCCGCAACGCCGAACGCGCGCGGTCGGTCAGGCCGGCCAGGTCGGCGCCGTCGTAGCGGACCGTGCCGCCGTCCGGCCGGACGATCCCGGCCAGGCAGTGCAACAGCGTCGACTTGCCCGCCCCCGACGGCCCCATCAGCGCCACGACCTCGCCCGCGCGGACCCGCAGGCTCGCCCCCGCCAGTGCCTCGGTCGGCCCGTAGGCCTTCCGCACCTCCGCCGCCTCCAGCAGCACCTCGCTCACGCGATCTCCTTCGCCAGCTGGCCGAGCCGGGCCGCGGTCAGCTCCAGCCAGCGGAGGTCGGCCTCCAGGTGGAACAGCGCGTGGTCGCAGATCAGCTGGTCGACGAGATCACCCGCGGTCTTGCGGCGGGTCAGCTCGCGCATGGCGTCGAGGTGGGCCGACCGCTGGACGTCGAGGACCTCGGCGGCCGGCCGCCCGGACAGCAGCGCGAGCACCACCTTCGTGTACAGCGTGTTCTGCAGGTACGCCTCGGGCTTCTCCGGCGTCTCCAGCCACGTCCCGACGTCGGCGACCCCGGCGTCGGTGATCGCGTAGCGCTTCCGCTCGGGGCCGCCGTCCACCTCGACGCCGTCGGCCTCGACGAGCCCCTGCTTCAGCAGCCGCGCGAGGGTCGAATAGACCTGGCCGTAGTGCACGCGTCGGTCGTGCCCGAACCGGTCGTCGTAGGCGCGTTTCAGGTCGTAGCCGTGCCGCGGGCCGCTCTCCAGCAGCCCGAGCAAGGTCAGTCCGATCGACATGCGGGCCACTGTACACAGTGTGTATAGCTAGGGTTTATACACCCTGTTCATAGTGAAATCGCCGAGGCCAGGACCGCTCGGAGCGGCGTCGCCGGACGCCCCAGCAGCTCTTCGAGCGAAGGCCCGGTGACGGCGAATTCGCCCCGGCGAGCCGCGTGGAACATGCCGAGCAGCAGCGTCGCCTGCGCCTCCGGGACACCGTGCCCGGTCAAGCCGGCCACCCACTCGCCGTCCTCGGCCACCACGCGCCGGATCGGGCGGCCGGTGAGCTCGGTGAGCAGGGCGGCGACGTCGCCGAGGTCGAGGGCGGCCGGCGCGGTCAGCGGCGGCGTCGGCCCGTCGAACCGGCCCTCGTCGGCCAGGACGACGGCCGCCGCCTCGGCGAGGTCGGCGTGCGCCGTCCACGACACCGGCCCGTCGGCCGGGGCGACCAGTTCGCCGGTCCGCAGCGCCTCCCCGAGCAGCAGCGGGACGGTGGCGGCGTAGAACCCGTTGCGGAGCACGGTGAACGGCGAGCCCGCCGCCGCGAGGTGGCGTTCGGTCGCCGCGTGGTCGGGCATCGGCGCGAAGAGCGAGTCCGCCGCGGCCGCCTGGTGGCTCGTGTAGAGCACGCGCTTCACCCCCGCTTCGCGCGCGGCGTCGATCGCCGCGGCGTGGTGCGCGACAGCCGTGTCGCCGGTCGCGTCCGTCGAGACGACGAGGACCTGCGTCGCGCCCTCGAACGCCTCGGCCAGCGAGGCCGGGTCGGCGAAGTCGCCGCGGCGCACGCGGACGCCCCGCTCGGCGAGCCCGGCCGCGCGGGCGGGCTCGCGGACGCTCACGCCGATTTCGCCGGCCGGAACCCGGTCGAGGAGGTGGGCGACGACCTGCGAGCCGAGCTTGCCGGTGCCCCCGGTGATGACGATCATGGTGCTTCCCTTCGTTACCGTTGTTAGTAACCACGTTAGCACCATTGTTAGCAGAAGTGCGTTACCATCGAAACCATGAACCGGACGGAAGCCCGCGAGAAGATCGTCGAAACCGCCGCGCGGCTGCTCCAGGAGCACGGCGCGGCGGCGGTGACCGTCCGCGCGGTCGCCCAGGCGGCCGGCCTGCAGGCACCGGCCCTCTACCGGTTCTTCGAGGACAAGGACGCGCTGCTCGACGCGGTCGCCGAGCACGTCTTCACCACCTACGTCGCCGAGAAGTCCGGCACCGCCGGCACCGGCGACCCGGTCACCGACCTCCGGACGGGCTGGGACGCGCACATCGGCTTCGGCCTCGCCAACGCGGCCCTGTTCGGCCTGCTCGTCGTCCCCGGCCGCGTGTCCCCGGCGGCGGAGGCGGGCCTGGCCGTGTTGCGCGGCCGCATCCGCCGCGTCGCGGAGGCCGGCCGCCTGCGCGTCCCCGAGCCGCGCGCGGTCGACCTGGTCCACGCCGCCGGCACCGGCACGGTGCTCGCCCTGCTGGCCGCGCCGCCGACCGGCCGCGACCCCGGTCTCGCCGACGCGATGTGGGAGGCGGTCGCGCACCGGATCCTGACCGACGTCCCGACGCCGGACGCCGCGCCCGCGCCGCTCACCGACGCCGAACGCGCACTGCTGGCCGAATGGCTGTCCCGGCCGCGGCAGTGAGTCATTCACCCTCCGGGGGTTTGCGCGATTCGTGGACACTTTTGTCTGCGGTGTAACAACTTTCGGACTCCCCGCGCCATAGGGGACAGCGTTCGCGCTTGTCCGGTCCCCGCCACCCCAGGAGTTCGTGATGAGTTCTCGTCGCTCCACGCTTCCGCGAAGATCCCGACGTGCCTTGGCTTTGGGCGTCGTCGTGCCGCTCGCCCTCGGCTTGGCCGTGGCCGCCGCGCCACCGGCCGCCGCCGTGCCGGCCGGGTTCGCCGACACCGTCGCCATCGGCGGCCTGACCTCGCCGACCGCCGCGGCGTTCGCGCCCGACGGGCGGGTGTTCATCGCCGAGAAGAGCGGCCTGGTCAAGGTCTTCGACTCCCTCGCCGACCCGGCCCCGACCGTGTTCGCCGACCTGCGCACCCCGACCCAGGACTTCTGGGACCGGGGCCTGCTCGGGCTCGCGATCGACCCGGGCTTCCCCGCCCGGCCGTACGTCTACGTCTCCTACACCCTCGACGCCGAGCCGGGCGGCACCGCGCCGCGCTGGGGCGACACCTGCCCCACGCCGCCGGGCGCGACGGACCAGGGTTGCGTCGTCACCGGCCGCGTCTCCCAGCTGACCATGGGCCCGGCCGGGACCGCGATCAGCGAGAAGCCGCTGGTCACCGGCTGGTGCCAGCAGTTCCCCAGCCACTCGATCGGCTCGCTCGCCTTCGGCCCGGACGGCGCCCTGTACGCGGGCGGCGGGGACGGCGCCAGCTTCAACTTCGCCGACTACGGCCAGGTCGGGAACCCCTGCGCCGACCCGCCCTCCCCCGCCGGCACGAACCTCTCGCCGCCGTCGGCCGAAGGCGGCGCGCTGCGCTCGCAGTCCCCGCGCCGGGCGGCCGGACAGCCGGTGCTGCTCAACGGCACGATCCTGCGCATCGACCCCGACACCGGCGCCGGGCTGCCCGGCAACCCGTTCGCGGGCAGCGCCGACGCCAACGCCCGCCGCATCATCGCCTACGGCGCGCGCAACCAGTTCCGGTTCGGCTTCCGGCCGGGCACGAGTGAACTGTGGGCCGGCGACGTCGGCTGGAACACGTGGGAAGAGATCAACCGCGTCGCGAACGTCGGCGACGCCGTGGCCGAGAACTTCGGCTGGCCCTGCTTCGAGGGCAACGCCCGGCAAGCCGGCTACGACGGCGCGAACCTCGACCGCTGCGAATCGCTCTACTCGGCGGGCGGCCAGACCGCGCCGTACTACGCCTACAACCACAACGCCAAGGTCGTCGCGAGCGACCCGTGCCCGACCGGCGGCTCCTCGATCAGCGGCATCGCCTTCGAAGCCGGCAGCAACTACCCCGCCGAGTACGCCGGCGCGCTGTTCTTCGCCGATTCCTCGCGCGGCTGCATCTGGGCGATGCAGGCGTCCGGCGGCCAGCCCAGCCCGAGCCGCCTGGTGCCGTTCGTGACCGGGGCCAACGTGCCCGTCCAGGTGCTCACCGGCCCCGGCGGCGACCTGTTCTACGTCGCACTCGGCGCCGGCGAGCTCCGCCGCGTCAGCTACCCCGGCGGCACCAACCGGCCGCCGGTCGCCGCGGCCACGGCGACGCCGTCGAGCGGCCCCGCGCCGCTCACCGTCCAGTTCGACGGCACCGGCTCGACCGACCCCGACGCCGGGGACACCCTGAGCTACGCCTGGGACCTCGACGCCGACGGCGCGTACGACGACTCCGCGGCGCCGCGGCCCACCTGGACGTACGGCACGGCGGCGGCGGTCGACGCGGGGCTGCGGGTGACCGACTCGCACGGCGCGACGGCGACCACGACCGTCCGCGTCACCATCGGGAACCCGGCCGGGCTCGACCCGGTGCCGGTCATCGACACGCCCGACGCCGCGCTCACCTGGTCGGTCGGCCAGACCGTGCCCTTCGCCGGGCGCGCGATCGACGCCCAGGACGGTCAGCTCCCGCCCTCGGCGCTGTCGTGGCGGCTCGCGATCCGGCACTGCGCGGCCAACGGCACCTGCCACACCCACAACGTCCAGGACTTCCCGGGCGTGGCTTCGGGGTCGTTCGTCGCACCGGACCACGAGTACCCGTCGTACCTGCAGCTGACGCTGACCGCGACGGACTCGACCGGCCGCACCGGGACCAAGACGATCGACCTGCAGCCGAAGACGGTGGCGCTGAACTTCACGTCGAGCCCGAGCCAGGCGATGCTCACCGTCGGCGGGACCCAGCAGCGGACCCCGTTCTCCCGCACGGTGATCGCCGGATCGACGAATTCGATCAGCGCGAACAGCCCGCAGAACCTGCCGCCGCTCAACCTGAAGTACGCCTTCACGAGCTGGGCGCACGGCGGGGCGCGCACGCAGAACGTCGTCGCGCCGCCGGCCGGGGCGACCTACCAGGCGAACTTCCGGCTCTGCTGGCTGCTGCAGCCCTGCTGACCGGGTGGCCCGGCCCCCGCGCGGGGGCCGGGTCAGCCCTTGGGCTCCTTCGTCTTCTCCGCCTTCTTCGACTCCTTCGCCGCCTGCTTGGACTCCTTGGCGGCTTCCTTCGACGCCTGCTTCGACTCCTTCGCGGCTTGCCTGGACTCCTTCGCCGCTTGGTTGCCGTTCGCCGATTGGTTGCCGTCCGCGGCCGTCTCGCCGGCGCCGGTGGTCTCGGCCTGCTCCTCGCCCGCCGCCGCTTCCCCGGACTCCCCCGGCGTCGGCGGCACCGACGTCACCTGAGCTGCCGAGGCCGGTTGCGAACCGCTGCCCGCGGCGGGCACGCCCGCCGCGGGCCGGGTTTCCGCCGGCTGCGAAGCCGCACCGTCGGCGCCCGGCGCCGGCGCGAGGTCGGACGTGCTGGCGCCGATGGTCACGGTCGTGACCAGCGCCGCGCTCGCCGCGGCCACCTTCGCCGCCGTCGCCCACGACAACGCCGACGTGCTCGCCGCGGCACCGGACGAGGCGAGCGATCCCGTGGCGGACAACCACTGCGACACGATCGGGACGCCCAGGATGAGCGGGGCGATCGCGCCGGGCAGTTCTTCGTTGAGCAGCCGGAGGCCGCCGGCGAGTTCCCGGCAGTCGGGGCAGCGGTCGAGGTGGCTGGTGATCCGGTGGGCCTTGTGGTCCCCGATCCCGTCGCGCACGTACCGGGCCAGCTGCCCGGAGACGACCTTGCAGTTCCGCCGCCGCGCGGCCGGGACGTGCTGGTCCAGGTAAGCCTGGCGCAGCCCTTCGCGGGCGCGGTAGGCCAGCGCGGCGACGCCGTTGGGCGTCATCCCGATGTCGGCGGCGATCCGCGCGGGCGATTCGCCGTCGATTTCGGTCCGCCACAGGACAGTTCGCCACCGTTCGGGCAGGCTCGCGAACGCATCCGCGGCGACGCTCGCGTGCAGCCGGCTGTCCACCGGCTCGTCGCTCCGTTCGCCCGGCATTACGTCCGGCACCTCGGCGACGAGCGAGACCGCCGAGTCCCGCCGCCGCCAGCTGATCATCGTGTTCCGGATGGTGGTCAGCAAATACGGCCGGAAATCTTCGTCCGGACCGTCGCCGGAGCGCAGAATCCGTAGTACGCGGGTGAATCCTTCCGCGATCAGGTCGTCCCGCTCGGCCTCGTCGGCCGCGATCGCGGCCGCCACCCGGCGCGCGGCCCCGAGGTGCCGGTCGTACAACCGGCCGTACGCGGCGATGTCCCCGCCGCGCACCGCCTCGATCAAAGCCGCGTCGCTCGGGCCGTCCACCGTCCCGGCCACCGCCGGCACCACCTCGGTCACCACACCCCCTCGCCCGTGCGCTTGCACGTGCAGAACGTTCCGCGAATAGTCGCGCAACGAGTGACACCAGCGCAAGGTTGCGGCCCCGGAAGGACTTCCCGGATTTCTCCGGATCCGAGTGACCGGTGCCTTCGATTTGTCACTTCCCTGAGCTTTCCCCGGCGAATCCACCCCCGCCGCCGGGCCCGTCGTTGCCCTCGTCCGTACCGGCGAGTAGAAGACGAAGGCGGTGGCCGGGGCCGGCCACCGCGTCCGTGTCCGATGTGGACGGTGGCGGGAGCCGGAGCCGACCCGCCGCGGCCACCACCAGGAAGGATTCCCATGCGCAGAGCCCTGCTCGTCCTGCTGACCGCGCTCCTGCCCTGTCTCGTACTCACCGCACCCGCGCGCGCCGGCGCGCCCGCCGTGACGGCGATCCCCGCGAACGCCGGCCGGGGCTGGCCGGTCAGCGGCTCCCAAGGCGTCCTCGACCTCGCCGCGCGCGGGTACGTCGAGGAGGAGTACCTTCTTTCCGGCCAGGCCGACACGTACGCCCAGACCGGCCTGTGGACCGAAGACGGGCGGTGGGCCACCCGGATCGCGAGCACCGGCACCCCGTACACCACGCGGCTGGTCGTGGTGCGGCCGGCGGATCCCGCGCGCTTCAACGGCACCGTCGTGGTCGAGTGGCTCAACGTCAGCTTCGGCGTCGACATCCCGGTCGACTTCTCGCAGTCTTACGAGCACTTCACTCGCGAGGGCTACGCCTACATCGGCGTGACGACGCAGAAAGCGGGTGCCGACAAGCTCAAGAGCCTCGACCCGGGCCGGTACGCCGGCGTGGACCTGAGCGGGGATGCGCTTTCCTACGACGTTTTTTCCCAGGCCGCGCAGGCCGTCCGGGCCACACCGCGGCTGCTCGGCGGCCGGACGCCGTCGGTCGTGCTGGCCACCGGCCACTCGCAGTCGGCACTGCGCCTGACCACCTACGCCAACGCGATCCAGCCGGTGCGCCACGCCTACGACGGCATCCTGATCCACGGCCGCGCCGCGCCGGCGGCCCCGATCGGCGACGGCGCCCTCGGCCCGCTCTCCGCCCGCATCCGCACCGATCTCGACGTGCCGGTGTTCGTCCTGCAATCCGAAACCGACGTCGTCGCTTCGGCTTCGGTCCGCCAGAACACGGCACGGGTGCGCACCTGGGAGGTGGCCGGCACCGCGCACGCCGACCAGTACGGGCTCGACCTCTACAACGCCGCCAACGCGCGGGACGGCTCCCTCAACGGCGGCGCGCCGACGACGTGCGACAAGCCGGTCAACAGCATGACCTTCCGGTACGCGGAGAACGCCGCGTTCGCGCACCTGGACCGCTGGGCCCGCGGTGGCGGCGCCCCGCCCTTCGCGCCGCCGATTTCGCTGCTGCTCAACGTCATCGTCGTGCGCGACGCCGACCAGAACGCCGTCGGCGGCGTCCGGCTGCCGGATTTCGAAGCCCCGCTGGCGGCCTACGCGCCGAACAACAGCGGCGGCAACGTCCCGGGTGCCTGCCTGCTCCTCGGGATGACGACACCGTTGTCACCGGCGCGGATCCGGCAGCTGTACCCGGACCACGCCACGTACGTCGCGAAGTTCACCGCGGCGGCGGACCGGGCGCTGCGGGCGGGCTACCTGCTGGGCGCCGACCGTGACGAGGCCGTGGCCCGCGCCCAGGCGGCCCCGGTGCCGTGACCGCTTCAGTGCCCGCCCGGCCACCGCGGGGCGGGCACTGAAACTTGTTCCAGCACATGAGCAAGCCACCAAACCTTGCCCCGTCGTCGGATGTTGCCCGAAACAGTAACGTGTTCTAGTCTGGCGCCGTGGAAGGGAGCCCGATGGACGAGCAGGCGATGCGGTACCCGAACCACCTCGGACACCTCGTCGTGTCCGCCCTCAAGCGCCACCGGGACAAGCCCGTGATGGTGCTCGGCGACACCACGCTGACCGGGGGCCGGACCGCCGAACAGGTCAGCCAGTACGCCCAGGCCTTCGAAGCGCTCGGGGCCGGCACCGGGGCACCCGTGGCGCTGCTGTCGCTGAACCGGCCCGAAGTCCTGCTCGTCATCGCCTCCGGGCAGGTGCAGGGCTCGCGGCGGACCGCGCTGCACCCGCTGGGCTCGCTCGACGACCACGCCTACATCCTCGCCGACGCCGGCATCACCACGCTGATCATCGACCCGGTGCCCGCCTTCGTCGGCCGCGCGCTCGGCCTCCTGGAGAAGGTGCCCGGGCTGACCCGGGTGCTCACCATCGGACCGGTGCCGGACGCACTGTCCCACGTCGGCAAGGACCTGACCGCGGCCGCCGCCGGGTTCGAGCCGCGGCCGCTCGTGCCGGTCGAGCTGCCGCCGGACCAGGTCGTGTCCATCACCTACACCGGCGGCACCACGGGGAAACCCAAGGGCGTCATGGGTACCGCGCGGGCGATGACCACGATGACCCAGATCCAGCTTTCCGAGTGGGAGTGGCCGGAAGCGCCGAAGTTCCTCATCTGCACCCCGCTTTCCCACGCCGGCGCGGCGTTCTTCGCGCCGACGCTGCTCAAGGGCGGCTCCCTGGTCGTGCTGCCGAAGTTCGACGTCGCCGAAGTGCTGCGCGTCATCGAAGAGCAGCGGATCACCGCCACCATGCTGGTGCCGACCATGCTCTACGCCCTGATGGACCACCCCGACTCGCGCACCCGCGACCTCTCGTCGCTGCAGACGGTCTACTACGGGGCGGCGTCGATCAACCCGGTGCGGCTGCGCGAGGCGATCGACCGGTTCGGGCCGATCTTCGCGCAGTACTACGGCCAGTCCGAAGCCCCGATGGCGATCAGCTACCTCGCCAAGGGCGACCACGACGACGCGCGGCTGGCGTCCTGCGGGCGGCCGTCGGCCTTCCTCCGCACGGCGCTCCTCGGCCCCGACGGCGCCCCGGTGGCCCCCGGCGAGCCCGGCGAGATCTGCGTTGCCGGGCCGCTGCTGGCCGGCGGCTACTGGAACCTGCCGGAAGTCACCGCCGAGACCTTCCGCGACGGCTGGCTGCACACCGGCGACGTCGCCCGCGAGGACGAGGACGGGTTCTGGTTCATCGTCGACCGGGTCAAGGACATGATCGTCACCGGCGGGTTCAACGTGTTCCCCCGCGAGGTGGAGGACGTCGTCGCCGAGCACCCCGCGGTCGCGCAGGTCGGCGTGATCGGCACGCCGGACGAGAAGTGGGGCGAGGCCGTGACGGCGGTCGTCGTCCTGCGCGAAGCCCTGGACGAGGCCGCGATCGAGCGTCTCACCACCGAGATCCAAGCGGCGGTACGGGAGCGCAAGGGCCCGGTGCACGTCCCCAAACAGGTGATCGTCGCCGCTTCCCTGCCGATGACGGGGCTGGGCAAGCCGGACAAGAAGGCGCTCCGCGCTCAGTACGAGCCCCGCAGCGCCGCCGTGTAGGGCGTTATACGGCGGCGAGCTTGCCCGGGTTCATCATCCACAGCACCTGGTCGATGCCTTCGCCGGACGCGGTGACGGTGAGCACGGTGAAGACTTCGCCGTCCCGCGAGAGCAGCATGGCGTGCGCGCCGTTGACGAACGCCGGCGTCACCGAGACACCGGCCCAGAACCGGGTGGCGAACGCGCGGATGTACTTCGCCACCGTGGTCGCGCCGCGCACCGGGATGCGCGAAGCCCGGGCCGCTCCCCCGCCGTCGGAGTAACTGATGACGTCGGCGGCGAAGAGCTCCTCCAGCGCCGCCAGGTCGCCGGCCTGGGCCGCGGCGACGAACGCGGTCAGCAGGCGGCGCTGCTCGGGCAGCCCGGCGGGCGTGCGGCGCCCGGCCGCCAGGTGCTTGCGCGCGCGGCTCACCAGCTGGCGGGCCGCGGCTTCCGACGTCTGCACGATGTCGGCGATCTCGCGGTACGGGTAGTCGAACGCTTCGCGCAGCACGTAGGCCGCGCGCTCGGTCGGGGTGAGCTTTTCCAGCAGGAGGAGCACGGCGAGCTCGAGCACGGAACCCCGTTCGGCACCCAGCTGCGGGTCGGCGGCGGTGTCGACCGGCTCCGGCAGCCACGGGCCGACGTAGGTTTCGTGGCGCGCGTAGGCGGTCTTGGTGGCGTTGATCGCCAGCCGGGTGGTGGTCGTGGCGAGGTAGGCGGCGGGGTTGAGCACCGCGGCCCGGTCGCTCGCCTGCCAGCGCAGCCAGACATCTTGCAGGAGGTCCTCGGCGTCGACGGCGCTGCCGAGCATGCGGTAGGCGATGCCGAACAGCCGCGGCCGCACCTCACCGAACACGGCGGCGGCGTCGTCGAGATCCTCCACGGTTCCGGATCCTGTCACAAATCCGCGCGCTGTCTTGTCGTAGCGGGTGTGCGACGTCCCGGGACCGTCCGGGGCGCGCCGGAACGGAAAGGACGCCCCATGAAGGTCGTCGTCATCGGCGGGACCGGTCTGATCGGCACCGCCCTGGTCGCGAGGCTGGCCGGGCACGGGCACGAGGCGGTGCCCGCCGCGCCGAGCACCGGCGTGAACACGCTCACCGGAGAGGGCCTCAAGGAGGTGCTGCGGGGCGCGGACGTCGTCGTCGACGTGTCGAACTCGCCGTCGTTCGCCGACGACGACGTGATGGCCTTCTTCACCACCTCGACCCGGAACATCGTCGAGGCCGCGAAGGACGCGGGCGCCGGGCACTACGTCGCGCTCTCGGTGGTCGGCACGGACCGCCAGCCCGGCGTCGGGTACTTCCGCGCCAAGCTCGCGCAGGAGGAGCTGATCACCACGGCCGGCCTGCCGTTCTCGATCGTGCGCGCCACGCAGTTCTTCGAGTTCGCCGGCGGCATCGCGGACACCTCGACCACCGACGGCGTGGTCCGGCTGCCCGGCGCGGGCGTGCAGCCGATGGCGGCCGCGGAGGTCTCGGCCGCCGTCGGCCGGACCGCCGCGGGGACGCCGGTCGGCGGCGTCACCGAGGTGGCGGGCCCCGAGGTGTTCGGCCTCGACGAGTGGGTCCGTCGCGTGCTGACCGCGCGTTCCGACCCACGCGAGGTGGTCACCGACCCGGCGGCGCCGTACTTCGGAGCCGTCCCGGGGCCGGAAGACCTGCTGCCCGGCCCGGGCGCGCAGCTGGCGGAGACGACCCTCGCCACCTGGCTGACCCGGTCGTGACGCGGTCCCGCACGGGTGGCGCGGTGCCACCCCGTGCGGGGAAGCAGCATGCCCGGCTGGTAGATCGAATCGTCGTCGTTGAAGGTGTCGCGCCCGGTGCGCTGCACGTACGGCTCGGTCGCCGGCACCCGGGCGTTCAGCGCTTCGTCGAACATCAGCTGGGTGGTCAGCATCTTTTCGTTGCCCACGTGCACCATCACGTGGACGTGCACGGTCCGCCCGCGATACCAGCCCGGCCAGATCGTGGTGAACTCGACGGTCCCGCGCTGGTGGTGACCTGGGCGCCGCGCAGGTACCGCTTGTCGTCGGTGGGCTCGAGATCGGCGTCGCCACCGGGCGGCGGAACCCCGGTGGGCGGGGTGCTACCACCGCCGCCGGACTGCGCTTCCGCGCCGAAGTACAGGCCACCGGCGTCGCAGTGCCAGATCTCGACGACGGCGTGCGGGATCGGTTTGCACGTCTCGCTGTCCTGCACCTGCAGGGCCACCCGCAGTTTCATCCCCTGCTTCTCCTCGCGGACGTCGCTGCGGATCTTGTCGGCGTCGAAGTAGTACGGCCCCTGGGTGGTGGCGGCGGTGAGAGTGCACGTCCGCGCGCCGGCGAAGAGCGCCGTGAGGTCGGCGTCGGTGACCGCTTGCAGCGCAACGGTTTCCCCGGTGGACGTCGTCACCGCGCTCTTGCCGGCGCACGCCGTGACCAGCGCGCCCAAACCGACCGAGCTCACCCCCGCGAGCATCCGCCGTCTATGGCCGGTTGACTTCCGCCTGACCCGGCCTTGGCACAGCGTGGGGACGACAGCTGTGACCGGCCTGCGATGAAGCTTTGCGTCGCCGAACGGTCACGGAGGGCCATGCTGCTACGCTCTACTCAACTAATTGACTAGGTGAGGTGGCGCATGAGCAGCTTCCGCAAGGCCGTCGAAGCCCGTGATCCCGAGGCCATGGCCGCGACGCTCGCGGAGAGCGTCGTGTTCCGCAGCCCGGTGGCGTTCAAGCCCTACCCCGGCAAGGCGATCACCGCCGCGATCCTGCGGGGTGTCCTGCGCGTCTTCGAAGATTTCCGTTACGTGCGCGAGCTGAGCGGCGACGAGGGCCGGGACCACGCGCTCGTCTTCGAAGCCCGGATCGGGGACGTGCGGGTCGAGGGCTGCGACTTCCTGCACCTCGACGCCGATGGCCTGATCGACGAGTTCACGGTGATGGTCCGCCCGCTGTCGGCGGCGCAGGCACTGGCCGAGGCGATGGCGGCTCAGTTCGAGCAGATTCAGCGCGAAGCACTCAACTAAGTGAGTATGGCACTGCGCCACGCCCTGATGGCGGCGCTGCTCGAAGGCGAGGCGTCGGGCTACGACCTCGCGAAGGGTTTCGACGCCTCGGTGGCGAACTTCTGGGCGGCGACCCCGCAGCAGCTCTACCGCGAACTCGACCGGATGGCGACCGGCGGCCTGGTCGCGGCCCGGCTCGTGCACCAGGAACGCCGTCCGGACAAGCGCCTGTTCTCGCTGACCGAGGCCGGGCGCCGGGCGTTGCGCGAGTTCACCGCGCGCCAGCCCCGCCCGGGCGTGATCCGCGACGAGCTCATGGTCCAGGTGCAAGCGGTGGACGAGGGCGACGACGCAGCGGTGCAGGCCGCGCTCGAGGAGCGGATGGCCCGCGCGGAAGCCAAGATCGCCCGCTACGAGCGGCTCCGCGCGCGGCTGCTGGACGGCCGCTTCGAAGACGACTACCTCGCCGAGGCGGAGCGGATCGGGCCGTACCTGACGCTGATGCGCGGGCTGGCGTTCGAGCGCGAGAACCTGCGCTGGTGCGAGCAGTCCCTGAAGATCCTGCGGCGCCGCGCGGCCGGCGCCTAGCGCGTCAGCTCAAGCCGGCGTCGTGGACCAGGATCGCCACCTGGGTGCGGTTCGCCGCCGCGAGCTTGGCCATGATGCGTCCGATGTGGACTTTGATCGTCGACTCGCTCACCACGAGCGCCTTCGCGATCTCCGCGTTGCTCTGGCCGCGTCCGATGTGGACGGCGACGTCGTGCTCCCGCGGCGTCAGCACCGACAGCCGGGCCCTGGCCTGGACGCTCCCGCCGCCCGAGGCGAAGTCCGCGAGCAGGCGCTTGGTGATCTTCGGGGACAGCATCGCCTCGCCGCGGGCCGCCACCCGGACCGCCGTCACCAGCTCGCGGGGCGGGGTGTCCTTGAGCAGGAAGCCCGCCGCGCCGTGGCGCAGCGCCGTGTAGACGTACTCGTCGACGTCGAACGTCGTCAGCACGACCACCGCGGGCGCCGCCGGGTGGCCGGCCAGCCGCTTGACCACCTCGAGGCCGTCGACCTTCGGCATCTGGACGTCGGTGAGCACGACGTCCGGCCGGTGGCGGTCGGTCAGCTCGACCGCGCGCGAGCCGTCGGTGTCCTCGGCCACCACCTCGACGTCGTCGGCCGACTCGAGGATCATCCGGATGCCGCTGCGGACGAGTTCCTCGTCCTCCAGCAGCACGACCTTCACCGTCATCGTGCTTCCCTTCCCACCGGGAACCGGGCCAGCACCCGGAACCGGCCGTCGCCCGCGGGGCCCGTCCGCAGGTCGCCGCCCGCCAGTTCCACCCGCTCCCGCATGCCGACCAGCCCGTAGCCGGACCCCGGGACGGCGCTGCCGTGCGGGGTGAGCCGGTTGGTCACCTCCACCGCGAGCCGGTCACCGGTGACGTCCAGCCGGACGTCGACCGCCGCGTGCGGCGCGTGCTTGCCCGCGTTGGTCAGCGCTTCCTGCACGACCCGGTAGACGGCGCGGCCGACCTGGTCCGGCACCACGGGCAGCGGGTCGGGCAGCGCCAGCTCGACCCGCGCACCGGTCGCGGTGACCTCTTCCACCAGGTCTTCCAGCGACGCGAGCACCCCGGCGCCCGGCACCTCGACGGCGTCGTCGCGCAGCACGCGCAGGATGTCCCGCAGCTCGTCGAGCGCGGACGCGCTGGTGGCCCGGATCGTCTCGGCGGCCTGCTCGGTCTTCTCGTCCGGCGCCCGCAGCGACAGCGCGCCGGCCTGCAGCGCGACGGCCGTCACGCGGTGGGCGACGACGTCGTGCATCTCCCGCGCGATCCGCCGCCGCTCGGCGAAGACCGCCTGGTCGGCCAGCAGTGTGCGGGTGCGCTCGGCTTCGTCGGCCCGCTCCCGCAGCACGGTCAGCAGGGCGGCGCGCTGGTGCATCCACAGGCCGGCCAGCACCGGGCCGAGCACGAAGAAGCCCAGCACGAGCACCAGCAGCGTGAAGCTCTCCGGCGCCCGCAGCACCGGCACGACGTTCCCGGCGATCCCGGCGATGACGACCGCCAGCCCGGTCACGACGCTCACGCCGTACCGGACGGCGACCGAGTACTGCGCCACCATCAGCGGCAGCAGCGTCACTCCGGCCGGCATGCACGCGACCGCGACCAGCAGCACCAGGAACGGCCAGCGCCGCCGCACGAGCAGCGCGAGCCCCGAGACGACCACCGCCGGCACGTAGAGCGCCGGGTGCGGGTCACGCGGGTCACCGCCGGCGAGGGTGACCGCGATGATGGCGGCGGCCACGGCGACGTCGAGCGCGAGCAGGAGGGCGCGCCCGTCCCACCACACCAGCGCTCGCCTCATCGTGCCCAGGTTAGGGCGCACGCGGTCAGCCGTCACGGCGAGGCAGGGTGAAGGTCACGACCGCGAGCCCCGCGGCCACCAGCCCCGCGAACACCCCGGTGCCCGAAGGAGCGGACAACGCGGTGCCGCTGACCGGCAAGGCGGTCATGGGCACGCCGCCGAGCGCGGCCAGCGCCGTCTCCGCGACGAACACCCACACCGCGAAGACCCCGATCGCCGGCCCGGTGTGCCGCAGCAGCCCGCCGAGCGCGACCCCGGCGAGTCCGGAAAGGACGGTCAGCAGCAGCACGCCCGCGACCGCCCTGCCTGCCGCCCCCGCGCCGGCAGGCAGGGCACCCCCACCGGTGAGCACCCCGGCGGCGGTCAGCACCGCCATCAGCACGCCGCCGCCCAGCCCGAACCCGGCGGTCACGAGCGCCCGCGCCCCGACGATCCGGGCCGGCGAGCGCAGCACGAGCTTGGTGGTGGCGAGGGTCCCGTGCTGGTGGTCGAGCCCGAACGCGGCCACCCCCACGGCGGCGACGAGCAAGGCGCCCACGCGGTCGGTGAGGCCGAACGCGGAGGTGAACGCGTCCAAGCTGCCGAGGTCGCGTTTGAGCCCCCAGTAGAGCCCGGAGGCGAACTGAACGGCCCCGGCGCCGGCGAGCAGCAGCCACGTGGAGCGCAGGGACCGGACGCGGAACCATTCGTAGGCGAGGGCGTGCGTCACGACCCCACCCCCCGGTACCGCACGGCCGCCGCGGTCGCGGCCAGGAAGGCGTCCTCCAGGCCGCTGCGCCGCACGAACAGCTCGTGCACGGCCACCCCGGCACGCGCGGCGACCGCGGCCACCCGGCCGGTGTCCGCCGTCTCCACGACCAGTTCGCCCGCCGTCTCCTGCCTCACGCGCAGGCCGTCGCGGGCCAGCGCCACCAGCAGCACGCTGGGCTGTGAGGCGCGCACCACGACATCGGCCCGCGCGTGTTCCCGCACGAACTCCTCCAGCGGCCCGGCCGAGACGAGCCGCCCGGCGCCGATCACGATCACGTCCTCCGCGAGCAGGGACACCTCGGCGAGCAGGTGCGAAGACGCGAGGATCGTGCGCCCCTCCCCCGCCAACCCGCGCAGCAGATCCCGGATCCACCGCACTGCCTCCGGATCCAGGCCGGTGGCCGGCTCGTCCAGGACCAGGTACTCCGGGTCGCCGAGCAGCGCCGTGGCCAGGCCGAGCCGCTGCTTCATGCCGAGGCTGAAGCGGCCGGCGGGCCGGTTCGCGGCCGACTCCAGCCCGACGGCCGCCAGGACCTCCCGGACCCGCCGGGCGGGCAGGCCGCCGCCCGCGGCGACCATCCGCAGGTGCGCGGCGGCCGTCCGCGCCGGGTGCACCGCGGCGGCGTCGGTGAGCACGCCGACCGTCCGCAGTGGACCGGGGACGTCCGCGTAAGCCCGCCCACCGAACGTGGTCCGGCCCGCGCCGCGGGTCAGGCCGAGCATCAGGCGGATGGTCGTCGACTTGCCGGCGCCGTTGGGGCCGAGGAAGCCGGTGACGACGCCGGGCCGCACGGTGAACGAAAGCCCGGAGACGCCGGTGCCGCCGCGGTAGGTCTTGGTCAGCCCCTCCGCGACGATCATCGGCGGGCCGGCAGGTAGGCGTCACGCCGGCCGACCGCGAACCACAGCAGGCTGCCGAGGAACGGCGCGCAGAAGGCGAAGATCACCCAGACGAGCTTCATGCCCCCGGTCAGCCGCGAGCCGAGGATGCTGACGAGCGCGGACAGGAACAGCACGACGAAGGCCAGCACGACGGCGCCGGTCAGGCCGAGCAGGAGCCACGACCAGGTTTGTTCGTGGCCTTGGACCAAGTCGGCCGGGTGCATCGGTTCTCCTTGTGACGACGGGAAAGGCGACACGTCCATGATCGCTCTTCCCCGAGGCACGCACATCGGGAGTCCGGAGGACCCGGGGTCATCAGAAAGTACTACTCCGGACCGGGCGCTTGTACGGCTCTTGTACGGCCGCCCCCGACCATCGGCCGCACAAAGCGTTCTGGAGGACTCGTGAGAACCACACTCAAGGCCGCGGTCGCCACCATCGGCCTGGCCACCGCACTCACCGGGCTGGCCGCCCCCGCCGCGCAGGCCGCGTCGGCCTACCCGGTTTCGACCACAGTGGACGGCCGGACCGTCAAGGACCCCGGCGTCGCCGTCGGTGCGCAGCGCATCGCGAACATGTACCCGGCGGGCACCTCGGTCACCCTGGCCTGCCAGGACACCGGCCCGGCCTACGGCGGCAGCAGCGTCTGGGACCTGACCACCGACGGCCTGTGGGTGCCCGACGCCTACGTCAAGACCGGCTCGACGTCGATGGTCGCGCCCCGGTGCACGACCCCGCACGCCTTCCCGGCCAAGGCCGACCTCGACGGCCGCGCGCACAAGGGTGACGCGGCCGGCGCGACGGGCAGCGTCGCCGACAAGTACCTCACCGGCGCTGCGGTGCCCGTGGTCTGCCAGGCCACCGCGTCGGACGAGATCTGGGACTTCACCGCCGACAACCTGTGGGTGCCCGACGCCTACGTCAAGACCGGCACCGACGGCTTCGTCGGCGGCGTCCCGCACTGCGACACCGACGGCCTCGAGCCGGGCGGCTCGACGTCCGCCGCGGACCCGCGGGCCGACAGCGCGATCGCGTTCGCCAAGGCGCGGCTGGGCCACACCGACTGGAACAACCAGTGCGAGCTGTTCGTCGAACGCGCCTTCGGCACGAGCGGCCGGTTCGCCAGCGCCACGACGCACTACCAGTGGCAGAAGAGCAACGGCCGGATCCACACCGGCTCGGTCGCCCCGGCCGGCGCGGCGGTCTTCTTCACCAGCACCACCAGCAACGGGCACATCATGCTCGCGCTCGGCGGCGGGGTCGCGATCAGCACCGGCCCGTCGGTCTACCGGACGAGCACCTACGCGCAGCGCTCCGACTACCTCGGCTGGGCCTACGTCCCGTCGAGCTGGTGAACGGATACCGCCCATCCGGCGAAGGCTGTTGCTCTTCCACCTGTCCGGCACGACGATGAGCCGGGCACCGATCGGACTCTTGGGGGTCAGATGAAACTGCGCCATCGATGGACCAGGGCCGCGCTCGCCGCCGGCGTGCTCGCGGGCCTGCTCGCCGCTCCCCCGGCCGCGCTCGCCGCCGCGGGACCGACCACCCTCACCGCGAGCCAGTACACCCTCGCGGCGAACTACAACCAGTTCGACACCGTGAACAACGCGCTGGTCTCGACGCTGGGCACGGCGGCCGTGCACACCGTGATGGAGAACGCGAACCACGACCGCACCGCCCTGCCGTCGTCGTTCTCCGTGTCCGGTCTGTCCGGCGGTTTCCGCTTCGACAGCGGCGACAACTCCGACTGCGCGAACTACCCGCAGGGCATCACCACCAGCCGGGACGCGGTCGGCACGGCCAACAGCGGCAACTACGACGGCCACCAGCTCGTGCTGGTCAGCTGGTACACCAAGGACGGCTGCGACGGCGCCCAGCAGCGCAGCCGGATCACGCTGGTCGACTGGGACGCCACCTACCCGAACGCCTACCGCAAGGTCCTGCTGGTCGAGCCGACCGGGACCGCGGCGGCGCCGGACTTCAAGGACATCCCGATCCACGCGGGCGGCGTCTCCTGGTACGGCGACTACCTCTACGTCGCCGACACCGGGAAGGGCATGCGCGTGTTCGACATGCGCAAGATCCTCAAGACGAACACCGGCGGGACCGCCGACCAGATCGGGCACCAGAGCGGCAGCACGTACTACGCGCACAACTACGCCTACGTCCTGCCGCAGGTGGGGTCGATCACGTCGAAGACGACGTCGGGCACGAACCTCGCGTGGTCGTCGATCTCGCTCGACCGGGTCAGCAAGTCGATCGTGATGACCGAGTACACCTGCCCGTCGGGCTGCACGGACTACCCGAACCGGGCGCCGCGGGCGATCCGCTACCCGTTCGCCTCCTCCGGCGTGTTCGCCGCCACGACCACGGCGAGCCAGGCGCTGCAGCTGCCCTGGTACAAGCTCAACGGCGTCGCGTCGCACAACGGCCGCTGGTGGTTCAACTCCTCCGGCCAGAAGCAGCTCTACTACTGGAAGCCGGGCGCGAGCTCCTCGACGTTCGCGTGGGTGGGCAGCGGCGAGAGCATCTCCTACTGGGAGGACGACACCGCCGCGGACCTGCTGTGGTCGCTGCAGGAGGGCGCGGGCAACCGCAACGTCTTCGCGGTCACCCAGGCCACCTACGGCGGTGGCTGAGGTAGCCTGACCACATCGGACGATTCGGACAGCACAGCGACCCGAGGCGGTACCGCCGCCTCGGGTCGCTGCTTGCCGTCCTGTTGTTCCTCGGCGGCGCCCCGGCGGTCCAGCCGTGGGCACCGGCCCCGCACGGCCCGGCGGTGGCCACCGCGCCTTCGCACGACCTGATCTCGGTCCGCCCGGCCGTCCCGCGCGGGCCGGCCACCACCCCGGTCCCGCCGGCGATCGCCCCGGCCCCGGCCGGCGTCGCGCCCGCCCCGAAGTGGTGGCGCGCCGAACTCCCCGGCGAGGCACTCCGGGCGGTCGCGCTCCCGACCTCGCGCTCCACCCGCGCCCCGCCGTCCTTCGCGAGCTGAACCCCCTCACACGACGCCCCGTTCGGCGTCGTGCTCACTGCTGCGCGAAGGAAACCCCCATGTCCGTTGTCGTGTTGACCCTGCTCGCCGCCACCGCCGCGGCCGCCGCCGGCCTGCTGTGGAAGATGTACCGGGCCGACGAGCCCCTGCTCGGCGGGCTCGCCATCTGCCTGCTGGTCGGGCCCGGAACGGTGCTCGCGTTCCTGCACGTGGGCCTGGCCGCCTAGCGTCGCGTCCGTCCGGTAAGGCGCGGGCTTCGGTCCTCTTCCCTACCAGGGGACCCTTCCCTGCCGCGACAGACCGACCATGGTCGCCGAGTCGATCCGCCGCCACCGAGGTCGGCTGCGCTCACGCTGGCGCAAAGCCACCCCCGCCGGACAGGCGCTGGCCGTGCTGCGTCACGACCCGCGCCTGGCCGACCTCGGCGGCGGCACGGGTGTGTCGGCCTCCACGGTGCGGCGCCGGGTCCTGAAAGTCATCGCCCTGCTCGCCGCCCGGTGCGGCCAGGCCGCACTGCCGACATCACCGCCGCCCGCCGGCTGCGGATCCGGGAACGTCTCCACACCCGGGGCCTGACCCCGGCCGGCACAGAGACATCCGCACCACCCGCGATTGCGGTATCTGCGCTGGAGCCTGTGAGCAGATCGTGCTCACGCCCTATAAAGCCGAAGCCCGCCGGCCGCTGACGAAGGTCCAGCAGCAGGCGAACGCAGAGTTTGTCCCGGACGAACTCCGGATGGCACCGGGGCAGGCCAACCCGGCCTGACCAGTGCTCGACCCGGCCGTCGGACAAGCAGCGACGCGCGCACCTAGCCCAGGTCCGGCACCGGGCGGAGCTCGATCGTCGGCCCGGGCTCGTGCAGTTCGAGGACGACGATCGAGTTCGTACCCTTCCGCCACAACGGCTTCGGTGCGTACAAGGTCCGCTGCGGCCCGATCTTCCAGTAGCGGCCGAGGTTGAAGCCGTTGAGCCACACCACCCCCTTCTCCCAGCCGGGCAGGGCGACGAAGCCGTCTTCGGGGGCCGTGATGTCGGTCGTGAAGCGGTGGAACGCCGGGCCCGCGACGCTGCCGGAGCCGAAGCGCAAGCCCGACAGGTCGTCGAGCGGGAGCGGGCGGATCTCCCAGCCGAACAGCTTCTGCTGGGTGCTCATCGCGACCCAGCCGTCGATGCCCTTCCGGTCGGCGAGGTAGGGGCCGTAGTTCACCCGGCCCATCGCGTCGACCAGGATGTCCAGCCTGGTCGACGGCTTCGTCAGCGTCAGGTCCAGCGTGCCCGCCGGCCGGTTGCGGTCCAGCACGCCCAGCGGCGAGCCGTCGGCGAAGACCAGTGCCCGGTCGGCCAGGCCGTGGATGCTCAGCGGTCCGGAATGCGGGCCCTGGACCGCGGTGCGGTAGTGGATCAGGCCGGTCGCCTGCCCGAGGCGTTCCATCGGCACCGGCTGCGCGGACCGCACCGGTTTCGCCAGCGCGTCCAGGGAGTCCAGCAGCGGCACCGCACCCGAAGCCGTCAGGGTCCGCGCCGCCAGCCGGGCGGACGGGCCGGGCGCCGGCGCGACGACGCCGGTGTACTTCGTCAGCACGGGCCGCAGCGCGGCGAACTTGGCGCCCAGATCGCCCGCCTCGCCGACCGGTGAGTCGTAGTCGTAGCTGGTCACGGTCGGCTGGTAGGTGGTGCCCGAGGTGTTGGCCCCGGCGGTGAACCCGAAGTTCGTGCCGCCGCAGGCCATGTAGAGGTTGACCGACGCGCCGGTGGCCAGCAGGGAGTCCACATAGGACGCCATCTGCGCGGCATCGCGCGTGTTGTGCTGCTCGCCCCAGTGGTCGAACCAGCCGTCCCAGTACTCCGCCATCAATGCCGGCTTGCCCGGCTGGAACGCCTTGAGCGCGGCCAGGCCGGACGCGGGATCGCCGTCGCCGGTGCCGGCCTCGAAGGTGCCCGGCAGGGAACCGAAGCGCAGGAAGAAGTCCGACGCACCGTCCGCGGCGAACAGCAGGCTCGTCATGCCCCGGCTCCGCAAGCCGTCGCGCAGGTGGGCGAGGTAGCTCGTGTCGTTTCCGTAGCTGCCGTACTCGTTCTCGATCTGGACGGCGACGATCGGGCCGCCGTGCTGGGCTTCCAGGGGCGCGAGCCGCGGGATCAGCTGGTCGTACCAGGCGTCGACGGCCTCGAGGTACGCCGGATCCGCGCAGCGCAGCTCCAGGTCCCGGTCGGCCAGCAGCCACGCCGGAAGCCCGCCGAACTCCCACTCCGCGCAGATGTACGGACTGGGCCGCACGATCACCGGGAACCCGAGCTCCCCCGCGAGCCGGAGGAACGCGGGCAGGTCGCGCCACCCGCCGAAGTCGGCGCGGCCCGGCTTCGGCTGGTGGAAGTTCCACGGCACGTACGTCTCGACGGTGTTGAGCCCCAGCGCCTTCAGCCGCAGGAGCCGGTCGCGCCACTGGTCCGGGTGGATCCGGAAGTAGTGGATCGCCCCCGACACGATCTGGAACGGCTTCCCGTCCAGCAGGAACTCTTCGCCGGACACGCTCAGGCCGCGCCGTCCCGCCGCGCCCGCCGGACCGGCCAGCACCGCGCCGGCCGTGATCGCCGCCGCGCCGCCGAGGAAGCTCCGCCTGCTCACCGCGTTCACGCCTGCCCCCGCAGCCGGCCCAGGAGAGCATCGAGGACGCCGTCGCCGACGAGGGCCTGCCGCACGCCCCACCGGTTGGTGTCGCCGGTCTTGACCGCCGTGGCTCGCGTGACGAGGTCGTCGGCGGCCGCGGTGAGCCGGTCGGCCTTCGCCTGGTCGCCGCGGGTGGCGGCGGCCAGCGCGTCGAGGCGGGTGACCAGCGCGCCGCCCCACAGCGCGGTCGCGTCCAGCCACGGTCCGGCCTCGGCGACGAACGCACTCTGCACCCGGCCGCCGCGGATCACCCCGGCGGCGTCGCGGACGCGGACCGCGTACGCCCGGAGTTCGGCCAGGGCCCGGTGGTCCCCCGCGTTCCAGTGCCGCCAGAAGTCCGCGGCCTTCGCGGCCAGAACCGGCGCCTGCGGTTGCCACGGCGTCGGGCCGAACGTCGGGGCCAGGTGTTCGAGGTCGGCGAACACGGTCAACGCCGCCGTGGCCCGCGGGTCACCCCCGGCGAGCCGGGCCAGTGCCTGCGGCCACGACCGCTGCGGCGAATACCCGGCGTCGTTCCACGCGAAGTCCGCGGCACCGAATTCGGCGACCTCGCTGGCGGCCTCCTGGTTCATCGGGTTGGCGACGATCCCGTTGAGGTAGGCCGACAGCCCGGATTCCCGCTGCGCGTAGGGCGCGAGCAGCAGCCGACCGGCCGACTGCTCGTAGTCGTTGACCGGGTAGTTGTCCCAGAGGAACACCTTGCGACCGTACACAGTGGACACCTGCGCGGCTTCGGCCGTGGTGACGCTCGGCGGCACGACGTCGGTCCCGGTCCACTGCACGACGACCGACGGATCGAGGTGCTCGCGCAGCTCGGTCTTGTACGGCGAATCCTTCAGGTCGCTGTACTCGGTCGGCACGGTCTGCAGCGGCCGGACGCCCTGGTGGGTCTGGCCGAACTCCTCGGTGATCGCGTTGAGCAGCGAGACCTGCGCCGCGCCCGCGGCGGCCTGGCCGGGTGCCCCGAAGGCCGCCTGGTCGGCGGCGCAGTTCCACTTCGTGTACGAGATGTCGTCGAACGGCAGCGAAAACGAACGCACGCCGAGGTCGTAGACCGCCTGGAACTTCGCTTCGACCGCGGCGACGTCGGCCGCCGAGGAGAAGCAGATCGAGACGCCGGGCGAGAGGGCGTAGGTGAATTCGACGTGGTGGGCGCCGGCCGAGCGCACCAGCTGCCCGAGCGTGGCCAGCTCGTCGGCCGGGTACGGGTCGCGCCACCGCGCGCGCAGGTAGGTGTCGTCCTTGGCACTGTAGATGTAGGTGTTCGCCTTGACCTCGCCGAGGAAGGCGAGCTGGCGCAGCCGGTCCGCGGTCGTCCACGGCGGACCGTAGAAGCCCTCGATCGACCCGCGCAGCGCCATGTCCGGCCAATCGCGCACGGCCGCGCCGGCGATCGCCCAGCCGTGTCCGTTCCGGACGAACAGCTGCCGCAGCGTCTGCACGCCGTAGTACTGCCCGGCGCCGTCACGGCCGCCGATCGTGATCCCGGTGCGGGACACGCTGAGCGCGTACCCCTCGGCCTGCTCCGGAACGTCGCGACCGGTGCTGCCGAGCCGGACGACCAGGCCGCGGCTCCCGGTCTTGACGCCGTGGTCGCGCAGCAACGAGGTCAGCAGGTCCTTCGCCGCCGGGTCGGTGGTGGCGTCGGTGACGAGCGCGACCGACGACGGCAGCGGCACGTCCGCGGCGGTCCGCTCGATCTGCTGCGGAGCCGGGGAAACGACCGGAAGCGCACCCCCGGCGGCGGCGGGTCCCGCCGCGGTGAGGGTGGCGGCCACCGTGACGACGGCGGCGAACAGGGCTCGGTGGCGGATCATGGCTCCCTTTCAGGCGGCGGTGCGGTACAACGCGAAGGTGGCCAGGTACGGCGTGGCGCGGGACTGCGTGACGACGACGCGCAGGTGCGCGGCGGTCACCGGCGCGGGCAGGGTGATCAGCCGCGTGAAGCCGATGGTCGACACGGTGGCGAGGGTCCGCCAAGTGCCGTCGACCTCGGCCTGCACCTGCGCGCCTTCCACGTGCTGGCCGCGCGTGATGTCCTCGCCGAGGCGGATCTGGTCGAACGTGACCGGCCGGGGCAGCCGGACGTCGAGCGGGCGGTCCAGCCGTTCCGCAGTCGTCAGCGCCGCGTCCGTGACCGCCGCCGGGCCGCCCGCGGCGAGGTTGCGGGCCTGCGTCCGGGCGATCGCCTGCCCGAAGCCGGCCAGCGCGGCGGTGTCGGCGGGCGCGATCCGGCCGTCCGGGCCGGGCGGGACGTTGAGCAGCAGCGACGAGTTCCGCCCGACGGTCCGGCGGTAGAGCTCGACCAGCTGTGCGGCGGTCTTCGGCTGTTCACCGGGGTGGAAGAACCAGCCCGGCCGGAGGGAGACGTCGGATTCGGCGGGCGCCCACTGCAGGTACCGCACCGACGGGTCGGCCAGCTTCTGCCGCGAGCCGAGGTCTTCGGCGGTCGCGCCGCCGAGGAACAGCTCTTCGTTGTGCGCGGTCGCCGGGTCGCCGGTGGTGGGCAGCGGGCTCCACTCGGTTTCGCGCGCCTGCCCGGCCTCGTTGCCGACCCAGCGCACGCCCGCGGGCCCGGCGAAGGTGACGGTGTCCGGGGACAGCGCGTGGACCAGCCGGAACCACGTCGTGAAGTCGTAGGTCTCGCTGACGCCGTGGTCGCGCCACGGGTTCGCGCCGTCCAGCCACAGTTCGTCGATGGGGCCGTACTGGGTGAACAGCTCGTAGATCTGGTTGAGGTAGTAGGCGTTGTAGTCGTCCTCGTCGACGGTGAACCGCGGCAGCTTCCCGGCGGCGAGCGCGGCGGCGCGGTCGTCGTGCGGGACGAGCGCCGGGATGGTCCGGCGGGTGACCGCGCTGCCCGTCCCGTACCGGCTCTGGCCCTGCGGCGCGCTCGCGCGGTCCTCGTAGGTCGCCTGCTCCTCGATGCTCAGCGGCTGCCCGGCGGCGACCTTCGCTTCGATCCGCGTCACCTCGTCGGCGAAGAACCGCTTCGGCAGCTCGGCGCCATCGGCGGGCGACAGGTAGACGCCGACCTTGAGCCCGGCCGCACGCGCCGACTCGACGTAGTCACGCAGGACGTCGCTACGCGGGTTGGCGCACTCGGCCCGCGTCTGCCAGTACGCCGAGGGGTCCTGCGCGCGATTGGCCTCGGCCGTGTCCCGGGCCGACGCCCCGCACCATGGGCTCGCGACGACGGAGTGGTTGGTGTAGCGCGTCGGGTAGAGGACGAACCCGTCGTGGTGCTTGGCCGTAAGCATCACCTGCGTGACGCCGGCGGCCTTGAGCGAGCGCATCCACTGCGCGGTGTCGACGGCCGGCGGGGCGAAGGCCGATTCCCGCTCCGCGCCCGAGCCCCATTCGCGGTCGGTGAAGGTGTTCATCCCGAAGTGGGTGAACGCGGTGACCGGCCGCTGCTGCCAGGCGAGCTGACCTTTCCGCGGGACGACGGCGGCTGCCTTGGCGACGATCCGGGCCGGGCTGTCGCACGCCTGGACGGTCATGATGGTCGCCGGTCGGATAGATCCACCGCACCCGTCGGCGGCGGCCGGGACCGCCACCACAGTGCCGGAAACGACGACGGCCGCGAGGACCAGACCACGAAACGTCATGACTCTCCTCGTGACGGACCGCGCCACAAACCCGGCGGCGGCAGGACGGGGTGGACGTTCGTCAGGCTAGGTCGGCCAGCCATCGGATGTCTAGACCTGACGAGGTGACAACGAATGTCGTGGATCAGCAACCCGCCGGCGGTCCGGTAGCCTGTGTTCACTATTCGAACAGCGGTACCAGACTTTCGGCGGAGGCCCCCGTGACCAAACCGACGCGGTCCCCCGACACCCGCGCCGACCAGGCGGACATCCAGGCCGTGAGCCGGGTCAGCCAGATCCTGTCCCTGTTCGACCCGGCGACCCCGGAAGTCACCGCGAGCGAGGTCGCCGAGCGGCTCGGCCTCAACCGCACCACGGCGTACCGCTACTGCACGTCCCTGGTCGCGGCCGGTCTCCTCGAGCGCAGCAACGAAGGCGGCTACGCGCCGGGCGGGCTCCTGCTGCAGCTGGGCGCGTTCGCCATCGGCCACCGGCGGGTGGTCAACCTGGCCCCGCGGCACATGCAGGCGCTGTCGCGGGCGACGCAGACGAGCGTGGTGCTGAGCCTGTGGGGCCTCACCGGGCCGGTGGTGTCGCGGGTCGAGGAGAACGTCTCGACGATCGTGGTGGTGTCGGTGCGCGTCGGCAGCCACCTGCCGCTGGACACCGCGCAGAGCAAGGTGTTCCTGGCCTACCACGCCGACCAGCTGTCGATGGAACGGCTGATCGGCACCCTTTCCGGCACGGCGCGGGACGAGCTGCGCGCCGACGTCGACCGGGTCCGGGCGGTCGGCCACTGTTCGGCGATGAGCACGCCGGGGATAGTGGCCGTGGCCGCGCCGGTCTTCGACGAATACGGCATCTGCGCGACGATCGCGATCGTGGGGCCGGACAACACGTTGTCGATGAACGACGACACCCCCGAGCTGCGCGTGGTGGTCGACGCCGCGCGGGAGCTCACCCACGAGCTGGGCGGGCACTACCGGCCGGACGACATCCAGCCCGCGGTGTAGGGCAGCCACGCCGGCGTGGGCGGCGGCGCCACGTCGGCGTACTCCCGCGTCCCGGCCAGCGCGCTGCCGACGAAGTCTTCGCCGACCCCGGCCACGCCGTCGACCAGCTCCCGGAGCACGGCGGGACCGCCGATCCACAACGCCGTGACGACTTCGACGGCGCGGGCACCGGCGGCGAGGAAGCGCAGCACGTCCTTCGAAGTACGGGCGCCGTTGGTGCCGATCAGGGGTACGTCGAGCCGCTGGAAAGCCCTGCCCACCCAGTAAAGGCTCATCGGCAGGCAGCCCGGTGAGCTCCACGCGCCCCACGAGCCCAGCACCGCACCGCCGTCGAGGTCGGGCAGGAAACCCGGGTAGCGGCCGACCAGCCCGACCGCGTCCGCGCCCGCCGAACGAGCGGCGCGGGCCAAGGCGACGACGTCCGACGCCTGGCCCGGCAGCTTCACGAACAGCGGGACGTCGACGGCGGCCCGCACGATCCGGACGGCCTCGGCGACCCCGTCCGCTTCGGTCAGCTGCCGCACCGCGCGGGCCTCGCGGCCGTGCGGGGCACCGATGTTCAGCTCGACCGCCGGGACGACCGAAGCCAGCGCCCGCCCGATCCGCGCGGCCGCGGCCGGCTCGCCCAGGGTGATGCTCCCGAGCACCGGGCAGCCCCTCGGAGCGCCGTGGGCGACCGCGGCGGCGAGCACGGAAAGCCAGTCGTCCAGTTCCACCTGCGCGAGCCCGGAGCGGTTGAGCAGGCCGTCACCGAGCCGGACCACCGCCGGCGGTCGCACCTCGCCGTCCGCGGAAACGAAGGCGTAACCGGCGATGTCGAGCTGCCGCCGGGCGGCGGCGCTTTCGTTGACCGACTTGGCCACCACCGCCCCGGCGCCCGCGTCGACGCACGCGGTGATCCCGTCGAGGGTCATGGTCAGCTCGGAGGAGCCGACCCACACCGGGTTGGCGGCGGCCAGGCCCGCGACGTCCATTCAGGACAGTTTCGGGATCGTGCTGTCGTCGGCCATGTCGACGTCCTTCGTCTCCGGGCCGAGGAAGCCGCCGAGGCTGATCAGCAGGCCGGCCAAAACGATGAGGACGCCCGGGGCGAGGTGCGCGGGCATGAACCCGTCGAAGCGCTGCAGGTAGAACTGGTAGAACGCCGGGGCGATGAGCGCCAGGCTGTAACCGACGCCGTAGCCGGTCGACCGGATGCTCGCCGGGAACCGCTCGGTCAGGTACGCCGCGATCGGGCCGAAGGTGCCGACGGTGAACACGCCGATCAGCACGCCGAAGCCGAGCGCCGCGCCGAAGCCGCCGTTCGACGCCATCAGGGTCGTGTACGAACCCGCGCCGAGCACGACCATCGAGAAGCCGTAGCCGATGTAGAACCGGCGGCGGCCGATGCGCTGCGACAGCATCCCGAACAGCGGGTAGGACAACGCGGCGGCGGCGTTGATGACGAGCATCGTCAGCGTGACCTCCTTGCTCGAGAGGTCCAGGTGCGCCTTCAGCTGCGCGGGTGTCACCGCGGCTTCCATGTTGGTCGCGAGCCACGTGCCGGTCATCAGGACGAACACCTGGCCCAGCGCCCGCGGGTACTTCCGCAGCAGCCGGACGAACGGCAGCTTGTGCTTCTCGCCGGTCAGCTCGGACGGCGGCTCGTGCACCTGCTTCTGGTAGTAGCGGAACAGCACCGCCGCCAGCAGCGCACCGACGAAGAACGGGATCCGCCAGCCCCACTGGACGTACGCGCTGTGCAGGCCGGCCGACGGCAGCAGCTGCAGCATCAGCAGCGTGATCGCGGCGATCACCGCGTACGCGGCGGGCGAGGTCGAGGTGATGATCGAGGCGTAGAGCCCGCGTTTGTGCTTCGGGCTCCACTCCATCGCCAGCGGCACCGCGGTCGTGTATTCGCCGCCGAGGAAGATCCCGTCGACGAACCGCAGCGCGATGAGGGTGCCGACCGACCACATCCCGATCGTCTCGTGCCCGGGCAGGCACGCGGTCACCAGCGTGATGATGCCGAACCCGCCCACCGCGACCAGCGTCGTGCGCTTGCGCCCGACCGTGTCGGCGAAGTGGCCGAAGATGATCGCGCCGAGCGGGCGCCCGATCAGCGTCGAGGCGAACACCAGCGACGCCAGCAGCGCCGTCGTGCTCGCGCTGAGGTTCGCCGCCTGGAAGTACGCGGCCGCCGGCGCCAGCACGACGATCGGCAGGTAGATGTCGAACTGGTCGACGAAGTAGGCGAGCGTCCCGCCGCGCACCGCGGCACGCACCTTGGCGGGGTCCGGGCCGTGCGGGGTACCGGGACGCGCGGCCGTCTCCGCGGGGCTGGGCGGTGTGGACATCATCGTCCTCCGTTTTCGAACCTAGTGTTCACGAAGCGAACGTGAGTCACTCTAAATATCGCCAACCGTGAACACAAGAGCGGTCACAGGGTTGACAGACGGTCTTATAGTGAACTTTGACTTCATAATGCGAACGAGAGGCACGCTGATGAGCCCCGCCATCGCCGCCGTCCTGGACGGCCTGGTCGACATGCACGTCCACTCCGGTCCCAGCCCGTTCCCGCGGCGCTTCGACCACGTCGAGGCCGCGCAGGACGGCGCCCGGATCGGGATGCGCGCCATGGTCGCGAAGTCCCACCACCACAACACCCAGATGGACGTCCTCGCGATGAAGGGCCGTCTCGAAGGCGTCAAGGCGCAGGCCTTCGGCGGGATCGCGCTGAACAGCACCGTCGGCGGGCTCAACGTCCACGCCGTGCGCATGACGCTGCGCATGGGCGGCAAGGTCGTCTGGTTCCCGACCATCTCCTCCGGCCGGCACATCGACTGCCACCCCGAGGACGGCGCGTTCCCGACCACCACCGTCCCGCTGACGCTGGAGCGCATCGACATCGTCGACGGCGAAGGCGCGCTCAAGCCCGAGGCGCTCGAGATCCTGGACGAGATCAAAGAGCAGCAGGCCGTCCTCAACGGCGGCCACATGTACCCCGAGTACATCAAGACCCTGTTCCAGGAGGCGCACGAGCGCGGCATGAAGCGGATGGTCGTCAGCCACCCCGACTTCGTCATCGGCGCCGACCCCGCCCTGTGCCGCGAGCTGATCGAGCTCGGCGCGTTCATCGAGCACGAGGTCGGCATGTACGACCCCGAGGGCACCCAGAAGTGGGACCCGAAGAACCTGCTGACCTGGATCGAGGCGCTCGGCCCGGAGCACACCGTGCTGGCGTCGGACTTCGGCCAGAAGGCCAACCCGAAGCCGGTCGACGCGTGGCTGCGCGTCGGCGCGGCGCTGCTCGACCTCGGGCTGCCGGAGAAGGACCTGCGGCGGATGGTCCGCGACAACCCGACGTACCTGCTGAACCTCGACGCCTGAAAGGACGCGCTCGTGTACGAAAAGGACGATCCCCGCTCGGCCCTGGCCACCGCGGCCCGGCCGGACAGCGGCGCCGCGATCACCGCCGCGCAGTACCTCGACCTGCGCGAAACGCCGGTCGTGCGGGCCCAGAACGTGATCCTGATCCACACCGACGCCCGCGACGGCGACGACCTCGACAACGGCACCCTCGACGGCGAGCTGGCGATCGTCGTCACGAGCGCCTCCCCCGCGTTCACCGTGCTCACCGCGGACGGCGCGACCAAAGTGGACTCACCGGGTCTGGTCGTCGTCCCGCCCGGCGCGTCGCGGATCGGGGTGCACGGCGACGGGCCGCTGGTCCGGCTGGTCGAGGCCACCGAACCGGCGTGGCGGGACCGGGCGGCCAACGCCGGCGTGTACGCCCAGGACCACCCGCGCGTCACGTTGCTGGAGCGCTGGCCGGCGCCCGCCGAAGAACGCGTTCGCGTCTACCCGCTGTCCGAGGTTCCGGACGACCCGAAGCGGTTCGGGCGGATCTTCCGGACCCGGTCGTTCATGGTGAACTTCCTGCCGCTGCAGGAGGGCCCGCGCGACCCGCGCAAGCTCTCCCCGCACCACCACGACGACTTCGAGCAGCTTTCCCTGGCCGTGCAAGGGGAATACGTGCACCACATCCGCACGCCGTGGCTGCCCGACAGCACGACCTGGCGCGAGGACGAGCACGTGCGGATCGGCAGCCCGTCGGTGACGGTCATCCCGCCGCCGACCGTGCACACGTCCGCGGCGAGCGACCCCGGCGTGAACCAGCTGATCGACATCTTCAGCCCGCCGCGGGTCGACTTCTCGGAGAAACCGGGCTGGGTGCTCAACGCCGGCGACTACCCGATTCCGTCTTTCGGGGGCTCCGGGTGGCAGAGCCCTCGGCCCGGGGCGGCGCCCCGGGTGTCACAGCCGTGAGCGCGCGCACCGGCGGCGGGCTGTTCACCCGCCCGGCCACGCCCGTGGGCACCTGGCTGAAGATCGCCTCGACCGAGCCGGCCGAGATCATGGCGTTCGCCGGGTTCGACTTCGTGGTCGTCGACCTGGAACACGCGCCGCTCGACCTCGTCACGGCGTACCGGCTGATCAACACCGCGGCCGCGCTCGGCCTGACGCCGATCGTGCGGGTGCCGGACAAGACGGCGTCGACCATCCAGAAGATCCTCGACGCCGGGGCGATGGGCATCCTCGTCCCGCACGTCGACACGGTCGAAGAGGCGGCGGCGGTCGGGCGAGCGTGCCGGTTCCCGCCGCACGGCGTCCGCGGCGCCGGGGGCACCAGCCGCGCCGGGGCGTGGGGGCTGAAGCCGACCGCCGAGTACCTGGCCACCGGCAACGACGACGTCCTCTGCATCCCGCAGCTGGAGAGCGTCGAGGCGATCAAGGCGGCGCCGGAGATGCTGGCGCTGGACACCGTGGACGCCGTGTTCGTCGGCGCGGCGGACCTGTCGATGTCGATGGGCTCGACGCCGGCGTCGCCGGACGTGCTCGACCTGATCGCCTCGGCCGTCGCGGCCGCGCACGACGCCGGGAAGAAGTGCGGGCTGGCGTTCGGCGGGGTCCCGGACAGGGCCGCGGCGGCGGTGCGGGAGGGCTGCGACTTCGTGCTGCTGAGCAACGACACGACGATGCTGGCCGAGGCCGCGCGCGGGCTGGTCACCGCGTTCCGGGACGCGACCGCATGACGTTGTCCTTGCCGCGTACGGCGTTGTCGATCGCCGAGCTCGACGACCTCGACCACGCCGGGGTCATCCGGTTCGTGCGCGCGCTCGAGGAGTACGGGCACCGGATGGTGTGGCTCCCCGAGGTCGCCGGGCGGGAGGCGTTCACAACGGCGGCACTCGTGCTGGCGTCGACGTCGTCCTTGATCGTCGGCAACGGCGTGGCGCGGGCGCTCGAACGCGTCCCGAAGTCGGCGGGCTCGGCGGCGCGGGAGCTCGCCGCCGGATACCCCGGGCGGTACGTACTGGGGCTCGGGGTGAGCGGGGCGGTCCGCGAACGCGGGGCCGGGCCGCTGCCGTTCCTGCGCTCGTACCTCGACGGCGTCGACGAGGTGGCACCCGGCGTGCCGCGGGTGCTCGGCGCGTACTCGGCGGGGATCACGAAGCTGGCCGCCGAGCGGGCGGACGGGCTGATCACGTTCCTCGTCACGCCGGAGCACACCCGCTGGGCGCGCGAAACGATCGGGGACCTGTTCCTGTCCGTCGTCCAATGGGCGGTGGTCGGCCGTTCGCGGGCCGAGGCCCGGGAGGTCGCCCGGGAGCGGCTCGCGTACTACCTGACGCTCCCCCACCAGATCGCGAAACTGACCCGGCTCGGGTTCACCGACGCCGACCTCGCGCCGCCGGGGTCCGACCGGCTGCTCGACGCGCTCGTCGCCTACGGCACGCCGTCCCAGGTGCGCGAAGCGGTTCGGGCGCAGTACGAAGCGGGTGCCACCCAGGTCGCGCTGTCGCTGGTCGGCCCGCTCGACGAAGCGAAGCTCGACGCCTACCGGGCGCTCGCACCACAGGAGGATTGATGCGCACGGCCGAGAAAGTCATCATCACCACCGCCATCACGGGCTCGGTGCACATCCCGTCGCAGAGCCCGCACCTGCCGCTGTCCGCCGACGAAGTCGCCGACGCGGCCCTGGAAGCCATCGAGGCCGGGTCGGCCATCGTGCACCTGCACGCCCGCGAGCCGGACGGGCGGCCGACACCCGATCCCGACGTGTTCGAGAAGATCGTCGGGCGGATCACCGCGGAGACCGACGCCGTCGTCAACATCACCACCGGCGGCGCGTCGTCGATGACGATGGACGAGCGGCTCGCGGCGGCGCGGCGGCTGAAGCCGGAGCTCGCGTCGATGAACATGGGGTCGATGAACTTCGTCTACTCCGGCATCGCGGACAAGGTGACGGAGTGGAAGCACGATTGGGAAAAGCCGTACGTGCTCAACACGTATTCGCACCCGTTCGTGAACACCTTCGACCGGATCGAGGACACGCTGCGCACGCTCGGTGCGGCCGGCACGCGGTTCGAATACGAGTGCTACGACATCGGGCACCTGTACTCGCTGGCGTACTTCGTGGAGCTGGGGCTGGCGAAGCCGCCGTTGCTGATCCAGGGCGTGTTCGGGGTGCTCGGCGGGATCGGCGCGGACCACGCGAACCTGGAGCACATGGTCCGCATCGCCGACAAGCTCTTCGGCGACGACTACGCGTTTTCGGCGTTCGCGGCCGGGCGCGACCAGCTGGCGTTCGGCACGCACAGCGCGTGGCTCGGCGGGCACGTGCGGGTCGGGCTGGAGGACAGCCTGTGGATCGGCAAGGGGAAGCTCGCCGCGAGCAACGCCGAGCAGGTCCGCAAGATCCGCGCGGTGGTGACGGATCTCGGCAAACCGATCGCGACCCCGGCCGACGCCCGGGCGATGCTGGCACTGCGAGGAGGACGGGCATGAGCCTGCTGACCGGAAAAGTGGTCCTGGTCGTCGGAGCCAGTTCGGGCATCGGCGCGGACGCGGCACGCGTCTTCGCCGCGGACGGCGCTTCGGTGATGCTGGTGGCCCGCACCGAGGAACCCTTGGCGAAGCTGGCCGCGGAACTGTCCGATCACGACGTCGCCTACACGACGGGCGACATCACGTCGGCGTCCAGTGTGGACGCGTTCGTGGCGGCGACGGTGTCCCGTTTCGGCCGCCTCGACGGCGCGTTCAACAACGCGGCGATGGGCGGCAGCGGCCGGCTCGACGCCGTTTCGGAGGAGGATTTCGACCGGATCATGGCGGTGAACGTGAAGGGCACGTGGCTGTGCCTGCGCGCCGAGGTCCGCGCGATGACGGGCCCCGGCTCGATCGTGAACGTGAGCAGCATCGGCGGCCTGCGCGGAAGTTCTGGCATGGGCGCGTACCAGGCGACGAAGCACGCGGTGATCGGCCTGACCCGCACGGCGGCCCACGACTTCGGGCCGCTGGGCATCCGCGTCAACGTCCTGGCCCCGGGCCCCACGGAAACCCCGATGCTGGCCGAGCTGCGCCGCACGATCCCGGGCGGGGTGGAGGCCCGCATCGCGGCGACGCCGTTGCGCAAGGCGGGCACGGGCGAGGAAGTCGGCTCGACGGCGGCGTTCCTGCTGAGCGACCGTGCCAGCCACCTCACCGGGGTGGTCCTCCCGGTCGACGGCGGCTTCACGGCTTGACCCGTACGTCGTGAAGGCCACCGTGGGGAAGTTGTGCTTCCTCACGGTGGCCCTTCACGAACGTCAGGCCAGGTCGGGGATCAGCTCTCCGATCAGCCGGATGCTCTTCAGCACCTTGTCGTGCGGGATGCCGCCGATCTGCTGCAAGCACATCATCCGGTCGATGCCCAGCTCCGCGTACGCGCGCAGCTTCTTGCGGCACGTCTCCGGGCTGCCGACGATCAGCGAGTCCTGCGCGCTCAGCACCTCGAAGACCTCGTCGTCGGCGACCTGCTCGCCCTGCAGGATGCGGGCGATCAGCAGGTTCGCCTCCGATGGGGTGTTCGCCGCCTCGCCGCGGAGGAAGTCGCCCGTCAGGCCGCCGCCGTCCGGGGACGAGAGCAGCTGTTCGTTGCGGGCGTTGGCGCGGACGAACTCCGTTGCCGCCTCGAAGAACGTCAACGCCGTCACCGTGTACCAGGCGGCTGCCGCCGCGGCGCCGTTGCGCATCGCCTCCTCGTCGGTGTCCGCGCAGTGGACGAACGTGAAGAAGCCGACCTGGTTGTTGACGTACGCGCCGACCGGGTCCGTGCACGCCTCGGCCGCCGCGCGGTAGAGGCCGATCAGGCGGCCCGCGCGCTCCAGCGACTCCCACATCGTCGTGCCCAGCACGCCCACCCCGCGCCGGCCCGCCTCCTCGAACGACGCCGGGCTCGCCGCCGCCTGCCAGAGCGGTGGGTGCGGCCGCTGCAGCGGCTTGGGCCCGATCGCCACGTCGTCGATCTGGTAGTCGTCGCTCCCGTAGGAGAACCGCTCGTCGGTCCACATCTTCGGCACCATCTCGAACGCCTGCTGCGTCTGGGCGCGCGCCTCGACCGGCTCGATGCCGAACAGCCGCCACTCCGGGATGGTCGAGCGGGTCAGGCCCAGCTCGACGCGGCCGCCGCTGAGGTGGTCGAGCGTCGCCGCGCGTTCGGTGACGCGGATCGGGTGGTTGAACCGGCCCGGCGCGAGCACGGCGGAGTGGCCGAGCCGGATCCGGCTGGTGCGCTGGGACAGCGCGGCCAGCATCAGCTCCGGCGCCGAGGAGAGGCTGAACTCCCCCGCGCCGTGGTGCTCGACCTGCCACCAGCAGCCGTAGCCGAGCTCGTCGGCGAGGACGGCCTGTTCGATCGCCTGGCGGAACCGCAGCTGCTCGTGCCCCTCCGGCCACGGGCGCGGGTTCTGGATCTCGTTGAACAGGTCGATCTGCATCCACGGCCTCCGCTCGTCGGACTTACCGAGAAGTCAGTCCCCGAGAGCGACCACCCCGTTACGCAAGTCGCACGTTCGGCCGAACGATCAGCCCGGCCCCAGGTCGGCCGACAGCCAGTGCTCCGGCCGCAGGAACACCGTGAGGTGCTCGCCCAGCTCCTTCCGCTCGTACGCCACGAACTCCTCGGCCGTGCCCGGCGGCAGGTACCGCGACGCCATTTCCAGCGACCGCTCGTCGGTGTCCGGCTCGGTCCGCGTCACCGGCCCTTCCACCGACACGTACCGAACCGTCGGCGACGTCCGCTGCGCCAGCAGGCTGAACCGGCCCGCGGCGAGGATCGCCCGCGTCTTGCGCGCGTCGGGCCCCGTGCGCACCCACAGCTCGCCACCCGGCGTGTACTGGTACCAGATGGGCACGACGAGCGGCGCCCGGTCGGGCCGCTCGACGACGGACAGCGCCCCGACGTGCGGTTGCGCCAAAAATTCTTCGCGTTCCTCCTTGGTCAGCACCATGCTCCGGAAGCTACCCGCGGGGTCCGACAAAAACGGAGGCTGACGCGACGGGGTCCCACGGAAGAGGCGGTGACCATGGCCGTCCAGCCGAACGGGCCACGACCCACTACGCCACCCTCGTCGCCTGGATCGGCTGTCACGCCGACTCGCACGAGCCGGCCGGCTGGTTCGGCGACGACATCGCCTTCCGCGCCGCCACCTACCGGGTGAACTGAACCGGCCTGGCTTTCCTGCGCCTGCTGGCCGGCCACGTCGGCCGGGACAAGGGGCCCGCTCGCCCGCGGTGTGCTGGCCGCCGTGTTCCTCGCCGACGTCCGCGGGCGGATGGCGGCGCTGATCCACTCCCACTGCACCTCCGCCGACCGGCTGGGCCTCGGTGACGCCGTCCGCGACGCGCCGGCCTGCACGTTCGAGCGCTGGGACGGCAGCGGCCCGCCCGCCGGCGCGCGCGGCGACCGGCTGCCGATCGAGATGCGCGTGGTGCACCTGCGCCGCGGCGGGCCGGACGCCGCCGTCGCCGTGGCCGAAGCACGCGCCGGCAGCCAGTTCCCCATCCGACCGAAAGCAGGCGGACACGGACCGCGGGCGATCCGCCCAAGGTAACGGTTTCCGCCGTGGCTGCCGTCGGATGGGGAACCAACGGCACAGTCGACCCCGCCGTCGTCGCCGCGTTCACCGGCGCGGCACCGGAAATCCCCGACGGCGACGTCTGGTCTGCCGCCCTCGACCAGGCCCCGGACCGCGACCGGACGTTCACCGGCCCGGAGCTGGGTGAACTGCTCACCGCGATCGGCGACTTCGCCGACCTCGAATGCCCGTTCGCCATCGGGCATTCGGCGGCGTGGCCGGCCTCGCCGCCGAAGCCGCCCGGCGCGCGGGACTGTCCGAAGCGGACACCCGGCTCGTCCGGCGGACCAGGCTCGTGCACGACCTCGACCGGATGGGCGTGCCCAACAGCACCTGGGAAACCCGGCCCGCTGACGGAAGCCGAGCGCGAACATGTGCGGCTGCACCCCTACCTGACCGGCCGGATCCTGCGCCGCGTAAGGGGTCTGGCGGACGTCGCCGCCGTCGCCGCGGCGCACCACGAGCGGCTCGACGGCTCCGGCTACCCGCTCGACGCGAGCCGTGCGCGCGGCGCTGACGCCGTGCGCGCGGCGCTGACGCCGTGCGCGCGGCTGCTGGCCGCCGCCGAGATCCTCCGCCGGCACGCGCGCGAAGCCCGGCTGGACGCGCACGCCGTCGAAGCCGTGCCGCTCGCGGCCGGCCACCCCGCCCGGCGCCGGGCGGCCTTCCCCGCCGGGCCGACCGCGGGGGAAGCCGAAGTGCTGCGCCTGCTCGCCGGCGGCGGCTCGAACCGGGAGATCGCGCGGACGCTGTCGATCAGCGAGAAGACCGTGCGCAACCACGTCGAGCACAGCTACGCCAAGGCCGGCGTCACCAACCGCACCGGCGCCGGGCTCTTCGCCCTCGAACACGGCATCACGAGCGGGTTCCCCGCCGGAAGATGAGGCATCCGCCCCATGCGGCAGGCCGGCCCAAGCGAGGCTGACGGCGTCGGAAGGAGCGCGCCATGCCCACCCGCGCCGTCATCAGCCTCACCACCGGACTCGAAGCCCCCGAAAAGGGAGGCGGTCCGGCTCGCCCTGGACGGCTTCGCGCAGGCCGTCGCGTGCGAAGGCTGTCCGCCGCTGGCCGACCTGGCCGAACGCTACGAAGCCGCGGGCGGCCGCTTCCTGGTCTGCCCGATCTGCTTCACCGCCCGCCACCTCGGCGACGACGGCCTCGTCGCCAACGCCGCGCTGGGCGGCACCGTACCGATGTGGGAGTGGATCGGCGATGAGCTCGTCACCACCTTCAGCTACTGAAACCACGCCGGGCGAAGGGTTCGCCCAGCGCACTGGCCGCCGCGCTGCGCGGTGTCCTGGCCGCTCGCGTCGGCTTCGCGGCGCTGACCCCGGGCCGCCACTGGACGGCGTCCGATCCGGCGGAGATCGTCGCCGGCCGCGGGCACGTGGCCTACCGGCTGCGGGTGCACCGCGACGGCGAGATCGGCTGGCTGCGTGTCCTGTGCTCGGGTTACCGGCCGCTGCCCGGCTGAGATCCGGATCACGTGGGCGTGGCTCACCGTGCCCACGGGGCCGCCGCCTGCCATCCTGTGCCGTCAGGAAGACAGGCGGACGGAGGCACCCGTGGGCGTCATCAGCTGGATCGTGCTCGGGCTCATCGCGGGGTTGATCGCGAAGGCCCTCATGCCGGGCAAGGACCCCGGCGGCTGCATCATCACGATCCTGCTCGGGATCGGCGGCGCCTTCGTCGGCGGCTGGGTCGGCAAGACCCTGTTCCACACCGACCTCGGCACCTTCTTCGACCTGCGCACCTGGGGCCTGGCGGTCCTGGGCGCGCTGATCATCCTGGTGATCTACCGGATGGCGTTCGGCCGGAGCCGCCGCGACTGACGCTCAGTTGAGGCTGACGCCGTACGCGCTCAGCGCCTCGCCGACCGGCTGGAAGTACGACGTCCCGCTGCCCTTGCCGGACGTGATGCCCAGGCCGACGCTGCCCGCGAACAGGCAGCCGCCCGAGTCGCCGGGGTTGACCAGCGCGTTGGTCTGGATCAGCTGGTAGACCGAGCCTTCGGCGTAGTTCACGGTCACGTTCAGCCGCTGGACCGAGCCCGACGTCAGGTTCGTCGTGCTGCCGCTCTTGCTGATCCGCTGGCCGACGGTCGCGGTGCCGGCGGAGCTGATCCGCTGGGTGGAGCCGTTCCACAGGGTGACCGCGCCGGGCGCGCTGCCGCTCGTGTTGCGGATCAGGCCGTAGTCGTTGGTCGGGAAGCTCGACCCCTGCGACGGCCCGACGTTCCACTGCGACACCGCGCGGGTGCAGTGGCCGGCGTCGACGATGTAGTTCTGGCCGCCGCGGTTGGTGTTGAAGCCCACCGAGCAGCGCGTGCCGCCGCCGGTGATCGCTTCGCCGTTGTAGATGGCCGTGTGCATCTCGCCGGCGACCCGTTCCACCCGGACGCGGTCACCGAGCGAGCCGGCGGCCTTGAGCAGCGCGTCGGTGCCCTTGGCGGCGTCGGCGACGGTCAGCACGATCTGGTTGGTCTTCGGGTCGAGCCCGATCGAGGTGTGCGCGACGGCGGGCAGCGCCTGCAGCGTGTCCTGCGCGCTGGTGAGAGCGGCGCTGGAGTGCTTGACCAGCTTGGCCTGCGCCCCGGCCGCGGTGACCTGGTCGGCGGCGGCCCGGTCGAGCACGTTGACGACCGGCTTCGCGGCGGCGTCGAGGTACCCGCCGGCGGCGCGGGCCCCCAGCGCGGCGGTGACCTGCTGCACCGTGCCGACGCTCGCGGCCTGCGTGCGCAGGAGCGAGACGGCGGCGGACTCGCTGATCCCCGCTTCCGCGGCGAGGGACGCGACGGCGTCCCGCTGCACCGACGGCGAGTACCCGTCGATGGTGGTGGCGGTGGCGCTGACGGGCGAAAAGAACCCGATGGCCGCCGCGGCGGCGAGGAGGGTCGTGGCGGAGCGTGCGGTTCTGCGCATGCCGGGAGCTCACTTTCACGGGGAAAGCCGGCGAGGGGTGGCCACGCCGGCCACGGTGGGGGAACTGGTGAGCTCGAGGGTGCTGCGCGCGCCGCGAAGGGCGGTACCGACTTTCGTCGGACAGGACAAAAGATAGGTATCGGGCAAATCGCCTACGCAGTTTTCGCGGGCAGTAAGCCGGCCGGTGCGGTCGGTCACTGTGCGCGACTCGCGCGTACGAGTGGTTCCGCCGCCGGAGGGTCAGGGGGCGCGTACCGTTTCAAGAACGGACATGGCGCGCTCTCCTCCCCCTCGGGGCGCGCCCTGTCCGCCCCAGTGAGTAGGGGTGGGCGGGACAGTCGCTACTGCGGCCGCCCCTCCCAATGCACCACACCCGGCGGTTCGACGAACTTCCGCAGGTGCTGCTCCTCGGTCCGCCCGTGCAGCGGGAACCGGAAGACCGACCCATCCGGCCACGTCAGCGTGTGCCGGCGGAAGTTCACCGCCGGCAGCTCCGGCTGCCGGGCCTCCCACACGATCCGCGGCGGCGGCGCGTCCGCCGGCTCGACGTACGTCGACCCCGTATCCACCAACGCCAGGCACGACGGCGAAAACGCCAGCCACGGCCCCCGCAACGACCGCAGCCGGTCGGCCAGGCCGAGAACCTGCGCGTTCGCCGGCCCGGTCACCCGCACGTCGCGCTGGAACACCCGGCCGGCCCCGCCGCCGTTGGCCAGCGAGAACACCGACACCACCGCGGTACCCACACCGCGCAGGACGCCGCGGAAGAACTGGCTCACCGGCTCCGAGCCCTCGACCGTCCCGTCCTGACGGCGGCCGGGTACCTCGAAGCCCACGTCGGGGTCGCCCAGGCGCAGCACGATCACCGGCTCGTGCCAGCGGTCGCGCACCAGGGCCTCCACGCGCTCGCGGAAGCCCGGGCGGACCTGGGCGTCGTCGGCCCACTGCTCGGCACGGGCGTTGAGCGCGGCCGCGCGGTCGGTCAGATGTCGAGGTCCTTCCGGGTCTCCTCCGGAGTCCGGTCCCCGCCGATCTCGCTCTTGTCGAACCACGGTTCGTCCCCTTCGGGCGTCACGGCGTCCTTGCCTTCGGCGAACGCACCCTTCGCGGCCCCGATGCCGGCCTTCACACCCGCACCCGCGAGGAGCGGGCCGGCGCCGACCGAGGTGCCGAACATGGTCGTCAGCACGCGGTTGCTCGGCTGGAAGCCCTGGGCGACCGCGCCGAAACCGAACTTGGTCTCACCCGGCATCACGCCGACGCGCAGCTTGGTCGTGAACTTGACGACGTTCGTCGAGAACTTCGCCAGGAACTCGATGAAGGTGTCGAGCAGCTTGCCGAACTTGCCCAGGTACGAGGTGACCTTCTTGAGCACCGTCGCGGCCTTGGCGATCGACGCCGTCATGGCGGCGGCGACCGTGCCGCCGAAGCTGATCACCGACGCGGCCAGCGCCGGCAGCCACAGCGTGATCAGCCAGGACACCAGCTCGGTGATGATCCCCTTGATCACCTCTTCGATGACCACCATGACCATCGACCACATCTGCAGCACTTCGGCCACCGAGCCGGCGGCGGAGCCGATGCCGCGGATGCCCGAGGAGAAGTCGCCGAGCGCTTCCTTCGCGGCGTTGCCCGCTTCGTCGACCCACTCGGCCAGCGCGGTGTCGCCGGTCTTCTCGAAGTCGTCGGCCAGCGCGACGAAGCCCTGCGCGATCGTCACGAAGTTCTCTGACGCGTGCCCGATCGCCGGGCCGTCGCCGGTGACCTGGTGCAGCGCGTCCTGCAGCGGCTGGACGAGCTCGAGCAGCATGTTCAGGCCGTGGCTGACGAGCCAGCCGATCGGGTCCATCGCGAAGGTGACCATGTCGCCCGCGGCGGCACCGACGAACGCGGCCCCGTCGCCGACCAGCGCACCGCCCGCGGAGGCCAGCTCGCTCGGGTTGTCGGCCTGGAACGCCTGCTGGGCGTGCGCGCCGATCGACTTGCCCGCCTTGTAGGCCGTGCCGGCCACCGGCACGTAACCGGCCGCGCGGTCGAGGTTCGCGCCCATGCTCTCGTCGTACGCCTCGACGTTCAGCGCGTCGGCGATGCTCTTCTTCGGCTCCGTCATTCGCCCTGGCCCCCGACCGCGTCGATTTCCGCCTCGTAGCGCCCGAAGGCGATCTTGCCGGCGTCTTCCATGCCCTGGTACATCTCCGCGGCCTTGGTCAGCTTCGTGGTGAAGCCGTCGACGCCGTCCTTGAGGTCGGTCAGCAGCGACCGCAGCTCGGTGAGGCGGTCGGTGTAGCCCTGCTTCGCGAACAGGCCGATCAGTCCCCAGGCCTCGTTCGTGACGTCGGCGGCGTCGATCTTGGCGCCGAACTTGTCCGCTTCACCCTCGTAGAAGGGCAATTGCCGGGCGTAGGCGTTGATCGCCCCGATGTTCGTCTGAATTCCGTCTGGCATCGCGGTTTCCCTAGGATCGGCGGAGGATGGGGCCCTGACCGAAGTCGTCGTCCTCGTCGGCGGCGGGCCGCCGGACGGGCCGCGACGGCTGCCGCGGCTGCGGTTCCGACGCGGGCTCGGGCGCCGCGGTTCCGAACGCCTCGGTCTGGGCTTCGCGAACCTGCGCGGAGACGTCCACGCCGAACGAGTCGCCGAAGGCGTCGTCGACGATCCCGGCCTGCTGCTGCACGGCCCCGGCGACCGCGCGCCGGATGGTGTTCATGATCGTGGCGGCGAGCTGCCCCGGCTCGACGCGCGTGGCCCCGGCGGTGAGCCGCAGGTCGGTGATGGCCCCGCCCGCCCCGGCGGTCACGGTGACGGTCCCGTCCGGCGAGGTCACGGTGCTCTCCAGCCGCGCGACCCGTTCCTGCATGTCACCGACACCGGCGAACCGGGCCTCGGCCTGCCGCACCTTGCTGCGGAAGTTCTCGAACTGGGCGATCAGCTCGTCCATCTGGGCGGACATGTGTCTCCCTTGCGCATTACGGGGGCGTTGTCCGCATCATGACAGATTCGCCCGTCGCCCGATCCGCTTTCGGCGGATCCCGGCGTTCAGAAGTCGACGAGCTCGACGGACACCGCGCAGGTGTCCCCCACGTCGAGCCCCTCGGCTTCGCGGACGGCCCGCTTGACAGGCAGCACGTAGGCGCCGCGCGCGCTGTCCGGGAAGATCGACGTCCGCCACCCGGTCCCGCCGACGGTCACCCGGACGCGCACGGAACCGAACCCGCGCCGCGGGCCCGCGGTGAGCTCGCGGATGTCTTCCGAAGCGTCGGCGGGCAGCGTCACGAAGACCCAGGTCTCGGTGCGCCGGGCGGACCACTCCCAGAGCTCGGCTTCGAAGACGACGTTCACGGCCGGGTCAGTGGCAGGGCGGCCGGTAGTGGTCGACGCGCAGGCCGCGGAACTCGAGCTCGTTGGGCGTCTTCCCGACGAACACCAGCCCGCGCGCCTCCGGCAGCGCCGAGGCGAACGAATACGGCGGGGTCCCCAGCTCGGGCAGCGACGTCCACCGATCGGGTGCGAACCCGAAGAACTTCGTGACCAGCCGCCCGTGGGTGGAGGGCACCAGCGTCAGCCACTTGTCGCCGCCGCTCCAGTGCGACGCCGGGCGCAGCTGGACGTACAGGTCGTCGCTCGCCCGGTAGGTCAGCCAGAACCCGGCCGAGTGCGAAAGGTCGGCCTGCGCTTCGAACTCGTTCGCCAGCCACAGCACGGCGACGTGCCACTCGGCGCCGACGAACGACACCTTCGCCGTGTAGCGGTGGTGGTCGCGGACGAGCAGGCTCCCGGTCGCCGGGACGGTGGCGCCCTCACCGCTGGCCAGCCACTGCTGGTACCGGTCGATCGACGGCGTCGCGCACTCGCGGCCCGCGGGCGCGGCACCGGCGGGCGGTGGGGCGAGCAAAGGGAAAACCAGCAGGGCAGCGATTGCCGAGAGCGTCCTGGCGAAGGGGAACCGACCGCGCATTCCCGGGAAACTAGCACAGGAAAGGGCCCTTTCCCGCTGTTCACGACCGCCCGGCCGGGCGGCTGGGCCGGACGGCTAGGCTCGGCGTCGGCGAAAACGACCATCATCGCCGACGCCGAACGGCGGGCAAGTGCACCACGACGCGGGAGAACAACCCATGCTGGACCGAGCGGTCATCGACGCCCTCTTCCCTGCCGACCTGCCCGAACCGGGGCACTGGGAGGAGCGCTACCCCGCCCGGCAGCTGCCCGAGGGCGCGCTGGTCACGCGCTTCGGCCCATCGCCGACCGGGTTCGTGCACATCGGCGGCATCTACACCGCCACCATCGACCAGGACGTCGCCCGCCGCAGCGGCGGCCGCTACCTCGTGCGGGTCGAGGACACCGACCAGTCCCGCGAGGTCGAAGGCGCACTGGCGCAGTTCGAGCGCGGCTTCGCCTACTTCCACCTCGCCGCCGACGAGGATCTGGACCGCGGCGGCGCCTACGGGCCCTACCAGCAGTCCGCCCGCGAAGAGATCTACCTGACCTTCGTGCGCGACCTCCTCCGCCAGGGCAAGGCGTACCTCGACTTCGCCACCAAGGACGAGCTCGCCGCCATCACCCAGCGGCAGCAGGCCACCAAGCTCCCCACCGGCTACTACGGCAGCTGGGCCATCTGGCGCGACGCCGACCCGGCCGACGTCCAGGCCAAGCTCGACGCGGGCGACCCGTACGTCGTGCGGTTCCGCGTCCCTGAGGACGCCACTGCCGCCGGGGCCCGCGCCCGGTTCACCGACGCCATCCGCGGTCCGCTGGAAGCCGAGGCCAACCGCAACGACGTCGTCATCCTCAAGAGCTCCGACCAGAGCCCGCGGCTGCCGACCTACCACTTCGCGCACGCCGTCGACGACCACCTGATGCGGGTCAACCTGGTGATCCGCGGCGACGAGTGGATCTCGTCGGTGCCGGTGCACCAGCAGCTGTTCGCCGCGCTCGGCTTCGAGCCGATCACCTACGCGCACATCGCGCCGCTGATGAAGCAGGACGGCGGCAGCAAGCGCAAGCTGTCCAAGCGGAAGGACCCGGAGGCGTCCGTCGACTTCTACATCGAAGCCGGCTACCCCACCGAGGCCGTCCTCTACTACCTGCGCGGCCTGGCCAACGGCCGGCTCGCCGAGCTGCCGCTCGAGCAGGCGCTCACCGAGCCGATCAACCTCGCCGAGTGCGGGGTCGCCGGCCCGCTCGTCGACCTGGTCAAGCTCGACGACATCGCCGCCGACCACATCGCGACGCTCTCCGGCCCGGCGATCCTGGCGGCGGTCCGCACCTGGGCCGAGCGGTTCGACAAGGAGCTGCTGGCGGTCCTCGACGCCGAGCCGGAACTCGCATTGCGGGCGCTCGCCGTCGAGCGCGACGGCGCCGAGAACCCGCGCAAGGACCTCAAGAAGTGGAGCGAATTCCGCGCCGTCTACGGGTTCTTCTTCCCGCAGCTGCACGCGGCGGTGACCGGGGCGGACGACGAGCGCATCGCCGCGCTCGGCGTCGACAGCGCGGTCGTGCAGGCCGTGGCGCGCGACTTCTCGGCCGATTACCGGCAGCTCGACGACGGCAGCGAGTGGTTCGACCAGATCCGCGCGGTCGCCGCCAAGCACGGTTTCGCCCGCAACGCCAAGGAGTTCAAGAAGAACCCGGAAGGGTTCCCGGGCTCGATCCGCGAAGCGTCGCAGATCATCCGCATCGCGCTGTCGGGCTCCACGCGCAGCCCGGACCTGCACGCCATCAGCCAGGCGCTGGGCCGCGACGAGGTCCTGGCGCGGATCGCCGCGCTGACCAAGTAGCGGCCGCTACCCGGCGAGGCGGGAACGGTCGTTCAGCACGGCCCAGACGACCTTCCCGCCCGACCAGGACCGGCTGCAGCCCCACGTGCGGGCCAGCTGCGCGACGAGCTTCAGCCCCATGCCGGGTTCGAACGGGGAGAGCCGTTCGAGCAGCACCGCCGGGCGCGTGTCCTGGTCGCCCACGGCCACCGTGCACACGCCCCGGCGCAGGTCGAGCCGCAGCCGCGGTTCCGAGGTGGTGTGCCGCAGCACGTTCTCGACGAGTTCGGTGGCGATGAACCGGGCGTCTTCGGCGAGCTCGGGCACGCCCCACGCGGCCAGCTCACCGCTGACGAAGTCGCGGACCAGCGCCGAGCTGCCCGCGGCGCGGGCGAAGGTGCGTTCGCTGCGCTGCCGCACCGGGTGGTCCGGCGCCGCCACCGCGGCGGCCAGGTCGGCGTCGGCCGCCACGACCGTGAACGGGATGCCGGGCCATTCGCCGATCCGCCTGGCGATCAGCGAGAACACGCCGGCCAGGGACGCTTCGACGATCGCCAGCGCCCGGATGTCGACCACCAGGCCCGCCGGCGCTTCCGTCGCGATCTCGAGCAGGCCGTCGCGCAGCGCCGGGTACGACGCAGGGGCGAGCTCACCCGTGACGGTGACGACGGTGACCTCTTCGTGGCTGCCGACGGCCAGGTGCACCGCAGAAACCGTCATTGCCACCCCACCGCTCCCCCGCTTCCCGCGGTCGCCGCCGCCGAGGGCGCACACCTGGGGTTGTACGGTAGCCGACACACCACACCACGACGAATAACCCCCGGCCCGCGGCCTAAACCTGCCCGGACCGCGCGACGTCCGGAGTGTCCTCGGTGCCGGACTCCCGGCGGACGTGGCATGCTCGACGCGTGACCACCTGGATCGACGTGATCAACTTTGTGCGGACGCGGTACGAAGTCCTGGAAGAGTCGGACGGCTGGCTGCGGTTCCGGCTGCACGGCCCGAGCGACCGGACCCAGCAGGCGACGGTCCACCACCTGGCCGAACTCGACGGCGGCTCGTGGATCGAGATCTCCTCGCCGGTCGGCTGGGCCGACTCCGTCGACCTGCGGAAGCTCCTCGAGCTCGCCGGCGGTTCGGCGGTCGGCGGCGCGGCCGTGGTGGACGGCGTCGCCCTGCTCAAGCACACCGTCCCACTGGAGGACCTCAGCATCCAGGAGGAGTTCGAGCGGCCCCTCAAGGCCGTCGTCGCGCGCGCGGACGCCTTCGAGCACGAACTGACGGCGGCCGACGAGTTCTGACCGTCCACAAGGGACGCCCCGGCACCGCTCCCGTCCCCAGTGGACGGGACGCCGGTGCGCCCCACGGCGAGCGGTCGGGCATGCTTGTCCCCGGTGTCAGCGGCCGAGGGGACGAGAGGGCGAGAAATGGGTGTTTCACCCGATTTGACCATTCCGGCGAAGGTCGACAGCCCGGTTCCGCCGAAGCCGCCGGCGTCCGGCGCCGCCCGGTGGCTGCTGGAGCACCGGGTCGCCCCGATCGGCCGCGCCGGCGCCGAGGACCAGGGCACCCCGCAGGCCTGGTGGAAGGTCATGTGCCTGACCGGCGTGGACTACTTCTCCACGCTCTCCTACCTGCCCGGCATCGCCGCGCTCGCCGCCGGAGCGCTCTCGCCGCTGGCCACGCTGCTCATCGTCGCGCTCACCCTGCTCGGGATGCTGCCGATGTACCGCCGGGTCGCCCGGGAAAGCCCGCACGGGCAGGGTTCGGTGGCGATGCTGGAGAACCTGCTGCCGTTCTGGCGCGGGAAGCTCTTCGTGCTCACGCTGCTCGGGTTCGTGGCGACGTCGTGGATCATCACGATCACGCTGTCCTCGGCCGACGCCACCGTGCACATGCTGGAAAACCCGTACCTGCCGGGCTTCCTGCACGGCCACGCCGTCCTCATCACCGTCGTGCTGCTGCTGATCCTCGGCGGGGTGTTCCTGCTCGGCTTCAGCGAGGCCGTCGGGGTCGCCATCCCGCTCGTCGCGGTGTTCCTGGTGCTCAACGCCGTGGTCACCGTCGCCGGGGTCATCGACCTGCTCGGCGATTCCGCGGCCCTGTCCCACTGGACCGACGCGCTGACCGCGGGTGGCGGCGGGTTCGGCGGCATCGTCGGCCCGGCCGTGCTCGCCTTCCCGCTGCTCGTGCTCGGGCTGTCCGGCTTCGAGACCGGCGTCAGCATGATGCCGCTGGTCGCCGCGGACGGGAAGTCCGCCGAGGAGAAGCTGGAGTCGCGGATCCGCAACACGCGGAAGCTGCTCACCGTCGCCGCGCTGATCATGTCCGTGTTCCTCATCGCGACCAGCTTCGTCACCACCGTGCTGATCCCGGCCGACGCGTTCAAGGACGGCGGCGAGGCCAACGGCCGCGCGATGGCCTACCTCGCGCACCACGAACTGGGCGAGATCTTCGGGACCGCCTACGACATCAGCAGCGTCCTCATCCTGTGGTTCGCCGGCGCGTCGGCGATGGCCGGGCTGATCAACATCGTACCGCGGTACCTGCCCGCCTACGGCATGGCGCCGGAGTGGGGCCGCGCCGTCCGGCCGGTCGTGCTCGTCTACACCGCGATCAGCATCCTCATCACCATCGCGTTCGGCGCCGACGTCAACGCCCAAGCCGGCGCCTACGCGACCGGCATCCTCGCGATGATGGTCTCGGGCGCGGTCGCGGTCAGCATCTCCGCGATCCGGCGCCGCCACCGCGGTGCCGCCACCGGCTTCGTCGTGCTGACGCTCGTGCTGCTCTACGCGCTCGTCGAGAACGTCATCGAGAAGCCGGACGGGATCGCCATCTCGGCGCTGTTCATCCTGGGGATCATCGTCGTCTCGCTGGTTTCGCGGGTCACGCGGACCACCGAGCTGCGCGCCGAGCACATCGAGTTCGACGACGAGGCGCGCCGGTTCATCGCCGACTCGCTGGCCCACGACGGCGCCCTCAACATCATCGCGAACAAGCGCCAGGGCGGCGACCACGCCGAGTACTCCGCCAAGGAAGCCGAACAGCGCGGCATGAACCCCGTGCCCGGGGCGGCCGACATCCTGTTCCTCGAGATCGACGTCGTGGACCCGTCGGAGTTCAGCAACGTGCTGCAGGTGCGGGGCGTCGACGTCGACGGCTACCGGATCCTCCGCACCGCCAGCCCGGCGGCGCCGAACGCGATCGCCGCGATCCTGCTGACCCTGCGCGACGTCACCGGCGTCCGGCCCCGCTGCTACTTCGAGTGGTCCGAAGGAAACCCGCTGGGGCACCTGTTCCGCTACCTGCTCCTCGGCCGCGGCGACACCGCGCCGGTCGTCCGGGAGATCATCCGCAGCAGCGAGAAAGATCCCGACCGACGGCCCGGCATCCACGTCGGCGGCTGAGAGGAGATCCCGATGGGTTCGTTCGACGTGCCACTGGACGGCGAACGCGGCCAGCTCGAGGCCTTCCTGGAGGAACACCGCGGCGCCATGGAGGCCGCTCTCGACGGCCTCACCGAGGACCAGGCCCGCCGCCGGCTCGTTCCGTCGGCGACGACGCTGCTCGGACTGCTCAAGCACGTCACGTGGATGCAGCGCGTGTGGTTCGAGGAGTGCGTCGGCGGCAAGTCCCGCGGCGAGCTCGGCCTGGTCGCGAGTCCGGACGAGTCGTTCCGGCTCGCCGACGGCGACACCATCGCTTCGGTCACCGCGGCCCACCGGGAAGCCTGTGCCACGGCCCGGAAGGCGGTCGCGGACCTGTCACTCGACGCCGTCGTGACCGGTCACCGCACCGGACCGCGCACGGTGCGCTGGGTGTACCTGCAGGTGCTGCGGGAGCTGGCCCAGCACGGCGGGCACGCCGACATCCTGCGCGAGCAGATCCTCGCCGGCTGAGACGGCGCTTCGCGACGAGGGCGAGGTACCGTCGGCCGAGCGGTCGTGCCCCCGGGAACTCGCGTAGCTCAGCGGGCCGCGGGCGGCGGTCCCGCACGCCGGACCGGAGCGCGGGCCGGGGCCGGGGCGCGACCCGCCGGCGGACGCGGGCCCCGCGCCTGCTGCCGGACAGGGGGGCGACCGGGATCGCGGGCCGGCGGCCTCGCCTGGGCCTGGCGGACCGGGCGGCGCGCGGGTTCGGGCGGGGGCGGGCCCGGGCGGTTGGCCCACGAGTCGAACAGGAGGATCAGGCCCGCGAAGACCGCGCAGCCCAGTCCCAGCAGGACGTTGACCAGGGAACCGAGGATTCCGGCGACCAGCAGCACCGGCAGCACGGCCATCAGGCAGTACGGGTCGATCCGGCCGAACTTCCGGCGCGACCGCCCCTCGCGCGAGCTCATCGCGCCGCCCCCGGCTTCCTCCTCGACATTCTTGCAGTATGCAGCGTCGCGCCCGGCGGGGCCACCTCCCCGCGCAGGGCCGCCTCGACCTCGGCACCGGTGAGGCGTCGCGGGCCGACGTAGTAGAGCACCGAGCCCGGCGCCAGCTCCGCGTCCCAGGCCGGGTTGACCGCCAGGTCGGTGCCGGTGCGCACGGCCAGCACCGTCGCCCCGTACGTGCGCCCGAGCGCGAGGCGGCAGTGTTCGGCGGGGAGCCGGCCGAGGGACTCCGGCAGCGTGACCGAGAACGTGTCGGCGCCCCCGGCCGTCATCAGCTCGGCGTAGACCTCGGTGATGCCGGGGGACGTCAGCTCCTCGGTCACCATCCGCGGGGTGTGCCACTGGACGCAGCGGATCCGCGGGTCGACGTAGCGGACCAGCTCGGCGCGGTCGAGGTCCCGCAGCGTCACGACGACGTGCGCCGACGGCGTGGCGTGGTCCACCGTGACCGCGACCGCGAGCGCCGCGTTGTCGTCGGCCACGTCGACCAGGACCGCGGCGGCGCGGGCCACGCCCGCCCTGGCCAGCACGTCGGCCGCGGTCGGGTCGCCGCGGACGAACTGCACCGGCCGGTCCGGCATCGGGTGGACGCCGACCTCCTCCCCCGCGCAGAGCACCAGCGCGGGCACCCCGTCGGCCAGCAGCTGGGCCACGATCCGCTCGGTCCGCCCGGCGGCGTACCCGATCAGCACCGTGTGGCCGCTCGCGCGCACCGCCTCCGTCCCCTGCATCCGCCGTCCCTTCGCCTGTTCCAGTACCGACGCGAGCTTGGTGAACACCGTCGTCAGGGTCGCGATCCCGCCCACGATCACGTAGCCGCCGACGACGTGCCCGGCGACGGTTTCGGGCGAGAAGTCGCCGTACCCGACCGTGGTCGCGGTGACGACGAAGTACCACCAGTAGGTGCCGGGCCGGACCAGCTCGCTGCCCGCCGGCTCGGCCAGCGCCATCAGCGGCCAGCTGGTCGCGAACACGACGAGCACCACGGCGGCCGGCAGCAGCCAGCCCCGGCCGGGGTGCAGCACCCAGCGCGCGAACAGCCGCGAAAGGAAGAACGCCACCGGCCCTCCTCACTCAGCGCGACCGCGGTCCCGACACCCGATCACACGGTGCGACCAGGCACAACGGTCTTTACCCGACCGTGACGGCGGACAGAAACGGACAGAATCCCGCTGTTCCCGGGGAAAACCCGACGTTCCGTGGTGGACTGGCTCCGGGTCGGCGACCGATGCGAAGGGGTTACGCGCATGGCAAACGACGTCCGGCGGCGGTTCGGCGCGGCGGTCCTGGTGGTGGCGACGGCGAGCGGGGTGCTCACCGGCCCCGCGTCCGCGACTCCCCCGGCCCGCCCGTCCCTCGAGTTCGCGAACCCGAGCAGCCAAGCGTTGTACGGCACCGCCTACGACGCGGCGCTCGACAACCTGATGCGCACCAACACGATCGGCTACGACCCGAAGTACGACAAGAGCGGCCTGCTCGACCCGGCCGTAGGCTTCGTCCGCGCGGGCGGCGGGTACGCCCAGCCGTGGACGCGCGACGCGTCGGTCAACAGCTGGAACGCGACGAGCCTCCTCGACCCCGCGCTCGCGCGGAACACCCTGTGGGCGGTGGTCGACAAGGACGCCGGCGGCGCCCTGCGCGTGCAGCAGGACGACCAGCAGTGGGACCAGGTCGTCTGGGCGACCGCCGCGTGGCACCACTTCCTCGTCACCGGCGACCGCGGGTTCCTCGAAAACGCCTACGCCACCACGAAGAACACGCTGGGCATCCGCGAAACCGCGACCACGGCCGGGTTCAACCGCACCTACGGGCTGTTCACCGGCGCGTCGTTCTTCAACGACGGCATCGCCGGCTACCCCGCGCCGCCCGCCGACGCCACCGAATCGGTGAGCACCGGCAGCATGCCGTGGCCCGGCGTCGCGAGCGGGATGTTCTTGAGCACCAACGAGGTCTACTACGCGGCCTACGTCAACGCCGCGAACATGGCCGGGCAGCTGGGCCGCCCCGCCGCGGAAGCCGCCGCGTACCGCACCAAGGCCACCGCGCTGAAGAACGCGATCAACCGGAACTTCTGGAACCCGAAGACCGGCCTCTACGACTACCAGCTCCTCGCCGACGGCACCCGCGGCGCGTACCAGGAGGGCACCGGGCTGGCGTTCGCGCTGATCTTCGGCGTCGCGAACCCCGCGCAGGCGCGCTCGATCGTCGCCAACGCCCGCGAAATGGCGTGGGGCATGCCCGACACCTACCCGAACTGGGCGCGCTACTCCGACACGCAGCCGGGCCGGCACAACGCCATCGTCTGGCCGCTCGTCCAGGGCCTGTGGGCGAAAGCGCTCGCCGGGCAGGGCGACCAGAACGGCTTCGCCGCCGAGACCACGCGCCTGGCGAAGCTGGCCGGCGGCAACAGCGGCTTCTGGGAGATCTACCACGGCGGCACCGGGGTCGTCGACGGCGGCTACCAGCGGCTCGGCGACACCGTGAAGTTCCACTGGGGTTCCGAACCCGACCAGACCTGGTCGGCGACCGCGTTCCTCGACATGGTCCACAGTGGACTGTTCGGGCTGCGCTTCACCGCCGGCGGCCTGGCCTTCGCCCCGACCCTGCCCAGCGGCTGGGGTGACGTCACCCTGCGGCACCTGCGCTACCGCGCCGCGGACCTCACCGTCACCCTGCGCGGCGCCGGGACCGCGATCCGCTCGGTCACCCTCGACGGCAGGCCCGCCTCCGCCGAACTCCCGGCCACGCTCAGCGGCGCGCACACCGTCGAGATCACGGTGACCGGCGCACCCGCGGGCGATCGCGACGGCGACGGCGTCCCCGACGCCCAGGACCGCTGCGCCGACACCGCCGGAACCGTCGCGGGCTGCCCGGATCCGGCGCACCTGGAGGCCGAAGACGCGCACAACACCGGCGGGGTCAAGACGAACGTGAACCACACCGGCTACTCCGGGCGCGCGTTCGTCGACGGGCTCTGGGCCGAGGGCGCGGCGTCGGCGTTCACGGTCCACCGCGCCGGCGCCGCACCCGCGACCGGCACGCTCACCGTCCGCTACGCCAACGCCAACGGCGACGCCCGCACCGTGACGCTGTCGGTGGACGGCCGCCCGCTGCGGCAGCTGAGCTTCCCGAAGGTCTCCGACAGCTGGGACGACTGGGGCACGGCGACCTTCGCCGACATCCCGGTCACCGGCCCGGACCCCGCGCTCACCCTGTCCTACGCGGCCGGCGACACCGCCCGGATCAACCTCGACTGGCTCGGGTACCGCTGACCGCGAACACCATCCCGATGTCGGCGGCCTCCTGCACGGGGTCCTGCACCGCCTGCACGGTGAACCCGCGCGAGGTGAAGACGTCGCGGACGGTCTCGCGGTGCTCGCGCCAGCCTTCGACCTCGACGACCGCCTGCCGCACCAGCGGCCAGTGCCGGTCTTCGAGGCCGCGCAGGACGTCGAGCTCGGCACCTTCGACGTCGACCTTGAGCAGGTCGACGCACTCGATGCCGTGCTCGTCGAGCACCGCCGAGAGCGGCCGGACCCGGACACGATGGGTTTCGAGCTCCCGCATGACACGCAGCTTGCGGCCGACGACACCGCGCAGGACGGGGGCGGGGATGCGGCGCAGCCCGCCGCCGAGCCCGCCCCGCCGGATCATTTCGACGACGCTGGCGGTGACCCGGCGGCGCTCGACCTCGATGTTGCCCGCGTCGCGCAGCGACGACGAAAAGATGGTGGCGGCCGGGAAGTAGCTGAAGTCGAGCTCGGCTTCGACGGCGGCGAGACCGTAGGGCAACGCGGTCAGCCGGTCCGCGAAGAACTCGCGGGCGTTGCGCTCCAGGGTCGCGAACAGCGGCGGGAGCGGTTCGAAGGCGAAGATCCGCGCGTCCCCGCCGAGGCGTTCGAAGACGGCGGCGGAAAAGACGCCGACGTTGGCGCCGACGTCGAGCACGGTCGCGCCGGGGGAAAGGCCGATGCCGTTGGCGAAGTAGGCGCCCACCTCCTCGCGCAGGAAGGCCACCTCCCACGCGTTGATGCTGTGGAGGTCGATCGCGTCCATGGGCACGGCGAAGGAATATCAGCATCGGCCGCGGCGGTCCACCCCCGGAAGGCGCTTTCCGGGGTCCGCATGGACGGCCGGGGATCCGGGTAACCGCCGATCATGACCGAAGCCGAGCACCAGCCCATCAGCCCCGACGTCCCGCGCCCGCCGGGCACCCCGGACGTCGACCTCGACATCGAAATCCCCCCGGCCGAGCGCGAGAAGCCGGAAGGCCAGGACGTCGACGAGGACGCGGGCGAGGTCGAACCGCCCTCGTGAGCTAGCCGGCCGGCCAGGGGCGGGCCGCGGTCAGCAGGCCGATCATGCCCGCGACCAGGCGCAGCTGCTCCACGGTCCGGATGTCGGCCTCGACCAGGCGCGGCGAGCAGACCAGGATCGCGAGAGCCTGCGCCCGCGAGAGGGCGACGTTGAGCCGGTTGCGGGACAACAGGAAGTCGAGCCCGCGGGGCAGGTCGACCGCCGACGACGACGTCATCGTCGTGATCACCACCGGCGCTTCCTGCCCCTGGAACCGGTCGACCGTGCCCACCCGCACCCCGGGGAACCCGGCTTCCTCCAGCGCACGGGTCACTGTGCGCGCCTGCAGGTTGTAAGGCGCGACCACGACGATATCGGCGTCGCCGAGGGGCCGGGTCGTGCCGTGGTCGGTCCACGCGCGGCCGTGCAGGTCCGCGACGATCGCGGTGACGACCGTGGCTTCCTCGACCGACCGGGTCGTGTTGCCGGTGTGGTCGGTCTCGGCCACGTACAACCCCGCCTCGACGCCTTCGAGCGACCGGTCGGCCGCCGTCGGGTGGGCGTGCAGGCGGCCCGCGTAGGACAGGTCCGACACCGGCGCGCACACGGCCGGGTGCATCCGCCGCGTCTCGTCGAGGAAGTAGCCCAGCTCGGGCGGCATGATGTCGGCCTCGCCGATGAGGTGGCCCAGCGCCGAGGCCTCCGCGCCCGCCGGGTGCGTGCCCTGCACGACCTGCGGCAGCTGCTGCGGATCGCCCAGCAGCAGGACGTTCCTGGCGCACACGGACACCGCGAGCGCGTCGGCGAGGGCGAACTGGCCCGCCTCGTCGATGATCAGGTAGTCGAACGGCTCTTCGCGGATCGCGGCGTTGGCGAAGGTCCACGCCGTCCCGCCGACCAGGTGGCCGGTGTCGTGCTCCTCGCGCCACTTGACCAGCGCCGGGTTGCTCTTCGGCTGGTCCCACGGCGCCGCCGGGTCCGGCGTCCGCTTCGCGCGCTTGGCGCACGGCAGGTCCGGCGCGCTCTTCTTCGCCGCGCTCAGCACGTTTTCCACGGCCTTGTGGCTGTTCGAGGTGACCGCGACGGTCCGGCCGGCCCGCACGAGCCGCGCGATCAGCCGGCCGGCGAGGTAGGTCTTGCCCGCACCCGGCGGCCCCTGGACGGCGAGCGTCGAGCCGTCCAGCTCTTCGGCGGCCTCGATCACCGTGGCGACCAGGTCGTCCCCCGGCGCGGGCAGCGCCTCGCCGAAGCGCAGGCGGGGCGGGGTCCGGCGAAGCAGGTCGATCCCGGGGTGCCGCGGCAGCGCCGGGAGCGCGTCGACGGTCAGGCGGGCCAGCTCGGCGACGGCTTCGTCCTTGGGCGAGGGCCGCACCGGGCTGCCGGGCAGGACCGCGGTCGGCCGGTCGTTCGTGGTGGCGTCCGGCGGGCTGCTCTCCTCCACGGTCAGCTCGACCGCCGACGCCGCGACGACCTTCGCGTCGCGGGCGATGTCGCCGTAGCGCAGCCGCACCTCGTCGCCGGGCGCGAACGGGTGCGGCCGGTCGGGGTCGCACGCGAGCTGCAGCGTCCGCTTCGCCGTGCGCACCCGCCCGGCCGGGGGCACCCACTCCCCCGCTTCCAGCGCCACCGGGACGGCGCAGGCGGTGTCGACTTCGAGGTCGCCGAGCGGCGCGGCCAGCTGGCGGAAGTACTCCCACCAGGCCGGGTTGGTCTCGCGGCGGTGGTAGCCGACCGACGCCGCCAGCAGCGCGCGGGCGCGGTCGTCCGCGGTGAAGCCGGCGGGGTCGTCCGGCAGCCCGTCGAGCAGCGGGTCGACCAGCGCCGCCAGCGCCGCGGCCCGTTCGGCACGCCGCTCGGCGGCGACGTCTTCCTCGGCCGCGCGCAGCAGGGCGTCCTCGGCGGACTCCTCGGCCGGTTCGGGCGTGTCGATCCCGGCTTCGGCGCGGACGCGGTGCAGGAAACCGAACAGCCGCAGGGCGGAGACGCAGTCGTCCTCGGTGTCCTCGGCGATCCGGCGCAGCACCTCTTCCGCGCGCTCCGGCTCGCCGGACCGGTCGAACGCCAGGTACTCCTCGTACTCGTCGACGTCGGACACGGCGGTCTTGCCGCGGGCGCCGGGCTGGTAGAGCGGCTCGAGGTGGCGGATCGAGTACGACCGCTGCGACACGCGCAGCGCCTTGCGCACGACGGCGTGCAGGTCCACGACCGCGCCGCTGCGCAGCAGGTGGTCGACGGTCTCCTCGCGGGTGCCGTGCACGGCCGCGAGCCGCTTGATCGCGGTCACCTCGTAGGGCGCGTAGTGGTAGACGTGCGAACCGGGGTGCTCGGCGACGCGCGCGGCGGCGAAGTCGACGAAGTCCTCGAAGGCCTGCTTCTCCTGGGCCCGGCTGTGCGCCCAGAACGCCGTGAACTGCCGCTCGTCCGCCTCGGTGACCGCGCCGAAGAGATACTCCAGCCCCTCGCCGGCGAGGGCGTGCGGGTCACCGGCGAGGTCGGCGAAGACGTCGCCGGGCGCGGGTGCCGGCAGGGCGGCCAGCGCGTCGGGGTCGACGACCTCGTAGGCGATCTCGCCGGTGGTGTCCTGCCGGACCTGGAGCGCGGCCTGGGCACGCAGGGCCTCGAACGCCGTCACGGACAGGTCCCGCGGCCGGTCGCCCGGCCCGGCGGCGGCGAGCGCGTCGATCGAGCCCAGGCCCGCGGCGGTCAGCTTGCGCCGCTGGTCACCGCGCATCCCGGCGACGAGCGAGAGGTCCCGGTCGGCCTCCCGGGCCGACGAGCAGTGCCGGGCGAACGCGCAGCCGGCGCAGGCCGGGCGTTCGTCGGCCCACACGGGGACGGGCACCCGCGGGGCGCGATCGCGCAGGCGGGCCCGCAGCCGGGCGACGAGGGGCCGGAAGTCTTCGACGCGCAGCGTGCGGGTGGTGCCGTCGCTCAGCCCGAGGTGCAGGAGCGGCCCGGCGGCCTCGCCGAGGGCGTCGGCACAGGCGGTGAGCCGCACGACGGCGCCAGGCGTCGGGTGCCGGACCGGCTGGGCGTCGAAGACCTCGTAGCGGCCTTCGGCGTTCTTGACGAGAGCGTCGACCTGGCCCGTGAAGTCGCCGTCCCGGAGGACGGCCCGGGGAATCTCGGGCGCCCCGGCCCGGATGGCCGCTTCGGTCGCTTCGGCTTCCGCGGCCTCAGGACGCCGGCCGGGCACCGCGGTGTCGGCGGGGCGCGGCGCACCCGGCAGCCCGGCGGCCCAGGCCTGATGGAGGAGGCTGCGGTGCTCACATTCGAGCAGGTCGGCAAGATCGGCTGGGGTGACCATCGCGGGGAAGTCTGACACGACGGCCGAGTGAGGCTGCTCGACACGCCCCGCGGCCGGTCTTGAATGAGTCGTTCAGGACCTCGGAAGACCTCAATGTGGGTCGGCGGGGGCTGGTCAACGGGGTGGCTCGGCGGCGCAGGGCGACGACCCGGGTCAGCGACCCAGATCGGCAGCGCGGGCCGCCAGCGACGCCGGCCAACGGGCTGAGCCAGCGGGGCGGCATCAGCCGGGCCAGCGACCCAGGTAGGCGGAGTAGGTCGGCAGGGCGGGTCAACGGGGTAACTCGGCGGCGCAGGGCGCGACCCGGGCGAGCCGGCGGGGCGACCTCAGCCTGGGCCAGCGACCCAGATCGGCAGCGCGGGCCGCCAGCGACGCCGGGCTGACGGGCCGAGCCAGCGGGGCAGGCATCAGCCCGGGCCAGCCACCAGGTCAGCAACGCGAGCAGCCAACGCCGCCGAGCCAGCGGGGCAAGCATCGACCCGGGCCAGCCACCAGGTCAGCAACGCGAGCAGCCAACGCCGCCGAGCCAACGAGGCGGGCATCAACCCAGTTCAGCGACCCAGGTCGGCAGCGCGGGTCTGCCGCAAGGGCCGGCGACCCGACCCGGGCGGGTGCGGGTCAGTGGCCCAGGCAGCAGCGCGGGTCGGCTAGCTGGGTCAGCAACGCGGGTCGCGCAGGTCAATGCCCCAGGCCGGCGACCCGACCCAGCCACCCAGGTCAGCGGCCCGGGTCGCCCAGCAGGCGGTCCAGCTCCGCTGCCGCCTCCTCGTAGCCGGCGTCGCTCACCCGCTGCAGCTCCAGCAGGTCGCCCGCGGCCACCGCGCGGCGGGTGAGGAGGCGGCCGGCGTGGGTGCTGCCTTCGTCGAGCAGCTCGCTCAGCGCCGCGATGTCGTCGCGCGCGTCGGCCAGGTCGGCCAGGCGGTCGAGGGCGCGCTCGTTGCCCTCGTCGGCCAGGGCGCGCAGGGTGGCCGGATCCACGTTCGTCATGGCGGTCAGTCTGCAACCCTGCCCCTGGGGCGGGGTCAAGCGCGGCATGATGGTCGGGTGATCACCATCGGCAGGCTGGCCCGCTACGCCGGCGTCTCGGTCAAGACGGTCCGCGTCTACCACGCGAAAGGCCTGCTCCCGGAGCCGGAACGGGACGCATCCGGGTACCGGCGCTACACCGCCGCGCACGCGATCGACCTGCTCAAGATCCGCACCCTCGCCGAAGCCGGCGTGCCGCTGGCGCGCATCAAGGACCTCGGCGACGCGACGCCCGAGCAGGTCCGCGAAGCGCTGCACGACGTCGACCGCGAGCTGACCGCGCACATCCGCCGTCTCCGCGAGACGCAGCGTCGCCTCCGCCGGCTCGGGTCCGGGCCGGTGCACGGGCTGCCGACCGAAGTCGCGCGGCACCTCGAGCACCTGCCGGAGCTGGGCTTTTCCGCGCGCTGGGTCGCCATGGAGACGGACCTGTGGATCCTGGTGTACGCGACGCACCCGGAGCAGGCTGCGGAGTCCTTCCGCGACCAGGCCCAGGCCCTGACCGACCCGGCGCTGCGGCAGCTCTACCTGGACTACGACCGCGCCCACGACCTGCCTCCGGCGGACCCGGCGATCGACGCCCTCGCCGGCCGGATCGTGACGGCGACCCGGCAGCGCTACGGCCCCGGTCCCCTGCCCGGCCTGGACGCGCCCTCGGCGGTCCCGGCCTTGATCCAGAGTGCGGTCAACGCCGGGTCACCGGCGTGGCGACGCCTCGACGGCCTGCTCCGCGCCCAGCTGTTCCCCGGGAGGTAGCCGTGCCGCATCGAGGTCGCGTTCCGGGCGCCACCGGGCCCGTGCTCGGCCGCGCGCTCAAGGTGCTCGAAGCCTTCACCCCCGACCACCCCGCGCTGCGGCTGAGCGAGGTCGCCCGCCGCGCCGGGCTGCCCGCGGCCACCGCGCACCGGCTGCTGCGGGAGTTCTGTACCTGGGGCGCGCTCGAACGCGACGAAACCGGCGTCTACCGGGTCGGGTTGCGGCTGTGGGAACTGGGCTCGCTCGCCCCGCGCGGTCTCGGCCTGCGCGAGCGCGCTCTCCCGTTCCTGGAAGACCTTTCGCAGATCACCCGCGAGAACGTCCAGCTCGCCGTCCGCGAGGGCACCGAGGTCGTCTTCATCGAGCGCATCGCCGGCTCGGGCGCGGTTCCCGTGCTGACCCGCGTCGGCGGGCGGTTCGCGCTGACCGCCACCGGGGTCGGGCTCGTCCTGCTCGCCCACGCGCCCGCCGAGGTGCAGGAAGACGTCCTCAGCCGCCCGATCGAGCGGTACACGCCGGACACCGTCACCGATCCGGGCCGGCTGCGGCACCTGCTCGCCGACGTCCGCACCCACGGGTTTTCCATCAGCGAGCGGCAGGTGACCCTCGACAGCCTGTCGGTCGGCGCGCCGATCCACGACGCCCGCGGCCAGGTCGTGGCGGCGGTGTCGCTCGTCGTGCGGCACGGCAGTGCGTCGCCGCACGCGCTGGCTCCGCTGGTCCGGACGAGCGCCCGGGCGATCTCCCGCGCCCTCGGCTGAGCTTTCCGTCTTATGGAATCGCCCTTCGCGGCGAGGGGCCCGTCCGCCCAGGCTGGGGGCCCCGCCACGAGAGGACGAACTCCGATGAGCGCCATTCCCCGTGACCAGTGGTACGTCGCCGCCTACGGCTCCGAAATCGGCGCAGAACTGTTCAGCCGCACCATCTGCGGCGAACCGGTCCTGTTCTGGCGGACCCGCGACGGGAGCGTGACGGCCGTGGCCGACCGGTGCGTCCACCGGCGGTTCCCCTTGTCCCAGGCGCCTTCCCGGCTCGTCGACGACCAGGTCGTCTGCGGCTACCACGGCTTCACCTACGGCGCCGACGGTAAGTGCGTGGCCGTGCCGGGCCAGGCGCGGGTGCCCCGGACCGCGCGGCTGCCGCGGTACCCCGTCGTGGAGCAGGACTCCTTCGTCTGGGTGTTCATCGGCGACCCCGCCGACGCCGGCGCCGCGCGGATCCCGCGCGCGCCCTACCTCGACTCCCCCGGCTACACCACGGTCTCGGGGATGGAACCGTTGCGGGCGCGGTATTCGCTGCTCGTCGACAACCTGCTGGACCTCTCGCACGAGACCTACCTGCACGGCGGCTACATCGGCACCCCCGAGGTCGCCGCCACGCCGATCACGACGGAAGTCGACGAGGAGAACGCCGTCGTCTACGTCTCGCGGCACATGGCCGACGCCGAATGCCCGCCGTTCTACGCCAAGTCGACCGGCCTGCAGGGCCGCATCTCGCGCTGGCAGGACATCGAATACACCCCGCCCTGCCTGTACAAGCTGCACAGCCGCATCGCGCCGGTCGGGTCCGTGCCGCGCCCCGACGGCAGCGACCCGGACGCCTTCCACGTCGAGGTCGTCTACGCCATCACCCCCGAGACCGAGCACTCCACGCACGACTTCTGGGCCGTCGCCAGGGACTTCGCGCTCGACGACGAAGGCGTGTCGGCGTTCCTGGCCGAGAACAACCGCACGGTGGTGCTGCAGGACGTCGAAGCACTCGACGTCCTCGAGCGGGTCATCGCCACCGAACCCGATGGCTACCAGGAACTTTCGGTCAACATCGACACCGGTGGCCTGGCGGCGCGCCGGATGCTGCAGCGGCTGGTCTCGCCGTGAACCGGGTCCTGTGGGTCCCCGGCACCGACTGGCTGCACGCGATCTGCCACTGCGGCGCCGAACGCGACTTCGACGACCCGGTCGAGCTCTGGGACTGGCTCCTCGCCCACCCCGAAGGACACCGATGAACCTGGTCGTGGAAACCAAGGAAACCGTGGCCGACGGCGTCGTCCGCCTGACGGTGCGCGCGCCGGACGGCGGGCCGCTGCCGCCGTGGGAACCCGGCGCGCACGTCGACCTCGAGCTGCCCGGCGGCGTGCGGCAGTACTCCCTGTGCGGCCGCCCCGAAGACACCTCGGCGTACCAGGTCGCGGTGCTGCGGGAGCCCGCCGGCCGCGGCGGCTCGGCGTACGTGCACGACGAGCTGGCGCCCGAGCACCGGGTCCGGGTGTCGGAGCCGCGCAACCACTTCCCGCTGGTGCCCGCCGAGCGGTACCTGTTCGTCGCGGGCGGCATCGGCATCACGCCGATCCTGCCGATGCTCGAACGGGCCGGCGACTGGCAGCTCGTGTACGGCGGCCGGACGCGCTCGTCGATGGCCTTCACCGACGAGCTGGCCCGCTACGGCGACCGCGTGACGATCCGGCCGCAGGACGAGGACGGCCTGCTCGACCTCGCCGGGCTGCCGGTCGAGCCGGGCACGGCGGTGTACTGCTGCGGCCCCGCGCCGCTCCTGACGGCGGTGGAACGGCTCGGCCTCGAAAACCTGCACGTCGAGCGCTTCGCCGCGGAGCCGGACGACGGCCCGCGCACGGCGTTCGAGGTCGAGCTCGCCGGCTCGGGGCGGGTGCTGGCGGTGCCCGCGGACCGGTCGATCCTCGACGTGGTCGAGGAAGCCGGGGTCACGGTGCTGTCCTCGTGCCGCGAAGGCACGTGCGGCACCTGCGAAACCGGCGTGCTCGGCGGGACACCGGAGCACCGCGACGCCGTGCTGACCGACGCCGAGCGGGAAGAGAGCGAGGTGATGATGCTCTGCGTGTCCCGCGCGCGCTCACCCCGCCTGGTGCTCGACCTCTGACTGAGCGTCACTGCGCGGCGGACTCGGCCGATCTGTAGTGCCATGGGACGGGTGAAGACGTTTCGCACTTTCCTGGACAAGGCGGACGAGCGGCTGGGCGACGGGCTCGAAAGCGTGCTCTGCGCCCACCACCGGCGGCGGCTGCGCGGGCTCGGCTGGGGTGACGTGCTCGCCCCGGGCGGGTCGGCGGACCGGCTCGGCGGCCGAGCCCCGGTCCGCGACGGCAACCGCGTCGAGGTGCTGATCGACGGCGAGGAGTCGCTGCCCGCCGTCGAGGCGGCGATCCGGCGGGCGAAGTCGCACGTCCACATCGCGAACTGGCACGCGAGCGCGGACTTCCGGCTGACGCGCGAACCCGGAGCGCCCACCCTGCGCGAGCTGCTCGCCGAGACCGCCGGCCGCGGCGTCGAGGTGCGGGTGCTGCTGTGGGGCGGCCCGCCGGTGCCGGCGTTCCAGCCCTCGCGCAAGCTCGCGCGCTCGGAGCAGCGGAAGTTCACCGACGGCTCGGCGGTGCGCTGCGTGCTCGATGCCCGCGAGCGGACCATGCACTGCCACCACGAGAAACTGGTGGTCGTCGACGACGCGCTCGCGTTCGTCGGCGGCGTCGACTTCACCGCGCTGGAGGGCGACCGGCACGACAGCCCGGACCACCCGCCGCGGCCGATCGGGTGGCACGACCTCATGACGCGGCTCGAAGGACCGGTGGTCGCCGACGTCGCGGACCACTTCCGGCGGCGGTGGACCGAGGTGGCGGGGGAAGACCTGCCCGCGCCCGCGGTGCCCGGGCCGGCGGGCGGCAGCCGGGTGCAGCTGCTGCGGACGGTGCCGAACAGCACCTACGACTTCCTGCCCCGAGGCGAATTCACGCTGCTCGACGGCTACCTCCGCGCGCTGCGCTCGGCACGACGGCTCGTCTACCTGGAGAACCAGTTCCTGTGGTCGCCGGAGATCGCCGAGGTGCTGATCGACAAGCTGCGCACCCTGCCCGACGACCGGTTCCGGGTGGTCCTGCTGCTCCCCCGCAAGCCGAGCAACGGCTCGGACACCACCCGCGGGCAGCTGGGCCGCCTCCTGGACGCCGACGACGGTCACCAGCGGCTCCTCGCGACGACGATCAGCGCCCACGACGGCGACGAGGCGGCGCCGGTGTACGTCCACGCGAAGCTCGGCATCGTCGACGACGAGTGGCTGACCGTGGGCTCGGCGAACCTCAACGAGCACTCGCTGTTCAACGACACCGAGGTCAACATCGCCACCGACGACCACGCACTGGCGCGCTCGACGAGGCTGCGGCTGTGGGCCGAGCACCTCGGCCGCCCGGTCGAAGAGCTGGAGAACACCGACCCGGCCGACGTCGTCGACCACCTCTGGCGCCCGCTGGCCGAGGAGCAGGCCGAGCGGGAACGCCGGGGCGAGCGGCGCACGCACCGGCTGGTGCTGCTGCCGGGCGTGTCCCGGCGGGCCGGGCGGTTGCAGGGCCCGCTGCGGGGGCTGCTCGTGGACGGCTAACGCAGGCGCAGCTTCCGCAGCGTCTTGAGCCCGGACAGCATGCTCTCGACGTACTTCTCGTAGCCCTGCCCCGGCCGCGGGCCCATCACCTGCTTCTTCAGCACGGCCAGGTTCTGCCCGTCGGTGTACTTGAGCAGGCCCTGGTCCCCGTGGCGGGCGCCGACGCCGGAGTTCTTGATGCCGCCGGACGGGGTTCCCTTGGCGGCGAACGCCGTGGCGAGGATGTCGTTGACGTTCACGTTGCCGGACTCGATGCGCGCGGCCAGCGCGCGGGCCGCCGGGACGTCGGTGCTCCAGATCGAGGCGTTCAGGCCGTAGTCCGTGTCGTTGGCCAGCTCGACCGCTTCGTCGACCGTGCGGTAGGTGTGCAGCGCCACCACGGGACCGAAGGTTTCCGTGACGCCGCAGAGCATGTCCTTCGTGACGCCTTCGAGGATCGTCGGCTCGAAGAACGCCGGGCCGAGGTCGGGGCGGGGCTTGCCACCGCACAGGACCGTGGCCCCCTTGGCGACGGCATCGTCCACGTGGGACTTGACGCGGCGCATGTGGTCCACCGAAACGAGCGATCCCATTTCGGGGCCGAAGTCGTACGCCGCGCGGACGTCGAGCGCCGAAGCCGCGGCCACGAAGGCCGTCTTGAACTCGTCGTAGCGGGACTCCGGCAGGTAGATCCGCTCGACGTGCATGCAGATCTGGCCGGTGTTGCCGAACGCGCCGAACACCGCGCCCCGCACGGCTTCCCCGATGTCGGCGTCCTCGAGCACGATCATGGGGTTCTTGCCGCCGAGCTCGAGGCAGCAGCCGATGAGGTTGCGGCCCGCCCGCTCGCCGATCACCTTGCCGGTGGCCGTGGAGCCGGTGAACATCACGTAGTCGGCCTGGTCGATGAGCGCCGGCCCGACGTCCGGGCCTTCGCCGCAGACGACCTGGAAGAGACCCTCCGGCAGGCCGGCTTCCTCCAGCAGCCGCACGCCGTACAGCGGTGAGAGCGCGGTCTTGTTGTCGGGCTTCAGCACGACCGCGTTGCCGGCCATCAGCGCCGGGATCGCGTCGGAAACGCCGGTGGCGAACGGGAAGTTCCACGGCGCGATGATGCCGACGACGCCCTTGGGCCGCCGGACCTCGGTCGACGACGTCACCAGTGGCACCGGACCACCGCGCTTCACCGGCGCCAGCAGCTTGGCCGCCCGCTTGAGGTAGTGGCTCATCACCATCGGCGGGTCGCAGGTCTCCTCGATCGCCATCCGCCGATTCTTGCCGCTCTCCACCTGGATGAGGTCGGCGATCGCCCGCGCTCGGTCGACGAACAGCGTGTGCGCCCGCTTGAACACGGCCAGCCGCTGCTTGACCGGCGTGGCGGCCCACTTCCGCTGGGCCTCGCGCGCGACGGCGAACGCCCGCTCGATGTCCGCCGGCGTCGACTGCGGCAGCTCGACGAGGACGTCGCCGGTGTAGACCTCGGTGAGTTCCCAGGTCGCGCCGGACCCCGGCACCCGGGCGACCAGCTGGTTGAGGAACGCGTCGGTCACCGAGGCCGGGCGGGAAAGCTTGACCGGGGTGAGGGTCATGACCGGCTCCCGAGGACGAGCTGGGCACCCATCTCGCCGATCATGATGCAGGGCGCGTTGGTGTTGCCGCCGGTGATCGACGGCATGATCGAGGCGTCGCAGACGCGCAGCGCGTCGACCCCGCGGACCTTGAGGTCGGGCCCGACGACGGCGAGCTCGTCGACGCCCATCCGGCAGGTGCCGACGCCGTGGTAGACCGACGTCGCGCGGTTGAGGATCGCGTCGCGCAGGGCCTGGCCCTTGAGGTCCTCGCCCGGGTGGATCTCTTCCTTGACCGCGCCTCCGAACGCCTTCGAGGCCATGATCTCGCGCACCATCTCCGAGCCTTCGCCGAGCACTTCGAGGTCGGCCGGGTCGGCGAGGTACTGGAAGTCGATGAGCGGCGCGGCCGTGGGGTCGGCCGAGGCGAGCCGCAGCGTGCCGCGGCTCTTCGGGTAGATCAGCGTGGTGAGGACGGTGAGGGCACCGCGCTTGTCGACGGCGTGCCGGATCGGGGCGTCCTGGTTGGGCGAGACGTAGGCCCAGGGCAGCAGGTGCAGCTGCAGGTCCGGGACCGCGTCGGCCTGGGAGGTGCGCAGGAAGGCGACCGCCTCGAAGACGGAGTTCGCGAGGAAGGTGGAGCCGGGCCGCAGCAGTTCCTTGGCCAGGCCGCGGGCGAAGAACGGCGCCGTGCCGCGGAGCTTGCTGGAGGCCACCTGGAAGGTCAGGGCGTGGAACATGTGGTCGTGCAGGTTGTCCCCGACGGGCAGGTCGGCGACGACGTCGATGCCGTGTTCCTTCAGGTGCTCGGCGTGCCCGACGCCGGAGAGCATCAGCAGCTGCGCGGACCCGACGACCCCCGCGGCGAGGATGACCTCCTTGCCGGCCCGGACCGTGCGCCGGCTGCCGTCGGCGTCGACGACTTCGACGCCGGTGGCGCGGCCGTTCTCGACGAGCACCTTCTTCGCCAGCACGCGCGACTGGAGCTGGAGCGACGCAGGCGCGTGGTGGAGGTAGCCGCGCGAGGCGCTGTAGCGCAGGCCGTCGGCGGCGTTCTGCTGCATCCGGCTGACGCCCTCTTGGGACTCGGCGTTGTAGTCGTCGAGGATCTCGCAGCCGATCGCGTCGGCGGTGGCCTCGAGGAACTGCAGCGTCCCTTCCTGCGGGATCTTGTTGCGGGTGATCCGGATGGGCCCGCCGGCGCCGCGGAAGGCGTTCTCGCCGTCCTCGAAGTCCTCCATCCGCTTGTAGGCGGCGTTGACGCGGTCGGCGTCCCAGCCTTCGTTGCCCTCGGCGGCCCAGGAGTCGAAGTTGGCGCGGTTGCCGCGGACGTAGACCATGCCGTTGACGGAGCTGGAGCCCCCGACGACCTTGCCCCGCGGCACCGGCATCCGACGATCTAGAACGTGTTTCTGCGGGACGGAGTAGTAGCCCCAGTCGACGAGGTTCTTCAGCTGCGGCACGGCGTGCATCGGCGCGACCATGCCGGGCTTGGTGACCAGCAGCTGACTGTCGCTCTTGCCCGCCTCCAGCACGATCACGCTGGCCCCGGCCTGCGCCAGCCGCCCGGCGACGGCGGCACCGGAGCTCCCCGACCCGACGACGACGTAATCGGCTTCGTCGCTGCGTGGCGCCCGCTTCGCCATTTCCGCTCCTCGGTCCGCCCGGACACGTAAACTGTAACGTGTTCTAGTCAGGCAACCGTATAGCGTCGAGCCCCGGGAGCGCAACGGTCCCCGGCCCGCACCGGCGACGCCATGAACGACCCTTTCATGACATCCGGCGAGGTGAACGACTCGTTCATGACGTTCGCAGGGCCGCACCGAGCTGCTCCGGGACACCCCGACCGGCTCACGAGCCGAAGCTCAGCCCCAGGTCAGGAACCGGTAGTGCAGCCCGGTCGAAGACTCCAGCCAGTCCCCCGCGGACTCCGCCGCCCGCCCCACCTCGGGCGCGCGGGTGTCTCCCTCGAACGACTCCCGGATCTCCGTCACCACGATCCGGTCCGCCACCGGCAGCGCCGCCGCGTAAACCGCCGCCCCGCCGATCACCCACACGTCGCCCGACACCGCCGCCAACGCCGAGGTGAGCGACGGAAACGTCTCGGCCCCGTCCTGCGGGGTCCGCGAAAGCACCAGGTTGCGCCGCCCGGGCAGCGGCCGGAACCGCGGCGGCAGCGACTCCCACGTGCGCCGCCCCATCAGCACGGCCGCGCCCGCCGTCACCGACTTGAAGTGCTTCAGGTCCTCCGGCAGGTGCCACGGCAGCTCGCCGTCGCGGCCGATGACGCCGTTCGCCGACTGGGCCCAGATCAGGCCGATCACACCGCCACCGGGGCCTTGATACCCGGGTGCGGGTCGTACCCCTCGAGCGCGAAGTGCTCGTAGGTGTAGCCGAACAGGCTCTCCGCCGGCTTCAGCTCGAGCGCCGGGAACTGCCGCGCCTCGCGGGCGAGCTGCGTGCGGACCTGCTCGACGTGGTTGTCGTAGACGTGGCAGTCGCCGCCGGTCCAGATGAAGTCGCCGACGCCGAGGCCCACCTGCGCGGCGATCATGTGGGTCAGCAGCGCGTAGCTCGCGATGTTGAACGGGACGCCGAGGAACAGGTCCGCGCTGCGCTGGTACAGCTGGCAGGACAACCGGCCGTCGGCGACGTAAAACTGGAAGAACGCGTGGCACGGCGGGAGCGCCATGCGCGGGATGTCGGCCACGTTCCACGCGGACACGATGATCCGCCGCGAGTCGGGGTTCTCGCGCAGCGTGCGCAGGACCTCCGCGATCTGGTCGACGTGGCCGCCGTCCGGGGTCGGCCACGAGCGCCACTGGACGCCGTAGACCGGGCCGAGGTCGCCGTCTTCCGCCGCCCACTCGTCCCAGATCGTCACGCCGTGCTCGCGCAGCCAGCCGACGTTCGCGTCGCCGCGCAGGAACCACAGCAGTTCGTACGCGATCGAGCGGAAGTGGACCTTCTTCGTGGTGATCAACGGGAAGCCGTCCGAGAGGCGGTAGCGCAGCTGGTGCCCGAAGATCGACCGCGTGCCCGTACCAGTACGGTCCCCTTTGCGGGCCCCCGTTTCGAGCACGTGGCGGAGGAGGTCTTCGTACTGCGTGTCCGGCATGCCCGCGAGCCTAACCAAGGCGCACGGCGAACGGCGTACCCGGCCGCACGACACCACCGAGTGGATCTTCGGGTCATAACTTGACTCATTCCAGATAGCGCCCTAGGGTCGGCGGTGATGTCCGACTACGAAGCGCAGTTGCGAGCCGTCTCGCTCCGCGTGACGCGGCCCCGGCTGGCCGTGCTCGCGGTGCTGCGCGAGAACCCCCACGTCGACACCGAAACGGTGATCGACCTGGTGCGCGGCGAGCACCCGTCGGTGTCGCACCAGACGATCTACGACGTGCTGCGTGCGCTCACCGACACCGGGCTGGTGCGGCGCATCCAGCCCGCCGGTGCGACCGCCCGCTACGAGTCACGCGTGGGTGACAACCACCACCACGTCGTGTGCCGCTCCTGTGGGGCGATCGCCGACGTCGACTGCGCCGTCGGCCACACCCCGTGCCTCACCGCCTCGGACGACCACGGTTTCGTGATCGACCAGGCGGAGGTCGTCTACTGGGGCACCTGCCCCGGCTGCGCGGCCGACCGCACCCGAAATGATTCGCCGCTCTCGGAAGGAAGTAAATGAGCTCCACCCAGGACAACGGCCCGTCCAGCGCGCAGGGCGTGGACCAGAAGGCGGCGGCCGGTTGCCCGGTCGCGCACGACTCGGTGACCTCGCACGGCAGCGAGAGCGAGAACCCGGCGATCGACTCGCCGACGCCGAAGACGGGCGGCCGTCCGCGCACCAACAAGGACTGGTGGCCCAACCAGCTCGACCTGTCGGTGCTGCACGCGCACTCGGCGAAGAGCAACCCGCTGGGCGAGAAGTTCGCCTACGCCAAGGAATTCGCGAAGCTCGACGTCGACGCCCTCAAGCAGGACATCGCCTCGGTGCTGACCACCTCGCAGGACTGGTGGCCCGCCGACTTCGGCCACTACGGCGGCCTGATGATCCGCATGAGCTGGCACGCCGCGGGCACCTACCGCATCCACGACGGCCGCGGCGGCGCCGGTGACGGCGGGCAGCGCTTCGCCCCGCTGAACAGCTGGCCGGACAACGCCAACCTCGACAAGGCGCGCCGCCTGCTGTGGCCGGTCAAGCAGAAGTACGGCCAGAAGATCTCGTGGGCCGACCTGCTGGTGCTGGCCGGCAACGTCGCGCTGGAGACGATGGGCTTCAAGACCTTCGGCTTCGGCTTCGGCCGCGTCGACACCTGGGAGCCGGAGGAGATCTTCTGGGGCCCGGAGGACGACTGGCTGGGCGACGAGCGCTACGTCAGCGACTCGGAGATGGCGCCCGAGGTCGGGGCGACCGAGATGGGCCTCATCTACGTCAACCCCGAGGGCCCCCGCGGCAGCGCGGACTTCAAGGCGGCGGCGAGCTTCATCCGCGAGACCTTCGCCCGGATGGCGATGAACGACGAGGAGACCGTCGCCCTCATCGCCGGCGGCCACACCTTCGGCAAGACCCACGGCGCCGGCGTGGCCGACGACCACGTCGGCCCGGAGCCCGAAGGTGCCCCGCTGGAGGCCCAGGGCCTCGGCTGGCTGAGCACGCACGGCAGCGGCAAGGGCCCGGACCAGATCACCAGTGGTCTCGAGGTGACCTGGACCGACAAGCCGACCGAGTGGAGCAACCGCTTCTTCGAGATCCTGTTCGCCTACGAGTGGGAGCTCACCACGAGCCCCGGCGGTGGCAAGCAGTACGTCGCCAAGGACGCGCCGGAAATCATCCCGGACCCGTTCGACCCGAACAAGAAGCACAAGCCGACCATGCTCACGACGGACCTGTCGCTGCGCTTCGACCCGGTCTACGGCCCGATCTCGCGCCGGTTCCTGGAGAACCCGGACGAGTTCGCGCTCGCGTTCGCCAAGGCCTGGTACAAGCTGCTGCACCGCGACATGGGCCCGGTCAGCCGCTTCCTCGGCCCGTGGGTCGCCGAGCCGCAGCTGTGGCAGGACCCGGTGCCGGCCGTCGAGGGCGACCTCGTGGGCGACGCCGACATCACCGCACTCAAGGCGAAGGTCCTCGACTCGGGGCTCTCGGTCGCGGAACTGGCTTCCACGGCATGGGCGTCGGCCTCGAGCTTCCGCAGCACCGACAAGCGCGGTGGCGCGAACGGTGCGCGGATCCGCCTGGAGCCGCAGCGCACCTGGGAGGTCAACCAGCCCGATCAGCTCGGCAAGGTGCTCGAGACGCTCGAGGGCATCCAGCGCGAGTTCAACGAGGCCGGCGGCGCGAAGATCTCGCTGGCCGACCTGATCGTGCTGGCCGGCTCGGCCGCCGTCGAGAAGGCGGCGCGCGACGCCGGCGTCGAGACGACCGTGCCGTTCCACCCGGGCCGCACGGACGCCACGCAGGAGCAGACCGACACCGACTCGTTCAAGGTGCTCGAGCCGCGGGCCGACGGCTTCCGCAACTACCTGCGGGCCGGCGAGAAGCGCCAGCCGGAGGTCCTGCTGGTCGACCGCGCGTACCTGCTCGGCCTCTCCGCGCCGGAGATGACGGTTCTCGTCGGTGGCCTCCGCGCCCTCGGCACGAACCACGGCGGTGCGGCGCACGGCGTCCTCACCGACCGGCCGGGCGTGCTCACCAACGACTTCTTCGCCAACCTGCTCGCGCCGGGCACCCGGTGGAAGGCGTCGGAGTCCGAGGAGAACGTCTACGAGATCCGCGACGTCGCGACCGACGCGGTGAAGTGGACCGCCACCGCGGTCGACCTCGTCTTCGGCTCGAACTCGCAGCTGCGGGCCCTCGCCGAGGTCTACGCCAGCGACGACGCCCGCGAGAAGTTCGTGGCCGACTTCGTGGCGGCGTGGACGAAGGTCATGGAGCTGGACCGCTTCGACCTCGCCTGAGCACGCACGAAGGCCCGGCCGGTCCACTGTGGACCGGCCGGGCCTTCGGCGTTCAGGAGCGCGCCGCGGCCTCGGTGAGAGCGCGGCGGGTCAGCACGCGGGCCAGGTGGCGGCGGTACTCCGCCGTCGCGTGCGGCTCGTCCGGCGGGTTCGTGCCCTCCGCGGCCAGCGCCGCCGCGTCCGCGATCGACGCGCCCGCCGCCAGTGCCTCCTCCGTCGCGGTGGCCCGCAGCGGTACGCCGCCCATGTTGATCAGGCCCACCCGGCCGCCGGTGACGGCCACGCCGACCATCGCCCAGTCGATCGCGCGGCGGGTGAACTTCTGGAAGCCCCAGCCCAGCCCGGTCTGGCGGGGCAGCCGGACCTCGGTGAGCAGCTCGTCGGGCTCCAGCGGCGTCGTGAACGGGCCGAGGAAGAACTCCGCCGCCGGGATGCGGCGCTCCCCCGCCGGGCCGCGCGCGACCAGCACCGCGTCCGACGCCAGCACCGCCGCGGGCAGATCGGCCGCGGAGTCGGCGTGCACCAGCGAGCCGCCGAGGGTGCCGCGGTGGCGGACCTGGCGGTCGCCGACCTCGCCGGACGCGTGCGCCAGCAGCGGCGCGTGCTCCCGCAGGACCGGGTCGTGCGCGAGGTCGCTGTAGCGGGACAGCGCACCGATCACGACGTCGTCGCCGTCGAGCCGGACGTAGCGGAGCTCGTCGACCGGGCCGATGTCGACCACGTACTCCGGCGCGGCCAGCCGCAGTTTCATCAGCGGCAGCAGGGAGTGCCCGCCCGCCAGCACCTTGGCCTCGTCGCCGTGCTCGGCGAGCCTGGCCAGCGCTTCGTCCACTGTGGACACACGCTCGTAGCGGAATTCTGCGGGGATCACCGGTCCACCTCCTGACCCGAAGCGTCGATCACGGCGCTGACGATGTTGTGGTACCCCGTGCAGCGGCAGAGGTTGCCCTCGAGCCCGGCCCGGACCTCGTCGCGGGTCGGCTTCGGGTTGTCGTTCAGCAGCGACACCGACGCCATGATCATCCCCGGCGTGCAGAACCCGCACTGCAGGCCGTGCTGCTCGCGAAACGCCCGCTGCACGGGGTGCAGCGACCCGTCCGGCTCCGCCAGCCCCTCGACGGTGGTGACGGCGTGGCCGTCGGCCTGCGCGGCCAGCACCGTGCAGGACTTGACCGACTCGCCGTCGAGCAGCACCGTGCAGGCGCCGCAGGACGTGGTGTCGCAGCCGATGTTCGTGCCGGTGAACCCGGCCGTGTCGCGCAGGAAGTGCACCAGCAACGTCCGGTCCGGCACCTCCTCGGTCACCGGCCGCCCGTTGACCTCGATCGAGACCTTCACCGCGCGCTTCCCTTCCCAGCTTCTTCAAGAGCTTCCCAGACCCGGATCGGGGTCGTGGGCATGTCCAGGTGGTGCACACCGCGCTTCGAAAGCGCGTCGACCACGGCGTTGTGCACCGCCGGCGTCGAACCGATCGTCGCCGCTTCGCCGATCCCCTTGACCCCCAGCAGGTTCCGGTCGGTCGGGGTGGCCATGTCGACGAGCTCGAAGTCCGGCAGCTCGACGGCGGTGACGAACGAGTAGTCCGCCAGCGTCGCGGTCGTCGGGTTGCCGTCTTCGTCGTAGGTGACGACCTCCATCAGCGCCTGCGCCGCGCCCTGCCCGAGCCCGCCGTGGCGCTGGCCGCGGAAGGTGAGCGGGTTGACGATCGGCCCGGCGTCGTCGACCGCGACGATCCGGCGCAGGTCGACCTTGCCGGTCTCGGTGTCGACCTCGACGACGGCGAGGTGCGCGCCGAACGGGAACGTCGGCTTGCCGCCGCCGAACCAGACGTCGGCCGAGAGCTTGCCCTCCCCGGCCGTCTCGGCGACCTGCGCCCAGCTCAGCACCGTGCTCGACGGCGCGCCGCGGACCTGCCACACGCCGCGTTCGGCGTCCAGCTCGAGGTCGTCCGGCGCCGCTTCCAGCAGGTCGGCCGCCAGCTCGCGGGCCTGCGCGATGACCTCGTCGGCCGCCTGCCGGATCGCCGAGCCGCCGAGCTGCAGCGACCGGGAGCCGAACGTGCCGACCGCCTTCGGCACCTCGTCGGTGTCGCCGTGCTTCACGGTGATCTTCTCCAGCGGCACGCCGAGCTGGTCGGACAGCAGCATCGCCAGCGACGTGCCGAGCCCCTGGCCGTGCGGCGAGCTGCCGGTCCACGCGACGACCGAGCCGTCCGGGTGGATGTCGACGCGGCCGCTCTCGCCGCCGGAGTCGCCGCCGGTGATCTCGACGTAGGCCGCGATCCCGAGGCCCAGCTCGACCGGGTCACCGGCTTCGCGCCGCCGCTTCTGCTCGGCGCGCAGTTCGGCGTACCCGGCGGCGTCGAGGACCTTGTCCAGCGCGGCCGCGTACTCGCCCGTGTCGTAGGAGGCGCCGGTCGGCGTCCGGTACGGGAACTCTTCGGGCCGGATGAAGTTGACCCGGCGGACCTCGGCCGGGTCCATCCCGATCTTCGCGGCGAAGACGTCCATCCCGCGCTCGACCGCCGCGGTCGCCTCCGGGCGGCCCGCGCCGCGGTAGGCCGCGATCGGCGTGGTGTTGGTGACGACCCCGCGGCTGCGCGTTTCCACCTTCGGGAACCGGTAGACGCCGACGGCCATCAGCTCGGTCAGCGTCGGCAGGAACAGCGTCCGCGGGTACGCGCCGGCGTCCTGGATGACGTCGAGGCGGTAGGCGAGGACGGTGCCGTCGCGCTTCCCGCCGATGGTGACGGTGTTCAGCTGCCCCCGGCCGTGGGTCATCGCGGTCAGGTTCTCGCTGCGCGACTCCACCCAGCGCACCGGGCGCCCGATCTCCTTGGCGGCCCAGCCCAGCACGGTCGCTTCGGGGTCGGCGCCGATCTTCGCGCCGAAGCCGCCGCCGACGTCGGGCGCGACGACCCGGACGTTCTCTTCGCCGACGCCGAGGCTCGCGGCCAGCTGCGTCCGGGCGATCTGGGCGTTTTGGGTGGACAGCCAGACCGTCAGCCTGCCGTCTTCGCCCCACGCGCACGAAGCACCGCGCACCTCGAGCGGCGCGGGCGCGACGCGCTGGTTCACGATGGTCTGCGAGACGACGACTTCGCAGTCGGCGAAGATGCTCTCGTCGAACTCCGCGACACCGTTGACCTGCACGACGTTGCTGCCGGTTCCGGGGTACAGCAGCGTCTCGTCCGCGAGGGCGGCGCCGATGCTCGCGACGGCGTCGAGGGGTTCGTAGTCGACGTCGACCAGCTCGGCCGCGTCGGCCAGCTGGTAGCGCTCTTCGGTGAGGACCAGCGCGACCGGTTCACCGACGTAGCGCACGACGCCGTCGGCCAGCCACGGTTCCTTGACCGGCCCGGCCGCGTGCGGTTCGAGCCCGAGTTCGGCGGCGGTGAACACGCCGAGCACGCCCGGCGCCGCCTTCGCCTCGCTGACATCGATGCCCCCGATCCGCGCGTGCGCGATGGGGCTGCGGACGAACACCGCGTGTGCGGCTCCGGAAAGCGCTTCCTCCCGCAAATCGTCCACGTAGGTGCCGCCCGCGGTGATCAGGTTCTGATCCTCTTGGCGGACGACCCGGGTTCCGACAATGCTCATCTGGTCTCCTGCTCGCCGTTACCCCGCCGATCATGCCTTGTCCACGGGGGTGCCGTCAGCCCGAGAGCGGGAAAGTCTTTCAGGCGTAAGCCTGCCAGCCGAGCACGGCGGCCAGCCCCAGCCCGGCGATCCCGATCCCGATGCGCAGCGGTGTCGCGGGCAGGTGGCGCACGAGGGTCGAGCCCAGCCACGAGCCGCCGAGCGAACCGAGGCAGACGGCGAGCGCGGCGAGCCAGACGACCTTGCCGGTGCAGGCGAACACGATCGCGGCGAGGAAGTTCGCCGATCCGGTGACCAGGTTCTTCGCGGCGTTCGTCCGGGCGAGCGGCTGGCTCCACACCGAGACGAGCAGGGCGAGCATGAGAACACCGGCGGCGGCACCGAAGTAGCCGCCGTAGATGCCGATGAAGAACGCGGCGACGCCGGTGGCGGGCCGGAGGCCGTGGTGCTCGGCGGCTTCGGCCAGGCGGCGCAGGCGCGGGCCCGCCATCAGGACCACGGCGGCGCCGCCGATGAGCCACGGGACGATCGCGGTGAACGCGCCGGACGGCGTCAGGAGGAGCACGGCTCCGCCGACCGCGCCGCCGACGGTGGTGATGAGGCAGAGCGGGACGATCCGGGCGCGCTGGCCGGCGAGTTCGGGCCGGGCGCCGGCGGCGGCCCCGGCGGTGGTGCCGAGCATGGCGACGGTGTTGGTCACGTTGGCGACGACCGGCGGCAGCCCGGCGGCCAGCAGCGCCGGGTAGGAGACGAGCGAAGCGAGCCCGGCGATGGCCCCGGTGAGCCCGGCGCCCACGCCGGCGAGCACGAGGAGCAGCAGGGTGGCCGGGTCGGTGATCACGTTGTCATCTCAACACGGCGGGCCGGCCCGGCGCCGGTGAGCTTGCTCCCACCAGCGCGGCCCCGAGATCCACGCAAGACCCGCGGTATAGGTCGTTATACGAATTACCCGGGTCTTGTCCGAAACCGGACGGGATCCGCTCCCGGGGTTGCCCGCGCGCCGCCCGCCGTCCCAGAATCCGCGCTGACAAGGTTGTCAACGGCCTGGGAGGTCACGCATGGGCGAGCTCGACCGGCGGCACGCGCTCGCCCTGTTCGGGGCGGCCGGTGCCGCCGCGCTGCTGGTGAACCTGCCCGGCCGGGCGGACGCGGCCGCGGCGCCGCCCGATCCGGTCGCCGCCACGTACCTGCGGGTGCTGCTGCGGCACACCCGCTGGGCCGAGCAGCAGTTCGACGCGAAAGCCGGGATCTACCCGGCCCGCGACTTCACCTTCGCCGTCGTGCTCGGCAACGCCGTCCTCCTCACCCGCGGCGGCTACGACGCCGAGGTCGCGGGCGTCGGCCAGGACACGCTCAAGGCCCACACCCTCGCCACGCTCCGGCACTTCGCCGCGTCCAACCTGCTCACCGGCGGGACCGAGTGGGGCCGCAAGCTGTTCTTCGACACCACCTTCCAGTCGTACTTCCTGCTCGCCGCCCGTCTACTGTGGACGGACCTGGACACCGCGACGCGGGCGAACGTCGAACGCATCGCGACCGGACAGGCCGCGTACACGACGGCGCTCGGCAGCGGCGACGACCCGGCCTCCGGCAGCTGGACCCCCAACGGCCTCCAAGGCGGCCACGTCGGCGACACGAAACTGGAAGAAATGGGTGTCTACGCCCAATCCCTCGCCCCGGCGCTGGCCTGGGCGCCGGCCGACCCGCGCGCGCAGGCGTGGCGCGACGCCTTCGGCACCTGGAGCCGCAACGAAGCCGGGCTGCCCGCGGCCGACCTGGCCAACCCGCGGCTCGTCGACGGCCGTCCGGTCAGCGCCAACACCGCCACCAACCTCTACGACACCTTCCTCGTCGAGAACCACGGCTCGTTCGGCCCGCACTACCAGGAAGAGCTCTGGCGCACGTCCGGCCGCAACGCGATGCACTTCCTCGCCGCCGGGACGCCGCTGCCCGAGGTGCTCACCGCGCAACCGAACGGCGAACTGCTCTGGCGCACCATGCTGCTCATGACCAGCGACGCCGGCGAACCGCTGATGCCGATGGTCGCCGACCGCGAGCACCTCTACGGCCGCGACGTCATCCCGCTCGCCTTCCGCGCCCAGGTCCTCGGCGACCGCTACGCCGCCTACGCCGAGGCGCAGCTGGCCGGCCGGCTCGAGCCGTACCAGGCTTACCCGCCCGCCGACCGGATCACGAAGTTCTCCGGGGAGCCGAAGTACGAGCCGGAGGCCCGTGCCGAACTCGCCATCAGCTACCTGCTGCACGAGTGGCGGGCGAGCCACGGCGGCCGGGTCACGCCGGTGCGCAAGGACGAGTTCGACGCCCACGCCGCCGGGGTCGCCGACTTCGGGACCGGGCCGGGGCTGCTCGCCCACCGCTCCCCCGGCGCCTGGGCGGGCACCGTGACCAAGCCCGGGTTCGTCAAGTTCGCCTGGCAGCCGCACCACGACGACTGGCTCTTCGTGCTCGGCGGCGCCAACCCCGCGCTGCTGCCCGCGACGAACATCGCCGTGCGCGAACGCCACGCGACGACGTACGAGAAGGTCCGCGACGGCTTCGACGGCACCGTCGGCGTCCTGCGCTTCGACACCGGGTACGCCGCCCTCGCCACCCTGCCCACCGGCGCCGCCGTCTACGCGAGCACCGGCGTCGCCGAGAGCGAAGGCGTCCTGAACGTCCACAACCTCGCCATGCCCGGCGTGCCCGGCCTCGACGGCGACCGCAGCTACACCGCGGCCGAAGGCACCGTGACCGTCGAGGCGCAGGCCGGGCCGGCCGGCGCGCGCACCGACGACGTCACCTTCGCGCCGGTCACCGCGCGGTACGTCCGGATGCTCGGCGTCCAGCCGGACCCGCAGTACGGCTACTCGCTCTGGGCGTTCGAGGTCCGCGACGGCGAGGGCCCCGACCTCGCCCGGGCCGGCACGGCGACGGCTTCCTCCGCGACGGCGGGCAAAGAAGCGAAGTACGCCACCGACGGCGACCCGGCGACGCGCTGGGCGGTGTCCACATCGGACCGGACGCGCGCGGACAGCTGGCTCGCCGTCGACCTCGGCGCCCCCGCGTCCCTCGATCGCGCGCGGCTGAGCTGGGAGGCGGCCGCCGGGCGGAAGTACCGGATCGAAACCTCGCCCGACGGCGTGACCTGGACAGCGGTGGCGACCTACCCGGTCCCGGCGCTGCGCAGCACCGGCGGCCGGCTGGACATCGACGGGCGGGCCGGGATCGTCGTCGACAGCCCGAACCCGCTCACCGTCACCGGCGACCGCGTCACCCTCTCGGACGGCCCCGCCGCGCCCCTGCTCGCGGAGCTGTACCCGGCACCGGCCGGCGCGAAGCCGTCCGGACGCGTCACGACCACCGCGCCGGCGGTCCGGGCGAGCGTCACCGACGGCTTCCTCGTGCTGGTCAACCTTTCCGGTACCGCTGCCGCGGGCACCGCGGAGCTCCCGCAGAACCGGCCGGAGAAGCGGCTCTACCGCGGGGAACAGGTCCTCACGACGACCGGGACCACGTTCACGCTGGACCTCGCGGCCGCCGAAGGCCGCGTCGAACCCCCGCGGTTCACCGTGCGCGGCCCGGCCGGGCTGAAGGCGGTCGTGCGCGACGCGAGCCGCGTCGACCTCACCGCGCCGGGGGCGCTGCCGTCGGTCGTCACGGTGACACCGGACGGCGGCCGCGCGCGGGCGGTGGTGCTGCCACCCCGCCGGACGGTGCCCGTCGTGTTCGGCGAGCTCCGGCCCCACCCCCTGGCCGACCTCGCGCTCGGCGCCCGTGCCTTCCCCGCCGAACCGCTGCCGCCCGGGATGTCGAGCCCGGCCGCCGCGGTCGACGACGACCCGGCGACCGCGTGGCGGCCCGGCCCCGGCGGCCGGCTGGTCGTCGATCTCGGCGCGGTGACCGCGGTTTCCCGGGTCGAGCTGGCCTGGACGCCCGGGCGCGTGCCCGCCGCCACGGTGGAAACCAGCACCGACGGCGTCACCTACACCACCGCGGGCCCGGCGGGCCGTGGCCGCACCGCCACCGTGAAGATCACCGGGCCGGCCCGGTACGTCGCCGTCCGGACGGACTGGCGCAGCGGCGACGCGGGTCTCACGCGGTTGTCCGGGTGGACTTGATCGATTTCGGACCGGTCGCGGCGGGGCCCGGGGCGAGTACCTTGGCACCACAGGACTTGCCACCCCCCGCTCGGGAGGACGGATGCGCGTCACGATCGCCGAGGTCGCCCGCCGCGCGCGGGTGAGCAAGACGACCGTGTCCAGGGTCCTCAACAACAAAGCCGATGTGGACGCCGCGACCGCGATCCGGGTGCGCGAGGTGATCGCCGCGACCGGGTACATCCCCAGCGCCGGCGCGGTCGGCCTGGCCCGCGGCGTGACCCGCACGGTCGGGATGCTCGTGCCGGGGCTGACCTGGCCGTGGATGGGCGAAGTGCTGCAGGGCGTCGCCGACGTCGTGGAGTCGAAGGGCTACGGCCTGCTGCTGTCCACCGCCAACCGCGGCGCCGAATCCCTGGACGAGTTCTCGCGGCAGGTGTCGGCGAAGGCGTTCGACGGCCTGCTGCTCATCGAACCGCCGGACGCGGTGCGCCACCTGCGCGTCCTGCACGACTCCGGGCTGCCGGTGGTGGTGATCGACGACCGCGGCCGCCGTCCCGCGTTCCCCTCGGTGGGCACGGACAACCGCCACGGCGGCGCGGTGGCGGCCCGCCACCTGCTCGCCACCGGCCGCGCCCGGCTGGCCACGGTCACCGGGCCGCGCGACTTCGGCTGCACCGCCGACCGCCTCAACGGGTTCAACGAAGCCGTCCTCGACGCCGGGCTGACGCTCGACTCCCGGCTGATCATCGAAGGCGACTTCACGAGCGAAAGCGGTGAAGCCGCGATCCTCCAGCTGCTGGCGTCGGGCCCGGAGTTCGACGCGGTGTTCGCGCACAACGACCTCACCGCGGCCGGCGTGCTGGCCGGGCTGCGCAAGTCCGGGCGCGCGGTGCCGGGGGACGTCGCCGTGGTCGGCTTCGACGACATCCCCCTGGCCGCGCACACCCAGCCGCCGCTGACGACGATCCGCCAGCCGCTGCGGGCCATGGGCGAGACGGCGGCCCGGCAGCTGCTCGCGCAGCTCGCCGGGGCGCCGCCGCCGGGACGGCCGCTGATCGTCCCGACCGCACTGGTGGTCCGGGAATCGACTCAGGAAACGGTCAGCGCGCCCGACAGGGGCACGTTCCGCGACGAGTCGCCGACGTAGACGCGGTACTGCCCCGCGTTCGCCGTCCACGAACCGGTCCAGTGCGCCAGGTCCCGCGGGGTGAGCGGGAACGACACGGCCTGGCTCTGCCCGGGGTTCAGCTGGACCTTCTTGAACCCTTTCAGCTGCTTGGGCGGCTCCCCGTTGCCGGCGGGCTGCCCGACGTAGAGCTGGACGACGTCGGCGCCGGCCCGCGTGCCGGTGTTGGTCACCGTCGCCGTCACGGTGGCGGTGCCGTTGATCCCCTGCGGCGTGACGACCAGGTTCGAGAACCCGAACGTCGTGTACGACAGGCCGAAGCCGAACGGGAACAGCGGGTCGAGGTTGCGGCTGTCGTACCAGCGGTAGCCGACGTTGAGCCCTTCGGAGTACTCGATCCGGTCGTTGGCGCCCGGGAACTGCTGGACGTTCGCCGTCGGCAGGTCGGCGAGCTGCTTCGGGAAGCTGACCGGCAGCTTGCCAGAGGGGTTGACGTCGCCGTAGAGCAGCGACGCGATCGCGTTGCCGTTCTCCTGGCCCGGGTACCAGCCCTCGATCACCGCGGCGACCTTACCCAGCCACGGCATGGTCACCGCCGAGCCGGTGTTGAGCACGACGACCGTGCGCGGGTTGGCCGAGGCCACGGCGTCGATCAGGTCGTTCTGCTGGTGCTGCAGATCGATCGTCTCGAGGTCCTCGGTCTCGGATTCGCCGTAGCTGGCGAACACGATGGCCACGTCCGCGGTGCGCGCCTGGGCCACCGCGGCCGGGATGTTCGGCGTCTGGACGTGCTCACCCGCGCCGTCCACATAGGACACCGTGACGCCGGTCCCGGCCCGCGCCCTGATCCCGTCGATCGGGTTCACCGACGCCGGTGACGGGTTCACCTTGGCGCTGCCGCCGCCGATGTTCTGCGGGTCGATCCCGTCGCCGCCGGAGAGCGCGATCGATTTCGTCGAAGCGGTCAGCGGCAGGACGCCGGTGTTCTTCAGCAGCACCGACCCGGCCGCGGCGACGTCCCGCGCGGTCGTCACGTTGGCCGCGTTCGTCACGACCGACTGGGGTGTCCCCCGCCGGGCCCGGTCGAAGACGCCGAACCGGAACATCTGCGTGAGCACCCGCCGGACCATGTCGTCGACGCGCGCCTGCGTGACCTCGCCGCGCGAAACGGCGTCGAGCAGGCCCTGGCCGAAGAACGCACCGCCGGGCATCTCCATGTCCAGCCCGCCATTGGCCAGCTGCCGCGGGCCGCCGGTCGCCGAACCCCAGTCGGAGCCGACGAAGCCGCCCCAGTTCGCGTCCTGCTTGATCGCCGTGGTGAGCACGCCGCTGTTCTGGCACGCGGGAACGCCGTTGATCTGGTTGTAGGCGCACATCATCGACGCGACCTGGCCCTGGCTCGCCACCTGCTGGAACGCCGGCAGGTACAGCTCGTGCAGGGTCCGGTCGTCGACGATGACGTTGTCCGACGGCGTGCCGCGCGACGCCCCGGCCTCGACGTTGTAGGCGGCCGCGTGCTTGGCCTGCGCCAGTACGCCCTGGCTCTGGATGCCCTGGATCGTCGCGGTCCCGGCCGCCCCGGCGAGGTACGGGTCCTCGGCGTAGGTCTCGAAGTTCCGGCCCCACCGCGGATCGCGGACCAGGTTGATCGTCGGGCCGAGCGCGATGTCGACGCCCTTCCCGGCGAACTCGGCACCCATCGCCGTGCCGTACCGGTTCAGCAGGCCGGTGTCCCAGGTCGCCGCGGCCGTCACCGGCGCCGGGAACTGGGTGACGCCGTCGAGGCCGTCGCCGACCCCGGCCGGCCCGTCCTGCAGGCCGAGCGCCGGGATGCACAGCTCGGGCACGGCGTCGGTGTTGCCGATGTACGGCCCGGTGGCGCCGTTGCCGTGCAGCACCTTCACCTTCTGCTGCGGGGTCATCGCGGCCATCAACTGGGTGACCCGGTCCGCGACCGGAGCCGTGGAGCCGACCCACGGGCACCCGGTCGGCGGCGGTGCGCTGTCGGCGGTGTGCACGGCGAACTCCCACAGCGAGACGCCCCACTGGGTGGCCCGTGCGGTGGCGTTCACCCGGACGTACCGCGCCGTGCCCGAAACGGCCGGGTGTTCGGTGCCGCCCGCCCCGGTGACGGTCGCCGCCGTCGTCCACGACGTCCCGTTGGTCGACAACTGGACCGTGTACGCACTCGCGTACGCCGCCTCCCAGGTCAGGTCGACGCCGCAGACCTGGCGGGCGCTGCCGAGGTCGACCTGGAGCCACTGCGGGTCGGTGGCCAGGCTCGACCACCTCGTCCCGCCGTCGCCGTCGACGGCCGCGCTCGCCGGGAACGCGTCCGACTGGACGCTCGACGCGGTCGCGGGCTGGCGCAGCGCAGCGTTCGCACTGCCGCACGCCTGGGCCGAGCCGTCGCCGAAGACCTGGAACTCCCACAGCGACACGCCCCACTGGGTCGCGCGCTGGGTGGTGGTCAGCCGGACGTAACGGCCGCTGCCCGACACCAGCAGCGTCTGGGTGCCGCCGGTGCCGGTCGTGGTCGAGTACACGGTGCTCCACTGGCCGCCGTCCGCCGAGGCCTGGATCGTGAACGCCTTGGCGTAGGCCGCCTCCCACTGGAGGACGACCTGGTTCAAGGGGTGCACCGAACCGAGGTCGACCTGCAGCGTCTGCGGATCGGCGGCGAGGCTGGACCAGCGCGTGCCCGGGTCGCCGTCGACCGCCGCGCTCGCCGGGAAGGCGGCGTTCTCGGTGGAGGACGCGGTCACGGCGTGCCCCTGCGAGAGCAGCGCGGGGGCCGCCTGGGCGGCGAGCGGTGGGACGGCGAGCAGGCCCGCCGTCACCACCGCGGCGAGGACGAGCCGCCTCACTGGTAGACCCGCACGTAGTCGATCACCATGTCCTGCGGGAGCACGGTGCCCGCGCCCGGCGGGCCGGGGAAGTCCCCGCCGATGGCGTTGTTGAGGATCAGGAAGAACGGGTGGTCGTACACCCACGGGCCCCGCGTGCTCTCGACCGTGTCGCGGTTGATCGTCTCGAAGGCGTTTCCGTCGACGTAGAAGGTCATGTGCGAGGCGTCCCAGTCGAGCCCGAACTTGTGGAACCCGGCGGCGACGTCCTGCCCGAGGTCCAGGGGTGCGCCGATGCCGCCCGCACCGTTGTACGCCGGGGCGTGGATGGTCGAGTAGGCCAGGTTCGGCGACTTCCCGACGTGTTCCATGATGTCGATCTCACCGCAGTTGGGCCACGGCGTGCCGCTGAAGAAGTTGGCGCCCAGCAACCAGAACGCGGGCCACAGCCCCTGCGTGCCGGACACCTTGATGTTGGCCTCGACGTGCCCGTAGGTGAAGCTGAACTTGCCGGCGGTGTTGATCCGGCCGGAGGTGTACTGGCAGGTGCCGCTGCCGCTGACCGGGTCGACCGGGCAGGCGCTGCCCGGCGTGGCTTCGCGGCGGACCTGGATGACGAGGTTCCCGCGGCCGTCCTGCTTGGCGTTGTTGTTGTTCGTGTAGTACTCGAGCTCGTTGTTGACGCCCGCGCCGGTCTCGGCGGTCCACTTGCTCGCGTCCGGGTTCGCGCCCGCGGCCCCGTTGAACTCGTCGCTCCAGACCAGCGTGCCCGGGAAGTGCGGAGCGGGCGGCACGGGCGGCGGGGGCGTCGGGTTGCCGCCGGTGCCGTAGACGTCGAAGCCCCACAGCGAGTAGCCGTAGCCGTTCGAGCGGGCGGTGCCGTACATCCGGACGTACCGGCCGGACCCGTTGACGGTCAAAGTTTCCTTGAACCCCTTGCCGCTGGTGGTCGAATAGAGCGAGGTCCAGTTCGCGTTGTCGTTCGACACCTGGATCTGGTAGGCGACGGCGTAGGCCGGATCCCACTGCAGGACGACCTGGTGGATCGCGGCGGTGGCCCCGAGGTCGACGGTGATCCAGCCGGGGTCGACCCAGCCGGTGGTGGCGCTCGTCGCCCAGCGCGTGGCGGGGTCGTGGTCGAACGCCTTCGCCGGGAGGCACCCGGGGCAGGCGCCGTCGTCCTGGTAGGAGGACGCCGTGCCGGACTTGCCGTAGGACAGCAGGGCATCGCCGGGCTGGGTGGTGCCGCCCCCGCCGTAGACCTGGAACTCCCAGAGCGAGTAGCCGTACTGGGTGGCCCGCTGGGTCCCGGTGAGCCGTACGTACCGGCCGCTGCCGGTGACGTTCAGGGTCTGGCTGCCGCCGGTCGCGGTGGTGGTCGAGTAGAGGGACGTCCAGGTGGCGCCGTCGGCGGAGGCCTGGATCGTGAAGGCCTTGGCGTACGCGGCTTCCCAGGTGAGGACGACCTGGGACAGCTGCTGGGTGGAGCCGAGGTCGACCTGGAGCCATTGGGGGTCGCCGAAGGCGCTGGACCACCGGGTACCGGCGTCACCGTCGACGGCGGCCGACGCGGGGAAGGCACCGGATTCGGTGGACGACGCCGTGACGGGGCGGCCTTGGGAGAGCAGAACGGGAGCGGCCTGGGCAGCCGGCGCGGTGAAGAGGGCGGCGAGGGTGAGCGCGAGGACGGCGAGGGCGGTCCAGCGAGCCCCGACCCACCGGCGCCCGGTCCGGAGCGAGCCGGCCCGGCGGGCTCCGGTCCGACCGGCCCCGGTCCAGCCAGTTCCGGCCCGGCGCCGGGCAGTGATCCGGCGGGTCCCGGTCCAGCCAGTTCCGGCCCGGCGCCGGGCAGTGATCCGGCGGGTCCCGGTCCAGCCAGTTCCGGCCCTGCGGCCGGCAGTCCGGCCGGCCCCAGACCGGCGGCCCTCAGTTCCCTCGGTTCCGGCCGGGCCGTCGACGGGCCGGACCGGGCCACTCCAGTCGGCCGCCAGCCGGGGCGAACCACCACCCCCGTCGGCCGCCGGTCGAGGCGAACCACCACCCCCGTCGGCCGCCGGCCGGGGCGAACCACCACCCCAGCGAGCCCCCAGCCAACGAACCCCGGTCCGGCGGGATCCGGTCCAGCTTCCCCCGGCCCACCAGCCGGCGGGCCGGAGCGAGCCGGCCCGGCGGGCGGCACGTGGCACCACCCCACCCACCCGGGCGGATCTCGTTCCTCCCCCGGCGGCTGCGGACGGAGTGGTCTTCGGCGTGCGGCGTTGCATGGGCACCTCCACGGCGAACCGGCGCCGGGGCGGCCTTGCCCCGGCGCGGATCGGCTCACGTGGCCCTCGGCGCGAGTGTGGGTCCCGGCCGTCGGCACGCTCTTAGTTCAGGATATAAATAAAGAGCCGTAAAATGTCAACTTCCCTGCGCCGGACGGTCGCGGACCACGGCCGGGATTGGTCCGGGAGAACGAATCCGCGCCGGATCCTTGACTCCGCCGAACCCCGCGGTGTTGACTTCGACCCGCTGGAACCGGTTCCGTGACCGCCACCCGGATCGGTTCTCCGCGTCACGCACACCCTCGGGCTGACCGGTTCGCGCCGTCGCACCCACCCTGGTACCGCTCCTCCGGCTCACGGTGCCGGCGGGTGCCGGGGCGCGAACCCGCCGCACCACCCGACGCCGGCGCGAGCTGTGGGGCTCGCCCGGTCCCTTTCGCACGTCCTCCCCCGATCAGCAGGCAGGCCGATGAGATCAACGACGTTCTCCCCCGTACACCGCCTCCTCGTCATCGCCACCACCTTCGTCACCGCGGTCACCACCGCGGCGGTGGTCGGCGCCGCGCCGGCCCAGGCCGCCGCGTGCGGGACGACCAACCTCGCCCAAGGCCGCACCACGACCGCGTCGTCCGCCGAAAACGGCGGCACCCCCGCGTCCGCCGCGGTCGACGGCAACGCCGGCACGCGCTGGTCCAGCGCGTTCAGCGACCCGCAGTGGCTCCAGGTCGACCTGGGCTCCGCCCAGCAGCTCTGCGACGTGGCGCTCACCTGGGAAGCCGCGTACGCGAAAGCGTTCAGCGTGCAGCTCTCGAGCAACGGCACGAGCTGGACCGACGCGTACACGACGACCACCGGCACCGGCGGCACGCAGACCGTGCCCGTCACCGGCACCGCCCGCTACCTGCGGGTCTACGGCACCCAGCGGGCGACCGGCTACGGCTACTCCCTGTGGGAAGTGGCCGTGCACGGCACCGGCGGCGGCACCACGATCCCGCCGACCGACCCGCGCAACCCCGACCTCGGGCCGAACGTCTCGGTATTCGACCCGTCGACGCCGGCCGCGACGATCCAGAACCGGCTGACGCAGCTGGCGAACCAGCAGCACACCAACCAGTTCGGCAACGAGCGCTACGCCGTGCTGTTCAAGCCCGGCAGCTACAACGCCGACGTCAACCTCGGCTTCTACGAACAGGTGGCGGGCCTCGGCCTCTCCCCCGACGACGTCAACCTCAACGGCCACGTCCGCGTCGAGGCGGATTGGCTGCAGCAGGGCGACAACCCGAACAACAAGGGCAACGCGACCCAGAACTTCTGGCGCTCCGCCGAGAACCTCTCGGTGACGCTGCCCGCCGGGCAGGTCGAGCGCTGGGCCGTCGCGCAGGCGGCACCGTACCGCCGGATGCACCTCAAGGGCAGCCAGATCCAGCTGTGGAACGGCGGCGACGGCTGGGCCAGCGGCGGCCTGATCGCCGACAGCAAGATCGACGGCGTCGCCGTTTCCGGGTCGCAGCAGCAGTTCCTCACCCGCAACAGCGAGCTCGGCGGCTGGCAGGGTGGCGTCTGGAACATGGTGTTCGTCGGTTCCACCGGCACCCCGCCGGCGTCGTTCCCGAACCCGCCCGAAACGGTCGTCGGCCAGACGCCGGTGATCCGCGAGAAGCCGTTCCTCTACGTCGACGGCTCGGGCAGCTACAACGTGTTCGTCCCGGCGCTGCGGCAGAACTCGCAGGGCACGAGCTGGGGCCACGGCGCGCCGGCCGGGCAGTCGATCTCGCTGAGCGAGTTCTACGTCGCACACCCGTCGGACTCGGCGGCGACCATCAACGCCGCCCTCGCCGCGGGCAAGAACCTGCTCGTGACGCCCGGTGTGTACCACCTCGACCAGGCGCTGAACGTCACCCGCCCGGACACCGTGGTGCTCGGCCTCGGCCTGGCGACGTTGCTGCCCACCAACGGGAACGCGGCCATCACGACGTCCGATGTGGACGGTGTGAAGATCGCGGGCCTGCTCGTCGACGCGGGCGCGGTGAACTCGCCGGTGCTCGTGCAGGTCGGCCAGCCGGGGTCGAACGCCAACCACGCGGCCGACCCGACGTCGCTGCACGACGTGTTCTTCCGGATCGGCGGCGCGGCCGTCGGCAAGGCCACGCAGACGCTGGTGGTGAACTCGAACAACGTCATCGGCGACCACATGTGGCTGTGGCGCGGCGACCACTCGAACGGCGTCGGCTGGAACGTCAACACCGCGGCCAACGGCCTGGTCGTCAACGGCGCGAACGTGACGATGTACGGCCTGTTCGTCGAGCACTACCAGCAGTACGAGGTGCTCTGGAACGGCAACGGCGGGCGGACGTACTTCTTCCAGAACGAAATGCCGTACGACCCGCCGGACCAGGCGTCCTGGACCAGCGGCGGCGGCCGGCAGGGCTGGGCGGCGTACAAGGTGGCCGATTCGGTGACCAGCCACGAAGGCTGGGGCCTGGGCAGCTACTGCTTCTTCAACACCAATCCGTCCATCGTGGCCAGTCACTCCTTCGAGGTGCCGAACACCAGCGGGGTCAGGTTCCACAACCTCGTTTCGGTCTCACTCGGCGGCGTCGGCACGATCGCGCACGTCATCAACGATTCGGGTGACGCCGCGAACACCGGGCACCAGGTGAGCCCGCTGGTCAGCTACCCGTAGGACGGCGGCGACGTACGCGTCCGGGCGGACCAGCCAGGCTTCGCCCGGACGCGCACCCAGCGCCCCGCCCACCGGGATCTCCACCGCCCGCGTCCCTTCGGCTCGCACGCCGGGGGTCGTCAGGACGAGGAAACCCCGGCGGGCCAGGTCACGCAACCGTCCATTCTCGACGGTGACGTCCGGCAGCAGCACCCCCGGCCCCGGCGGCGGCAGCGTCCCCCGCCGGGGCCGTCCGGCGTGCGGGCGCGCCGGATCGGGCGTGGTCAACGGCGAATCCGCGTACCAGAACGGTTCGGCGAGCCGGCCCGAGTCGACTTGCTCGTGCACCGCCGGGTCGGTGGCGGCGCGGGTGAGGACGTCCAGGCGGCGCGCGCGCTGCCCGTCGTCCTGCGGCACCAGGAAGTCCATGGTCGCGGTCGTGACCGCCGCGTTCTCGGCGGCCGCCGCGTGGCGCTCGGTGTGGTAGCTCTCCAGCAGCTCCTCTTCGGCGTGGCCGCGCAGGACCCAGGCGAGCTTCCAGGCCGCGTTCTCCGCGTCGGCGACGCCGGAGTTGAGCCCGCGCGCCCCGAACGGCGCGACCAGGTGCGCGCAGTCGCCGGCCAGCAGCACGCGACCGACGCGCATCCGGTCGACGAGCCGCGTGTGGAAGCGGTACACCGAGCGCCAGACGACCTCGTACGGCCGGTCGCCGATGATCGCCCGGATCCGGTGGTCGAGGGCGCCACCGGTCTCCTCGGCCGCGAGGTCGTAGTCGTCGGGGACCTGCCAGTCGATGCGGAACTGCGAACCCGGGCACGGGTGGATGAGCACCTGGCGGCCCGGGTTCCACGGCGGGTCGAAGTGGAACCGGCGCTCGGCCGCCCAGCCCGGCAGGTCGGCACGGATGTCGCAGATCAGGAACAGGTCGCCGAAGGAGAACCCGGCGAGCTGCTGTCCGAGGGCCCGCCGCACGGTGTCTCCCCGCGAGCCCGCGCACGCGATCGCGTAGTCGGCTTCGATCCGGCGCGGCCCGTCCCGGGTTTCGCACTGGATTTCGACGCACCCGGGCTGCATGACGCCGGTGACGCGGTGCCCGCGCCGGACGTCGATCAGCGGCTGCTCGGCGATCAGCGCGTCGAGGACTTCCTCGACGCGCGCCTGCGAGATGTTGACGAACGGCGGGAGCGCGGACCCGCCGTCGGGCAGCTTCAGCGAGAACAGCTCGGTCTCGCGGTGGAACGTCCGGGCGGTCGTCCAGGTGAGCCCTTCCTCGGCGAGGCACCCCGCGCCGAGCGACGCCCAGACGTCCAACGTGTCCCGTTGCTGGCAAATCGCCTTGGACCCCACGGGGTCGCGCACCTCGTGCTCGTCGACGAGCACCACCGGCACACCCCAGCGCGCGAGCAGCAGCGCGGCCGTCTGACCGACCGGGCCGCCGCCGAGGATCGCGACCGTCATCCTTGGAGCTGGTCCCAGACTTCACGGTCGCGTTCGGCGGTCCACACCACCGGCCGTTCGATGCCGCCGAGCTCGTCCCAGAGCCGCGAGACGTCGAAGGGCAGGCAGTGCTCGAAGATCGGCCAGTGCCCGTACTGGTCGTTCAGGGCCGCGTGGGTGCGCTCGAAGGCGTCCTTGAGCGTGCCGCCGGCGTCGCGGACCGCGCCGACCTCACGGATCATGGTGCGCAGGAAGTGCCGGGTCTGCGCGACGGCGGCATCGACGGCGTCCCGGCCCCGGCTCACCCCACCGCGCCCGCCGATCAGCGTCTCCGCGCCGAACTCGCCGACGCGGTCCAAAGTGGATGAAGCCCAGTCCCGGTGGAAAGCGTCCCCGGTGTACAGCGCGGCTTCGGCCTCGACGAGGTCACCGGCGTAAAGGATCTTCTGCCGCGGCAGCCAGGCGACGATGTCGCCTTCGGTGTGCCCACGCCCGCAGTACTGGAGGACGAGATCGCCGCGCTCGCCACCGAGGTCGATGGTGAGCCGGTCGGAGAAGGTCAGCGTCGGCCAGGTAAGGCCGGGGACGGAGTCCGCGCCTTTGGCCAGCCGCGGCATCCGCCCGAATTCACTGGCCCAGTCCTCCTTCCCGCGCTCGGCGACCAGCGCCCGGGTGTTCTCGTGCGCGACGATGACTTCGGCGTCGAACGCGGAGGCGCCGAGCACGCGCACGGCGTGGTAGTGGCTCAGCACCAGGTAGCGCACGGGTTTGCCGGTGTGCTCCCGCAGCTTGGCGAGCCACTCACGGGCCGCGACGGGAGTGGCCAGCGCCTCGAAGCAGACGAGGAAGTCCTCGCCCTCGATGGCACCGATGTTGGGGTCGCCCTCGGCGGTCAGCGCGTAGACCCCGTCGTCCAGGACTTCCAGGGTCTGCGCCTTCTCCGCCAGGTCGGCCGAAGAGGCGAAAGCTTTCTTCGTCACGGCTCGGGCTCCTTGATCGTCAAAGGATTGACTATCTTTCGGCCAGGCTAGCCCGCCGGCCCGCCGCACGGAACCCCCGCGTCGCCTAACCTTGGCCGCATGACCGACCGACCGGCCGACCTCGACTACCTCTCGTTCGTCGACTACGCGATCGGGAAGACGCAGGCCGAGCTCCCCGCAACCGACCCGGTGGCCATGCGCCTCGGCCTGACCCTCCACCGCCTCGCCGGAGCCCTGGTCTACGACTGGGAGTCGACGGTCCACCGCCCCCGGGGCTGGAGCTGGGGAGGGTTCCGGGTGCTGTTCGTGCTGTGGCTGGCCGGCCCCCTGGAGTCCCGCCACGTGGCGCGCCTGGCGGGCATGAGCCGAGCGGCGGTGTCGGCACTGGTCAAGACCCTGGAGCGCGACGGCTTGGTGACGCGCGCGGCGGTCCCCCGCGACCGCCGCGCGGTCGAGCTGGACCTGACGAAGGAGGGCCGCGCATCGGTGGCGGAGGCGTACCAGGAGCACAACGCCCGCGAGCAGGCGTGGTCGGCTTCGCTCACGCCGGAGGAGCGAACGGTGCTGATCGGCCTGCTCGAGAAGCTGACAACCGGCCCGGCAGCGGCGACAGCCCAGCGACTGACCTAGCCGGCGAGGCCTTTATTCGGACGAGCAGCAGCGGCGGCCCGGACGGCTGAGCCGTGAACGAACGCCTGACTGCCCCTTCGTCCAGCTGACGAGGGCGCGGACCGTGGCGATGATGACCAGCTGCGGCGGGCACCTCACGGCACGGAGCGGTGCACCATGGCACGCAATCACTACGGCGACCCACCGCCCAGCTCACGACCCGACGATGCTTTGGCCCGGATAGCCAATGAAAGACGGCGACAAGCAGCTGCGGAGACGGGCTCAGCACCTGACTTCGTCCGGGCGATTAGTGCGCATGACGAGCGGACACTGCGGCGGATGGGCGCCCGCCTGCAGTCCGAGCGATCAAGCGTGAAGCGGTGAACGAGCTGCGGTCGATGCCTTGGCCTGGATGATCCCGTAGACGAGGACGGGCTGCCACCACAGCAGCCGATCGACCAGACGACGAGCAGACGCTGTGGCACGGTGTCGGTGGATGGATCCGCTGGAGCATCGGCGAATGGGCTTGCCGGCGCGAAGCGGGGCAGCGCATGGGTGTAGGCCCGGAGCCTGGTGGCTACGGGCCGATCCCATCAAGCCGCGAAGGGCAGTGGCTGATGCAGGTTGTTGCGCCGGGGTTTTCGGTGCTTGTCCAGGAACACCGGGGGTAGGAACTCGGGGTGGCCGTCGGGGGCGAGGCGGACCTGCCAACCCGAGCGGTGCATCAGCCGGTGGTGATGCGCGCACAACAAAACCAGGTTCGCGAGATCCGTGGGGCCGCCGTCGGCCCAGTGACGGATGTGGTGACCTTGACAGTGCCGCGGTGGGCGATGGCAGCCCGGGAACGCGCAACCTCGGTCACGCAGGAACAGGGCTCGGCGGAGGCCGGGTGAGATCAGGCGACGGGCTCTACCCAAGTCCAGAGGTTCGCTGCTGGCGCCGAGGACGGTGGGGATCAGCTTGCAGTCGCAGGCGTGGATGCGGGCCTCGACTGCCGAGATCAAGCCGGTGTCGCCCAATGTCGCGTGGCCGAGCCCGGATCTCAGGTCGTCCAGGGACACCGCGACCATCACGTGGGCGCGTTCACCGGCCTGCGCGGGCAGCTCTGGGGAGTTCAAGGCCAGGTCGATGGCGTCGGAGAAGGCGTCGCCGTAGCGTTCCTGCGGGGAACGGAAGTCTCCGCCGTCGTCGGCGGTGCGGCGTTCGGCCAGGGCGTCGAGCAGGGCGCTCGCGCGGGTGCCGGTCTCGTCGTCGAACCGGCCTGTGAGTTCCCAGGTTCCGGTTCTTTTGCGGCGCAGCGACAGTTCGCGGGCCGGGGCGGCGGGTTCGGTGTCCTCGGGCTCGGCGCCGTCGGGGTCGAGGTGGGCCAGGATCCGGGCGCCGAGGGCGGCGACTTGTTTGTGGCCTGCGTCGGCGGCGAAGGCGAGCAGGTCCTGTTCGGCGGAGTCGCGGTGCTCGACGGGGATCCGAGACACAGCCTCGATGATGGTATCGATCATCGGGGTACTCAAGGCACCCGTCAGAGCGGCAGCGCCGGTGGCGGGGGCGACAGCGGCCGGGGAGTCAAGGGTGTGCGCAGAGGTGAGAGCCTGGGCTCGGGCCACGGTGCGCTGGGCGGCCGCGTGGGGAATTTCCGCGAGGTGCTCCAGCAACCGGGCAACCGAGCGATAGCCGAACAGTTCCATAACCCCGCGGGATTCGATTTCCACCAGCAGAGTACCGATTTCCGCCTCGGCAGACCGCACCACGGTGAGCAGCCCACGGAGACGGTCGGCCAAAGCCTCCGCGTCCGCTTGCCACACCGCTTCTCTGTCCACACAACAAGATTACCCGGCCATCGACCACATGTTCATCACTCGATCAGGTGGCGATGATCGTTGCGTGGGGAATCGGCACTGCCGACCACCACAAAAACGCAACCACCACGAGCGCCGATTTCCCACGCCCCGGCGAAGCCGTATCAGTAAAGCCGAAAAAGGCTTTTAACTGGCAATCCCAGGCAAGCGCAGAGTGTGCCCAGTCTGCTCAGCCTTCGCCCGCAGGTACCGAACGTTGTTGTCAGTGGCGAAAACCCCAGTAGGCACCTGATCCCGCACCCCAATCCCAGCAGCCCGCAACTGAGCAGCCTTGTCAGGGTTGTTGGAGAGCAGATCGACCTCCCCGGCCCCCAGCGCCTTGAGCATCTGCGCGGCAACGGCGTAGTCCCGAGCATCCTCAGGCAACCCGAGCGCGGCATTGGCGGCATAGGTGTCAAGACCGTCATCCTGCAGCGCATAGGCGTCGAGCTTGTTGTAGAGCCCGATCCCCCGCCCCTCCTGCCGCAGGTAGAGCAGGTAACCACCCGCAGCGGAAATCCGTTCGACAGCCTCAGCCAACTGCGGCCCGCAGTCACACCGAGCGGACCCGAACACGTCCCCGGTCAGACACTCGGAGTGCGGCCGGACGAGCGGAACCTCCCCCGGCGTACCGAGCACGAAGGCCAAGTGCTCCCCGCCGTCCGAGAGCCCCCGGAAGGTGACGGCTTCGGCGTCGACCTCGACGCCGCCGTGCAGGCGCAGCGGGATCCGCACCCGGGTCCGCACCTCGGCCGTCACGTCGTCGCCCCTGGATTCGCCCACAAGATCGACCCTACACGAAGTTCAAATTCGAACACCGGCATGCGGGAAAACCGGTGGCGGGGCGGTCGTAAGCTCGGGCCATGATCCCCGGCGCCACCGCGGCTTCCTTCCTCCTCGTCGTCATCCTGGGCGCGATGTCCCCCGGTCCGGACTTCATCGTGGTCACCCGGTCGTCCCTCACCGGGGGACGGCGGGCCGGGATCGCCGCCGGGTTCGGGATCGCGCTCGGGGTCTTCGCCTGGGTCGTGGCGATCGCGCTCGGGGTCGCCGCCGTGCTCACCGCCTCCGCGGTCGCCTTCACCGTCGTGAAGCTGGTCGGGGCCGGTTACCTCGTCTTCCTCGGGGTCAAAGCCTGGCTGGCCGTCCGGCGCGGGGAGTACCGGGACCTCGGGGCGGACGCGGACGAAGAGCCGCTCAAGGCGGCCGCCGCCTTCCGGCAGGGGTTGTTCACCAACCTGCTCAACCCCAAGGTCGCCGTCTACTTCCTCGCCCTGCTCCCCCAGTTCCTCCCCGCCGACGGCTCGACCCTGCAGACCCTCGAACTCGCCGCCATCGCGACCGCCGGCACCGTCTTGTGGTTCGTCACGCTCGCCGTGGTCGTCGGGGCGCTCAAGAAGGTCTTCCGCAACGGCCGGGTCCGGCGCGGGCTCGACGCCGTCCTCGGCAGCCTGCTCGTCGGGCTCGGCCTCAAGGTCGCCGCCACGACGGCGTGAGCTCAGCCGAGCTTCTCGGCCGCCAGGCGGGTGCCTTCGACCCGGGCCTTGATCTTCGCGAACGCGAGGTCGCGCGAAGTCGACGTGTCGTCCGCGAACGGCGAGAACCCGCAGTCGTCGCACGTCCCCAGCCGGTCGACCGGTACGTACCGGGCCGCCCGCAGCACCCGGTCGCGGACCTCCTCCGGGGTCTCCACGCGCGGGTCGATCGGGTCGATGACGCCGACGAACACCCGCTGGTCCGCCTTCAGGTTCTCGGCGATGATCCCGAGCGCGCGGTCCGGGTCGGGCTCGCTGGCCAGCTGGACGAAGAAGCGCCCGGCCTTGAGGTCGAACAGCGCCGGCAGCAGGCCCGCGTAGTCGACGTCGAGGCTGTGCACCGAGTCCAGGTCACCGCCCGGGCAGGTGTGGACGCCGATCTTCGCGCGCTCCTCCGCCGTGAAGCGGTCGAGGACCGCGTTGTTCAGGTCGACGAACTGGCGCAGCAGGCCACCGGACGGGTCCAGCTTCAGCGAAAGCCGGCCCTCGGTGAAGTCGATCTGGACGCTGTCCGCGCCCGCGTCGAGGCTGCGCCGGATGTCCGCCTCGGCCTCGTTCACCAGGTCGGCGACGAACTGCTCCTGCGAGTACCCCTCGATGCCGTCGGCCGGGTAGATCAGCGAAAGCGCGGAGGCGGCGATCACCGCCTGCTTGACCGGCTTGGCCGTGACCGCCTTCGCGCGCGTCAGGTACTCGTCCGCGTGGGTCGCGTAGCGGAACGGGCCCGCGGTCAGCCGCGGCAGCCGGCGGGTGTGGCCGTCGGCGAACGGGATGACGACGCCGTCCGGGGCCAGCGCCGTGAGTCCGGCCAGCGGGTACGTCGCGAAGCTCGGCTTCCCCTGCTCGCCGTCGGTCAGCACCGGGGACCCGGTCTCCTCGAACCGGCTGATCGTGTCGGCCAGCGCCCGGCTCTCCAGCTCGGCGAGCGCGGCGGCGTCGATCCGCCCGGCGGCGAACTCCCCGAGGCCTTCGACGAGGTACGCCGGGCGGGGGATGCTGCCGATCGGTTCGGTGGGCAGGGTCATCGAGGTCCTCCAGCTGCTTGAAGGTGCAGGCGCGCGAAGAGGACACAACGGCCCCCATCCGTCACCCGGGCCGTCACCGGCCATGTTCGAAAGGCAACTTAACGTGCTCGCGGGCGGTCACGGAGCGCGGATCACCCGGTCGGAGCAGCAAAAAGCACGAAATCAGAAGACGTTCGGCGGTTCGTTCGGAGGACGATTGGGTATTCGCTCTGGCGACACGGCGGGTTCGGCGCCGAAGGAGTACCCCGATGCTCAGTCACCACGATCGCACCGAGCTCGAGAAGATCGAGCGCAGTCTCGAGCTCAGCGACCCCGATCTGGCCACCGCGCTGCGCGACGGCAAGCGGCCGAAGTCGCGCGCGCTCCGGAGCACCCTCCTGATCTTCCTCGACGTCGTCGCCGTGACGCTGCTGGTCGTGGGACTGGTCCTGCCCGACCCCGGGGTGACGCTGTGCGGGATCATCGCGCTCACCGGCACCGTCTGGACCCACGTGGCGCGGCACCGGGTCTGAGGCGAGACTGGGCCCGTGAAGTGGGTCCTGCACGTCGACCTCGACCAGTTCATCGCCGCGGTCGAGGTCGCCCGCCACCCGGAGCTCGCGGGCAAGCCCGTCGTCGTCGGGGGCAACGGCGACCCCACCGAACGCGCCGTCGTCGCGACCGCTTCGTACGAAGCCCGCGAGTTCGGCATCCAGTCCGGCATGCCGCTGCGGCTCGCGGCGAAGCGCTGCCCGGACGCCGTCTTCCTGCCCAGTGACCCGGACGCCTACCTCGAGGTGTCGGCGCGGGTGATGGCGGTGCTGCGGGAGTTCCCGGTCGTCGTGCAGGTGCTGGGCTGGGACGAGGCGTTCCTCGGCGCGGAAGCCGACGACCCCGAGGCGCTCGCGGCCGAGCTGAAGGCCGCCGTGGCCCGCGAGACCGGCCTGTCGTGCGCGGTCGGGATCGGCGACAACAAGCTGCGGGCCAAGCTCGCCACCGGTTTCGGCAAACCGGGCGGGATCTACCGGCTGACGCAGGAGAACTGGTGGGCCGTGATGGCCGGGCGCCCGACCGACGCGCTGTGGGGCATCGGCGGCAAGACGGCGAAGAAGCTGGCCGAGCTGGGCATCGAGACCGTCCTCGACCTGGCGGGCGCGGACGCGGCGGCGCTGGCCGCGCGGTTCGGCCCGAAGACCGGGCCGTGGCTGCGGCTGCTCGGCGGCGGCATCAGCGACGCGGACGTCAGCGCGACCCCGTACGTCGCGCGCTCCCGCAGCCGCGAGACGACGTTCCAGCGCGACCTCACCGACCCGGCCCAGATGGCGGCGGAGGTCTCGGCGCTGGCGAAGCGGGTCACCCAGGACGTCCTGGAGGAGGGCCGCCCGGCGGCGCGGATCGCGGTCAAGGTGCGGTTCGTGCCGTTCCTGACCCACACGCACAGCATCACGTTGCCGGAGCCGACCTCGGACGCGGCGGAGATCGACCGGGCGGCGCGCGAGGTGCTGGGGATGTTCGAGCTGACCCGCGCGGTACGGCTGCTGGGGGTGCGGGCCGAGTTCGTCCGGGAGGACGAGGACCAGTTGTGAAGGCCTTCGGAGGCGAAGTGGAGCTGTTGAGGAACCGCTTCACCCACCGGAGGCCTTCGTGTCGTCGAGCAGGGCTGGACCTGCACAGCGGCGGCGAAGATGTTCATGGTCACCAACGAAACCGCCCGCAAATGGGCCGACCGCTACCGCACCGAAGGCGTGACCGGGATGACCGACCGCGGCAACCGCCTGTCCCGCATCGACGTCACCAAGTTCGGCACCATCCCCGACGAGAAAGCCGACACCGCCGTCGGTGTCCTCCACCGCGCGCTCACCTGATTCGCCGACCACACCGTCACCGTCGAACGCGTGTCATCGGACAACAGCGCCTGGTCCCCGGCCTGGCGCGAGGCCTGCACCGAGCTGGGCACCACCCCGAAACGAACCCGGCCCCACCAGCCACAGACCAACAGCAAGATCGAGCGCTTCCACCAGACCCTGGCGAGGGCTGGGCCCACGCCCGCTTCCCGCAAGCCACCCATCACCCGGCTGACCAACCTCCCGGACAGAAAACCTAGAACTCCTCCGGCAGCGGCAACGGCCGGTCCGGGTCCACTTCCACCCCGCCGGCCCTCAGCGTGTGGTCCAGCATCGCCCAGATCGTGCCCGTGAGCTGGTCCGTCAGCTGCGCCAAGCTCAACGTGCCCGGGTGGTCGAGCCACCGTGTCGTCGCCGACTCGACGTAGCCGACCAGGCCGAACGCGATCGTGTCCGCCGGGGCCGGGTCGAGGCCGAACGCCGTCAGGTAGCCCGAGAACAGGCCGCTGAGGTGGCGGGCGATCGTGCCGCGGACGTCCGTCGTGCCCGGGCCGGTGCGCAGCAGGTAGCGGTGCAGGTGGACGTGTTCGGTGAGCCAGCGCAGGTGGGTCGAGATGACCGCCGAGATCATCTCGTTCGGCGAGCCCGACGGGTGCCACAGCGGGGCGAGCTCGGCCGTCACCAGCTCGGCCGCGCGCTCGGCGATGGCGCGCTGGAGGTCGGCCGCGTCGGCGAAGTGGCGGTAGAGCCGGGTGCGGGCCACGCCGGCGCGCTCGGCGATCTGCTCCGTCGAGACCTCCGGGCCGTGCTCGGCGATGGCCGCCAGCGCCGCGTCGACGAACTCCGCGCGCCGCCGTTCCTGCTGGCCCGCCCAGCGCGCCGCCCGTCCGTCGACCTTGGTCACCCGGGAAGCCTACTCAAGTCCCGCGCGCCGGTGTACGCTCGCCGAAGTAACTAGTACATCGCGTACCCCCTACTTTCCGGAGGCCGCCATGGGCGTCGAGGCCCAGGACCGGGACGTCACCGCGGCTCGTCTGCTCAAGAGCTCCGCGAAGAACTCCTACGACCCCTACGTCGACATCGACTGGGCCGCGCCGCTCGCCGAGGGCAAGGCCTACATGCCGCTCGAGCGCGTCTCCCTCTACGGCACCGAGCTGTGGGCGAGGCTGACGCCGGAGCAGCGGATCGAGCTGTCCAAGCACGAGATCGCCAGCATCATGAGCGTCGGCCTGTGGTTCGAGATCGTCCTCATGCAGCTGCTCGCCCGGTACGTCTTCGACCTGGACGCGCGCAGCGAGCACGCGCAGTACGCGATGACCGAGATCGGCGACGAGACCCGGCACTCGGTGATGTTCGCCCGCACCGCCGAGCGGCTCGGCGTCCCGCGCTACGGCGTCCCGAAGGTGGTGCACCGCGCCGCCAAGGTGTTCGGCGCGACGGCGGCCGGCCCGTCGATGTTCGCCAGCGTGCTCGTCGCCGAAGAGACCACCGACCGGCTGCAGCGCTCGATGATGGACGACGACGGCATCCAGCCGCTGATCCGCTCGGTCAACCGCATCCACGTCGTCGAGGAGGCGCGGCACGTCCGCTTCGCCAAGGAAGAGGTGCTGCGGGAGACGCCGAAGCTGTCGAAGGCGAGCCTGCGGCGGCACCGGGTGCGGACCGCGCTCGTCGCGTTCGGCGTCATCGACAGCATGGTCGACCCGCGGATCTACCGCAGCGTCGGGATCGACCCGCGCGAGGGCCGGGCCGCGGCGCTCGCGAACCCGCACTTCCACGAAACGCGCCGCTGGATGGCCGAGAAGATCGTGCCGTTCCTGCGCGACGCGGGGCTGATCGGCGGCCGGTCGGAGGGCATCTGGCGGCGCGCCCATCTCGTTTGAGGCACTGACGGCGGAATTCCCTTCGCACCGATTGCCCGGTTCCGCCACGATGCCCGGGTGACCGCTGAGATCCCCGCCGCCCCGGCGCCGCCGCGGCGCTCGCCGTTCGCCCACCCCGTGTTCGCCGGCCTGATCGGGGTCATCGTCGGCGCGGTGCTGGTCGGCGTGCCGTGGCTGGCGCTGACCCTGCTCGGCGGGCCGAGCGGGCGCGCGCTGAGCGTGCCCTCGAGCCTCGGCGGGCTCGGCCGCACCCAGGACACGCTCGCGAAGTTCGACGTGGAGAAGAGCAAGGTCCAGGTCGCCCGCGTCGACAAAGCCGACCGGGAAACGGCCGCCCGGACGTCGGCGGCCTACGGCGGCGCGGGCGCGGTGGTGCAGCAGTACCAGGACGACCGGCTGGAACGCAGCTTCCAGCTGATCGCGGTGCGCGCGGGGTCACCGGAGCTGGTGGCGCCGTACGAGGACGCCGAGGAACTCGGCCTGGCCGCCCCGAGCACCGAACTGGTGCGCGTCGGCGCCGTGCAGTGCCTGGTCCACAACGACGCCGCGGCCGCGGGCTCGACGCCGGACCCCGACCGGTCGTTCGTCACCCACTGCCAGCGCAGCGGCCCGGACCTGACCGTCACGCTGCGCAGCATCTCGGCCGAGGGCAACCGCGACCCCCGCGAGCTGGCCGGGATCGTCGAAGAAGCCTGGAAGGAACTTTCGTGACGACCACCGTCCGGCCGGCCCGAGCCGGCGACGAAGCCGCGCTCGCCAAGATCGACGAGCGCACGTGGGACTCCACGGTGTCCCCCGCTCCCCCGCCGCCGCCCGGCACGCCGTTCTTCGACGAGGGCGCGCGGCCGGAGAACTTCCTCGTCGCCGAGCACGACGACGTCGTCGCCGGGTACGTCCGGCTCGCCGAGGGGTTCGGCATCCCGGCCCACGCGCACGTGCTGGTGGTCGGCGGGCTCGCCGTCGACCCGGACCGCCAGGGCCTCGGCATCGCGGGACGGCTGGTGGACGCGGCCGCGGCGGAGGCGCGCCGGCGCGGGGCCCGCAAGCTGACGCTGCGCGTGCTGGGTCACAACGCCGCCGCCCGCCGGGTCTACGAGCGGTCGGGGTTCGTCGTGGAAGGCGTGCTGCGCGGGGAATTCCGCATCGACGGCACCGATGTCGACGACGTTCTCATGGCCCTTTCGCTCGCTTGACAGCTTCCCGGCGGCTTTGCCATCCTGGGTCCCGGGCCGAGAGGCGCTGCGACGGAACTCTTTCCGCCACGCTCGGCCCGCGACACGCATCCAAGGGCGCCTCCCGCGAGGGAGGTGCCTTTTTTGGTGTCACAGCCGTCCGCCGTCACCCCGGTGAGTCCTCCCGCGCGCTCCGCAACCAGCCTCAGGAAAGAGCTCGAGGAATGAGTGACAAACTCGCACGCCGCAACGGTCTCGACTTCGCCGTCGCCGACCTCTCCCTCGCCGAAGCCGGCCGCACGCAGCTGCGGCTGGCCGAGCACGAGATGCCCGGCTTGACGGCGATCCGCCGCGAGTACGCCGCCAGCCAGCCGCTCAAGGGCGCGCGCGTCGCCGGGTCGCTGCACATGACGGTGCAGACCGCCGTGCTGATCGAGACACTGGTCGCGCTCGGCGCCGAGGTGCGCTGGGTGTCCTGCAACATCTTCTCCACCCAGGACGAGGCCGCCGCGGCCGTCGTCGTCGGTCCCGAGGGCACGGTCGACGCGCCGTCGGGCACCCCGGTGTTCGCGTGGAAGGGCGAGACGCTCGAAGAGTACTGGTGGTGCACCGACCAGCTCTTCGCCTTCGCCGGCGGGAAGGCCCCGAACATGATCCTCGACGACGGCGGCGACGCCACCCTGCTCGTGCACAAGGGCGTCGAGTTCGAAGCCGCGGGCGCCGTCCCGCAACCGTCCGAAGAGGACCCGGAGGAGTACCGGATCGTCCTGGAAACCCTCCGCACGAGCCTGGCCGCCGACGGCGACCGCTTCACCCGGATGGCCAAGGAGATCCGCGGCGTCACCGAGGAGACGACCAACGGCGTCAAGCGGCTCTACAAGCTCGCCAAGGACGGCGAGCTGCTCTTCCCCGCGATGAACGTCAACGACTCCGTGACCAAGTCCAAGTTCGACAACAAGTACGGCATCCGGCACTCCCTTGTGGACGGTCTGAACCGGGCCACCGACGTGATGATCGGCGGCAAGCGCGTCGTCGTCTGCGGCTACGGCGACGTCGGCAAGGGCGCGGTCGAGGCGCTGCGCGGCCAGGGCGCCCGGGTCTCGGTCACCGAGATCGACCCGATCTGCGCGCTCCAGGCGTCGATGGACGGGCTCGACGTCGTCGAGCTCGACGACGTGGTCGCCACCGGGGACATCTTCATCACCACCACCGGCAACTTCGGCATCATCTCCGCGGACCAGATGAGCCGGATGAAGCACAACGCGATCGTCGCCAACGTCGGGCACTTCGACAACGAGATCGACATGGCCGGGCTGGCGAAGCTGCCGGGCATCGTCAAGAACGAGATCAAGCCGCAGGTGCACGAGTGGACCTTCGCGGACGGCCACGCGATCATCGTGCTCTCCGAAGGCCGCCTGATGAACCTCGGCAACGCGACCGGCCACCCGTCGTTCGTGATGTCGAACTCGTTCACCAACCAGGCGATCGCGCAGATCGAGCTGTTCGCCAAGCCCGGCGAGTACACCACCGACGTCCACCGGCTGCCGAAGCACCTCGACGAGAAGGTGGCCCGCCTGCACCTCGACGCACTCGGTGTGAAACTCACCAAGCTCACGAAGGAGCAGGCGGAATACATCGGGGTCGACGTCGAAGGTCCGTACAAGCTCGATCACTACCGGTACTGATCCGAGATTGCTCCGTTTGACGCAGTTTGCCGAAGCGCGAAAGTGGCCATCCTCCCCGTGACAGCGCATCCGCCCGGCCGGCATGCCGGACGGAACCCATGCGAAGGAGTGTGTGTCAAAGTGATCGTTCTCGGTGTAATTCTCCTGATCATCGGGTTCATCGTGGGTATCCCGGTGCTTTACACCATCGGCATCATCCTCGCGGTGGCCGGCGTGGCACTGGCCATCCTGGGCGGCACCGGCCGCCGGATCGGTGGACGTGCGCACTGGTACTGATGAATGAACGGCCCGCGGCCTGGCGCGTCAGCAGCAATGCTGACCGCGCCAGGCCGTTCGGCCTTCTCGCACCACCACGGCGATCGCGAGCGCGACCGCCGGATCGGCCCACCACCAGCCGAACAGGGCGTTGAGCGGTAACCCCGCCAGCAGCACCGCGGAAAGGTAAGCGCAGAGCAAAGTCTGCCGCGAATCCGCGACCGCGCCGGCCGACCCCAGCTCCCGCCCGGCGCTGCGCCGCGGCCAGGATGGGCATCACGGCGAGCGAAACCGCCGCGAGCACGATTCCCGTGCGTGAGGTTTCCGGCGCGGCACCGCCGAAGAATGTGCCTGCGGCCTCGACCGTGACGTAACCCGCGAGCGCGAAAAACGACAGGGCGATCATTTTCAGTGCCCGCCGTTCGCGCTTTTCCGGGTCCTCACCGGAAAACTGCCAGGAGACCGCGGCCACGGAGGCGACTTAGATCAAGGAATCGAGTCATGCCGGCTCGCCTTCGTCCCGCGGTTCGACCGCCGGCACGACGTGGACGAGCTCCCGCAGCGCGCGGGCCAGGCGCGCGTCCGCGATCTCGTACCGCACCTGACGCCCCTCGTAGCCGGCCACGACGAGCCCGCAGCCGCGCAGGCACGACAGGTGGTTCGAGACGTTCGGCCGCCAGCCGGCCCGGGTAGGCAGGACCGTCGAGCGCCCTCAGGATCCGGCAGCGGGTCGGGTCGGACAGCGCGCGCCCGATCCGGGCGAGTGCCGCTTCCCACGTCGCAAAATAAGGGGTCCTCCGGCTCCGAGGGGGAGGGAGAGCCGAAGGACCTCGTTAGTGTTAGCACATCGCCAAGCCCGTGTACACAGCTGCATACACGATCGTGTTACCGCTTTGACTGTCCTAACGCCACGAAGGCCTCCCCGGCCGGCGCGTGGCACCCGGCGGGAAGGCCTTCGCGGATCCTGGCGGGAGGCTCAGGAAGCTCGGCGCAGCAACGATTTCTCCGGTGCGGCGGTGCAGGCGCAGCCGCCGGGGGCCGGGCAGTCGACGATCAGCGCGTGCCGCACCCGATCGGGGTCCGCGCACGCGGTGTCGGTGCACTCGGCGAACCCGCGTTCCGGGTGCACCACCAGCGTGCCGTGGCAGTGGTCGATCCGGGCCTCACACGAAGCACACTCCATGAGTCCTTGGTACCACCGGGAAGCGGGCGGGCCCGGGACCGGGACGGCGTGTCGGCGCGACCACCCGTCCGGGGCTCACGCGGACTTCGGCGCCCGCTTCCGCGCGGCCGGCTTCTTCTTCGCCGCCGGCTTCGCGTCCTCATCGGACCCGTCCTCCTCGGACGCCTCCGAAGTGGACGCGTCCGAAGCGGACTCGCGCGACTTCTTCGCCGCGTCGACGCTGGCCTGCAGTGCCGCCATCAGGTCGACGACGTCCGCCTTCGCGGTGACCGCGGCGGGCTTGGTCGTCTCCTCCCCCGCGACCTTGGCCTCGATCATCTCCTCGAGGGCCTCGCGGTAGTGGTCGTGGTACTTCTCCGGCTCGAACACCGGCTCGGCCAGCGAGTCGATCAGCGAGCCGGCCATGGACAGCTCCTGCGGGCGGATCTGCGGCGGGTCGTCGCGCAGGAACGGGAAGTCGGGTTCGCGGACCTCGTCCGGCCACAGCATCGTCGTCATCACCAGCACGTCGGCGTGCACCCGCAGCACCGCCATGCTCTCCCGCTGCCGGACCGCGACCTTCGCGACGGCCACCTGGCTCGACTTGTGCAGCGCGTCCCGCAGCACGACGTACGGCTTCACCGCGTTCTTCTGCGGCTCCAGGTAGTAGGTCCGGTCGTACTGGATCGGGTCGATCGACTCCAGCGGCACGAACTCCAGGACGTCGATCGTGCGCTGCGAGGACAGCGGCAGCTCGGCCATCTCGGCGTCGGTGATCACGACCATCTCGCCGTCGGGCAGCTCGTAGCCCTTGGCGATCTCCGGGTACGGGACCTCGGCGCCGTCGATCGTGCAGAACCGCTTGTACTGGATGCGGCCGCCGTCGGCCTCGTGCACCTGGCGGAGCGAGACGTTCTTGTTCTCGGTGGCCGCGTACAGCTGGATCGGGATGCTGACCAGCCCGAACGACACCGAGCCCTTCCACATCGCCCGCATGCCACGCACCTCCGAGATCGTCTTCACGCTCGGTAGTTACCGTAGCCCGAATCGTCCCCCGGCGACAGTCCGATCTAGACCTCTGCCAGGTACTTCTCCCACTTGGCGGGGTCGAGGAACCAGTGCTGGAAGTCGGTCGGGTCGGTGAACCCGTTGGCGAACCTGCGGGCCACGGCCGGGTTCTGCCCCGCGACGCCGAGGATCTGGAGCACGTGCGGAGGCGGCGGCAGGAGCAGCGCGTTGGTCCATTCGGTGACGTGCCGGGCGTACTCCCAGTAGCGCTCGAACGTGGCGTCCATCCACTCCGCGTCGAACGGCCGGTCGCCGTGCTCGAGGATCGCGGTCAGGTAGGTCGCCGCGCAGTGGCTCGCGTTGTTCGAGCCCTGCCCGGTGATCGGGTCGTTCGCCACGACGACGTCGGCCATGCCCAGCACCCGCGCCCCGCCCGGCAGGATGCCGACCGGGTTGCGCACGACGGGCGTGTACCCGCCGGCCAGCGCCGCCTTGCCGTCGGTGAGCTCGGCGTCGCGGCAGCGCTCGTACTCCCACGGCACGAACTGCCGCATCAGGTCGAGCAGCCGCGTGAAGTGCTCGGCCGGTGCCGGGTGGTCGCCGAAGCAGTCCAACGGCCCGCCCGGGACGCCCTCGAAGAAGAGGATGTCGCAGTTCCCGCTCAGCGTGTACGCCGGGATCATGAACAGCTCGCCGACGCCGGGCACGATGGTGAACCGCACGGCCTGCTTGTCCGGGTGCTCCGGCCGCGGCCGCACGCCGTGGGCGTAGACCAGCGAGAGCGCGCGCATCGGCTTCGTGTACGGCGACCGCTCGGGCACGCGGTCGAACAGCTGGACCAGCTCGCCCTTGCCGGCCGAGACGATCACCAGGTCGTAGAGCCGGGACAGCGCGTCCAGTTCGGACGTCATCACGCCGTGGATGACGAGCTTGCCGCCGCGGTCCTCGAACAGCTCCAGCCAGCCCGCCATCTTCACGCGCTGGTCGACCGACTGCGCGTAGTGGTCGAGCTCGGCGAACCAGTCGAGCGCGCGGCCGCCGTCCGGCGCCGCCACCGACACGCCGAGGCCCTCGACCCGGACGGTCTCGTCCTCCCACTGGTTCAGCCCGAGGTCCCGCTCGTGCTGCAGCGCGTCGTTGAACATGCACTGCGTCGACATCACCCGCCCGGCCCGGATCTCCTCCGGCGTCCGCGCGGACATCACCGTGACGTCGTAGTCCTTCGCCAGCAGCCCGAGGGCCAGCTGCAGCCCGGACTGGCCGGCGCCCACGATCAGGACTCTGCGCATGAAGCTCTTCTCTCCTCGTTCAGGCCTGCGGGACGCTGCCGGCCAGCTCGCGCGGGCCGGACAGCACGGCGAGGGACAGCGTGTGGCCGACCAGCTCGGTCAGGGTGGCGATGGTCGAAGCCCGGTCGCGGGCGTCGCAGGTGACCAGCGGGACGCTCGGGTCGAGGGCGAGCGCGTCCCGCACCTCGTCGAGGTCGTGCACCGGCATGCCCTCGAACTGGTTGACCGCGACCACGAACGGCAGCTCCGAGTCGTTCTCGAAGTAGTTGATCGCCGCGAACGACTCGTCGATCCGGCTGGTGTCGACGAGCACGACCGCGCCGAGCGCGCCGCGGCTCAGGTCGTCCCAGAGGAACCAGAACCGCGCCTGCCCCGGCGTGCCGAACAGGTACAGCAGCAGGTCCGGGCGCAGCGTGATCCGCCCGAAGTCCATCGCCACGGTCGTGGTCGACTTGCCGCCGGGCGGGATGTCGTCGACGCCTTCGCCGGCCTCGGTCATCCACGCCTCGTTGCTCATCGGCGGCACTTCCGACACCGCGCCGACGAACGTGGTCTTGCCGACACCGAAGCCCCCGGCGACGACGATCTTCGCGGAGATCGTCAGCAGATCGCCCTCAGGCGGGGAGCCGCTTGAGCCCATCAAGGATCCTCTCGAGCACGTTGGTGTCGTGGTGGTAGGCGTGCGCGGTGGGGTGGACGAACACCGCGCCCTGGGAGGCGAGGTCGCCGATCAGCACCCGCACCACGCCCAGCGGCAGGTCCAGCCCGACCGACAGCTCGGCGATCGAGGACCGCACGCGGGCGCGTTCGTAGAGCGAGCGCGACTCGGGCATCAGCGTGTCGCTCAGCGCCGGGTCGTACTGCGGGACCGAAACCAGCGTCTCCACCAGCAATTGGTGGCGGGTGCTGGTGCGGCCGCCGGTGAGCGCGTACGCCCGGATCCGGCGGCTGCGCCGCGGCAAGGCGGTGTCCTTCTCGGACACGGGGATCACCTCCTCGGGCACGCCCATCACACCCGCGGCCGGCGCGCGGTGAGCACCTGGCGCAGTTCGGCGCGCACCTCGGGGGTGAGCGCGTGGCCGGCGTTGGTGATGAACTGGGTCATCTCGTAGGCGACCACCTTCATGTCCGCGTCGCCCGTGGTCAGCACCGCGAGCCCGGCACCGGAGCCGATGCCCATGAAGAGGAAGTAGCCGTGGGTGAGCCGGATGATGATCTGCTCGCAGGCGCCCTTCCCGAACAACGCGGCGCTGTTGCCGGCCAGCGAGAGCAGGCCGCTGGCGATCGCGGCCAGCTGCTCGGCCTCCGCATCGCCGACCGAGTCCGACGCGGTGAGCGGGAAGCCGTCGACGCTCATGATCAGCGCGTGGCTGACGCCGTGCACCTTGCGGACGAAGTCGTCGAGCAGCCAGGCGAAGTTCGCCGGTGCCGGGTGGTGGGCGCTCACGAGCCGGTTCCTCCGGGCGTTTCGTCCTGCTGGTGGTTTTCGGCGCGCGCGGCCCGCTCGCCGTCGGCGAAGGCGCCGAGGTCGGCGAGCAGCTGCTCGTGCCCGTTCGCCGCCGGTTCCGCGGCCGGGGGCGGCGGTGGCGGTTCGGGCGCGGCACCGCGGATGCTGCCGGGCACGCGCCGCGGCAGGCCGTTGGCGGTGGTGCCGCCGGTGGCCCGCTCGACCGGCCGCGGCCGGGGCGTGGGCTTGCGCGGCACCGGCGCGGGCTCCTCCCGCGGGAAGGCACCCGGGCGGCGGCGCGGCAGCCCGCCGGCCGCGACCGGCTCGCCGCCGGTCTTCGCCGGTTCGATCGTGACGGTCCGGGCGCCCGACCAGGCGTTGTCGGCGAGCTCGGTGACCACGCCGGTGGGCAGCAGCACGGTCGCGACCGTGCCGTGCGGGCTGCGCCGGTCCAGGCGCACGCTGACGTCGTGCCGCGCGGCGAGGCGGGCGACGACGGCGAGGCCCATGTGCCGCGCCGAGGCGTCGTCGAGGTCGCCGCCCGCGGCCAGCCGCCGGTTGAGGCCGTCGACGCGGTCGGCGGGGATGCCGATGCCCTCGTCCTCGATCCGGACGAGCACGCTGCCCTGCTCGGTCAAGTGCGCGCTGACGTGCACCGGCGAGCTGGGCGAGGACTGGTTGGCGGCGTTGTCGAGCAGCTCGGCGAGCACCCGGCCCAGGTCTTCGGCGGCGAAGCCGACGACCCCGAGGTTCACCACGCGGCCGATGGTGATCCGGGCGTAGTGGTCGATCGAGGACATCGCGGCGCGCACGAGGTCGAGCACCGAGGTCGCGCGGGCGGCGTCGTCGGCGGTGTCCTGCCCGGCCAGCACGCGCAGGTTCTCGGCGTTGCGCCGCAACCGCGTGGCGAGGTGGTCGAGCTGGTAGAGCTCGGCGAGGCGGTGGTGGTCCTCCTCCCCCGCTTCGAGTTCTTCGAGCCGCGCGAGGAGCTGGTCGAGCAGGTTGAGGTCACGCAGCGCGACACTGGCGCAGATCTCGGCCAGCACGCCCTCGTTCCGCGTGTCCTCGGGGGTGATCACCTCGGGCCGCGACAGCTCCGCGATGGCCGGCCCGGCCGTGGGCTCGTACCCGGGGTGCTTCGGCGGCGCGGTGAGGTACTGCGCGGCAGCGACCCGCGAGCGGTCCAGCAGGACGCGTGATCGATCCAGGAGTTCCCGGGCCCGGCTCGCCATGTGGTCCCACTTCTTCCTTGCTCAGATTCGGCAACGACAGCATCGCGCCGACCCCCGGGCGGCGATGCCGGACATGCAAGCAGAAAGGTTCGTCGGATGTCCACAGCGGGTCCCCGTCCGATCGCGCGGGGTGATCGGTTTTCGGCGCCGTCGCTGCTGGTGAGCGCAGCGGACTAGGCCATTCGGTTCATTTTTGCATCTTGCACCTGGCAACAGAGCGCACACGACGCCCGATACCGCAGGCAACCGGGCCCCGTACCGCGAAATCCCAGGTCGCGCCCGATTCGTCCGAAAATTGCGGGCCACGCACTTTTTTGCGGGCCACGCAACTTTTTCGCTAAACTCCGTTCATGCCGTCGGACCCACCACCCCAGCTGACCCTGCGCGAGCGCAAGAAGCGCGAAGCACGCAAGGCGCTCGCCCAAGCCGCGCTGCGGCTGACGCTGGACCGCGGCTTGGAGAACGTGAAGGTCGAGGACATCGCCACCGAAGTCGGCGTGTCACCCCGCACATTCAACAACTACTTCTCCAGCAAGGAGCAGGCGGTCTGCTCGGTCGTCGTCGACCGGCACGAGGGGATGCGCGAGGCCCTGCTCGCGCGGCCGGACGGCGAGCCGCTCTGGGATTCGGTCAAGTACGCGGTGCTCGAGCAATATTCGCGTGAGGGCGAGCCCGATCGCGCGTATGTTGCGCGTATCCGTGAGCTGATGGGACGGCTCATGCTGCGTGGCGAGTTCCTCAACGCCCACGCGGCCGTCGAGCGCGTCCTGGCCGAAACGATCGCGAAACGGGTGGGCGGTGTGGACCACCTGTTGTGCCGGCTGATGGCGGCCTCGGTGGAAAGCGCTGTCCGCGTCGCCTTCACCAACTGGTTCACCACCGAAGGCGAACCGTTCCTGCCGATCCTGGAACGGCTGCTCGACGAGCTTTCCGCGGGGATGCCCACCCTGACCGCCGGCACCGCTGCTCCGCAACCCGAACCGACCACCACCGCACTGGGGGAATCGTTGTGCTAGTCAAGCTCCTGCGCAGTCACCTGCGCCCGTACCGGAGCACCTTGTGGGTGATCGTCCTGCTGCAGCTCGTGCAGACGATCGCCATGCTCTACCTGCCGACGCTGAACGCCGACATCGTCGACAACGGCCTCATCAAGGGCGACATGGACTACATCCTGCGCGTCGGCGCGATGATGCTCGTCATCACGCTCGCGCAGATCGCCGGCTCGATCGGGGCGGTGTACTTCGGCGCCCGCACCGCGATGGCGGTCGGCCGCGACATCCGCTCCGGCGTCTTCCACCGGGTGCAGGACTTCTCGGCCCGCGAGGTCGGCCAGTTCGGCACGCCGTCGCTGATCACCCGCACCACCAACGACGTCCAGCAGATCCAGATGCTGGTGCTGATGACGCTCACTCTCATGGTGTCGGCGCCGATCATGTGCGTCGGCGGGATCATCCTCGCGCTGAACCTCGACGTCCCGCTCTCGTCGCTGCTGCTGGTCATCGTGCCGGTGCTGGCCGTCGCGGTCGGCACGATCATCGCCAAGATGCGCCCGGCGTTCCGGCTGATGCAGGAGCGCATCGACCGGATCAACCAGATCCTGCGCGAGCAGATCATGGGCATCCGCGTGATCCGCGCGTTCGTCCGGGACAAGCACGAGCGGGAGCGCTTCGACGTCGCCAACGACCAGCTGCTCACCGTGTCGCTGCGGGTCGGCAAGCTGATGGCGCTGATGTTCCCGATCGTCATGCTGGTGATGAACGCCTCCAGCGTCGCCGTGCTGTGGTTCGGCGGGCAGCGGATCGACTCCGGCAGCATGCAGATCGGCGCGATGACCGCGTTCCTCTCCTACCTGCTGCAGATCCTGATGGCCGTCATGATGGCCACGTTCATGTTCATGATGGTGCCGCGCGCCGAGGTCAGCGCCGAGCGGATCAGCGAGGTGCTCGACACCGAGTCGAGCGTCCGCCCGCCGGTGTCGCCGATCCGGCCCGGCGCGGTGCACGGGCACCTCGAGCTCGCGAACGTCGAATTCCGCTACCCCGGCGCGGAAAAGCCGGTGCTGTGCGACATCTCGCTGATCGGGCGGCCGGGTGAGACCACCGCGGTGATCGGCTCGACGGGGACCGGCAAGACCACGCTGCTCAACCTGATCCCGCGCCTGATGGACGCCACCCGCGGCACGGTGAAGGTGGACGGCGTCGACGTCCGCGACCTCGACCCGGCGGTGCTCGCCCGCGCGGTCGGGCTGGTGCCGCAGAAGCCGTACCTGTTCGCCGGCACGGTGGCGAGCAACCTGCGCTACGGCAATCCGGACGCGACCGACGAAGAGCTGTGGCACGCGCTGGAAGTGGCGCAGGGCAAGGACTTCGTCGAAGCGATGGCGGAGGGGCTCGAGGCGCCGATCGCCCAGGGCGGCACGAACGTCTCGGGCGGTCAGCGCCAGCGGCTCGCGATCGCGCGGATGCTGGTGCACAAGCCGGAGATCTACCTGTTCGACGACTCGTTCTCCGCGCTCGACTACGCGACCGACGCGGCCCTGCGCCGCGCGCTGGTGTCGGAAACGGCCGAGGCGACGGTGGTCATCGTGGCGCAGCGGGTCAGCACGATCCGCAACGCCGACCGGATCATCGTCCTCGACGAGGGCCGCGTCGTCGGCACCGGCACCCACCACGAACTCATGGACGGCAACGAAACCTACCGGGAGATCGTGCTGTCCCAGCTCACCGAACAGGAGGCGGCGTGAGTACCACGGAATCGCCCAAAGCCGCCGTCACCGAGGCCGGGGAACGGCCGACCGCCGAGCGGCACAAGAACACCGGTGCCGCGACGGTCGGGCCCGGCCGCTGGATGGCCGGCGGCGCGCCGCCGGAGAAGGCGCTCGACTTCAAGGGTTCGCTGAAGCGGCTGCTGCGGCTGCTGCGCCCGCAGCGGGCCGCGCTCATCGGGGTGCTCGTGCTCGGCGCGGCCAGCGTCACGCTCACCGTGATCGGGCCGAAGATCCTCGGCCAGGCCACCGACGCGATCCTGGCCGGCGTGCTCGGCAAGCAGGTGCCGCCGGGCGTCACCAAGGAGCAGGTCGTCGCCGGGCTGCGCGCCCGCGGCGACGGCACGCTCGCCGACATCTACAGCCGCGTCGACCTGGTGCCCGGCGTCGGCATCGACTTCGACAAGGTCGGGCAGATCCTGCTCACCGTGCTGGCGCTGTTCGTGATCTCGTCGTTCTTCGGGCTGATCCAGGCCCGGCTGACCACGACCCTGGTGCAGCAGGCGGTGTACCGGCTGCGCGAAGAGGTCGAGGCCAAGTTCTCGCGGCTGCCGCTGAAGTACTTCGACCGCCAGCCGCGCGGCGAGGTGCTTTCCCGCGTCACCAACGACATCGACAACCTGGCGATGTCGCTGCAGCAGACGCTGTCGCAGATCGTCTCGTCGCTGCTGACGGTGGTCGGCGTGCTGATCATGATGTTCCTGATCTCGCCGCTGCTGGCGCTGATCGCGTTGCTCACGGTGCCGCTTTCGGCGGTCGTGGCGGCGAAGATCGGGAAGCGGGCGCAGCCGAACTTCATCAAGCAGTGGTCGACGACCGGGAAGCTCAACGCGCACGTCGAGGAGATGTACACCGGGCACTCGCTGGTCAAGGTGTTCGGCCGCCGCGACGAGGCCGCCGCGGTCTTCGACAAGCAGAACGAAACGCTGTACGAGGCGAGCTTCCGGGCGCAGTTCATCTCCGGCATGATCCAGCCGGCGATGATGTTCATCGGCAACCTGAGCTACGTGCTGGTGGCGGTGATCGGCGCGCTGCGCGTCGCGTCGGGCAGCTTGACGCTCGGCGAGGTGCAGGCGTTCATCCAGTACTCGCGCCAGTTCAGCCAGCCGGTGACGCAGATCGCGAGCATGGCGAACCTGCTGCAGTCCGGCGTGGCCTCGGCCGAGCGGGTGTTCGCGCTGCTCGACGCCGAGGAGCAGGCCCCGGAGCCCGCTTCGCCGGAGCGGCCCGCCGAGATCCGCGGGCGCGTCGAGTTCCAGGACGTCTCGTTCCGCTACCTGCCGGAGAAGCCGCTGATCGACGGCCTGTCGCTGACGGTCGAACCCGGCCAGACGGTCGCGATCGTCGGCCCGACCGGCGCAGGCAAGACGACGCTGGTCAACCTGCTCATGCGCTTCTACGAGCTGGACGGCGGGCGGATCACGCTCGACGGCGTCGACATCGCGAAGATGAACCGCGAGGAGCTGCGCGACCAGACCGGCATGGTGCTGCAGGACGCGTGGCTGTTCGGCGGCACGATCGCGGAGAACATCGCCTACGGCGCGGACGACCCAAGCCGGGAGGAGATCGTCGAGGCGGCTCAAGCGACGTACGTGGACCGCTTCGTCCGCACGCTGCCGGACGGCTACGACACGGTGCTCGACGACGAAGGCGGCACGGTCAGCGCGGGCGAGAAGCAGCTGATCACGGTCGCACGGGCATTCCTGGCCAAGCCGGTGATCCTGATCCTCGACGAGGCGACCAGCTCGGTCGACACCCGCACCGAGGTGCTGATCCAGCGGGCGATGAACTCGTTGCGGAGCGGCCGGACGAGTTTCGTGATCGCGCACCGGTTGTCGACGATCCGCGACGCCGACGTGATCCTGGTGATGGAGCACGGCCGGATCGTGGAGCAGGGCGACCACGAGACGCTGCTGCACAGTGGTGGCGCGTACGCGAGGTTGTACGCGGCCCAGTTCGCGGAGGCGATGGCCGAGACGGACTGAGCTCCGGCAGTCGGCGACGCCTGAGCAACGTCATGAACGGGTCTTTCACCTCGCCGGACGCGGTGAAAGACCCGTTCATGACGTCCGGGCCGCGCCACCCGCCCGGCCCGGTACCCTGGAAGCTCTTGCGGCGGAAGGGGTACCGGGGCGGCCATGGCCGACAGACTCGAGGAATACCGCGGCAAACGCGGCAAGGACCGCACCCCCGAACCCTGGCCGGACGGGCCGCCGGAGCCCGGGGGCGACGACCTCTTCGTCATCCAGGAGCACCACGCCACCCGGCTGCACTGGGACTTCCGGCTGGAGCGCGACGGCGTGCTCGTCTCCTGGGCCGTTCCGAAGGGCCTGCCGCTCTCCCCCGGCGTCTCGCGGCTCGCCGTGCACACCGAAGACCACCCCATGGAGTACCTCACCTTCGCGGGCGAGATCCCCGCCGGCGAGTACGGCGGCGGCCGGATGACCGTGTGGGACACCGGGAAGTATGAAACCCTGCACTGGAACGACCACAAGGTCGAGGTCGTCTTCCACGGCGCACGCGCGCGCGGCAAGTACCTGTTCCTCAACCGGCACGACGAGGACGACCGCGACTGGACGCTGCGGCGCCTCGACCCCGCCGAGCCCGGCCACGAAGACGCGCCCGAGTTCCTCGAGCCGATGACGGCGGTCCCCGGCGACCTGCCCGCGGACGACGACGAGTGGGCGTACGAATTCGCCTGGGGCGGCTTGCGGACGATGCTGCTGGTCAGCGGCGGCCGCGTCACCGCGCACGACGAAACCGGCGCCGACGTGACCGGGCGGTACCCCGAGCTGCACAAGCTCGGCGAGGAGTTCGGGTCGACGGAAGTGCTGCTGGACGGCGAAGTCGTCGTGGTCAAGGACGGCAAGCCGCACCCGGACGGGCTCGAAGAACGGCGCAAGGCCGACGGCGCCGCCGCCAAGCGGCTCAAGGCCCACTGCCCCGTCTTCTACTTCGCTGCCGACGTCCTGCACCTCGACGGCAAGCCGACCCTGGACCTGCCCTACACGAAACGCCGGGAACTCCTCGACGGGTTCGCCGTCGAGGACCGGCACTGGCAGGTGCCCCGCTACTTCGCCGGCGGCGGCGAGGCCGTGACCGGCGCGAGCCGGCAGCACGGCCTCCCCGGCGTCGTCGCGAAACGGGCCGACAGCCCCTACCGCCCCGGTGCCGGCTCGGGCGACTGGCTGCTGATCAAGAACTGACGCGGCGGGCCAGCGCCAGTCCCGCGACGACGACCACGGCGCCGGCCACGACGTTGCCCACCAGGGCACCGGTCGACGGCGGGGTTTCGCCGCCGTGGCGGAGCAGCCACGGCGAGACGGCGGCCCACGCGCCGAGGACCGGCACGACCCAGCCGATCAGGGCGAGCCGCCGGGTGGCCGTGCGGGCGATCGCCAGCGCGATCAGGACCAAGCCGACCAGGGTGTCGCTCAGCGCGAGCACGCCCGCGCCGCCGAAGCCGGCGATCCACGGGGCCAGCACCAGGTAGAGCCCGGCCAGCAGGACGAAACCCGCCGCCGCGCCGACCAGCGCCGTGCGCGGGCGGGGAGCCGGGGTGCTGTGCGAAGTCATCTCCTCACCTCCACCCGCTCGGGTACCCGGCCGTCGCAGCCGGTAACCGGGGCCTGCCCGCCGCCCTCGGAACGGACAGGCCCCCGGACGTCAGCAGCCGCAGGTGTAGTACGTGATGTCCCAGTGGTTTCCTTCGTCGCAGTAGAGGTTGCCGGAGCCGGCCTTCCACTGCGGGTAGCCATCGCCGCGCAGCCCGATGTAGCCGAAGCTGTTCTTGATGTAGGCGTCGATGCAGCTGTTGTGCGCGATGTCGACCTTGTAGCCGTTGTAGTGGCTGTAGGTGCCCGACGCGTGGCCGACCTCGGTGCCGCCGGTGATGTTGATCGCGCAGCCGCTCGCCCGCTTCAGCGTGATCACGCCGCTGACCGTGCTCTGGTTGATCTGCTCGTACGACGTGCAGGTCGAGTTCGACCGCGTCGTGCAGCCCCCGCTGGACGAGTGCGTCACCCCGGCCGCGGACAGCTGCGACGCGGCCGCCGACTGGCTGAGCTTGGTCACCTCGACGCTCGCGGACGCGGTGCCGATGGTCGCGAACACGACCGTCGCCGCCGAAGCGACCAGCCCCAGTGCCGCCCGCGCCAGAATCCGTTGTCCCGGCATGCCGTTGCCTCCTCGATCCGACGATCCGTCGGCGGCAGCCAAATCGGGAGGCCCATAACTTCGCCAAACACCCGGCCGCGGGCGAGGCTGGTGCGGGCGTCAGGTCCTGATCTTCGTCAAGAGTTCACGGCTGCGGTCGCGGGCCGGGGATTCACCGCTCACGCTGGTCAGCTCCCCCAGTGCACGCAGCTCCCAGAGCGGGAACCCCAGCTCGCGGAACAGCCCGGCCGAGCCGCGCAGGCACCGCGCCGCCTCGGCCGCGGCGTCTTCGGCCGCGTGCGTCCGGCCCAGGCTGAGCAGGGCGTACCCGGCGCCGCGGCGGTCACGCAGCTCCCGGAAGACGGCCATGGCGGCCAGCAGGTGCCGCCGCGCCCCCACCGGATCCCCCGCCCGGCGGTGGGCCTCGCCCAGGCTGCGGTGGGTGTAGGCGGCGGCGTGCCGGTGCCCGATCTGGTCGAACAGCGCCAGCGACCGCGTGAGGCACCGCTGCCCGTCGGCGAACTCCCCGGCGTCGGTGTGCAGGTCGCCGAGGCTGCGCAGGACGTGCGCCTCCCAGTGCCGCTCCCGCGTCCGGACGGCGCCGCCGAGCGCCCCGGTGAGCAGGTCGGCCGCCTGGTCGTGCCCACCGTGGCGGCGCAGGACGTCGGCGTAGCGCTTCGCGGCCTGGTCGTGCCAGCGGCCGTCGTCGCACTGGCGGGCCAGCAGCATGCTCACTTCGAAGCTCTCGACCGCGCCCCGCACGTCCCCGACGTCTTCGGCGAGCGACCCGAGCTGTGCCGCGGCGGCCGCCTGCCCGCGCCGGTCCCCGCAGTCCCGGAGCAGGTCGAGGGCTTCCCGCAACTCCGCTTCGGCGGCCCGCGGATCACCCCCGTCGAGGTGGACGTCGGCGAGCGCGGCCAGTGCGGTGCCGGTGCCGCGAGGGTCCTCCAGGTCCCGGTAGCGGTGCTCGGCCATGGCGAAGTAGTTCCGCGCCTGGCGGGCGTGGCCGTGCTGCCAGTGCACGGCCCCGAGGTTGTAGAGCTTCTCGGCTTCGGCCCGCGGATCCCGCCGCCGCCGGGCGGCGGCGAGCCCGAGCACGGTGACGGCCCGGGCGGCTCGGCCGAGCCACGGGCTGCCGGCGAGGGCGGTGCAGGCGTCGGCGAGCCGCTCGGTCAGGTCGTGCCAGCCGTGAGCGCCGGCGAGCCGGACGGCGGCCGCGAGGTGACTGGTTTCGGCGGCCGCCCAGGCCGCGGGATCGGCGGCGATCCGGCGCAGGACCGCGGGATCCGGCTTCGCCCCCGCTGCCGATGGCCGACGCGCCGGACGGCCCAGCGCGCGCTCCGCCAGCGCCAGCGCGGCCTCGCACGCGCGACGCAGGGCGGCCGGGTCGACCTCACCCGGCGGGCCCTCCGCCAGCACCAGCCGCACGAACGGCGGGATCGTCCCGGCCGCGTCCAGCAGGTGCGCCGCGGTCAGCTCGTCGAGGCGGTCGCGGGCTTCCGGTGTCGGGCGGTCGAGCAGGGCCGCCGCGGACCAATCCGGGACGGCGCCCTCGAACGCGGCCAGCAGCCTCAGCAAAGCGACGTCAGCGGCGGGCCGCTCGTGCAGCGCCGATGTCACCGCGGCCCGGACGCTCAGGTCGCCCGCGGTCAGCTCGTCGAGGCGGCGCCGGTCGTCGGCGAGGCGGGCCGCGAGTTCGGCGATCGGCAGGTTCGGCCGGGCCGCCAGGCGCACCCCGGCGATCCGGACCGCCAGGGAAAGACCGCCGCACCGGGCGAGAAGTCGTTGCGCCGCTTCTGGTTCCGCCCGCAGCCGGGAATCCCCCGCGACCGCGGCCAGCAGCGCGTGAGCGTCCTCAGTGGACAGATCAGGCACCGGAACCGCGTGCGCGCCGCACAGGCCGGGCAGCTCGCGGCGGGTCGTGACCAGCGTGGCGCAGCCCGGGCCGCTCGGCAGCAGGGCTCGCACCTGGGCCTCGGACGCGGCGTCTTCCAGCAGCACCAGCAGCCGCCGGTCGGCGGTGTAGCCGCGCCAGAGTCCCGGTAATCCCGTGCGGTCGGCCAGTTCCGACGGGGTCGCGCCGAGCAGGCGCAGGAAGCCGGAAAGCACCGCCGCGGGTTCGGCGGGGGTGCCGTCGGACCCGCGCAGCGATGCGGTCAGCTGGCCGTCGGGGAACCGGCGGCGGACCCGCCACGCGGCTTGGACCGCGAGCGCGGACTTGCCGGCCCCGGCGGCGCCGTGCAGCACGACCGGCGCCGGACCCCGCAGCGCGCGCGTGACGTCGGCGAGTTCGGCCGCGAGGCCGGTGAAGTCGGGCACCGCGGGCGGGAGCTGCGCGGGCGGGCCCGGCGTCGTCCACTCGGTGCCGGCGATCCGGCGGTACACCGCGACGAGGTCCGCGCCCGGCCACACGCCCGCCTCTTCCCAGAGCGCCCGGCGCGTGCGGCGGAGCACCTCCAGGGCCGATTCGCGGCGCCCGACCGTGCCGAGCGCGGACGCGAGCCGGGCGGCGAAGCGCTCGTCGGCGGGCCGGGCCGCGACCACCGGGCCGAGCCGCTCGACGACGGACCGGCCGTCGCCGTCGGCGAGTTCCAGCTCGACCAGCTGCAGCAACGCCGCCGAGCGCCGGTCCTCCAGCCACAGCTTGTGCGCCTCCAGCAGCGGTCCGCCGGCGACGTCGGCGAACGCGTCGCCGCGCCAGCAGGCCAGTGCCCGCTCGAGGCCGCGGCGGCGCTGGGCGCGGTCGTCGGCACCCGCCGACAGCCACGTCAGGAACTCGTCCGCGTCCAGCTCCCCCGGCTCGACGCTCAGCGCGTACCCGCGCGGGCCGGACCGCAGCCGCTGCCCGGCCTCGGCGGCGCCGAGGCCGGGTGAGAGCGTCTTGCGCAGCTTGGACACGGTGACCTGCACGATCGCCGCGGCGCTCGACGGCGCGCCGTCCGGCCACAGCTCGTCGACCAGCGTGTCGCGGCCGACGAACTGGCCGGCGCGCGCGAGCAGCACGGCGAGCAGCCGCCGCGGCTGGGCCGCCGAGGGCAGCGGGACGGAGGCCGTCATCGGGCCGAGCACCTGGAACCGCACGGCTACAACACCCCACCCGCGAGATCACCTGATCGAGCGAACTGAATCTAGCCGCCGCGCGCGCGGCGCGTCCCCCGATCACCCGGATGGCCGACGACGTCGGTCAGGTGTGCGCGAGCAGTTTCTCGAGCAGTTCCGGGTGGTCGGCGAGCCCCTCCCGCAGGGTGTGCTCGCGCAGCGGCTTGAGGTCGCCGAAGGGCGGGTTCGCCCAGTCCAGCGCGCCCTGCGGCGGCTCCGGGTCGTACTCGATGCCGAACTGGACGTTCGTCGCCAGCTGCCGCCCGGCCAGCCGTTCCACCAGGTGCAGCGCGAGGTCGATGCCCGCCGACACCCCGGCCGCGGTGATCACGGAGCCGTCCTCGACCCACCGCTGCGCGACCGGCGTGGCGCCGAGCCCGGCGAGGACGTCGCGGAACATCCAGTGCGTGGTCGCCTTCTTCCCCTCCAGCAGGCCCGCCGCGCCGAGGATGAGCGAGCCGGTGCAGACCGACGTCATCAGCTCGGCGCCGGCGGCCGCGGCGCGCAGCCACGCGAGGAGGCGCTCGTCGGCCATCGCGCGCAGCGTCGGCACGGTGCCACCGGGCACGAGCACCGCGTACGGCGCCGGGACTTCGTCGAAGGTGTGGCTCGGGGCGACGCGCAACGGCGTGTCCGTGCCGACGGTGCCGGTGCTCGCGCCGACGACGACGGTCCGGTAGCCGGCGTCCATCCGCGCGAGCGCGCCGAGCACCTGCAGCGGGCCGACCAGGTCGAGCGGCGTGAGGCCGGGGTACACGACGAAGGCGAGGGTCTTCTGCTCATCGGTCATGTCCCGACCATGGCGGGCCGGGACGCCGGGCGGGGCGCCGGTGTCCGGATTCCTGCGAACCGCGTCCGAGCGCCCGGTCCGGCTGCTAGCGTGCCGATCATGTCAGGGTCACCCAGACGGGTCGTGATCGTCGGGTACGCCGACGCCGAGCTGCTGGACATCGCCTGCCCCGCCGATGTGTTCGACGCCGCGAACCGGCTCGGCGCGCGGCCGCCGTACGAGCTCCAGCTCGCTTCGGTCGACGGCCACGGCATCCGCACCTGCGCCGGGCTGGTGCTGCAGCCGCACCTGCGGCTCGACCAGGTCGCCGGCGACCTCGACACGCTGGTCGTCGCGGGCGGCTGGGGCAGCCCCGCCGCGGCGGCCGACGAGCGCGTCCTCGCCCACGTCCGGCGGCTGGCCCGCACCAGCCGCCGGGTCGCGTCGGTCTGCACGGGCGCCGAGGTGCTCGCCGCGGCCGGCCTGCTCAACGGCCGCCGCGCGACCACGCACTGGCGCTACGCGGCGAAGCTCGCGCGGGACTACCCGGCGGTGACGGTGGACCCGGTGCCGCTCTACGTCCGCCACGGCAACGTCTACACGGCGGCGGGCGTGACGAGCGGGCTCGACCTGACGCTGTCGCTGGTGGAGGCCGACCACGGCCCGTCACTGGCCCGCGAGGCGGCCCGCGCGCTGGTCACCTACCTGCAGCGGCCCGGGAACCAGGCCCAGGTGAGCCTGTTCCTGTCCGGGCCGCCGCCGGAGCACCGCGAGGTCCGCGACCTGACCGCGTACATCGCCGAGCACCTCGAGGAAGACCTGGGCACGCCGGCGCTCGCGGCCCGCGCGGGCATCAGCACGCGCCAGCTCACCCGGCTGTTCGACGCGCACCTGGGCACCACGCCCGGCCGGTACGTCCGGACGATCCGCACCGAGCAGGCGGCCCGCCTGCTCTCCGGCACCGACCTCCCGCTGGCCACGATCGCCCGCCGCTGCGGCTTCGGCTCGACGGAAACCCTCCGGCAGGCGTTCCTCGACCACTTCGACACGCCGCCGTCGGCGTACCGGCGGGTGCACGTCCGCCAGGCGTACGGCTGAGGCATCCGGACGAACCGGTCGCCCGGCGGCCCCTGGCGCGGGCGCCGGGATCCCGCTGTCAGGATGTGCGGGTGGACCGCCCCGACCTCGCCGACGACGCCACCGGACCGATTCGCCGGGTCACGGACGAGGTGTCCCCTTCGCCGGGGCCCGGCACGTCCGGAACGCCGGGAACGCCCGGGAAACCGGCCCGCCGCACGCCACCGGAGGCCGGCCGCCGCCGCGCGGACACCGGGGCGCAGCGGGTGCCGCCCGAGACCGGCTCGCACCGCATCCCGGCCGACGTGGCGGCTCCGCGCACCAGCCGCCGAGCCGACACGGGCGCCCAGCGGCTCCCGGCCGGCGACCTGGGCGAGACCGCCCGGACCCGTCGCGGGGACACCGGGCCGCACCGCACCGCGGCCGCCGCCGACCCCGCACCAGCCCGCCGCGGCGCCCCGCGAGCCCCGGCCGTCGACCAAGGCGAGACCGCACGAGCCCCCCGCGGCGCCCAGCAAGCCCCCACGGGCGACCAAACCGGCACTGCCCGGCCCCGCCGCGGAGACACCGGCCCCCCGCGCGCCGCCGACCAAGCTGACAGCGCGCCACCCCACCGCAGCGCCCAGCAAGCCCCGGCCGGCGACCAAGGCGACCCCGCGCGACTCCGCCGCGGAGACACCGGCCCGCACCGCACCGCCCGGCGTGGCGACACCGGGCCCCAGCGCGCCGCCGCGAGTTCCCAGCCGCGCACACCGGCCGAACCCGAAACCGGCCACGGCCACGGGCATGGCCATGGGCACGGCCCCGCCGCCCCCGCGTCGCGCCGGGTCAAGCTGCTCCTGATCTGGCTGCTCGCCCCGCTGGCCCTCGCCACCGTCGTCGGCATGGTCGTCCTCTACCCCTGGGGCAAGGCGTCCCCCACGAGCGTCGTCCCCCAAGGCACGCCCGTCCACGCGAACATCACCGCCACCGCCACCGGCCCCTGCCTCGCGCAAGGCCAGGTGCAGGTCGGCGACCAGACCGACCCGAACGCGAAACCCTGCCTGACCGTCGACCTCACCATGACCGACGGGCCGGCGAACGGGAAGCAGCTCAAGCTGACCGTCCCGATCGAGCCCAGCACCCCGCGGTTCGCCGCCGCGGACGCCGTCGTGCTCGCCTACAACGGCGGGAACGCCAATGACCCGGCCAGTTTCCAGCTGGTCGACTTCCAGCGCGGGACGCCGCTGTTCGTGCTCGCCGCGCTGTTCGCCGTCGCCGTGCTCGTGCTCGGGCGCTGGCAGGGGGTCGCCGCGCTCGTCGCGCTCGGGCTGTCCTTCGTCGTCATCGCGCTGTTCATCCTCCCGGCCATCCTCGCCGGCGAAAACCCGCTGGTGGTGGCGATCGCGGGAGCGGGCGCGATCATGTTCATCGCGCTCTACCTGACCCACGGGCTGTCCGCGAGAACGTCCGCCGCGGTGCTCGGGACGCTCGTCAGCCTCGCGCTCATCGGCGTCCTCGCCGCGATCTTCTCCGCCGCCGCCTCGCTGACCGGCCTCGACGACAGCACCTCGACGCTCATCGGCTCGCTCGGCCACGGCATCGACGCGCGTGGGCTGCTGCTCGCCGGCGTCGTGATCGGGGCGCTCGGCGTGCTCGACGACGTCACCGTCACCCAGACGAGCGCCGTCTGGGAGCTGCGCCGGGCCAACCCGGACCTGACCTGGCAGGAGCTCTACCGCTCCGGGCTGCGGATCGGCCGCGACCACGTCGGCTCCGCGGTCAACACGCTCGTGATGGCCTACGCCGGGGCCGCGCTGCCGGTCCTGCTGTACTCGTCGATCTCCGGGGTCGGGCTGGGCGCGCTGCTCGGCAGCGAGGACATCGCGCAGGAGATCATCCGGACGCTCGCCGGCAGCGTCGGCATCGTCGCGGCCGTCCCGGTGACGACGGTCCTGGCCGCGCTGATCGCCTCCCGCGAGCCGGCGGCCCACCTCAGCAGCACCACGAAGGCCGTTCCGTCCCACCCGTGACACCGGTGCGCCGCCCGCGAGGACGACATCAGTCGAGCGTCGCCACGAACCGGCTGACGGCTTCCATCGTGAAGCGCTGGACGTACTTGCCCGACGGCGCCACCGACGCCAGCCGGTAGAGCGGGCGCTCGGCCACGCCGGAGCCGCGCGCCTCCGCCTTCAGCTCGGCGACCAGCAGCTCGCCGAAGACGAGGCCGTTCGCCTCGGTGTTGTTCATCAGCGCGTTCGCCAGCTTCCGCAGCTGCAGGATGCCCAGCTCGCGCCCGCCGGTCCCGGAGAACACCGCGAGGTCCACCTTCGCGACCTTGCCGCGCTGCCCCGCGTTGACCAGCAGGCTGACCGTGCGGCTGCCGCGGACGTCGCCGACGACGAGGTCGAGCCGGGTCGCGGCGACCAGGTCGACCCGGCGCAGGCCCCAGGTGCGCACGAGCAGCGTCGAGCCCTCCAGCCAGACGCGGCGCCGGATGCTGACCGCCATCACGTACAGCAGCGGCAGGGCGATCACCAGCGCGACGATCAAGCCCGGCACCGTGCCGCCGATCAGCCCGGCGACGCCGCCGAACGCCGCGGCCACGATGACCACGCCGATCAGGCCCGAGATCCCGCGGCGACGGCGTCCGCGCGGGTCCTCCTCGAACAGCGCGATCCGCTCGGTCGTCTCCTCGGCCATGCTCACGCCCCCGTCCCGGCGAGGAACGGGTTGCCCGCGCGTTCCCGGCCGATCGTCGTCGCCGGGCCGTGGCCCGGCAGCACCACCGTGTCGTCCGGCAGGCTCGCCACCAGCTCCCGCACCGCCTCCGCCACGTCGCCGCGGCCCACCGACCCGGCGAACAGCGTGTCGCCGGTCAGGGCGAGCCGCCCGCCTTCCGCCGTCTCCAGGACGAGCACCACCGAACCCGGGGTGTGCCCGGGCGCGGGCCGGACGTCGATCTCCAGCCCGGCGAAGGTCCCGGCTTCGAGCGGGACGCTGGCACCGTCGTGGAGGTCCGCGTCGGCCGGGTGCAGGTGCAGCGGGACGCCGTGCTCGGCCGACAGCGAAGCGGCCGAAGCGACGTGGTCGGGGTGCCCGTGGGTGGCCACGAGGGCCGCCGGGACCAGCCGGTGCTCGGCGAGCGCGGCGGCCAGCGGCGCGGCCACCTCCTGCCCCGGATCCACGACCACGCACGGCCCGCCGGCGGCCTCCGCCAGCAGGTAGCAGTTGGCCTGCAGCGGGCCGCTGCCGAACCCGACGACGAGCACCGAACGCCTCCCGGACATCCGCGCCGGATGGCGCCGATCACGATCGGGTTGAGACTAGCGGGCCCTGTACATGGTCCTCACAGGCTGTGCCCATACACTGCCGCTACCTCAGACGTGTGACACGAGCGGAAACCTGGAGGGTACGGGGTGGCGACCAACCAGCAGCGCCGCGAAGCTGCGAAGCGCAAGCTCGAGAGGCAGCTCGAGCGCCGATTGGAGCAGCAGAAGCGACGCAGGAGGATCGGCGCCGGTGTAGTCGGCGTGGCGGTCCTCGTCGTCGCGGGCGTGGTGGTGTGGATCGTGAGCGCGAACGGCGGTGACAGCACCGACACGGCCGCGTCGTCGTCCTCGGCCACCCCGCCGCCGACCGAAGTCCAGATCCCGACGCAGCGCACCGCGCTGCCGAAGCGGGCCACGGCGCTGCCGAACCCGACGACGTGCGACTTCAAGGCCGACACGACGGGCAGCAAGGCGCCGAAGAAGGTGAACACGCCCGACGGCAAGAACGTCCCGTCGACCGGCACGGTCAACGTGACGCTCAAGAGCACCGCGGGCGACATCCCGCTGACGCTCGACCGGGCGCTCGCGCCCTGCGCCGTGCAGAGCTTCATCAGCCTCGCGAAGCAGAACTTCTACAACGACACCATGTGCCACCGGCTCGGCACCGAGGGCCTGCAGATGCTGCAGTGCGGTGACCCGTCGGCCACCGGCGACCCGACGACCGACGGTCAGGGCGGCCCGGGCTACACGATGCCGGACGAGGCGTTCCCGGAGATCAAGTACGGCCGCGGCATCCTCGCCATGGCGAAGACGTCCGCCCCGAACTCCGGTGGCAGCCAGTTCTTCATGGTCTACGGCAACGCCGAGGGCCTCCCGGCGGACTACTCGGTGTTCGGCAGCATCAGCGACGAGGGCCTGAAGGTGCTCGATGCGGTCGCCAAGGCGGGCATCGCGAACCCGAACCCGCAGGACGGCACCGGAGCGCCGACCAAGCAGGTCAAGTTCACGGGCGTCACCGTCGCGTAGTGCCGCCCCGCTACGAGCTGAACGGGGATCCGCTCGGCCCGGACGCCGCGCTCGCGGGAATGGTCTCCTACGGCCACTTCACCGCGATGCAGGTCCGGGACGGGCGGGTCCGCGGGCTCGCGTTCCACCTCGAACGGCTCGCGACGAGCACCCGGCTGCTGTTCGGCACCGACCTCGACGTCGAATTGGTGCGCTCCTACGTCCGGCAGGCGATCGACGGCGAACCGGCGCTTTCGGTGCGGGTCCCTGGTGCTGACGCGCTCGTTCGACGAGCCGATGCGGCCGGAGATCCTCGTCCGGACACTCCCGCCGCACCCGCCGGGCGCACTGGCCGGGTTCGACGACGCGTTGTTCGTCGACCACGCCGGCCGGATCAGCGAAGCGTCGATCTGGAACACCGGATTGCTCCACGGCGACGCTGAGACGACCGCGGCTTCGCCGCGGGCCGGGGGCTCCGCCACCCGGAACCCCCGAAGGATGGTGTCGTGTGGCCGGAGGCCGCCGTGCTGCCCGGGATCACGATGCCGGTGCAGAAGGAGTCCCTGCGGCGCCTCGGCGTACCGCAGGAAACGCGTGAAGTCCGGCCGGCCGGCCTCCGCGACTTCGACGCGATGTTCGTGACGAACTCCGAAACGCCCGGCCGCCCGGTCGCCGCCGTGGACGACCTCGTCCTGCCGCCGGCGGACCGCGCGGTGGCGTTGCTCGCGCGGGCCTGCGAAACCGTTCCCTGGGACGAGATCTGAACCACGGCCGCACCGGCCCCGTGTAGGGGGCAACACCGGAACCCGCCGGGGTCGCCGGGGAGAGGTGCCGACCATGGCCGAAAACCGGGCTCCCGCGGTGCGCCGAGTCCTCGGGCGGGCCGGGCAAGCCGGTGCCGCCGGTGTCCTCTTCGCGGTGCTCGCCGGGGGTCCGGCCCTCGCGCAGGCCGCACCGGACCCGCCGTCGGTCAAGTACTACATCGTGCCGCACGCCGACAACCCGGACGACATCACGCTGTTCAGGATCGCCGAACGCGCGCTCGGCGACGGGAACCGCTTTCCCGAGATCTTCCGGCTGAACCAGGGCCGGCCGCGGCCGGACGGCTCGCCGTTCACCGACGCCACCCGGATCGAACCGGGCCAGGTGCTCCAGCTGCCCGAGGACGCCCGGGACCCGGCCGTCCGGTTCGGCCCGTTGCCGGCCGCGCCACCCGTGCCCGTTCCCCCGCCGGTGGCGGCCCCGGAGCCGTCCGGGCTCGGGGTCGGGCTGGCGTCGGCCGTCAGCGGTTCCGGCGGCCTGCTGACCGGCCTGATCGCCGGGCTCTGGTGGCGACGGCGCCCGCAGCTCGTGCCGCCCCCGCCGTTCGAACCGCCCGAGCCACCCGATCCGCTCGGACCCGAGACCGGCGACGACTGCAGTGGCTCGCTCAGCGGCACGCTGCCGATCCCGGTCGTGCCGGCGGTGCTGCGGCCGGAGCCGAGCACGGCCGAACACGCGATCATCGTGCTCGACACCGCCGACACGCAGGTGATCGCCGCGGTCCGGCCGGGTTCACGGTTCCACTTCAAGCTGGGCGGGCCGCCCGATTTCGCCGACGGCTCGACGGTGCTCGTCGTCGACGACGACGGGCGGTGACCGGCCCTGCGCTGAACGGCTCAACCGGCCCCGGAACCCTGGCCTCGGCCCGCCGGGGCCGCAATAGTCGAACGATGACCTCGGATCCGTTCGGGACCCTGCGCAAGGCGCTGTGGATCGGTGGCGCCCCGTGGACCGGGAAGTCCACGGTCGCGCGCCTGCTGGCCGACCGCCACGGGCTGACCACCTACCACCACGACCACCGCGCGCGCCCCGCCACCGCGCCGGGGGACGACGTCCCGGCCGGCGAGCAGCTGACTGCCGTGCTGGCGGAGTTCGAGCAGCGGTTCCAGCGGGCGCTGGACGAGCTGCGCGCGTGGGAGTCCCCGCGCCCGATCGTCGCCGAGGGCTGGGGCCTGCACCCGGAACTGGTGGCCCCGCTGGTGGATTCGCCGCGCCGGATGGTGGTGCTGGTGCCGACCGAGCTGTTCCGCCAGCACCAGCTGCGCCACCGGCCGGACGAGCCCACGATCCCGGAGCAGCGCAGCCGCCTGACGCGCGACCGGATGCTGGCCGCGCAGGCGGTCCGCTCGGCGCGGGCGTGGGGCATCCGGGTCATCGAGATCGACGGCAGGCTCGACCCGGCCGGGGTCACCGACGTCGTCGCCGAGCACTTCCGCGAGTACCTGGACGCGTGACTTCCCTTGTGGCGACGGGACGTCAGCGGTAGGTGAAGCGCGGCGGGCGCCGCTCGAGGAACGCGGCGACGCCCTCCGCGTAGTCCTCGCCGTGCAGGGCTTCGGAGCGGATCTCCTCGACCTCCGCGTCCGGGGTCTCCTGGCCGGCGACGATCTTCTCGATGATCCGGTTCATCCCGCGGATCGACGCCTGCGAACGCGAGCACAGCGTCGCGGCGAACTCCGCCGTCGACGCTTCCAGCGATTCGGCCGGGAAGACGTCGTTGAGCAGGCCGATCTCGCGGGCACGGGCGGCGGTGATCAGCTCGCCGGAGAGCAGGAAGTACTTGGCGTTTGCCGGGCCGACCAGCGACACGAGCTGACGCGTGGAATCGAAGTGGTAGACGATGCCGAGCTTCGCCGGGGTGATGCCGAACCGGGAACCTTCGGCGGCGAAGCGGAAATCGCAGGCGACCGAGACCTGGCAGCCGCCGCCGATGCAGTTGCCCTGGACCATCGCCACCGACGGCTTGCGCATCGAGGTCAGCGCCGCCACCGCGCCCTCGACCGCCTTGTCGTAGCTCGCCGCGCCTTCCGCCGTGGTGCGCAGCTCGCCGAACTCGCTGATGTCGGCGCCCGCGGAGAAGTGCTTGCCCGCGCCCGCGATCAGCAGCACCTTCAGCGCCGGGTCGGCCTCGACCTCGGCCACCACGTCCGGGATGGCCGACCACATGCCGTAGGTGATCGCGTTCATCTTCTCCGGCCGGGTCAGCGTGAGCCGGGCGACTTCGCCGTCGCGCGTCAGGTCGAATCCGTCGGTCATGCACCGCACCCTAACCGCTCGCCCTCAGCGAAACCTGCGGTGTGTGACGTGGTCGTGCCGCTAGCTTGGGGCCATGGCGATGATCGAGGTGGGCGGGACGACGTTCGGCTACGACGAAGCCGGTGAGGGGCCCGCGGTCGTGCTGCTGCACGCCGCGATCGGCGACCGCCGGATGTGGAACGCCCAGTTCACCGCGCTCGGCGCCACGCACCGGGTGATCCGCTACGACCGCCGCGGCTTCGGCGAAACCGCCGACGGCCCCGGCGAGTTCGCCCACTTCGAGGACCTGCTGGCCCTGCTCGATGCCCGGGGGATCGAGCAGGCCGCGCTCGTCGGGGCGTCCATGGGCGGGGCGTGCGCGCTGGACGCCGCCCTCGCCGCACCGGAGCGGATCACCCGGGTCGCCCTGCTCGGCTCCGGCCTCACCGGGCACCCGTGGCCGGACCACATGCAGGCGGACATCGCGCGCCTGACCGCCGAGATCCTCCCGGCCGACCGGCTCGCCCGCTACCACGCCCGCGAAGGCGACGTCGACCCGGCGGACGTCCGGGCGATGGCCGACGCCAACATCGACTACCTGGTCGCGGGTCCGGAGCGGGACGTGTCGGTGCTGCCGGCCGAAATGGTGGCGCTGGTGCGGGAAATGTGCGAGCAGGTCTACCGCCACGACTGGACGGCTCCACAGTGGACGGAGCGGATCCCGGACACCCGGCACCGGCTGGCCGAGATCACCACCCCGGCGCTGGTCGTGATCGGGACGTCCGACGCGCCCGGCCTGGTCGAGCTTTCCGCGTACCTGGCGGAGTCGCTGCCGGACGCGAAATTGGTCGAGCTCGCCGACACCGGCCACCTGCCGTCGATGGAACGCCCCGACGAGGTCACCGCGCTGCTGCGGGAATTCCTTGGAGGACAGCCGCTCAGGTGAAGATCTTCTGCACCTGGTCGGAAATCTTGGCCACCAGCTCCGAGAACTGCACGAGCCCGCCCAGCAGGCCCTTGACCTTCTCCCACCGGCTGCGCACCACCGCAGGCTCCGCGGCTTCCCCGGCGCGCAGGTCGCTCGCCAGGTCGGCCAGCGTGTCCTCCACGACCTCCTGCTTGGCCAGCTCCTTGCCGCGCACCTCGGCCGTGAGGCGCTCGACGAGCTCCAGCAGCGACGAGACCGCGGACTCTCCCCCGCCGCCGTCGATTCCGGTCTGGCTGATGTCGCCCGAGTTGTCGCCGCCGATGCTGACCTTGTTCGAAATGCGGTGTCCCATCAGACCTCCGTCCTGGCCGTCCGGCCGGGCTTGCCGGGCAGCAGCCGGCTGCCCGTCCCGGTCTGGGTGATCGGGGCGCGGTTGTCGCCCGCGATGGTGATGTCGTTGTTGATCACGACCGCCGCCTGCTCGTCGAACTTCGCCGTCGAGAACCCGGCGTCCCCGAGGAGCTTGCCGATGGCCGGCAGGAGCCGGCTTTCGATGATCTTTTCGTAGCGTTCGATGTCGACGAGCTGGAAGTAGTCGGTGAACCTGTTCACCGACCCCAGTTCGCGCAGCGTGCTCGCGGTGCCGTAGCGGTCCGGGTCGAGGACGCCGGGCTCGCGGCCGGGCTGCCGGATCCAGGACGCCACGTTCGCGACCCGGCCGGGCAGGGTCGCCGGCATCTCCAGCCACGCCAGCAGTCCCTGGCCGAACGGGCGCAGCGAGTCCGGCCGCATCTTGTCCACCGCCCGGTACTCGGCCTTGACCGGCGGCAGCATGAACGGCGTCCACTCGACGTACAGCGTCGTGTCGGCCACCGCGACGTGCAGGAACGTCGTCAGCACCAGCTCCCGGTCCCAGGTCTCGACCTGAAAGCAGAGGTAGTAGCGCGCCCATTCCTTCGGCTCGGTCCGGAGCTGCTCGACGTGCGCCTCGGGCAGCCGCGTGAGCGGCGGGTGCTCGACGTCCGGCAGGTACGCCGCGGCTTCCGGCTCGTCCAGGTGGTCGACGAGTTCCGCGGCCGGGGTGAACACCGCTTCGGTCACGGTCAGCCCGGCCAGCCGGCGGTCCGGTGACAGCGCGCTCGAGTTGCGGAGGTTCCCGATCGCCGCGCGGATCCCTGCGTACATCGCTTCGGTGGTCAGCTCCGGCCGGTTTTCCGGGGCGTCTTCGCCGTCTTCGACCCGCTCCAGCGGGATCGCCATGGACCAGGCCGCACGCCGGAACCCCGCGCCCACGAAGGGGTTGTAGCCGCGGTACACCACCAGGGGAGCGCCGGGCGTGCCCGCGAGCTCGTCGTCCCGCCGGTAGCGGCCGAGCTGTTCGCGGAAGTCTTCGGTGAACGCCCCGGTGAGGGTGCCGGTGTCGGGCGCCGGTGGGGCGAGGCGCCGGAAGCGGCTCGTCAGCAGGTTCCACAGCGACCACCGCTCGATCGTCACCACCACGAGCACCACCACGGCGAGCACGATGCCGACGACCAGCCGGGCGGTGCTGCCGCCCGAGGTCTCTTCGTAGTAGTCGTCGTACCGCGCGGCGTACCGGCTGCGGTCGTCCTCGAAGAGCGCGCTCCCGTAGGTCACCGCCAGCCACACGACCACGATGGAGAGGCCGATCAAGACGAGCGTCTTCGGGTTGAAGGTGCGCTGCGTGACGTAGGCGGTCTTGCCCGCCCGCGCGGCGACGAGCAGGACCGACAGCACGATCCAGCCGTACAGCACCACGTTGTCCCACGACAGCGCGAGCACGACCGCCATGAGCAGCACCAGGATCAAGTCGTAGTTCTTGCGGCGCACCCGGGCTCGCACGGCTTCGGTGAGCACGCGGCCGGCGTCGATCCCCGGCGTCGCCGGGACCGGCCGGGTGGGCTCGACGAGGAATTCCTTGATCGCCCGCGTGCTGTAGCCGGGGTCGAGGTAGGACGCCGCGCACAGGTACCGCGTGGTGTCGTCGGACATGCTGCCCCTCCCGGCACAACCGCACATTTCGGACCGCCTGCAATTTGCCGACCGTAGCATGCGGGTGTGGTTTCCGGGGAGGGCATTTACACCGTGGTCGCGCGGTTCCGGGAATCGTCGAATGACAATTCCCGGACACGTGCCTGCGGCAATTGCGCTAACCGCGTTCGGCGCGCTCGATCAGCTGCTCGGCCCACTCCCGGATGGCCATTGCCTGCCCGGGGCTGAGCTGGTCGAGGACGAGCCGGCGGACGTTGCCACCGTGCGCACGGGTGGCGCGTTCGGCCGTGCGGCGGCCTTCGGCGGTCAGCTCGACGCCGGTGCGGCGGCCGGTCGCGCCATCCTCGATCCGCGCCACGAGCCCGCGGTTCTCCATGCGTGTCAACAGGTGCGAGACGCGGCTCTTCTCCCAGTCGAGCGCGTCGGCGAGCTCGCCGACGCGCATCGGGCGGCCCAGCGTCATCAGCACGCTGAACTCGGCCTTCGAGATGCCGCAGTCGCGCTGCAGCCCCTGGTCGAGTTCGCGGACGAGCACGCGCTGGGCCCGCATCCAGGTGTCCCAGAACGCCCAGTCCGCCGCACTCATGCCCGCCATGCCGTCAGTCTACGCTAGAGTTGACACGTCAACTCTTGGGGAAGGACACCGATGAAGACTCTGGTTCGGGGCGGCCTGGTGGTCAGCGTGGATCCCGCCGTGGGCACGCTTCCCCGCGGCGACGTGCTCATCGAAGACGGCCGGATCGCCGCCGTCGCCCCGGCGATCGACGCGACCGGCGCCGAGGTCGTCGACGCCACGGGCAAGATCGTGCTGCCCGGCCTCGTGGACACCCACCGCCACACCTGGCAGACGGCGTTCCGCGGCCTCGGCGCCGACTGGACGTTCGACCAGTACCGCGTCGCCGTGCACGGCACGCTCAAGCCCCATTACCGGCCGGAGGACGTCTACCTGGGCAACCTCCTCGGCCGGCTCGAAGCACTCAGCTCCGGCGTGACGACCGTGCTCGACTGGTTCCACTGCGCCTTCCGGCCGGAGAACGCCGACGCCGCGATCCAGGCCCTGCGCGACGCGCCCGGCCATTCGATCTTCTGCTACGGCGCCGACGGGCCGGACATCGAGCCGGAGATCCGGCGCGTCCGCGAGGTGCTGCCGGGCGAGGACATGGCACTGGGCCTGCGCGGGCCGGCGGTGTCCACAATGGACGATACTGCCGCGGATGTCGCGCTGGCGCGGGAACTCGGGCTGCGGGTGAGCCTGCACGTCCACGGCACCGGCGGCTGGCCGCACGGCGACCGGCCGATCGACGGCATGCGCGAGCGGGGCCTGCTCGACGACCGCACGACCGTCGTCCACGGCAACGGGCTTTCCGACGACCAGCTGGCGATGCTGGCCGACGCGGGCTCCTCGGTGTCGATCAGCCCGGACGTCGAGCTGAAGATGGGCTTCGAGCCGCTGATCACCGGCCGGGCGCTGGCCGCCGGGCTCCGGCCGTCGCTGTCGATCGACGACTGCCCGTCCGCGGCCGGCGACCTGTTCGGCGCCATGCGCACGGCGTTGGCGGCCGAACGCGGGCGCATCACGACGAGGGACGTCCTCGGGTTCGCGACGCTCGACGGCGCCCGCGCCTGCGGGCGCGCGGACCGCGCCGGCAGCCTCACCGTCGGCAAGGCCGCCGACCTCGTCCTGCTCGACGCCGAGGACCTGTCGGTCTTCCCCGTCGCCGACCCGGTCGGCACGATCGTCGCCGCCGGGCACCCCGGGCTGGTGGACAGCGTCTTCGTGGCCGGAAAAGCGGTCAAGCGCGACGGGAAACTGCTCGGTGTCGACTTACCGGCTCTGCGCACCCGGCTGCGGGAATCGCGCAACCGGATCGCCGCGGCCGCCGGCATCGCCGTCGACGGGTCGTGGGTGCCCTAGGACTTTTGTGCGGGGAGGCCGTGCCTGGTCCGCTGCATCGTCAAGGACGGGTGACCACTGCGGCGGGCCGCGGAACGGTTCCAGGTGTCGGTCTCCACCGCCGCCCGAGGGGCCGGCCGCTGGGATCGAAGCCCGGGTGCTGCGGCCGGGGACTGGCCCGCATCGGCTACCTGCTCGCCCCTGAACCCCTGACGGTGCACCGGATCCTGCCCCGCTGCCGACGATGCCGCCGGCCGCCGCAACGGTCGCACTCGCGGGCGTGGCTACGCCAGCCTGCACAACGCCGTGGACGACCACTCCCCTGGCCTCCACCGAGATCCTCGCTGGTGAGACCCGGGAGACCGCGGTCGCGTTCTGGGGTCGCCCAGGCGTTTTTCACCAGCTACGGCGTCACGCGCTTCCGACCTCACGGGTCAGGACACCTAGGAAGCCGACGTCACGCGGTAGACGTCGTAGACGCCCTCCACGCCGCGGACCACCTTGAGGACGTGACCGAGGTGCTTCGGGTCGCCCATCTCGAACGAGAAGCGGCTGACCGCGACCCGGTCGCGGGACGTGGTCACCGACGCCGACAGGATGTTGACCTTCTCGTCGGCCAGCACCTTGGTGACGTCCGAGAGGAGCCGGTGGCGGTCGAGCGCCTCGACCTGGATGGCCACCAGGAACACCGACGAAGCCGACGGCGCCCACTCGACCTCGACCAGCCGCTCGGGCTGGGACTGCAGGTCGCCGGCGTTCGTGCAGTCCGTGCGGTGCACCGAGACGCCGCCGCCGCGGGTCACGAAGCCGAGGATCTCGTCGCCCGGCACCGGGGTGCAGCAGCGCGCGAGCTTCGCCCAGACGTCGCTGGCGCCCTTGACCACGACACCGACGTCGTTGGAGCCGCGGCGGCGGGTGACCGTCGACGGCGTCGCGCGCTCGGCGAGTTCCTCCTCCGCCGCGTCGACCCCGCCGATGAGGGCGACCAGCCGCTGCACGACGTGCTTCGCGCTGGTGTGGCCCTCCCCGACCGCCGCGTACAGCGACGAGATGTCGGCGTGGCGCAGTTCGGTGGCGACCGCGCCCATCGACTCCGCGGAGACCAGCCGCTGGATCGGCAGGCCGACCTTGCGGATCTCCTTGGTGATGGCTTCCTTGCCGCCTTCGATCGCCTCGTCGCGGCGTTCCTTGGCGAACCACTGCCGGATCTTCGCGCGGGCCTTCGGCGAGCCGGCGAACTGCAGCCAGTCGCGCGACGGCCCGGCGTTCTCCGCCTTCGACGTGAAGATCTCGACGACTTCGCCGTTTTCCAGCTTGCGTTCCAGCGCCACCAGGCGGCCGTTGACGCGGGCGCCGATGCAGCGGTGCCCGACCTCGGTGTGCACGGCGTAGGCGAAGTCGACCGGCGTCGACTCCACGGGCAGCGTGATGACGTCGCCCTTCGGCGTGAACACGAAGATCTCGCGCGAGGCGAGCTCGTAGCGCAGCGACTCGAGGAAGTCGCCCGGGTCCGCCGCTTCCCGCTGCCAGTCGAGGAGCTGGCGCATCCACGCCATCTCGTCGACGTCCACGGCGTTGCCGTTGTGCGTGCCCTTGGTTTCCTTGTACCGCCAGTGCGCGGCGATGCCGTACTCGGCGGTGCGGTGCATCTCGTAGGTGCGGATCTGCACCTCGAGGGGCTTGCCGTCCGGGCCGATCACCGTCGTGTGCAGCGACTGGTAGACGCCGAAGCGCGGCTGCGCGATGTAGTCCTTGAAGCGGCCGGGCACCGGCTGCCACAGCGCGTGGACGACGCCCATCGCCGCGTAGCAGTCGCGGACGTCCTCGACCAGGATCCGGACGCCGACCAGGTCGTGGATGTCGTCCAGGTCGCGGCCGCGGACGATCATCTTCTGGTGGATCGAGTAGTAGTGCTTCGGCCGGCCCTCGACCTTCGCGGTGATCCGCGACGACACGAGGTTGCTGGTCAGGTCGGTGATGACCGAGCGCAGGTAGATGTCGCGCGAGGGCGCGCGGTCGGCGACCAGGCGCACGATCTCGTCGTACTTCTTCGGCTGCAGGATGGCGAACGCGAGGTCTTCGAGCTCCCACTTGACCGTGGCCATGCCGAGCCGGTGCGCGAGCGGGGCGAGGACCTCGAGCGTCTCGCGGGCCTTGCGGGCCTGCTTCTCCGGCGGCAGGAAGCGCATGGTGCGCATGTTGTGCAGCCGGTCCGCGAGCTTGATGACCAGGACGCGGGGGTCCTTGGCCATCGCGATGACCATCTTGCGGATGGTCTCGGCCTCGGCGGAGGTGCCGAGCTTGACCTTGTCCAGCTTCGTGACGCCGTCGACGAGCTCGGCGACCTTCTCGCCGAAGTCGGCCTTCAGGCTCTCGACGGCGTAGCCGGTGTCCTCGACCGTGTCGTGCAGCAGTGCCGCCACCAGGGTCGTGGTGTCCATGCCCAGCTCGGCGAGGATGGTCGCGACGGCGAGCGGGTGGGTGATGTAGGGGTCGCCGGACTTGCGCCGCTGGTTCCGGTGCAGTTCTTCGGCGACGTCGTAGGCACGCTGCAGCAGCCCGAGGTCGCCGTTGGGGTGCAGCTCGCGGTGGATGACGGCGAGGGGCTCGAGGACCTGCTTGACCGGGGCGGCGCGCTGCGCGGTGATCCGGCGGGCGAGGCGGGCCCGGACGCGGCGGGTCGCGGACGGGTTCGGCGCCGCGCCGTTCGGCTTCGGCGGCGCGGGCTGTGCCGCCGCCTGCCCGTTTTGCTGGGCGTCCTGGTGCGCGGGCACCGCGGCGTCGAGCTCCTGGCTCACCCGCACCTCCTGCTGCTCGTGCGGCCTTCGGACCACCAGGGTAGCCGCTGCGCCTCGCAGCCCTGTCGGGTGCGCCCGTTCAGGGGGATGCCACGGCTCCGATCAGCAGTTTCGTGCTCCACCGGTCGTGAGTGTCGAGGGCGGTTGGTACCGCCCTCAACACTCACGACCGGGTCAGCAGGTCTGCAGCGCGTGGACCTTCCGGCCGCCGAGGACCTCGCGGCCGCCCAGCGCACCCAGCTCCAGGATCACCGAGACGCTGTCGACGACCGCGCCGGCGTCTTCCAGGAGCTTGCCGGTCGCGGCCACCGTGCCGCCGGTGGCCAGGACGTCGTCCAGGACGGCGATCCGCTGCCCCGGCCGGACCACGCCGGCCGGGAGCTCGACCGTCGCCGTGCCGTACTCCAGCGCGTAGTCGACCCGGCCCGCCACCTGCGGGAGCTTGCCGGGCTTGCGGATCAGGACCACGCCGAGGCCGCGGGCGTACCCGACGGCCGCGGCGAGGAGGAACCCGCGGGCTTCCACGCCCGCGAGCGCCTCCACACCCGGTTCGAGCGTGTCCGCCAGCGCGTCGGTGACCGCCTTGAACGCGCCCGCGTCCGCGAAGAGCGGGCTCAGGTCGCGGAACAGCACGCCGGGCTCGGGGAAGTCCGGCACCTCGGCGATCAGGCCGAGTGCCTCGTCGAGCTCCACGTCAGCGCTTCCGCTTGCCCGCCGGGCGCTGCTTCTGGATCCGGGCGGGCACGCTGGCCGCGGCCGCGTACGCCTTCTCCTTGCGCAGTTCCTTCGCGAGGGCGTCGTCGTCGGTGGCGTCGAAGTCCTCGTCGCCCGCCGCCTTGCGCGCCTGGCTGACGCGGCGCTGGCGGACGCGCTCGGCCTGCTGCTGGTACTTCGGGTCGCGCATCTTGAAGTCGACCAGCAGCGGGGTGGCCAGCGCGACCGAGGACAGCACGCCGACCAGGGTGCCGGTCAGCTGCACCAGCGCCAGGTCCTGCAGCGTGCCCGAGCCGAGCAGGATGTACCCGACGATCAGCAGGCCGAGGATCGGCAGCAGCGCGATGAACGCCGTGTTGAACGACCGCATCAGGGTCTGGTTCAGCGCCAGGTTCGCGGCCTCGCCGTACGTCCGGCGGGTCAGCCCGAGCAGGCCGCGCGTGTTCTCGCGGACCTTGTCGAACACCACCACCGTGTCGTAGAGCGAGAACCCGAGGATCGTCAGCAGGCCGATGACCGTCGCCGGGGTGACCTCGAAGCCGACCAGCGAGTACACGCCGGCCGTGACCAGGATGTCGTGCAGCAGCGAGATGAGCGCCGCCGCGGCCATCCGCGGGTCGAAGTAGATCGCCAGGAAGATGACGACCGCGACGAGGAACACGATGAGCGCGATCAGCGCCTTCTGCGAGATCTCGCCGCCCCACGACGCGCTCACCGCGCTGTCGCTGATGGCCTGGACGCTCGGCTGGCCGTTCGTGCCCTTCGGGCCCAGGTCCTGGAACAGGCCCTGCTTGACCTTCGCGACGTCGGCCGCGTCCAGCGCGTCGGTGCGGATCTGGATGGTCGACGCGGCGCCCGAGCCGACCTTCTGCGTCTCCGAGGCCGGACGGCCCAGCGCCTTCTGGAACGAGTCCTTGGCCTGCTCCTCGCTGATCACGCCGTGGATGCCGTTGGCCGGCATCTGGATCTGCGTGCCGCCCTCGAACTCGATGCCGATGTTGAAGCCGCGGAAGACCATCGACGCGAGGCAGATCAGCACCAGCGCGGCGAAGAACATGTACCAGCGCTTGCGCTTGCCGACGACGTCGAACGCGCCGGTGCCGACGTACAGCCGGTGGAAGATGCTTTCCTTCTTGCCGGGCTTGACCGCCGCCTTGGCGTTGCCCTCGGCGTCCGTGCCCACTTCTTCGACCCCCACGTCAGGCCTCCTTCACGTTCGCGCGGCCGACCGAGGTCGACTTCTTCCGCTGCGAACCCAGTTGCTGCACGGCGCCGAGGCCCAGGTGCCTCGGATTGGACAGGAACGCGTTCTTGGACGTGGAGACCATGGCCACCAGTGGGTGCGTCACCAGGTACACGACGACGAGGTCGAGCACCGTGGACATGCCGAGGGTGAACGCGAAGCCCTGCACGTCGCCGACCGCGATGACGTACAGGATGGCCGCGGCCAGGAAGCTCACGCCGTCCGAGGCCAGGATGGTGCGCCGGGCGCGGACCCAGCCGCGCGGCACCGCGGACCGGAACGTCCGGCCCTCCCGGATTTCGTCCTTGAGCCGTTCGAAGTAGATGACGAACGAGTCCGCCGTGATCCCGATGGCGATGATCAGACCGGCGATGCCCGCGAGGTCCAGCGTGTAGCCGATCCAGCGGCCGAGCAGCACCAGCACGGCGAACACCAGCGCGCCGGACAGGGCCAGCGACAGGATGGTGAGCACGCCGAGCAGGCGGTAGTAGAACAGGCAGTAGACGAACACGACCAGCAGGCCGATGCCGCCGGCGATCAGGCCGGCCTGCAGCGAGGCCAGGCCGAGGGTCGCCGACACCGTGGTCGCGTCCGAAGAGGCGAACGACAGCGGCAGCGAGCCGTACTTGAGGATGTCCGAGAGGTCTTTCGCCTCGGTCTGCGTGAACTTGCCGGTGATCTGGGTGTTGCCGTCGAGGATCGCGGCCTGGATGGCCGGTGCCGAGACGACCTGCGTGTCGAGCACGAACGCGGCCTGGGCCTGCTGGCTGACGTTCTTCGACGTGAAGTCCGCCCAGATCTTGGTGCCCTCGGCCTTGAAGCTGAGGTTCACGGCCCACTGGCCGCGCTGCTGGTCGTAGCCCGAGGTCGCGTCGGCGATCTCGGTGCCCGGCAGGAACTCCGGCTCCAGCAGGTACTTGTACGTGTCGTGGTCACCGCACGCGACCAGCGGCAGCTTCGGGTCGTCGTTGCCCTCGAGGGGGTCCTTGGCGTTCGGCGAGCAGGTCAGCGACGCCATCGCCTTCGCGACGAGCTCCTGGTTGGCCTGGCCGTCGGCCCCGATCAGCTTCGGGTCCTGGCGCACCGCCTTCGCGGCCTGGATCTCCTTCGCCGTCTCGGCGTCGATCGAGCCGTCCGAAGGGGCCGGGGCCTGACTCGACGGCGGCGGCGTGGCGCTGCTGCTCGGCGGGGCCGGCGTGGTGCTCTGCTGCTGCGCGGGCGCGGCGGCGGCACCGCCACCACCGGCGGCCGGGCTGGACGGGGGCGCGCTCGACGTCGCGGCCGGCGCGGAGCTGCTCGGCGCGCCGGGCTTCGGGGTGCCCGAGGTCGGCGTGCCGGTGGCCGGCGGCGGGTTCGTGGGCTGCGGCGGCACGACCGGCTGGGTCGCGTTCGCGACGACCTTCCGGAAGCCCAGCTTCGCGGTCTTGCCCAGGTTCTTCGCCTGGTCACCCTGCTCGCCGGGAACGGTGATGACGACGTTGTTGCCGTCGAGGAGGACCTCGGTGCCGCCGACGCCGATCCCGTTGACGCGCCGTTCGATGATCTGGCGCGCCTGGTTCAGGGACTCCCGCGTCGGCTGGCCGCCGTCGGGGGTGCGGGCGGTGAGCGTGACCCGGGTGCCGCCCTGCAGGTCGATGCCCAGCTTCGGGGTCGGCTTGTGGTTGCCGGTGAGGAACACCAGTGCGTACAGCACGATCACGATCAGGGCGAACAGGGCGAGATAGCGTCCCGGGCGGAGATGCCCGGCTGAAGCTGCCACGGTGCTTCGGTCTCCTCGGACGGGGTGGACCCCAACGTTGCGGTGCCCGCCCGGAGGGTTACCGGGAGGGACTGTGTGCGATTCACTCCCGGGCGCGGGTATGACGGCGGACACGCACGCAGCACCGAGACACTACTCGGTGCTGCGTGAGCCCGGCGTTGCAGGCCACACCGACTTTCGTCGGGGTTTTCGCCGCGTGCCCGGAGCGAGCGCGGGGTTACTTCTTGCCGTGCTCCAGCGGCGGCGCCACCTGCGCGGTGGTCTGCGGCTCTTCGGTCTTGACGTCGGCGCCGGACTCGATGATCGACTCCTCGGCGGGGGCCGAGGCCTCGTCGGTGGTGTCCTCGTCGGTCTCGACGACCGGCTCGACCTTCTCGCGGACCGCGAGCCGCAGCCAGGTGGTGACGACGCCGGGCGCGATCTCGATGTCGATCGTGGTGTCACCGGACGTGTCCGCGACGGTGCCGTAGAGACCCGAAGTGGTCATCACGCGGTCACCGGGCGCCAGGCTGTTCTGCAGATCCTGCTGCGCGGCCTGCTGCTTCTTCTGCTTGCGCGTGCTCATGACCAGCGGCACCGCGAGGACGAGCACGAGCAGCAGGGGCAGCAATAGCTGTTGCATGTTTCTCCGTTCGACGGACTCTCGGGCCCAGCCGAAATGTCCGGTTTTTGGGTATGTGCTCCTGTCAAGTGTGCCAGGTACCAGCGCGGACGCCAGCACCCACCCGCCGGTTCCGCACCGCTCAGTCCTGCTCGAACGACGAGAGCCCGCCCGGGTCGGGGCGCCCCGGGTGGTCGGCGGGCGGCACCATGCCGAGGTGCTCCCAGGCAGCCGCCGTGGCGACCCGGCCCCGCGGGGTGCGGGCGAGCATACCGGCGCGCACGAGGTAGGGCTCACACACCTCTTCCACGGTCGTCGCCTCCTCCCCCACGGCCACCGCCAGCGTCGAAATACCCACCGGTCCGCCACCGAACGACCTGGTCAGCGCGGTGAGGACGGCGCGGTCGAGCCGGTCGAGGCCGAGTTCGTCGACGTCGTAGACGGCCAGCGCGGCGCGGGCGATCTCGACGGTCACCTTGCCGTCCGCGCGGACCTCGGCGTAGTCGCGGACGCGCCGCAGCAGCCGGTTCGCGATCCGGGGCGTGCCCCGCGAGCGGCCGGCGATCTCCTGGCAGCCGTCGCGGTCGATCGGGATGTCGAGGATCGTCGCCGCGCGGCGGACGACCAGCTCCAGCTCGGTGTCGGTGTAGAACTCCATCTGGCCGGTGAAGCCGAACCGGTCGCGCAGCGGCCCGGTCAGCGACCCCGACCGCGTGGTCGCCCCGACCAGCGTGAACGGCGCGATCTCCAGCGGGATGCTGGTGGCGCCCGGCCCCTTGCCCACGACGACGTCGACCCGGAAGTCCTCCATCGCCAGGTAGAGCATTTCCTCGGCCGGGCGGGCGATCCGGTGGATCTCGTCGATGAACAGGACGTCCCCGGGCGCGAGGTTCGACAGCATCGCGGCGAGGTCGCCGGCGCGTTCGAGCGCCGGGCCCGAAGTGATCCGGATGGCCGCGCCCAGCTCGGCGGCGACGATCATCGCCATCGACGTCTTGCCCAGCCCGGGCGGGCCGGACAGCAGGACGTGGTCGGGCGGCACGCCGCGGCGGCGCGCGCTCTCCAGCACCAGCTCCAGCTGTTCGCGCACGCGCGGCTGGCCGACGAACTCGTCGAGCTTGCGCGGCCGCAGCGTGCCCTCGACGGTCTCCTCGCCGGTCTGGGCCCACGCCGAGAGGGCTTCGTCTTCCTCCACGGCTTCATACTCCACGGCCGCGCCTACCGCTTCCGGCCGAGGGTGGCCAGCGAAGCGCGCAGCACGCTCGCCGTCGTGTGGCCGTCACCGTCGGCGAGGACCTTGTCGACGGCCTGCTCGGCCTGCTTGGCCGGGAACCCGAGCCCGGCCAGCGCCTCGACGACCTCGACCCGCAGCGCGCCGGGCGCGGTGACCGCGGGCGCGTCGCCGGAGCCGAGCGCGGTGACCTTGTCGCGCAGTTCGAGGGTGAGCCGTTCGGCGCCCTTGCGGCCGATGCCGGGCACCGAGGTGAGCACGGTGATGTTGCCTTCGACCAGCGCGCCGCGCAGCTTGTCCGGGTCGAGCACGGCGAGGGTGGCGAGCGCGAGCCGCGGCCCGATCCCGGACACCGTCTGCAGCAGCCCGAACAGCTCGCGCGCGTCGGCGTCGGCGAACCCGAACAGCGTCAGCGAGTCCTCGCGCACGACCAGCGCGGTGTGCAGCCGGGCTTCTTCGCCGCGGCGCAGGGTCGCCAGCGTCGCCGGGGTGGCCTGCACGGCGAAGCCGACCCCGCCGACCTCGACCACGACGTGGTCGAGGCCGACCGAGAGGACTTCTCCGCGTACCGACGAGATCATCGTGCTGCTCCTGGGTTCTTCGCTTGTTTCGCCGCGGCGGCGAGGCGGGCCTTGTGGGTGCGGGCCATCTCGGCGGCGCGGGCTTCGGCCTCGGCCAGCCGCGCGCGCATCGGCTCCCGCCAGAGGTGGCAGATGGCCAGCGCGAGGGCGTCGGCGGCGTCGGCGGGGTGCGGCGCGACTTCGAGGTTGAGCAGCCGCATCACCATGGCGGTGACCTGCGCCTTGTCCGCGCGGCCCGACCCGCTGACGGCGGCCTTGACCTCGCTGGGCGTGTGGAACACGACGGGCAGGCCCCGGCGCGCGGCCGCGAGCGCGACCACCCCGCCCGCCTGCGCGGTGCCCATCGCCGTCCGCACGTTGTGCTGGGCGAAGACGCGCTCGACCGCGACGGCGGCCGGCTTGTACCTGTCCATCCAGCGTTCGACCTCGTCGGAGATGCCGAGCAGGCGGTGCGCCAGGTCGGCGTCGGGCGGGGTCCGCACGACGTCGACGGCGACGCAGCGGACGGCCCGGCCCTTGCCGCCGTCGACCACCCCCAGGCCGCACCTGGTCAGACCGGGGTCGACCCCGAGCACCCGCACCCGATTTTCCCTCCGCCGCGAACATCCGTTCGAGTTGGCAGGCTACTGGGCGCGGGCTCCGGCAGGATGGGTGACATGCCGGAGCCGTCGGATTTCGTCACCCACCTGGGTCTTCAGCCGCTGCCCGTCGAAGGCGGGCGGTGGGCGCAGAGCTGGCGCTCGGAAACCGGGTCCGCGATCTACTACCTGCTCGTGGCGCCCGAGTTCTCGGCGCCGCACCGGCTGGACCGCGTCGAGGTGTACGCCCACCACGCGGGGGCGCCGGCCGCGATGCTGCTGCTGCACCCGGACGGCTCGGTCGAGCGGCCGGTGCTGGGAACCGACGTCGCCGCCGGCGAACGCCCGCAGGTCGTCGTGCCCGCCGGGACGTGGCAGGCGACCGTGACGCGCGGCGCGTGGAGCCTGCTGGGGACGGTCGTCGTGCCGCCCTACACCGACGACTGCGTGGAGTTCGCGGCCGCCGCGGACCTGGCGCTGCGATACCCGGAAGCCGCCGCCGACCTGCGGAAGTTCTAGGGACCGTCGACGCCGGGGGTCCAGCTTTCGGGGTCGCCGCTCCCGGTCAGCACCGGCTGCCACCGCGCGAAGCCCTCGGGCGCGTCCGGGTGCCAGGGGAACTTGCCCTCCGGCGTCGCGACGATCAGCTGCAGGGCCGGGAAGTCGCCGTCGGGGTAGATGAGGAACGCGGTGCCGAAGTACTCGGGGTAGTGCCCCTTGTCGACCCGCTCGAGCACGACCGGGACGCCGTCGAAGAAGTCGTCGTAGCGCTTGCCGACCTCGAAGATCTCACCGTTGGCCGCGCGGTCGACGTAGGCGTCGAGCAGGACGGCGCCCATGTGGTCGGGCAGCCCGACGACGACGGCCTCGGGCACGTTGTGCAGCGCCCACGCACAGGCGGTGAAGCAGTAGCCGGCCCCCTCGTCGTCCGCGGCGACGGTGACGACGGCGTTCCCGCGTTCCTTGGCCTGCCCCTCGATCCACTCGACGAGCTGCTGTTCGTCGGGGGTGAGTTCGGCGGCGAGGTCGGCGGAGGTGGCGGGGGTCGTCGAGGTCACGGCGCACATTCTGCCTGACGAGACCCCGAGAGCCCAGTGCCCGGGCCGGAAAGTTTCCGGCCCGGGCACGAAGGCATTGCGGCGCTTGGGAAAACTCAGCCGACTTCGGCGAGCACCTCGTCCGACACGTCGAAGTTCGCGTACACGTTCTGGACGTCGTCGCAGTCCTCGAGGGCGTCGATCAGCTTGAAGACCTTCTTCGCGCCGTCGGCGTCCAGGGGGACGCTGACCGACGGGAGGAACGTCAGCTCCGCCGACTCGTATTCGAAGCCCGCCTCCTGCAGCGCCTTGCGCACCGGGACCAGGTCGCCGCCCTCGGAGACGATCTCGAAGCTCTCGTCGAGGTCGTTGACCTCTTCGGCGCCCGCGTCGAGGACCGCCATCAGGACGTCGTCCTCGGACGCGTCGCCCTTGGGCATGATCACGACACCCTTGCGGGTGAACATGTAGGCGACCGAGCCCGGGTCGGCGAGGGAGCCGTTGTTGCGCGTGAGCGCGGTGCGGACCTCCATCGCGGCGCGGTTCTTGTTGTCGGTGAGGCACTCGATCAGCACCGCCACGCCGTTGGGGCCGTAGCCCTCGTACGTGATGTTCTGCCAGTCGGCGCCGCCCGCCTCTTCGCCGGCGCCGCGCTTGCGGGCGCGCTCGATGTTGTCTTGCGGGACCGAGTTCTTCTTCGCCTTCTGGATGGCGTCGTAGAGCGTGGGGTTGCCATCCGGGTCGCCACCACCGGTGCCCGTGCGGGCGGCCACCTCGATGTTCTTGATCAACCGCGCGAAGAGCTTGCCGCGCTTCGCGTCGAGGTTGGCCTTCTTGTGCTTCGTGGTGGCCCACTTGGAGTGGCCGCTCATCTCTCCTCCATCTGTTCCGTACCCCGGCCGGGCACCGCGTCTCAGGCTGCCTTCCGCACGAGGTCGACGAACAGCCGGTGCACCCGCACGTCGGGCGTCAGTTCCGGGTGGAACGCGGTCGCCAGCACCGCCCCTTGCCGGACCGCGACGATCCTAGCGGCTTCCTCCGCCACGCCGGGCACGCCGCTGACCGTGGCCAGCACCTCGACGCCGTCCCCGGCCTTCTCGACCCACGGGGCCCGGATGAAAACGGCGTGCACTCCTTCGTCGATCCCGGCGAAGTCGAGGTCGGCCTCGAAGGAGTCGACCTGCCTGCCGAAAGCGTTGCGCCGGACGACGACGTCGAGCCCGCCGAGCTGCTGCTGGTCGGGCCGCCCGTCGAGGGTCTGGCGCGCCAGCAGGATCATCCCCGCGCACGAGCCGAAGGCGGGCATGCCCTCGGCGATCCGCGCGCGCAGCGGCTCGAGCAGCTCGAACGTCTCGAGCAGCCGCGACATCGTGGTCGACTCGCCACCGGGCAGCACCAGACCGTCCACTTCGGACAGTTCCGCGGCGCGGCGCACGGGCACGGCCCGCGCCCCCGCTTCGGCCAGCATCGCGACGTGCTCGCGCACGGCACCCTGCATGGCGAGCACACCGACGACCGGTTCCGACACCCGACCTCCCGAAAGACCTTCCCACCAGCCTAGACGCACGCGCTCCCCGCCTCCACGGCAGGTCAGCCCCGGTCCGCGAACGTCATGAAAGGGTCGTTCACCGCGTCCGGTGACAGGAAAGAGTCGTTCACGTCATAGGTGCGCGGCTCAGGGGATCCCGGCCAGCCTCAGCAGGGCCGCCGTCGCCGCGGCCGCGACGACCACCAGCGCGAACGGCACCTTCCGCCACGCCAGCACGCCCGCCACCAGCACCCCGGCCGGCCGCGCGAAGCCCGCGAACCCGTGCCCCTCGGTCAGCGCGCTGACCGCGACGAGCGCCGCCAGCAGCACCACCGCGGCCAGCGCCATCAGCCGCTGGGCCTTCGGCGACAGCTTCACCCGGCTGCGCAGCACCGGGCCGGCGAACCGGAAGGCGAACGTCCCCAGCGCCAGCACCACCGTGCCGGCCAGCAGCTCCACGCCGTCCATCAGTGCGCCTCCTGCAGTTCGGGCTCCTTGGCCGCGACGCCCACCAGGACGCCCGCGAGCGCCAGCAGCACCGGCAGCCCGGCGGGCAGGAACGGCGTCGCGGCCAGCGCGACCACCACCCCGGTCAGCACCGGCAGCCGCGCCGCCCGGTCGCGCAACGCCGGGAGCACCAGGGCCAGCAGCACCGCCGGGAACGCCGCGTCGAGGCCGAAGACGTCGGTGTCGCTGATCGCCCGACCCGCGAAGGCCCCCGCGACGACGCCGCCGTTCCAGCAGGCGAACAGGCCGATCCCGCAGGCCCAGTACGCCGCGCGGCGCTGGTGCGCCTCGCGCTGGGCCAGCGCGAACGCGACCGATTCGTCGATCATCAGGTGGCTGCCGACCAGCCGGGAGGGCCACCGCTTGCCCAGGACGTCACCGATCGCGAACCCGAACGGCAGGTGCCGCGCGTTGGCCAGCAGCCCGGCGAGCACGGCGGCGAAGGGGTTGCCGCCGGCCGCCACGATCCCGACGAACATGAATTGGGACGCGCCGGCGAACACCAGCAGCGACATCAGCATGGGCAGCCACAACGGGAAGCCGGAGCTCACCGCGATGGCACCGTAGGACACACCCACGAGACAATCGGCGGCGCAGACCAGGCCGATGTCCCGGGCGAGGCCCCGATCGAGTGTTCGCCAGATCGAACGCATGTGTTCTATAGTGAACACTCGGACCGGCGTTCGTCAAGGCGAACAAAAAGACCGATGGAGCGAACGGAATGGCACCACCCCCCACGGGCGCACCCCTCGACATCATCGCGGCGTCGCTGCGCCGCGAACGCACCCGCGCCGGCCTCTCCCTGACCGAGGTGGCGAAGCGCGCGGGCTTGGCGAAGTCGACGCTGTCGCAACTCGAGTCCGGCACGGGCAACCCGAGCGTCGAGACGCTGTGGGCCCTCGGCGTCGCCCTCGACGTCCCGTTTTCGCGACTGGTCGAGCCGGAGCGGCCGAAGGTCCGGGTGGTCCGCGCGGGCAAGGGCCCGACGGTGTTCGCCGAACACGCCGACTACGCGTGCACCCTGCTGTCGGCGTGCCCGACGGGCGCCCGCCGCGACATCTACATCGTCCGCGGCGAGCCGGGCACCCCGCGCCGCAGCGACCCGCACATGACGGGGGTGGTCGAGCACATCGTCCTCTGCGCGGGCCGGGCGCGGGTGGGCGTTTTGGACGAGCCGGAGGAGCTTTTGCCCGGGGACTACATCTCTTATCCGGGCGATGTGCCGCACATCTTCGAGGCCCTGGAGCCGGGTACTTACGGGGTGGAGATTTCGGAGTACGTGTGAGTCACCAGCCGCACCCGGCGACGCGATTGGGCGCCGATCTGTTCATTTCGTACGCGCGGACCTCGGCCGAGCACCGGGAATGGGTGCGCTTGCTCGCCGCCCACCTGAAGGCGATCGGGTACGACGTCCTCGTCGACGCCAACGTCGACTACGGCGACAGCCTGACCGGTTTCATGCGGCGCGTCACCGAAGCCACGCACGTGCTCCTGGTCGTCGACGAAAACTACGGTGAACGGGCGGATACTTCGCCGGATTCCGGCGTCACGCAGAGAATCGCTGGATCTCCGAGGTCTGCGGCGACCTCTCGGTGCTGTTCAAGGGCAACTCCGGGAAACAGCTTCCCGCCTGGCTCGCAGACAAGGAACCGAAGGGGTTTCCCTTCAACCGCGACGAGCCGGACGTCGATGACTTTCCCGGCTCGGAACAGGTCGAGGACCTCTGGCGCTGGGTCGGTGGACTGCCGGTGAACCGCGACAGCGAGACGCCGATCGCCACCTTGCGCGAGCGTGCGGCGCGCCTCGAGAAACAGGCACTGAAGGGCGAGCCCTCTCAGTACCGGAGCCCAGCACTGAGGGGACAGACCCGCTTCAGGTTCGCAGACGCGCCCGAGCCGGTGTTCCGCTGGGGCCTGGGTATCGCTGAATTCGCCTTTGAAGTCAGCCAGTGCGGGGCCGACTCGGACTTGGAACAGCACCTCACACCCGGACGTACTGTCGTTGCCCGAGTCGGGCAGATCGTGGTCCTCATGAATGAGCACGGCAGGCTCGCAGTGGTCGAGATTCTGGACGTGCAGCACGAGCAGACCCAAGGCCCCTACGTCGCCCCGCACGTCACTTTCAGCTGGCGAGTCGTCGAGACCTCGTAACAGCGAGAAGCCCCGCAGCCGACCGGCCGCGGGGCTTCTCCGACGTCAGCCGACAGCCTCAGCTCACCAGCCGCGCTCAGCCAAGCGGTGCGGCTCCGCCAGTTCCTCCACGTTGATCCCCACCATCGCCTCGCCCAGTCCGCGCGAAACCTTCGCCAGCACGTCCGGGTCGTCGTAGAACGTCGTCGCCTTCACGATCGCCTCCGCGCGCTGGGCCGGGTTGCCGGACTTGAAGATCCCCGAGCCGACGAACACGCCCTCCGCGCCCAGCTGCATCATCATCGCCGCGTCGGCCGGGGTCGCGATCCCGCCCGCCGTGAACAGCACCACCGGGAGCTTGCCCGCCTGCGCCACCTCCCGGACCAGCTCGAACGGGGCCTGCAGCTCCTTGGCCGCGACGAACAGCTCGTCCTCCGGCAGCGACTGGAGACGACGGAGCTCGCCGCGGATCTTGCGCATGTGGGTGGTCGCGTTGGAGACGTCGCCGGTGCCCGCCTCGCCCTTGGAGCGGATCATCGCCGCGCCCTCGGTGATGCGGCGCAGGGCCTCGCCGAGGTTGGTCGCGCCGCAGACGAAGGGGACCGTGAAGGCCCACTTGTCGATGTGGTTCGCGTAGTCGGCCGGGGTGAGGACCTCGGACTCGTCGATGTAGTCGACGCCCAGGGACTGCAGGACCTGCGCCTCGACGAAGTGGCCGATGCGGGCCTTCGCCATGACCGGGATCGAGACGGCCTCGATGATGCCGTCGATCAGGTCGGGGTCGCTCATCCGGGCGACGCCGCCCTGGGCGCGGATGTCGGCGGGCACGCGCTCGAGGGCCATCACCGCGACCGCGCCGGCGTCTTCGGCGATCTTGGCCTGGTCGGCGGTGACCACGTCCATGATCACGCCGCCCTTGAGCATCTCGGCCATGCCGCGCTTCACCTTGGCGGTGCCGGTGACGGACTGGACGGTGGTCTGCTGCTCGGACACGACTGCGCCTTTCCACAAGAAGAACAGAGGGTGACGAATCCGAGGGTAGGTCGGCGGTGGACCCTTCAGGCAGGCCAGTGCGCGGCTATCTCAGCAGTCCACTTCCGGCACGCCGCCGACCAGGACTTCCGCCGCCCGGGTGCGTGCGTAGAGCACGTGACGTCCGGCACGGTGCCCGCTGACCAGGCCCGCGGCCTTCAACGCGCCCAGGTGCTGCGACACCGCGCCGGCGGTCAGCCCGGTCCGGCGGGCCAGTTCCGCGGTGGACGCCGGCGCGGCGAGCTCGGCCAGCAGCATCGCCCGGCCGCGGCCCACTACCCGGGCCAGCGCCGCGGGCGCGGCGGCCGTGCCGGTCTCCCACAGCGTCGCGATCCCCCGCGGCGGGTAGCGCAGCACCGGCTGCCAGCGCGGGTCGGTCTTGGAGAACACCCTCGGCCAGACGAACGCCGACGGCACGAGCACCAGACCGCGCCCGTCCAGCGGCACCGCGGCGTGCAGGTGCCGGTGCGCGACCGTGAGCGTGCCGCCCTCCCAGCGGACCAGCGGGGTGAGGTCGTTGAACAGCTCGGCGGCCCCGCCCTGGGCGAGCAGTCGCGACCGGTGCAGCACGTCGGCCTCGAGCAGCGCCCGGATCCGCGGCCAGTCGGGCGCCAGCACGAGGTCCCAGTACCGCTCCATCACCGTCGCGAGCCGCTCGAGGCCGGCTTCGGGGTCGCGGTGGAAGCGGTTCAGCGCCGTCGACCGCGGCCCGGCCATCGCGTCCAGCTCGCGCCGGACGAGGCGGGCGGGGACGTCGCGCAGGTCGGCGAGCTCGTCGGCCAGCTCCGGCAGGGGCGTCGCCGGCGTGCCGGCCAGGAAGCCGGGCAGGTGCCGCAGCGGGACGAGGTCGCGCAGCAGCCCGATGTCCAGCTCGGCTTCGTCGAGCGCCGCGGTGGCGCGCTTGACCCACGGCAGGTGCAGCGCGTGCGCGCCCGGCTGGTTGAGGACGCGGACGCTCGCGACGATCTCCCACGCCGGGGAGAACGCGAACCGGGTGTGCGCCAGGTCCTCTGTGGAGAATGCCAGATCGAGCACGCGCTGCCTCTCTGCGTGAATTCCGCGAAGTCTAAGTCGCTCCGATGTGGACGGTCGAGCGGGGTTCCGAAAGTCCTTGCGGGAAAGCGAAAATTCCTCGCGGGTCGTACTTCCGGGCGACGGCGCGCAGCCGGGGCAGGTTCACCCCGTAGTACGCCTCGGCCCAGTCAGGCATCTCCGGGTCGAGGTAGTTGACGTACCCGGTGGTGCCGAACTCCGGCCCGAGCCCGTCGCGCACCGCGGCGAGCGCCCGCCTCGCCCCCGCTTCACCGCCGTCCGCGGGCGCCGCGCCGTGCAGGAACTGGAAGCTGGCCAGTGCGCAGCGGTGCGGGAACGCCGTCTCGCGCGCGCCGACGCGGGCGATCGCGCCCCCGGCGGAGTCGATGAGCGTGCCCACCTTCGGGTCGGCGACCAGCAGCTCGACGACCGCGGCCGGATCGGGGGCTGGCCGCAGCAGCATCCGCGACGTCCCGACGTACGCCGCCCGCGCCGCGGCCGCCCCCGGCCGGGCTTCCGGCTCGTCGAACGACCGCATCGCGCTCACGTGGTCGAGCACGCGCGCGCCCCGCTCGGCGGGTGGCGTGCCGACGCGGCGGACCAGGTCGTCGAGCAGCTCCTTCAGCCGGGCTTCGGTGCCGAGGAACGTGCCGCTGGCGTTCGCGGTGACCGCGTCGATGTTGACCCCGCACCACAGCGCGTCCGGCTGCGCGGGCAGCCAGTCCTGCCACGCGGCGAACAGCGCGGTCTGCGTGCCGTCCGGGAAGGTGAGCTTGAAGGTGGCGACGTCGGCGATCGGGACGGTCCGGAAGGTGAACCCGGTGACGATCCCGAAGTTGCCGCCGCCCCCGCCGCGCAGCGCCCAGAACAGATCCGGCTCCGCCGAGCGCGACACCGTGCGCGCCCGGCCGTCGGCGGTGACGATCCGCGCGGCCTCCAGGTGGTCGCACGTCAGCCCGTACGCGCGGTCGAGCAGGCCGACGCCGCCGCCGAGGGCGAGCCCGGCGATGCCCACCGTGTCGCAGCTGCCCGCCGGGAGCACCCGCCCGGCCGCGGCGAGCGTCGTGGCGATCGGGCCCAGCCGGGCGCCGGCGCCGATCACCGCGCGGCCGTCCGGGCGCACCTCGACGCCCGAAAACCGGCTCAGGTCCACGACGATCCCGCCGTCCACTGTGGAATAGCCGGGGTAGCTGTGCCCGCCGCCGCGGGCCGCGACCGGCAGCCCGTGCCGCGCCGCGAAACCGAGGGCCGCCTGGACGTCTTCGACGCGCGCGGCCCCCACCACCGCGGCGGGCATCCGGTCGTCGTACATCGTGAAGAAACCCAGCTTGGCCTCGGTGTACCCCGGGTCGGCCGGCCGGAACAACGGCCCCGAGAGCCGCTTCCGCAGCCGCTCCCAGTCGTCCGGCGGCGGCCATCCGGCCAGTCCCGCCACCGGCACCGCTCCGGAAACCCGCAAGAAAGTCCGCCTGTCCACGTCACTCCCCCTGCCCCGTGTCCCCCCGGGCATTCGGCTGGTCCCAGGAGCCCTGCCTTGCCGTGACCAGGGTAGCGGGTGTGTGATCGAGGACACATCCCGTACACCAGCCGTTCGCCGAGGAGTCGTCATGGCAGACAGACAAGCCAAGAACGCCGACACCGGGGCCGCCGTCGCTGTGGACGACCCCGCGAAGGTCCGCAACGTCGTGCTCGTCGGCCCGTCCGGCTCGGGGAAGACGACCCTCACCGAGGCCCTGCTCGCCGCCTCCGGCACGGTGCCGCGCGCGGGTTCGGTCGTCGACGGGACCACGGTGTGCGACCACGACCCCGCGGCGGTCCGCCAGCAGCGCTCGGTCGGCCTCTCGGTGGCCCCGGTGCTGCACCAGGGCCACAAGATCAACCTGATCGACACGCCGGGGTACGCGGACTTCGTCGGGGAGCTGCGGGCCGGGCTGCGCGCGGCCGACGCGGCGCTGTTCGTCGTCTGCGCCGCCGAAGGGGTGGACGCGGCGACGGTCGCGGTGTGGGAGGAGTGCGCCGCGGTCGGGATGCCGCGCGCGGTCGTCGTCTCCCGGCTCGACCACCACCGGGCCGACGCGATGGCCGAGATCGCCGCCTGCCGGGCCGCGTTCGGCGACGGCGTGCTGCCGCTCTACTTGCCCGCGGGCAACGGCCTGGTCGGGCTGATCACCCAGCGGTACTTCGACTACTCCGGCGGGCCGCCGCCGAAGCCGGGCGAGCCCGACCCGGCCGAGCTCGAGCGGATGGCCGAGGCCCGCAACGAGCTCATCGAAGGGATCATCGCCGAGAGCGAGGACGAGTCCTTGATGGACCGCTACCTCGCCGGGGAGGAGATCTCCGAGGACGTCCTGATCTCCGACCTCGAAACCGCCGTCGCGCGCGGCTCCTTCCACCCCGTCATCCCGGTCTGCTCGACCAGCGGGATCGGCCTGACCGAGGTGCTCGACGGGATCGTCCGCGCGTTCCCCTCGCCGCTGGAGCACAAGCCGCCCGACGTCACCACGCCGGACGGCGGGACGCACGCCGCCCTCTCCGCCGACCCCGCGGGCCCCCTCGCCGCGGAGGTCGTCCGGACGGCGGTCGACTCCTACGTCGGCCGGGTGTCGCTGGTCCGGGTGTTCTCCGGGACGCTGCGCCCCGAGCGCCCGGTGCACGTGTCCGGGCACGGTCTCGCCGAACGCGGCCACGAGGACCACGACGCCGACGAGCGCGTCGCGCACCTCTACTCCCCGCTCGGCGCGAACCTGCGGGAAGTGCCCTTCTGCGTCGCGGGCGACCTGTGCGCGCTGACGAAGGTCGGCTCGGCCGAGACCGGAGACACCGTCTCCTCCCCGGACGACCCGCTGCTGATGGAGCCGTGGGCGATGCCGGAGCCGCTGCTGCCGGTGGCGGTGGTCGCGAAGACCCGCAGCGACGAGGACACCCTCGCCCGCAACCTCTCCCGGCTGGTCGCCGGCGACCCGACGCTGCGGCTGGACCGCAACGCCGAAACCGCCCAGCTGGTGCTGTGGTGCATGGGCGAGGCCCACGCCGACGTCGTGCTCTCCCGGCTGCGCGCGGGCGGCGCGGACGTCGACACCGAACCGGTGAGGGTCAGCCTGCGCGCGACGTTCGCCAAGCCGGCCAAGGGACACGGGCGGCACGTCAAGCAGTCCGGCGGGCACGGCCAGTTCGCCGTCTGCGACATCGAGGTCGAGCCGCTCCCCCGCGGCGGCGGGTTCCAGTTCGTCGACAAGGTCGTGGGCGGTTCGGTGCCCCACCAGTTCATCCCGAGCGTGGAGAAGGGCGTGCGGGCCCAGCTGCAGCGCGGGCTGGCCGACGGGCACCCGGTGGTCGACGTCAAGGTGACGCTGGTCGACGGCAAGGCGCACAGCGTCGACTCCTCGGACGCGGCGTTCCAGACGGCCGGCGCGCTGGCCCTGCGGGAGGCGGCGGCGAACGGGCACATCACCATGCTCGAGCCGCTGGAGGAGGTGGCGATCCGGCTCCCGGACGAGCACCTCGGCACGGTGCTGGGCGACCTGTCGTCCCGGCGCGGCCGGGTGCTGGGCACCGAAGCCGGCGACGGCGGCCGGACGGTGATCCGGGCCGAAGTCCCGGCGACGGAACTGCTGCGGTACCTGATCGACCTGCGCTCGATGACGTCGGGCACGGCGTCGTTCACCCGCCGCCACGCCCGCTTCGAACCGATGCCGGAAGGGATGGCGGTCCACTGAACGCCGCGCCCCGGGTCGTGAGTGTTCAGGGCGGCTCTAACCGCCCTGAACACTCACGATGGCCGGGGCACCTCAGAAGTCGAAGCCGCCCGGGCGGTTGTTGCGGTCGGCCAGCAGGCCGGCGAGCGTGGCGATCGCGATCTCCGGCGGCGTGCGCGAGCCGATGTTCAGCCCGACCGGCCGGTGCACGCGGGCGATGTCGGCCTCGGGTACGCCCAGGCCCTGCAGCGCCGCCACGTGCGGGCCCGGGTGCCGCGGGTTGCCGAGCACGCCGATCCAGCGCGGCTCCCCCGCCAACGCGGCCTGCAGCACCTCGCCGAGCTCGGGCCGGTGGTAGTCGGTGACCACGACGTCCGCGGTGCCGTCCAGCGGCGGCAACGTCGTCTCCGCCTCGACGCCCTCGGGCCCGTCGGTCGCCCGCGCGGGGTCGGGTTCGTACAGCGCGACGTGGTAACCGAGCTCGCGCGCGAACATCAGCAGGTGCCGCGAAACCGGCGACGCGAACACCGCCACCAGGGTCCGCACGGCGGGGTCGGCGGGCGCCGCGCCGTGCGCGACGTCGCAGGTCTCACTCATGCGCCCAGTCTGTCAGCCGCCGGCCTGCTCGCCCACCGTCACGCGGAACTGCCACACGTCGGTCTTGCCCTTGACCAGCACCAGGTACCCGTCGGTCACGCGCAGCACGACCCGCTTCTGCGGTGACGACGGCCGCGGCGGCCGGTGCTGCTCGGCCAGCAGGCGCGCCTCCCCGAACGCGACGTCGCGGTCCGCGTACCCCGCCGCGTCGGCGACGCCCCAGCCCCGGCCGTCGCCCGCGCCGCCCTGCTCTTCGATGACCACCCACCACGTCGAACCCATGCCGGTCCGACGCAGCCGCGCGCGGCCCGGTTTCAGATCTCTTCGAGCACGCTCAGCCGGAAGTGGAACGTCGAGGTCCGGCCGTCGACGATCACCAGGTACCCGCCGGCGCCGCGCAGCACCTTCCGCGACTTCGGCGACCACGGGTAGACCGGCTGGTACTCCCGCGCGAGCCGCTCCGCGTCGGCTTCGGCGCTCGCCTGGTCGGCGTAGGAGAAGGTCTCGGACAACGACCAGCTCCGGCCGTCACCGGCACCGCGCTGCTCCTCGACGACCACCCACCAGCTCACGCCGGTGCCGCCACGGTCTCGCCGAGCGTGACGCGGAAGTGGAACGTCGCCGTGCGGCCGGTAGCGATCACCAGGTAGCCGTCGCCCACGCGCAGCACCTTGCGTTCCTTCACCGACGCCGGGTGGACGGGTTGGTGTTCGAACGCGAGCCGCCGCGCGACCTCGTCGGCGTGCTCCCGGTCCCCGCCCGCTGGCTTCGTCTTGGTGACGTTCCAGTGGCGCCCGTCCCCGCCGCCGCGCTGTTCTTCGACGACCACCCACCACACGTCAGACCTCCGGCTCGGCGAACTCGAAGTACTCCGGCAGCGGCGCCGTGCCCGCCAGCTTGAAGTACCGGACCTTGCGCCGCCGCCGCAGACGCAGGGTGTCGCGGACGGCGTCGTTGTGGACGCGGCGGGCGATCACCACCCGATGCTCGGCGTCGGTGAGCTCCTCGGCCAGCTCGGCGGGCAGGCCCGCCCGGTCGACGCGGCTCAGCTGCAGCGTCAGCTCGTTCTCCTCGGCCTCGCGCTCGGCCCGCGGCGCCGTCTCGGCCCGCTCGGCCAGGGTGCGCAGGCCGGTGTCGTGCAGCAGCACCGCGACCGCGCGCGCCACCACCGCCCGCCGCGCCAGCGCCGCGTCGAGAGCGGCCCAGCCCGCGTCGGTCCGGACGTGCAGCCGGTCGAGCCGGTTCGCCGTCGCCACCAGGAACAGCCCGCCCGCCACGACGACCAGGGCCAGCAGCGGGAGCAGCCACTCGAACACCGTCACCGGGCGAACTCCCGCTCCGGCGCCGCGACCCGCCGGGGGTCGGCGGCGATCGCCGTCTCGTAGACGCGCAGCACCTGGGTGGCCACGACCGACCAGTCGAACACCGTCACGTGCTCCCCCGCCGCCGCGGCCAGCGACGCCCGGCGCGCCGGGTCGCCGAGCAGCTCGCGCAGCCCGTCCGCGAGCGCCTCGGGGTCACCGGTCGCCGTGAGCATCCCGGCGTGGCCGTCGTCGAGCACCCGCCGGAACGAGTCCAGGTCGCTGGCCAGCACCGCCGTGCCCGCCGCCATCGCCTCGGTCAGGATCATCCCGAAGCTCTCGCCGCCGGTGTTGGGCGCGCAGTAGACGTCGACGCTGCGCAGGGCCTGCGCCTTGACGAAGTCGTCGGCCTGGCCGAGCAGTTCGAGGTGCGGCGCCAGCTCCGGACCGGCGTCGCGGCGGAGCTGGTCCTCGTCCCCGCGGCCGACGACGACCAGCCGCAGGTCTTCGAACTCCGGGAGGATCCGCCGCAGCGCCTCCAGCAGCACGCCCATCCCCTTGCGCGGCTCGCCGAAGCGGCCGACGAACCCGACCGTCCCACCGGCCCGCGGGTAGCCCGGCAACGGCGTCGCGGAGGAGAAGAACTCGACGTCGACGCCGTTCGGGATCTCGACGGCGTCGCCGCCCGCGTGCTCGACCTGGACCCGGCGGGCGAGCGCGGACACCGCGATCCGCGCGGTGATCTTCTCCAGCAGCGGCCGCAGCACCGGCTGGAAGGCCGACAGCGTGCGCGAGCGCGTGGTCGCGGTGTGGAACGTCGCCACGATCGGGCCGTCGGCGATGAGCAGCGCGAGCAGCGAAAGGCTGGGCGCGGCCGGCTCGTGCAGGTGCAGGACGTCGAAGTCGCCCTCGCGGATCCAGCGCCGCACGCGGGCGTAGGAAACCGGGCCGAACTGCAGCCGCGCGACCGAGCCGTTGTACCGGATGCCGAGCGCCTTGCCCGCCGGGTGCACGAACTCCGGCAGGTCGGCGTCGTCGTCGGCGGGCGCGAGCACGGAGACCTGGTGCCCGCGGGAGAGCAGCGCCTTCGTCAGGTCGATCACGTGGCCCTGGACCCCGCCGGGCACGTCGAACGAGTAGGGGCAGACGATCCCGACCCGCATCGGGCGCGCGGCCACGCTCAGCTCGCTTCTTCGAGGGGGGTCTGCTCGCCGGCCTCGAGGTCGGCGGGCCAGAACTTCTGCAGCATGTGCCAGTCGGCCGGGTGCGCGGCGATGTCGCCGGCGAAGATGTCGGCCAGCGCCTGCGTGGCGGCCGGGACCTCGGCACGCGCGGTGACGCGGATGCGCGGGTGCAGCCGGATCTGCCAGCCGTCCTCGGTGAACCAGCAGCCGGCCGGGATCAGCGCCGCGCCGGTGGTGGCGGCCAGCCGCGCCGGGCCGCCCGGGAAGCGGGCCTGCTCGCCGAAGAACTTCACCGGGATGCCGCTGGTGGTCAGGTCGCGGTCGCCGACCAGGCAGACCGCCTTGTTCTCGCGCAGCCGCTTCAGCAGCACGCGCATCGCGGAGCTGTCGCCGGTCAGCGGCACGATCTCGAAGCCGAGCGACTCCCGGTACTCGACGAACCGCCGGTAGAGCGACTCGGGCTTGAGGCGTTCGGCGACGGTGGTGAACCCGCCGAGGTAGCCGGCCAGCCAGACGCCGGCGATGTCCCAGTTGCCGCTGTGCGGCAGCGCCATCACCGCGCCGTTGCCCTCGGCGAGCGCCGCGTCGAGGTTCTCGACGCCGGTGATGGAGGCCGCGACCTTGTCGCTGACCTCCTTCTGGTCCATCGACGGCAGCCGGAACGTCTCGTGCCAGTAGCGGGCGTACGAGCGCATCGCGCGCCGGGTCAGCTCGTCCATCTCGACCGGGTCGGCCTGCGGGACGACGCGGGCGAGGTTGGCGCGCAGCTGCCGCACACCGCCGCCGTCTCGCTTGACGGCGAGGTCGGCGCCGAGTGAGAAGACCGTGCCGCCGAACCCGGCGGGCAGCCAGCCGGCCAGCCGCCAGCCCGCCGCGTAGCCGAAAGCGCTCAGCCGCTCGGTCAGGTCGCTCATGCCGGCTGCTCCCCGGCGGCGGCCTCGCGTGCCGCTTTGGCCACGGCGGCGAAGCGCTGCAGCAAGGTGATGACCGACAGCACGGCCAGCAGCCAGAGCGAGACGTCCACGGTGTACGGGACGCCCAAGCCGTGCAAACCGGTGCCGACCAGTGCGATGATCAGCCGCTCGGCGCGCTCGACGAGCCCGCCGTCGACCGGCAGGCCGGACGCGTCGGCGCGGGCCTTGACGTAGGAGATGACCTGGGCGAGCACCAGGCACAGCAGCGCCGCGGCGGCGGCCGGGTGATTGTCGTCGACGACGAAGCACCACCAGGCGATGGCGGCGAACAGCGCGCCGTCGACCAGCCGGTCGCAGGTGGCGTCGAGCACCGCGCCGAACGGGGTGCCGTAGCCGCGGGCGCGGGCCATCGCGCCGTCCAGCAGGTCGAGCATGGCGAAGCCCCACACCGTGAAGGTGCCCCAGAGCAGGTAGCCGTTCGGGAAGAAGGCCAGGGCGCAGACGACGGCGCCGGCGGTGCCGAGCACGGTCATCACGTTCGGGGTCAGCCCGACGCGGACCAGCGCCTGGCCGATCGGATCGGTGACGCGGGAAACGGAGGCACGCGCGAAGATATTGAGCATCGTTTCGTCAGAGGCACCTGGCTACGAGGGTCGGGTGGGCGAATGCAGCCTATCCACCCGGCACGACGGCACCGACGCGCCGCCCCGCGTCAGCCCGATTTCGAGAGCTCGCCCTCGCGCTCCCGCTCCTCTTCCGCGGCCTGCGCGGCGGCGCACTTCGGCGAGAGGCGCTGCCGGATCGCGGCACTGATCTCCCCGAGCGCGGCGACCTGCTCCGGCGTCAGCGGGTCGAAGAGGCTCTCACGGACGGCCTCGACGTGGCCGGGCGCGGCCGCTTCGAGCGCGGCGAAGCCCTCCTTCGTGAGGACGGCCCAGGCCCCGCGCTTGTCGGTCGGGCAGGCCTCCCGGCGCACCCAGCCGTTGGCTTCCAGCCGGGCGACGGCGTGCGAGAGCCGGCTGCGCGACGCCTGGCGGGCGTCGGCGAGCTCGCTCATCCGCAGCCGGCGGCCTTCGGCCTCGGAAAGCGCCACGAGGACTTCGTAGTAGGTGTGCGGCATGCCCGAGTCGTGCTGCAGCTGGCCTTCGAGGTGCGCGCTGAGCATGCGGGTGGCCGCGTTGAACTCACGCCAGACGCGCTGCTCGTCGTCGCTGAGCCATCGGGTTTCGGACATACGTCCATCATACCCTCGGTTGAACACTCAATCACGGTTTGCCGGTTACGGCGTTCGAGCGTTTTCCGAACGGTTCACCACGCGTCGGCGAGCAGGTCCCGCGTTTCGCCCAGCAATTGCGGAAGCACCTTCGTCTGCCCGATCACCGGCATGAAGTTCGCGTCCCCGCCCCACCGCGGCACCAGGTGCTGGTGCAGGTGCGCGGCGATCCCCGCGCCCCCGACCACGCCCTGGTTCAGGCCGATGTTGAAGCCGTGCGCGCCGGAGACCGCGCGGATCACCTTCATCGCGTGCTGCGTGTACTCGGCGACCTCCAGCGTCTCTTCCACCGTCAGCTCGGTGTAGTCCGCGACGTGCCGGTACGGCACCACCATCAGGTGCCCGGGGTTGTACGGATACAGGTTCAGCACCGCGAACACGACGGTGCCGCGGGCGACGATCAACCCCGTTTTGTCGTCCAGGGAAGGGATGCGGCAGAACGGGCAGCCGGTGTCTTCGTCGCCGTCCGGCTTGTCCTGGCCCTTGATGTAGGCCATCCGGTGCGGGGTCCAGAGGCGCTGGAACGCGTCCTGGACCCCGACGCCCTGCTGCTCGACGAGTTCGGGCGGCTCACTCACCGAACGACCGTCTCCAGCGCCTCGGCCGACGGCGACGCGTTTTCGCGGCGCCCGACCCACTCCGCGATCGCCTCGACGGCCTTCTCCACCGGCACGCCGTTGATCTGGCCGCCGTCGCGGAAGCGGAACGACACCGCGCCCGCCTCGACGTCCTTCGCGCCGGCCAGCAGCATGAACGGCACCTTCTGCGTGGTGTGCGTGCGGATCTTCTTCTGCATGCGGTCGTCGCTCGCGTCGACCTCGGCGCGGATGCCCTTGGCGCGCAACGCCTTCTCGATGCCCTGCAGGTGCTCGACCTGGTCGGCGGTGATCGGGATGCCGACCACCTGCACCGGCGCGAGCCACGCCGGGAACGCGCCCGCGTAGTGCTCGGTCAGCACGCCGAAGAAGCGCTCGATCGAACCGAAGAGCGCGCGGTGGATCATCACCGGCGTCTGGCGCGAGCCGTCCGGCGCGGTGTACTCGAGCTCGAACCGCTTGTTCTGGTTGAAGTCCAGCTGGATGGTCGACATCTGCCAGGTGCGGCCGATGGCGTCCTTCGCCTGCACGGAGATCTTGGGGCCGTAGAAGGCCGCGCCGCCCGGGTCCGGGACCAGCTCGAGACCGGAGTCGACGGCGGCCTGCCGCAGCGTCTCGGTGGCCTCCTCCCACTCCCAGTCCTCGCCGATGAACTTGTCGGAGTCGCCGCGGGTGGACAGCTCGAGGTAGAAGTCGGAGAGGCCGTAGTCGGCCAGCAGGTCGAGGACGAACTTCAACAGCGACCGGAGCTCGCCCGGCATCTGCTCCTTGGTGCAGTAGATGTGCGAGTCGTCCATCGTCAGCCCGCGCACGCGGGTGAGGCCGTGCACGACGCCCGACTTCTCGTAGCGGTAGACGGTGCCGAACTCGAACAGCCGCAGCGGCAGCTCGCGGTAGGACCGCCCGCGCGAGCGGAAGATCAGGTTGTGCATCGGGCAGTTCATGGCCTTGAGGTAGTAGTTCTCCTCGTCGAACTGCACCGGCGGGAACATCGTGTCCGCGTAGTACGGCAGGTGGCCGGAGGTGTGGAACAGCTCGCCCTTGCTGATGTGCGGGGTGTTCACGAACTCGTAGCCGGCCTCTTCGTGGCGGCGGCGGGAGTAGTTCTCCAGCTCGCGGCGGATGATGCCGCCCTTGGGGTGGAACACCGGCAGGCCGGAGCCGATCTCCTCGGGGAAGGAGAACAGGTCCAGTTCGGCACCGAGCTTGCGGTGGTCGCGGCGCTCGGCCTCGGCGATGCGCTCCAGGTAGGCGTCCTGCGCTTCGGCCGACTCCCACGCGGTGCCGTAGATCCGCTGCAGCTGCGGGTTCTTCTCGCTCCCCCGCCAGTACGCGGCGGCGACGCGGGTCAGCTTGAACGCCGGGATGAACTTCGTGGTCGGCACGTGCGGACCACGGCAGAGGTCACTCCAGACACGTTCCTTGGTGCGCGGGTCGAGATTGTCGTAGATGGTGAGTTCGCCCTCGCCCACCTCCATCACTTCGGAGGTGTCCACTTCGGACTTGAGGTCGACCAGTTCGAGCTTGAACGGCTCGTCGGCGAGCTCTTTCTTGGCCTCGTCGACGGAGTCGAAAACGCGCCGGGAGAACTGCTGGGCGCCCTTCACGATCTGCTTCATGCGCTTTTCGAGCGCCTGCAGGTCCTCCGGGGTGAACGGAGTGTCGACCGCGAAGTCGTAGTAGAAGCCGTCTTTCACCGGCGGGCCGATGCCGAGCTTGGCGTCCGGGAACTGCTGCTGGACGGCCTGGGCGAGCACGTGGGCCGCCGAATGGCGGATGACGCTGCGCCCGTCCTCGGTGTTCGCGGCGACCGGCTCGACCTCGGCGTCGGCTTCGGGGGCCCAGGCGAGGTCGCGCAGCTTCCCTTCGGCGTCGCGCACGACGACGATCGTGTCCTCGCCCTTGGTCGGCAGGCCGGCTTCGCGGACCGCCGCGCCCGCCGTAGTGCCCGCCGGTACCGCCACACGGGAGGCGGCCACGGGGGAAACGGGGGGCGACTGGGACACGATCGGCTCCTCAAGCTGGAGTGACAAAGACGACCCCGTCGATGCTAGTCGGCGGCTCGCGCGCGCCTCACCCGCGTCCGGGAACGCGGAACGGGCCGCCCCGGGTGCCCGGAGCGGCCCCTCCCGAGAGCGTCAGAGGGTCTCGACGACCTGGTCGAAGTCGAGGCGCGGCAGGCGGTCGAACCACGGGTTCTCGCCCGGCTTGCCGACGTTCACCACGACCAGCGAGCGCCACTTCTTGCCCGCGAAGAACTCGTCGTCGACGCCCTGGGCGTCGAAGCCGGTCATCGGGCCGGCGGCCAGGCCGGCGGCGCGGACGCCGATGATGAAGTAGCCGACCTGCAGCAGCGAGTTGAGCTTGGCGAACTCGAGGCGGCCCTGCTCGTCGGAGAAGTTGTCCTTGACCCCCGGGTTGTGCGGGAAGACCTGCGGGATGTTTTCGTGGAAGTCGACGTCCGCGGCGAGCACGACGGTCAGCGGCGCGGCTTCGGTCTTGTCCCGGTTGCCCGGGGCCAGGTGCGGGAGCAGGCGGGCCTTCGCCTCGGCGGTACGCAGCACCAGCGCGCGCAGCGGCTGGGTGTTCATCGACGTCGGGGCCCACTTGACGAGGTCGTAGATCGCGCGGACCTGCTCCTCGGTCACCGGCTCGGAGCTGAAACTGTTGGCCGTGCGGGCCTCGCGGAAGAGGAGGTTCTGGACGTCCGCGGGGACCTGGAGGCCTTCGGTCTGCTCGGCAAAGGTGGTCATGGGGCTGGGTTCCTTCCGTTGGTCGGTACCCGGTGCAACTAGGTTGAGCATTGAACTATTTCGCGTTCAACCAGTTGCGTGGATCACAGCGGGGAGCGAGCAGCGGGTCACCCGATCGGGTCGCGGGCGCTTCGGCCCCGGAACGAGCACGGCCGCCGACCCCCTCCAGCGGGGTCGGCGGCCGTGGTGCGAAGCGCGCGGTCGGTCGGCTCAGTAGGCGCCCTGGCCGCCCATCACCGCGCGGAAGGTCTTCCAGAGGATCACCAGGTCCAGCGCCAGGGACCAGTCCTCGACGTAGCGCAGGTCGAGCCGGATGCTCTCGGCCCACGTGAGGTCGCTGCGGCCGCTCACCTGCCACAGGCCGGTCAGGCCGGGCTTCACCAGCAGGCGGCGTCGGGCGTCGGGCGCGTACTGCGCCGTTTCCTCCGGCAGCGGCGGGCGCGGACCGACGAGCGACATCTTCCCGGCCACGACGTTGAACAGCTGGGGCACCTCGTCGAGCGAATACCGGCGCAGGAAACCACCCACGCGGGTGATCCGCGGATCGCGCTTCATCTTGAACAGCGGCCCCGCGCCTTCGTTGTCCGCGGCCAGCGTCTGCTTGATCTGGTCGGCGTTGGTGACCATCGTGCGGAACTTGAGCATGGTGAAGACGGCGCCGTCGCGGCCGACGCGGCGCTGGCGGTAGATCACCGGGCCGCGGTCGTTCAGCTTGATCGCGAGCGCGATCACCAGCAGCAGGGGCGAGAGCACGGTCAGCAGCAGCGCCGAGCCGCAGCGGTCGACGATCTCCTTCACCACCCGGCGCCCGCCGGTGAACATCGGCGCCGTGACGCGCAGCAGGGGCATCCCGAGCACGCCGGTGACGTTGAGCCGCGGGCCGGCGACCTCCATCAGCACCGGCGCGACGACCATCTCCGCACCGGTCCCCTCCATGTCCCAGGCCAGTCGCTGCAGGCGCTTCGGCGTCCAGTACTGGTCCGCGGTGATGGCCACGACCCGGTAGCCGCCGCGGCGCACGTGGCGGGACAGCTCCTCGAGCCGTCCCACGACCGGGACGCCGTCGATCTCGCCGCTGTCGCGCTCTTCGCCGTGGCCGCTGAAGGTGCAGACGGCCTCGACGCGCCAGCCGACGTGCACTTCCGAGCGGGTGCGGGCGATCAGGTCGGCGACGGTCTCCGGGCTGCCCGCGGCCATCACCGGCAGCAGGCAGAGCCCCTTGGCGCGCTTGCGGTGCAGGACCTGGCGCAGCAGGTACCGCTGCGGGAACGCGACGAGCGCGATGGCCGGCACGACGACGAACACCCAGACCTGGACCTCGAGCGCGCCGAACAGCAGGCCGCCCAGCGCGACCAGGACGGCGGCGGTGATGAAGCCCCGGCCCAGCGTCCGGTACTCCTCCGCGCCTTCGCCGAGCACGCGCGGGCTCCAGGCCCGGCTGACCGGCAGCGAGACGAAGATCGCCAGCATCGTGCCGAAGGCGTGCATGTCGTGCGGGGCAACGCGATCGATGACGAACGCGCTGATCGCGATCACCAGCAGCGTGATGAACACGTCGCTGCCGATGACCCAGGCTCTGTATCTCGCTTCCCAGGCCGCCGGCAACGCCTTGGGGGACGGTGTCGCCGTGGGGCGCTCGTCCTTCTTGGCGGGACGCGGGATGGCCTGGAGGTCGATGTGCGGCGGTGGCTGGCTCACCGTGTACGAAGGCCGCACCGACTCTTCCATCTGACCTCCCGTGAACAGGGTCCGGTTGATCTCACAGGCACGCTGCGTCACCGACGGTGATTTCGGAGAGTCATCGAGACTCAGCTGTCGCGCAGTGCCCGGAGAGGCTTCACACGGCAAGGTATCGGCGACTCTCTCAGCATCGTTACAAGGATTTCCAGCCACATGCTGCGCGTCTTCCCCGCCAGAAAATCGCCGCAAGATAACAAGATGATGACGATGGGTAATAGGGCGTATCCCCACGAATATTACAATCCGTAGTCGTATCCGGCGTTGCCCGCACCCGGGTGGACCACGCGCTGCCGAACGGCCGAACGGGACCCCGGAAATCTACTGTGGACACTGCGTCCCCGTCGACGTCCACAGTGGACCAGGCCGCGGCGCGGACGGCGACACGAGGACGGCTCGTGCGCGGACGGTGACGTTCGTCGTCACACCGTCACACGCGCCGGTTTTTGTCGCATGTGGCCCGCCGCACCGGCCACCCGCACGTGCCGAGGATCACATGAGCCCTCCCACGGGGTCCGGTTCGACAGAAGTCCGCCGCGGCGGCAAATTCCCGAGGCGGTTCCGGCGGCCCCTCCCGGCGGGGGCGCGAACCGCTCTACCGAACAGATACGGCCGGCCCGAACGGACCGTTCACTCCGGTTCGGCCGGGCCGCGCGCGGCCCGGAAAGCCGAGCCGACCTGGGGACGGGTGAAACGCCGAAAGCCCCGGACGGATTTGTCCGGGGCTTTCGGCGTCGAGCTTCGGTGGGCGATACTGGGATCGAACCAGTGACCTCTTCGGTGTGAACGAAGCGCTCTCCCCCTGAGCTAATCGCCCGCTCGCGGTGGTACCGGAACTTTAGCGTACGACTTCCGGGCGCCTGCAAACGGGTGGTCCTCGCCGACCACACTCCGCTTACCGGCGAGTACGGAACGAACAACCCCGAGCTAGCCGGGGTTGTCGCGGCCGGGGGCCGCCCGACGCCACGTTCGACATCCGTGCGACGGTGCTATCGCCCGGCGACTAAACCGCGCAGTATGGAGGCGTGGGCCCCCGCGGGGTGCGCGGTCACACGCGCGCCGTGGGGTGGTCACGGACGGCAGACGGCGGCTCATGGGCCCGGACGGGTGATCTGCGGCGCACCCGCGACGGAAACGGCCTCCCGAAGCGTCCCACTTGGTGACGCCCTCGGCCGGGCCGGGCCGGGAAGGGAGACGAAGGGTAGGACGATGCGCAACGATCACGTGACGCTCCGCTCGACGGCGGTCTTCGACCTGCTGGCGCCGCGGACCCCCGCGGTTCCGGTGAAGGTGGAGCTGCGCTACGACACACGCGACCCGTACGCGGTCGTCGCCGCCTTCCGCACCGGCCGCGCCGGCTGGGTCGAATGGGTGTACGCACGCGACCTCCTCGCGGACGGCCTCCTGGCCGACGCGGGTGACGGGGACGTCCGCATCCGCCCGTCCGTCGAGGACCCCGAGTCCGTGCTGATCGAGCTGAACTCGCCCTCCGGGCACGCCATGTTCGAGGCGTCCGCCCAGGAGCTGGCCGACTTCCTCGACCGCACGTACGACGTGGTCCTCCCGGGCAACGAGCACCTGTGGGTCGACGTCGACGACGCGCTCACCCACCTCATCCCCCACGATCTGGCCTGATGACGGGCTTGCAACGGCGGAGTGACACCCCGGTGTCGCCGCCGTTTTCGGGGTCCGATATGGTTTTCCCACACCACGGCGACGGGGGCACAGACTTCCGGAGCTGCGGAATGCGGATGTAGCGCAGCTGGTAGCGCATCACCTTGCCAAGGTGAGGGTCGCGGGTTCGAATCCCGTCATCCGCTCGGTAGGCTCTCGAGCCTGTCACGGTGGAGTGGCCGAGAGGCGAGGCAACGGCCTGCAAAGCCGTGTACACGGGTTCGAATCCCGTCTCCACCTCGCGCGATTAGCTCAGCGGGAGAGCGCTTCCCTGACACGGAAGAGGTCACTGGTTCAATCCCAGTATCGCGCACCACCTGATTTCGCAGGACTGAAGCCCTGTTCCTCCTCGGAGGGGCAGGGCTTCAGTCGTCAGATGGCGATGACACCCCCACCGGCACGGCATGCCCAGACCGTAGGTGCGGGAACCACGACACCAGCTTCGTGGAAGGTCAGGATCGGCGGGCGCCGCTTCCCGCCCCGGCGTCGAGCTCGACACCGTCCCACGCCGGCCGCCAGAACCGGATCCGGAAGTTCGACCGGCGCCACGGATGCCCCTCCCGGCGTACACAACACGAACGGCTCCCGGTGGCTGTCCATCAGCTCCTCGTAGAGCACCGCGATCCCCGACGGAAGGGCGACGAACCGAGTCCCTGCAGGGGTTTTCGTCCGCTCCTTCTTCGGCCGGGTGTTGCCGCGCCTCGTCGGCGGTCGCTTTTGGCCGTCCGGGTGGTGATCATCGCACTTCCGGCCTCCTTTGTAGACCTTTCCGCCGATCTCCTTCAGCGGCGTTCGGATCCTTCTCGGAGTCGTACTCGTGCCCCTGCCGCCCGATAAGTTCACCCCATCGGGCGCCGCCCGTTCGGCGAACTCGTCGTGCAGCTCCGAGAGCCACCGCTCGATCTCGACGTAGCCGCTGAAGCGACCTCCTCGCGCCGCACCGCGCGACTGGCCTCCAACGCCTCGAGCGCCCGCAGCAGAGCCGATTCGTGGTATTGATACGGCCCGGCCGGCTCACCGAGGAAGCTCGACGTCGCCCAGTAGAACGCGACCCGCCGGCCGTGCGCCAGCCGCCCATCACCCACCCTGCGCGCCCGGTCGCTCGACCCCATCGGCAGACAGCACCGGTCCGCACCCGTTGTACCTTGTCGACGAGCCGTCAACGCCGATGGAGACCCCTTTGGCCGCGTGGCTAGGAGGCAGTGTGCTGGAAGCGCTGGGCATGACTCCCGACGAAGAACGGGTCTACCGCGTGGTCGTCGGCGGGTACCGGACCGCGCCCGACGAGATCGCCGGCAAGCTCGGCGTGGACCGCGGCGAGGTGGAGCCGATCCTGGAGGTCCTGCTGGCGAAGGGGCTCGTCAACCGGGCCGACGGGTACTACGTGTCCGCCCCGCCGGACGTCTCGCTCGGCCCGCTGCTGGTGCACGGCCAGGAGAAGCTGGAGGCCGCCAGGGCCGCGGTGACCCAGCTCGCCGAGGAGTACCGCGGCAGCGCGCGGCGGCGGGACTCCGCGCAGCTCGTCGAGGTCATCACCGGGGTGGACGCGATCCGGCGGCAGGCGCTGGCCATCCAGCGCGGCGCCCGCGAAGAGTCGCTGTGGTTCTGCCTGGAGGGCAACGTCGCGATGGCGGCGTCGGAGAACGTCGAGGAGGCGCTGGCCCAGGCCCGCGGCGTGCAGTACCGCGTGATCTACGAGACCGGCCTGCTCGAGGAACCCGGCCGGATCGTCAACGTCCTGGAGGGCATCGAGGGCGGCGAGATCGCCCGCTCGATCTCGAAGCTGCCGGTGCGCCTGGCCATCTCCGACCGCCGGGTGGCGCTGTGCCCGCTGGTCAGCCACGACAGCACGGGCGAGCCCACCGCCGCGCTCGTCCGGGAAAGCAGCCTGCTGTCCGCGCTGGTCGCGTTGTTCGAGGTCTACTGGGAACGCGCGTCGCCGCTGCGGATCGGCGACACCGCGCCCACGAGCCACCTCGACCCCGACGAGCGGCGGCTGCTGTCCCTGCTCATCGGCGGCGTCAGCGACAAGTCGATCGCGACCCAGCTCGACGTCAGCTACCGGACCGTCCAGCGGCGCCTGCAGGACCTCATGCGCCGGGTCAACGCCCGCACCCGGATGCAGCTGGCCTGGCAGGCCAGCAAGCTCGGCTGGCTGGACGAGCCGAGCCCCGGGCACCTCCTGCCGCGTGACGGCGGAAGGCACCCGGAGCCCCTGAGCGACGCTATTTCGAGCTGAGCCCGTACGCCCGCAGCACCGTCTGGTCGACGATGTCGCCCGCGCTGTCGGTGGCTTGCACCCGCAACGCGACGTAGGAGTTCGTGGCCCCGAGCGACGGGTGGTCGATCGTGGCCTCGTACGACTTCCCGGTGCGCTTGACGTCGACGGCGCGCCAGGTCTTGCCGTCGTCGTAGGACGCCCAGGCCTTCATCGACCGCACGTCCGGCGCGGCCATCCCGTCCTGGAACCGCGCGGTCAGGCCGACCTTGGCCCGGCGACCGGCCGGGAGCCGGTTGCCGGCGTCGGCGTCCACCGCGTAGTCCAGCTGCAGCAACGGAAGCAGCGCCGGTGCCGCCGACCGGGCCGAGCGGAACGTCCACGACGTCTGCGTGCTGGTGCCGAACAGCCACTCCGGCGAATCACGCCGCACCGACAGGTCGAGCCGGTAGGTCGCCGGGTCGGCGCCGGCGGGGAAGGTGCCGTACGCGTAGGGCTGCTCCGACACGAGCTTGCCGTCCCGGAACAGCTTCGCCGACGTGGTGGCCGGCGCGGCCTGGTCGTCGCCTTCGTTGAAGCCGTAGTGCCCGGCCTGGCTGTCGACGAACTCCGGGATCCGGATCCGGAGGCTGTCACCTTCGCGTGTCGAGTCCATGCCCGGCACGCCCCGCGGGATGGCGGGCCGGACGACCGGCGCGAACCAGTCCTCGGTGAGGTTTTCCTTGCCCGTGTAGGTGCGCGGTGCCGTGGTCATGCCGCCGTCGAGCGGCGACATCTCGTCCCAGACCAGGCCGTGCTTGACCCGGTGCTGCCACCGGATGTCCCCCGAGCTGACGTACTCCTCCCGGGTCGACGGCGTCGACACGTACCGCTGGTACTCGTTGACGGCGAAGTCCTGCCACGGCTTCCACGCGAACCGCTGTTCCTTGGCCTGGCCGCCGCTGCCGGTCTGCCGGTAGTGGGTGGTGACGGTCGCGGTGTTCGCCGCGGTGACCTGGTGGACGATCTTCGCCGGGATCCGGTCGCGCTCGGTCTGCACCACGTCGTAGAGGTACGGGCTGACCGCGATCCCCCGCAGGCTCAGGAAAGCCGGGAACCACTTGAGCTTGGCGAGCAGCGCCACGCCGTCGTCGCGGTCGAGCTGGACGGTCGGGATCGTCAGGTACGGGGCCGCGCTGATCGACGGCACCGACGCGGTCCCCCAGCCGTCCGGCACGGTGATGAAGACCATCGCCGCCCCGGCGTCCGCGGCGGCGCGGGAGACCTCGTCGCGGTTGTAGTCGGCCGGGTCCGGGTCGACGATCGCGACCTTCCCGCGGACGTTCGCCGTCGTGAAGTCCGCCGGTTTGCCCTGCCCCGCGGACACGGCTTGCAGGAGCCGCCAACCGTCCAGTTTGGGCGATCCGGCGACGTAGCGGGTCGTGAGCGGGTCACGGCCGCCCAGGACGTTCGCCGTCAACGGTGGCGCGATCCTCGACCAGCGGGAGCCGAACTCGAAGGCCCCGGTCGTCACCTTCGGCGTCGGCGTGACCCAGAGTTCGCGGGCGTAGTCGAACTGCATGGCGTAGTTCGCGATCTTGCGCGAACCGAGTTCCCGGTAGGTGTAGTAGCTCCAGATCCCGGCCTGTTCCGACGGTTTCGGGGTCTCGATCTGCACCTTCACCGCCTTGCGGGCGTCCAGCACGATGGTCGTGTCGCCGGTGACCCGGATCTCCGGCTGGACGACCTGGTAGACGTAGTCACTGCTCTGGACGCCGTCGACCTGGGCGGTCAGGTAGTACACGCCCGCGCCGAGTTCGACCGTCAGGCTGCCGCCGCCCAGCCAGGTGTTGACGTCGAAGCGGTAGTCCTCGCCGTACATCAGCAGCCACGGCGCGCCCGTCGGCTTGCCCTGCAGGTCGAGGGCGGTGAGGGTGACCTTGTACTTCGGCGCGGTCTTGTCCGCGCCGAGCGAGGTGTGCACGACCACGCCGTCGGCGGTCGCGGTGAGCCGTCCGCTGTAGGTGCCCGCCGCCAGTTTCGCCGGGTCGCCGGTGATCGTCACCGTCGTGCTCCCGCCGGCCGGGACGTCCACAGTGGACTTGCCGAGCCGGATCCCGTCGGCGGCGGGGACGCCGGCCAGGGACTTGGCGTCGAGGGCGAGCTTCAGGGAGACCGGCGTGGTGCCGACGTTGGTGTAGGTGACCTGCTTGGACACCGGCGCCTTGCCGTCCTCGACCGCGCCGAGGTCGAGCGTGCCGGTGGCGAAGACCTTCTGCTTCACCGCGCGCGCCACGTCGACCCGGCCGCCGCCCTGCTCGAACACCGAGAGCCCGGTGGCGGTCAGGGAAGTGCTGGACAGCGCGTCCTTGAGCTGGCTGCCCTTCCAATCGGGGTGCTGCTGGGCGAGGATCGCCGCCGCGCCCGCGACGTGCGGCGTCGCCATCGAGGTGCCCGAAGCGGCGGTGTAGTGGTCGTCGACGACGTCGCCCATGGCGGTACCCGCGGCGCGGGCGGCGACGATGCCGACGCCGGGAGCGGTGATGTCCGGCTTGACGGCGTTGTCGCCCAGGCGCGGGCCGCGGCTGGAGAACGGCGCCAGTTTCTCGTCACGGCCGACGGCGCCGACGGTCAGCGCGGCTTCGGCGGTGCCGGGCGAGCCGATCGTGTACGCGCCCTGTTCGCCGTCGTTGCCGCCGGCCACCACGAAGAGCGTGCCGGTCTGCGCGCTGAGCGCTTCGAGACCGAGGCTGAGCTCGTCGGTGCCGTCGGTCGGGCCGCCGCCGAGGCTCATGTTGACCGCCTTGGCGCCGGAGTGCGCCGCCCACTCCATCCCGGCGAGGACCCAGGACTCGTAGCCGAAGCCGTCGTCGTCGAGCACCTTGCCGACGAGCAGTTTCGCGCCCGGCGCGGCACCCTTGAGCCGGCCGCCCGAGGCCGCGCCGGAGCCCGCGATGGTCGAGGCGACGTGCGTGCCGTGGCCGAAGTGGTCGGTGGTGTCGGGGCTGGTCGTGAAGTTGACCGCCTCCTTCACGCGACCGGCCAGGTCGGGGTGGGTGGGGTCGTAGCCGGTGTCGAGCACCGCGACCGTGGTGCCGGTGCCGTCGTAGCCCGCGGCCCACGCCTCGGGCGCGCCGATCTGCGGGACGCTGCGGTCGAGGGAGGCGCGCACCTTGCGGTCCAGGGAGATCCGCTCGATCGCGCTGCCCGCCGACGAGGTCCAGAACGCGCCGGCGTCGGCTTTGCTGGCCCGCGCGGAGCGGCCGTTGACGCTGGTCAGCGTCGCACCCAGCTCGGCGGCGGCCGGGGCGGCCTCCTTGGCGCGGAGGTCGGCGCCCTTGCGGTAGGTGAGGATCAGCGGGAGGGTCTTCGACTGCTCGTCGGCGTAGCCCTCGGCGATCAGCTCGGTGACGTCGAAGAGGGTCCGGTCGACCTGCTTCGAGCCCAGCCGCGGGGCGACGTCCTCGGGGAAGACGCTGAGGTGGCCGTCGACTTCCTGCTGGTGGAACCGGATCTTCTCCCGGCCGGGCGCGGGCTGGACGGTGGCGGCCTGCTTGCCGCCGGGCTGCCGTTCGACCTGGACGACGTCACCGGTGAGCAGGGTGACCGAGTGACGTCCGGTGGCCGCGGATGGCGGTGCCGCCGTCGGGCCGGGGGCCGCGCCCGCGGCTCCGGCGGTGCCCGCGACGAGGGTGCCGACGCAGGTCAGGACCAGAACAGATGATCTCCAGTGCATCGCACCAGGCTCGCCCCGCCGCGGTCATCCGTCACTAGGGCGGACGCGTCCGAATCACGACACGTCGCATCTTCGTCAGCGGGTCACGGCCGGCATTCCCGAGCCGGTACCGGTCGGCTCGACCGCGCCGTCCTGCGAGATCGCACGCCGGATCCGGACCGTTCCTCCGGGTCAAGATCACCGGCCTGACGGTGCGCGCACCAGAGATGCGGCCGCCTCGGACAAGTACCGCGGCCTCGACGGCCACGGCCTGACCATCGTGATCCGGGTCACCCCGCCGACCGTGGTCAACCGGCACAATGTCCGCTATCCCCGTACCAAGCGCGATCGCCTCGGTCACGCGGTCGGCTTGGACGAGGCAGCGGGGTCCGAACAGGAGAACAAGGTGGACAACGACGTCTCCGCGACCGAAGTGATCGGGAAACTGCTGCCCGAGCGGGTCCGTGGACTGCGGCGGCTGAGCGGCGTGCCCGTCGCTTTCGGCGGTCTCACGCGACACCACGCGGGCCGGCGGGAGCTGGTGCTCGACCGGCTGGACGGCACCCTGGGCACGTCCTTGCGCGGATTGGCCGTGCAGTCCGGCCGTGGCCTGGGCGGCAGCGTGCTGCGCGACGGCGCCGCCCGCCGGGTCGACGACTACGCCAGCACCGTGACGATCACGCACGACTACGACCGGGTCGTGGTGCACGAGGAACGCCTCACGTCGATCTTCGCCGTGCCGGTCACCGTGCACGGATCGGTCCGCTGCGTCCTCTACGGCGCGGTCCGTGACCTCCGCCCGATCGGCGATCGGGCGCTGCACGCGGCCACCGTGCTCGCCGGACAGCTCCAGCGGGACGCCGAAGCGGCGCTCGCACCCGAACCGCCGCCGGACGCGCTCACCGAACTCGCCGCGATCGTCGACGACATCCCCGATCCGGCGCTGCGGGCCCGGCTGGCCCGCGTGCACCGCACACTGCGTGGTGAAGCACCCGAGCCGGCGAACCGGCCGGCCTTGGCGCCGCGGGAACTCGACGCGCTGCGCCTGGTCGAGGTCGGCGCCACCAACGTCGAGATCGCCGCCCGGCTCGGGCTCAGCCCGGAAACGATCAAGGCCTACCTGCGCGCCGCCATGCGCAAGCTCGACGTGCACACCCGCACCGCGGCCGCCCACGCGGCCCGGCGGGCGGGTGTCCTCTAGACGAGCAACGCGTAACTCGGTCAGTGGTCGTAGGCGGTCAGTGATCGGGTGATGGGCTGGCCGGTGGCGCGGTTGTGCCAGATGGCGGCGGTCAACGCGAGGAGGCGTTGGGCGATGCGGACTCCGACACCCTCGATGGTGCGGCCGCCGTGCTGTTCGAGGTTGAGCTGGCCTTTGAGGGTGTCGTTGACCGACTCGATGAGCTGACGGATGGACTTGAGCAGCGGCTCACCGGGATGAGGCTGGCGGTTGCGGTAGGACGGACGGATCAGCCGGACCCCGCGCTCGCTGAGGTAATGGTCCAGTTCGCGGGAGACGTAGCCCTTGTCAGCGATGATCAGCAGACCGGGCCGGTCGGTGAGCAGGTGGGGTTCGTGGTCACAGATCGCCATGAGCACTTGCCGTTCGTCGACCTTGGGATCGGCCGGCGCCCAGGCGATCGGCAGTCCGGCCGGGGTGCAGACCAGGTGCAGCCGCAATCCCCAGAACCAGCGCGAGTGGGAGCGGCAGAAGCCGTATTTGGCCCAGCCGGCCAGCTCCGAACGCTTCACCGTGGGCCGGGACCGGCCGCACTCCACCGGGGTCGAGTCAACGACCCAGGTCGTGTCGGTCCACAGGTCGGTATCGGCCGCCAGCCAGCGCATGACGAGCTTGACCAGCGGCAATGCGGCACGCAGGCGGCGGTTGTAGCCGGACTGGCCGGGCAGGTAGCGGAACGCGCCGGGCATCCGGGTGGGCAGGAACCGTAGCCAGCGGGCCTCGGAGGTGAATCCCAGCAGGGCCTGGGCTACGGCCAGGGTCAACAGCTCCGCGTCGGTCAGCTTCGGCGGTCTATTCGTCCGGCCCCGGCCGGTGAGGTGGTCGTCGATTATGACGTAGAGTGCGGTGAGAAGGGTTTTCAGGTCTGTCGTCACAAACGGATCTTGGACACCCTTCGCCTGTCTCCGGTCACCACCCGGACTTACGCATTACTCGTCGAGCTCATCTCTTCAGCTCGGGGAACTGGTCGTCGCGCCACTCCCCGCCCGGCGGCTCGGTCAGCTGGTTCTCGCGCCCGCGCAGTTCGACCCGGCGGATCTTGCCCGAGAGCGTCTTGGGCAGGTCGAAGAATTCGACCCGCCGGACGCGCTGGTACGGGTTGAGCCGCTCGCGCGCGTGCCGCAGGATCGCCAACGCGGTCTCCTCCGTCGGCTCGTGACCGGGCGCCAGCGCGATGTAGGCCTTCGGCACGGCCAGCCGCACCGGGTCCGGGGCCGGGACGACGGCCGCCTCGGCCACGGCCGGGTGCTCGACGAGCACCGACTCGAGCTCGAACGGGCTGATCTTGTAGTCGCTCGCCTTGAAGACGTCGTCGGTGCGGCCGACGTAGAAGATGTAGCCCTCGTCGTCCACGGTGGCCACGTCGCCCGTGTGGTAGTAGCCGCCGGCCATCGCCTCACCCGTGCGGTCCGGGTCGTTCTGGTAGCCCTTCATCAACGACAGCGGCTGCCGCGCGAGATCCAGGCAGATCTCGCCCTCCCCCGGCCCGGCCAGCGGCTCGCCGGTGGCCGGGTCGACCAGCACCACAGGCACACCGGGCAGCGGGCGCCCCATCGAGCCCGGCTTGACCTCGGCACCCGGGGTGTTGCCGACCTGGGCGGTCGTCTCGGTCTGGCCGAACCCGTCCCGGATGGTCAGCCCCCACGTCCGGCGCACCTGCTCGATCACCTCGGGGTTGAGGGGTTCCCCGGCGCCGATCGCTTCGCGCAGACTGCCGGGCCGCTCCCCCAGCTCGGCCTTGATCAGCATCCGCCACACCGTCGGCGGCGCGCAGAAGCTGCTGACCTGCCGATCACGCAGCTGCCCGAGCAGCGCCGCGGCGTCGAACCGGCCGTAGTTGTGGATGAAGATCGTCGCCTCCGCGATCCACGGCGCGAAGAAGCACGACCACGCGTGCTTCGCCCAGCCCGGCGAGGAGATGTTCAGGTGGACATCCCCCGGTCGGACACCGAGGAAGTACAACGTCGAGAGGTGACCGACCGGGTAGGACACCTGCGTGTGCTCGACCAGCTTGGGCCGCGACGTCGTGCCGGAAGTGAAGTAGAGCAAGGCCGGATCGTCCACGGCCGTCCGAGGGTGCGCGATCGGCTCCCAGTCCAGCGTGGCTGCTTCCCGCAGGTCGGCCCAGCCTTCGGCCGCCCCGACGCTGATCCGCGTGTAGCCGCCGGCGACGTCTTCGAACATGCCGGTGTCGCGGGCGTTGCAGATGACGTGGCGAGTGCCGCTGCGGACGATCCGGTCGGCCAGGTCCTCCGCCGTGACGGCGGTGGTCGTCGGCAGCAAAACGGCGCCCAGCTTGAGGATCGCCAGCATCGACTCCCACAGCTCGACCTGGTTGCCGAGCATGAGCACCACGGGATCGCTCTTCGCGACACCGCGCGCGGCCAGCCACGCCGCCAGCCGATCGGAGGCCCGGGACATCTCGGCGAAGCTCCGCTCGACCGACGTGCCGTCTTCTTCGACGATCACCAGCGCCGGCCGGTTGTTGTCCCGGGCGATTGCGTCGAACCAGTCCACGGCCCAGTTGAACCGCTCCCCCAGCTCCGGCCACTCGAACTCGGCGACCGCCCGTTCGTGCTCGCCGCGCAGCAACAGCAACTGGTCCCGGGCAGCCCGGTACGCCTCGGTTACGTCCATCGTGGACTCCTCCATCCGTGGCCGACGCGAAGTCGTGGCCATGCCGAGGATTCAGCCCCGGCGACGGCCCGCACTACCCGCGAACGGGGGTAGCGCGGGCCCGGACCAGCGGCCCGGCGGCGTGCATTGGCACCATCGAGATCAGGTGGTCGAATGAGCCGATCGTCGCACCGAGCTGCGTGATCGTTTCGGTTCGGCTCAGGTCGGCCGGCATGGCCTCGGCCTTGGTCTGCGCCGGCCTCCCGAGCAGCGTTCCGGCGCCCGCAACGGGAGTCGCAGCGGGTCCGCGAAGATCATCAGGCACGCCCCGCAGCTCAACCACCTCACCCCCGTCGAACTCGGCTTCGACCGCGGCGCGCCTGCGCGACGCCGGCGTCGAAGAGATCCGCGTAATCGACGAGGCGGGGGACTTCGGCAGCACCTGGTACTGGGCGCATCCACTGCGACATAGAGTCCTGCGAGTACCCGCCGTTGCTGGAGGAAATCGGCTACGTGCCGAAGTGGCGCCACGCGCCGGGCGAGGAGGTCCGCCAGCACGCCATCACCATCGCGAAGCACTACGACCGCTACACGGTGCTGCCGCGCCATCCGGGCGAAATCACGGCGGGCCCGCGACGAGGGTCATGATCCGGCGGACGCGCTCGCGCAGGAGTGCGTGCGTCCGGTCGTGGTGGTTGCGGGGGTGCCAGGCCATGGCGAGCACCACTTCCGGCACCGCCACGGGAAGCGGGAACGTCCGCAGTCCCAGCGTTTCCAGCATCGGGCGGCCCAGCCTGGCCGGGGTCACGCAGACGACGTCGGTTCCGCGGGCCACGTGCAGCGCGCCGGCGAAGCTCGGCAGGACGGCGACCACCCGGCGGTTCAGCCCCAGCTCGGCCAGCCGCTCGTCGATCGGGCCGTGCGCGCGGCCCCGGCGGGAGACGACGATGTGGTCGGCCGCGGCGAACCGCTTCGGGGTGACGGTCTTGACCTTCGCCAGTGGGTGATCCGGGCGGATCGCGCCGACGAGCGTTTCGGTGACGAGCGTTTCCGTGTGGACTTCGGGGTCGCCCGGGCGCAGCGTCCCGATCTCCAGGTCCACGAGTCCTTCGCGCAGCGCCGGGGTGTCCTGGAGGTTTTCCGGTCGCAGCCGCAGGGAGATCCCCGGCGCCTGGGTCCGCAGGTCGTCGATGAGGGACGGGATGAACGTCGTGGACAGCATGTCGGTGACCTGCAGGTCGAACACGCGCACCGCGGTCCGCGGGTCGGCGGCCGTCGACGGGCCGAACAGTGCACGGGCCCGGGCGGCGATCGCGTGCACCTCCCCGCGCAGCTCCAGCGCCCGCGGGGTCGGCACGAGATCGCGGCCGGCCCGGACGAGCAGCGGGTCGTCGAACGCGCGCCGCAGCCGGGCCAGCGTGCGGCTCATCGCCGGGGCCGACGTGTGCAGGCGCTCCGCCGCCTTCGTCACGCTGCTTTCGGTGAGCAGCGCGTCCAGCGCCTCGATGAGGTTCAGGTCGTGGTCCACGCGCCGATTATCACAGGTGGAATGAGTAGGTACCAACGTTGCACTGGAGTTAACCGGCGACGGTCCTTAACGTCGGGTTCAGACGACGGAGGAGGACAGCGATGCGAGCTGTGGTGATCGGCGGCGGGATCGTGGGACTGACGAGTGCTCTCGCTTTGCGCCGCAACGGAATCGACGTGGTGGTCCACGAGCACGCGCCGGAGATCCGCGCGGCCGGCGCGGGACTGGGGCTGTGGGCCAACGCACTGGCCGTGTTCGACGAACTCGGCGTCGGCGACCAGGTGCGGGCTGTCGGCAAACCCGGGGAGATGTACTTCCACGACACGGCCGGGCGGCTGCTCGAGACCCCGGAGTTCGGCGTCGAGGACCACCGGTTCCTGCTGGTGCACCGGGCGAAGCTCACCGATCTGCTCGCCGACGCCGTCGGCCGGGACGACATCCGCCTCGCCACCGGGTTCGCCGCGTACGACGAGCACGCCGATCGCGTCACCGTCCGGTTGACCGACGGCAGCGAGGACACCGCCGACGTGCTCGTCGGGGCGGACGGCGCGTACTCGGCGGTGCGCGCGCAGCTGGTGCCGGGGAAGCCGGCGGAGGAACACCCCGGGCACCACGCGTGGCGCGCGGTGCTCCCGGACCCGGGTCTCGCCCTGACCGGGAACCGGGTCGTCCTCGGCGGCGACCGCTGCCGCGGCGGGTACGTGCGCACCCACGACGGCGGCGTCTACTGGCTGGTGAACCAGTTCGACACGCCGGAACCGACCGGCACCCTCAAGGAGCAGGCCCTGGCCCGGGCCGCGCACCTCGACGACGGTGAGCACGGCGGGGTCCTCACCGAACTCATCCACGCCACGCCCGAGGAACTGATCCTGCACCACCAGATCATGCTCGTGCCGCCGTTGCCGCACTGGACGTCCGGGCGCGTCGTGCTCGCCGGCGACGCGGCGCACGCGATGTCGCCGCACATCACCGCCGGGGCGACGCTGGGCGTCGAAGACGCCGCGCTGCTCGGCCGCCTGCTCACCCCGGGCGGGGACGTGCCCGCGGCACTGGCCGCCTACGAGGCGGACCGGATCCCGCGGTACGCCCGCGTCGCGGAACTCTCGGCGGCCGTGGAGCACTCCCCCACCCCGCAGGAGTTCGCGCGGCACTACGCCGCGTTCAGCCACTGGATGCTCACGTCGTCCGCCGGGAACCCGGTGACGGCATGACCTTCACGGTGGAGGTCGACGTGCCGGTGCCGATGCGCGACGGCGTCGCGCTCGCCACCAACGTGTGGCTTGCGGACGGGCCCGGGCCGTTCCCCGCGTTGCTGGTCCGCACGCCCTACGGCAAGGACGACGCCGGGCTGTACGGGAATCCGAAGCTCCCCGACGTGTTCGCTCTCGTCGGAGCGGGATACGCCGTGGTGGCGCAGGACGTCCGGGGTACCTCCCGCTCGCCCGGAACGTTCGTGCCGCACACCCACGAAGGCCCGGACAGCGTCGACACCCTCGCCTGGCTCACCGCGCAGCCGTGGTGCGACGGCGCGGTCGGCATGTGGGGCGGGTCGTACATGGGGTTCAGCCAGTGGCAGGCCGCCGCGCACGGCGTTCCGGCGCTGCGGGCGATCGCGCCGGTGATGACCTCGGCCGACCCGTACGCGGCACCGTGGCGCTCCCCCGGCGGCGCGCTTTCCCAGGACGCGGTCCTGACCTGGGGCACTCTTTCGGCCCTGCGCAACCTGCGTCGTGGCCTCGGCGAGGGGCGCGGTGACCCCGCCGACGCCGGAGCGCTGCTGTCCGGCCTGGCCGAGCCGCGGTCGCTGCACGAGCCGTTGCCGATCGCCGGCCGCGCCGTGGTGACCCGGTCCCTGCCCTGGTTCGCCGACGTGCTCGACCACCCGGAACGCGACGCCTTCTGGCGGGAGGTCGCCGCGACCGACCACGGCGAGCGGATCACCGTCCCGGCGCTCCACATCGGAGGGTGGTACGACGTGTTCGTCGGCGAAACCGTGCGGTCGTACCGGATGCTGCGCCGCCGCGGTGGCACTGCCGCCGCCCGCGACGGCCAGCGGCTGATCATCGGCCCCTGGTCCCACCCCGACGGCACCGACCTCGGCACCTACCCCGACCGGTCGTTCGGGCTCGCCGGCAGCATCAAGACCGCCGGCATCACCGAAGCGCACCTGCGGTTCTTCGACCGCTGGGTCCGCGGCCGCGAGCTCCCCGACGACACCCACCGGGTCCGGATCTTCGTCATGGGGGCCGACGAGTGGCGCGACGAGCCGGACTGGCCGCTGCCGGACACCCGGTACACCGACTTCTTCCTCGACGGCGGCGGCCGCGCGAACACCGCCGGTGGCGACGGTGTCCTGAACCCCGATGTCGCGGCCGAGGAGGCGACGGACTCGTTTCGCTACGACCCCCGCGATCCGGTACCCAGCCTGGGCGGCACCGTGCTCGCCGCCGCGCCGGGAACCCACCCCGGACCGGCCGACCAGGCCGCGGTGGAAGCGCGCGAGGACGTCCTGTGCTTCACCACTCCGGTTCTCGAGCGTCCGGTCGAGGTCACCGGGCACGTCACCCTGGTGCTGCACATCCGATCGTCCACACCGGACACCGACTTCACCGGCAAGCTCGTCGACGTGCACCCCGACGGCCGGGCGATCCTGCTGTGCGAAGGCATCCAGCGCGTCCGCTACCGCGAGTCCCTCACCGAACCCGTGCTCCTCGCGCCGGGCACGGACGCCGAACTCACCCTCGACCTCGGCGTCACCGCGAACGTCTTCCGGCCCGGGCACCGCATCCGGCTCGAGGTGGCCGGCAGCAACTTCCCCCGCTACGACCGCAACACCAACACCGGCGCGACGATCGCCACCGACGGCACCGGCGACGTGGTGGTCGCCCTCAACCACGTACACCACGGACCCGCGCACCCCAGCCGGCTGGTCCTGCCGGTGATCGACCGCCCCGCGTCCGAGGAGCCTCGACCATGAACGCACTGCAGGACCTTCTCGACCGCGCGGCCATCGCCGACGTCGTCGCCGGGCTCGCCCACGCCCAGGACGACCGGGACTGGGCCTCCCTGCGGCGGCTGTTCGCCGACGAGGTGACGCTGGACCTGTCGACGCACTACCACGGCAGGCCGCCGACGACGGTGACCGCCGACGGCCTCGTCGAGCTGGCCCGCGCGACCCTGGAGGGCTTCGACAGCACCCACCACACCGCCACCGACCTCGTCGTGCGGCCCTCCGACGACGATGCCACGTGCCGCGCGCACGTCGTCGCCTACCACCACGTCCCCGCCGATCCCGGCGTCGTCGACCACTGCACGATGCGCGGCCGCTGGGAGGTGAAGCTGCGCAAGCTCGACGGCCGGTGGCTCATCGAACACTGGACCGTGGCGCGCACCGCGCCGTGGGACGGCTCCCCCGACGTCTACGCGCTCGCCGCCGCCCGCCGCTCTTGATCGCCACGGGGAGTACCACCGATGTTCTACGAGATCCGCACCGAGCACGCCCGTCCCGGCCGGGGCGCCGAACTGGCCCGCTACCTGGACGAGACCGTCATCCCGCTGCACCAGGAACTGGAGATGCGCGTGGTGGGCTCGTTCACCGTGGCCGGCGACGAAGACGCCGTAGTCTGGATCAGGCGTTTCGAGAACGACACCGACCGCGAACACATCCTGAACGCCGTCCACCGGGATCCCCGGTGCGCGGCCCTGGCCGAAACCGTTGCCGCGCTGACCGCGGCGCCCCCGTCCACGGTGCGCCTGGCGCCGACCGCCGGGTCCCTGCTCCGCTGAACGTCCGCACCGGAAAGGAAAACCGTGGCCGAGCACCGGCTTCCCGCGACGCGGGAGACCACAGTGGACGTCCTCGACCGGGCCACCCCGCCCGTGCTCACCGTCGATCCGGGCGACTCCGTCCTGGTCGGCTCGCTCGACGCCGCCGGTTACCTGGACCGGCGAGTGGACGGCCCCGCGATGTACCCGGAACGGCGCGGGCACTGCCTGACCGGGCCGATCGCGGTGCGCGGCGCCGAGCCGGGCATGGTCCTGGGCGTGCACTTCACGTCGATCGCGCCCGGCGACTGGGGCTGGACCACGGCCGGGGTGAAGGACACCGCGCTCAACCGCGGGCTCGGCGTCGCCGACGGCCCGGGCACGTGGCTGACGTGGGACATCACCGGCGAAACCGCCACCAGCGACCTCGGCCACACCGTCGGCGTCGCCCCCTTCCTCGGCGTCGTCGGCGTTCCACCGGCCGAGCCGGGACCGCACTCGACCATTCCGCCGCGGGCGCTCGGCGGCGGCAACCTCGACTGCCGGGACCTGGTCGCCGGGTCGACGTTGTTCCTGCCGCTGACCGTTCCCGGCGCGCTGCTGCACCTGGGCGACGGGCACGCGGCCCAGGGCAACGGCGAAGTCGGCGGAACGGCGATCGAGTGCCCGATGACCACGGAGGTCACCCTCACCCTGGCGGCGGACGCGGCGGTGCCGGGTATCCACGCCGAAACCCCCGAAGGCCGGGTCACCTTCGGCTTCGGCGCCGGCCTCGACGAGGCCATGGCCGACGCGCTGGCCGCCATGGTGACCTGGCTGCAGCGGATCCACGACCTGGACCGCCCCACCGCGCTCGCGCTGGCCTCACCGGTCGTCGACCTGCGGATCACCCAGGTCGCCAACGAGACGTGGGGCGTGCACGCCGTCCTCCCGCACGGCGCGATCCGCTGAGGGCACCCGGCGCGGTTCCGGTCCGCCGCCGATCGGGTGCCGCGCTCCGGCCGCTTCAGGTGACGCGGAAGACGGGCCAGCCGATCTCGGTGCGCCACGTGGCGGGATCGCCCGAGTCGCGAGGGCCGGCGACGTAGACCTCCCGCACCGGCCCGGCCACCGACATCGCGTTCTCCACCACCCACGTCCCGAGTTCGCCGTAGGTGACCTCGATGCCGTCGTGCTCGCCGACGTGGGTGGTGACGGCCAGTTCCGCGGCCGGGAGAACCGCGGGGTGCACGCGTCCGGTGCGAGGTGGCGCGGCGGTCGGCAGGTAGACGAGCGCGTGCCCGCGCTCCTGTTCGAAAAGGGCGTTGTCGTAGCAGCCGCCCGGCGGCCCGGTCGCGGCGGCGCCGACGGCCGCCTCCAACTCGGCCATCGCTCCCGCGAACCAGGCCTCGACATCGCCGTGCCCGACCACGGCCTCCACCGCCGCGACCGTCCGGGCGGGCTCCGCACGCAGCTCGACATCGATCGGCGCGGGGTCGGGCCGCAGCAGGCGCCGCAGCGACACGACCGCGGCCCGGGTGCGGTCGAGCACGTCCTCGAGGCGCTGCAGATGGTCCGCGACCAGGGCCGCCCGGACACCGGGGTCGGGAGTCCGCAGGATTCGCTGCACATCGCTCAAGGGGACGTCGAGTTCGCGGAGCCGGTGGATGACCTGCGCGGCCGGGATCTGGTCGAGTCCGTAGTAGCGGTAACCGGTGGTCTCGTCCACCACGACGGGCTCCAGCAGGGCCGCCTCGTGGTACCGGCGCAGGGTCCGCACGCTCAAGTGGGTCAGCCGCGAGAACTCCCCGATGCTCAGCATGGCTCCATTCTGGACTCTCCCCCGGGGAGAGAGTCCACGGCTTGACCCTCCCACGCCGCGAGGTCACACGATGGCCGCATGACACAGCACACCGATCTCCCGTCCGATCTGCTCCCGACCCCCGTGCGCGGGTTCTTCGCCGCCCACGTCGTCCGCGACGCCGGCACCGCCTCGTCGTTCCTCACCGAGGACGCGGTGCTCGTCGACCAGGGCGAGACCTTCCGCGGCCGGGAGACGGCCCACGCGTTCCTGCGGGACGCCGGGTCCGAGTTCGAGTACACGACCGAGCAGCTCGGCGCCCGCCGCGTCGACGACACCCACTGGGTGGTGACCGTGCGGCTCGAGGGCACCTTCCCGGGTGGCGTCGCCGAGCTCGACTACCGGTTCGCGGTGCGGGACGACCTCATCGCCGAACTCGTCATCGCCAACCACCCGGCCTGACCGGATCCGCCACGCCGATCTTCACTGGAGAGAAAGATGTCTAGTTCAGACCGTGATCGTCTCGACGGTCGCCGGGCACTGGTCACGGGCGGCTCGAAGGGCTCGGGCAAGGCCGTCGCGGAGAGGCTGCGAGAGCTGGGTGCCGACGTGTACGTGACGGCGCGAACGATGCCCGCCGGGTACGAGCACCCCGACCGGTTCATCGAAGCGGACGTGACGACGATCGAAGGCACCGACGCGGTGGCCGCCCGGATCGCCGAGGCCGGCGGCGCACCCGACATCCTGGTGCACATCGTCGGCGGTGCGTCGACGCCGGCCGGTGGATTCGCCGTCATCACCGATCACCAGTGGCTCACCGAACTGAACCTCAACTTCCTGGGAGCGGTGCGGCTCGACCGGGCTCTGCTCCCGGCGATGATCGAGGCCGGGGCGGGCGTGGTGCTGCACTTCACCTCGATCCAGCGGGAACTACCCCAGTACGACGCGTCCCTGGCGTACGCGGCCGCGAAGGCCGCTCTGCGCACGTACAGCAAGGGACTCGCCAACGAGCTCGCGCCGCGCGGCGTGCGGGTCAACGCGATCAGCCCCGGCGGGATCGAGACCGAAGCCTACGAAAGGTTCGTGGACCGGATCGCCGAGGGCAACGGGCTCACCCGTGAAGCAGCCAAGCAGACCATCTACGACTCCCTCGGCGGAGTACCGCTGGGACGGTTCGCGAACACCGGGGAAATCGCGGACCTGGTCGGGTTCCTGGTCTCGGACCGCGCCTCGGCGATCGTGGGCGCCGAGTACGTGATCGACGGCGGGACTGTGCCGACCGTCTGAGCGAGGAGGGGTTCCGGCAGTTCGACCCGGCTGCGGAACCCCTCCTGCGCAAGCAGAACTCGAACGCTCGGCTCGGTTGTCCCAAGGAGAACACATGACCACGCAAGTCACGGACCGGTCCGCCACCCGGCCGGTCGGACCGCCACCACCCTTCGATCCGGAGCTCGCTCCCGTCGTCGAGGTGCTGACCGGTCTGCGCCCTCCCGACGCGTACCGTCCGGACACCATCGTCGAGATGCGCAGGCCCGTTCCCGGGGTGGAGACCCCGACCGACGAGATCCTCTCGCGCGGCGGCGCCTACAGCGTGCAGGAGCGGGCGGTGCCGGGGCCGGCCGGGGAACCGGACATCTCGCTGCTGATCTGCCTCCCGAAGCACGCGGCGGCCCCGGCCCCGGCGATCTACCACGTCCACGGCGGCGGCATGATCGTCGGAGACAACCGGTTCGGCCTGGTCGAAATGCTGAACCTGGCCGAACCGATGGGCATGGCCGTGGTCTCGGTCGAGTACCGGCTCGCACCCGAGACACCCCACCCGGGTCCCGTCGAGGACTGCTACGCGGGCCTGGCGTGGGTGTCGGAGCACGCCCCCGAGCTGAACATCGACCCCGAGCGCATCGTCCTCGGCGGCGCGAGCGCCGGCGGCGGCCTCGCAGCGGCTGTCAGCCTGATGGCACGCGACCGCACCGGCCCGGCCATCCTGGCCCAGCTGCTCCTGTCGCCGATGCTGGACGACCGCAACGACTCGCCCTCCGCGCGGCAGATGCGCGGCCTCGGCATCTGGGACAGCTCCTCGAACGAGACCGGCTGGAACGCGCTCCTCGGCGACGGCGTTCGCGGCGGACCGGACGTTTCTGCGTACGCCGCGCCTTCCCGCGCCGCAGACCTCTCCGGACTGCCGTCCACGTTCGTCGACGTCGGGTCGGCCGAAACGTTCCGGGACGAGGACGTCGCCTACGCGAGCCGCATGTGGCAGGCGGGCTGCGACGTCGAGCTGCACGTCTGGCCCGGCGGGTTCCACGGGTTCGACGTCGTGGTTCCCGATGCCGTGCTCTCGCGGGACGCCGTCGCTGCTCGAGCGGCATGGCTGCGCCGTCAACTGGGGCGTACTCCCCGGTGAGGGGCTGAGCTGGAGTGTTCGCGTGGGCCCACCGCGAAGCGCCGGTTCAGCGCATCGGCGTCTGGCGGCTTCGCCCGACGAACACGGGTCAGAAGAGGTGACCCACTTCCCTTACCCGTCAAGGTCAGGACCTTCGGCTACCGCGAGCGTATGCGCGGCCCGAGCCACCGATCCACGCGGGTTGCGCGCGGTCGAGGGTCAGGAGCGGGGCTTGGTGCCACAAGCTGGCACGGCCTCGCAGCCGGGCACCACCGCCGTCGTGGTATTGGACGATGTAGTCGAGCTTTCTCCCGGGATCCGCCCCTGGCGTAGAGCACAGCGACACCGCGATCAGCACGAATGCGCACGGCACCAAGATGTTCGTCGCGGTATTCCGGAGACCGTCGCCGATCCCGTAGGAAACGAGCAAGAACGCGGGAGCCGGGATCCAAACCCCACGCGCTCCGCTTCGCCACCCCATCACCCCAATATACGGACGGGAACGAGCTCTGCCGCGCCACTCAGGACGGCGGTAGCTCCTCGAATACACCCACCCCGGAGCCCGTCGCGTCAGTGTTCCTCCGGCTCGGTGCCGATCCGGTAGGACACCGGCTGCCCGTCGGAGTCCCGTACCGGGACCGGGCGGCCCTGCGCGTCCACGATCTTGCCGTCGACGACCTTGTCGCCGTTCTCCAGCCGGGAAAGGACCTTGAGGTCCGAGTAGTCGATCACGCGGGTCGCCGTCGCGAAGACCGACGGTTCGCTGCCCGCCTTGCCCGGCTTCAGGTGGTTGAACACCAGGTTCAGCACGACGGCCAGGAGCGCGGCGGCGCTGATCCCGGAGTGGAAGATCGTGCCGACCCACGCCGGGAACCGGTCGTAGAAGCCGGGCACCGCGATCGGGACCATGCCCAGGCCCACCGAAGCCGCGACGATCACCAGGTTGAGGTTGCCGTTGTAGTCTACTTTGGACAGTGTCTTGATGCCGGAGGCCGCGACCGTGCCGAACAGCACCAGGCCGGCGCCGCCCAGGACCGGGTACGGGATGGCCGCGACCACCCGGCCCAGCACCGGCAGCAGGCCGAGGACCACCAGGACCCCGCCGCCGGCCGTCACCACGAACCGGCTCCGGACGCCGGTGATCGCGACGAGGCCGACGTTCTGGGCGAAGGCGCTCTGGATGAAGCCGTTGAAGATCGGTGCGATCGCCGAGGAGGCCATGTCGGCGCGCAGGCCGTCGCCGATCCGGCGTTTGCCGACCTTCGTGCCGACGATCTCCCCCACCGCGAGGATGTCGGCCGTGGTCTCGGTCAGGGTCACCAGGATGACGATGAACATCGACACGATCGCGGCGACGTCGAAGGTCGGTGCGCCGAAGCCGAACGGGGCCGGTACCGCGAAGATCGGGCCGTTCCCCACCTGGGAGAAATCGGCCTTGCCGAGCACGGCGGCCAGCGCGGTGCCGACCACGATGGACAGCAGGATCGAGAGCCGGGAAATCGCCGGCACGGCGATCTTGCTCAGCAGCAGCACGATCGCCAGCGTCGCCGCGGCCAGCCCGATGTTGGAGACCGACCCGGAATCCGCGGCCTTGGTGTCGTTGCCCATCGCCCACCGGGCCGCGACCGGCATCAGGCTGAGCCCGATCACCGTGATCACCGTGCCGGTCACGACCGGCGGGAAGTACTTCACCAGCCGGGAGAACACCGGCGTGATGAGCAGGCCGAGCAGCGCGGACACGATCACCGCACCGAACACCGCGGGGAGCCCGCCGTCGGCCACGATCGCGGTCATCGTCGCCACGCCGGCGAAGGAGGTGCCCTGCACCAGCGGCAGCCGGGAGCCGAAGAAGGGCACGCCGTAGGACTGCAGGATCGTCGCCAGCCCGCCGATGAACAGGCACGACGCGACGAGCAGCCCGATCTCGGCGGGCGAGACGCCCGCGGCGCCCCCGATGATCAGCGGGGGCGCGATGATCCCGCCGTACATGGTCAAGACGTGCTGGATGCCGTAGGCGAAGCTCTTGCCGATCCCGAGCCGTTCGTCCTCGGGCCTGCCTGCCGCGGCCGCCACGTCACCCGTCTCCGGCGTGCTCTCCGCCATCGAATCCGCCTCTCGGTAGGAGCGAGCGACGGCCCGCCACCCGGCCTTCCACAGTTTCGTTCTGCGGAGACTAACTTCCGCATGGCAGAACAAGCAACAGCCGGATCGCGCGGTGCTACTTCAGGACGCTGACCGCGCGGGCGATGACCAGCAACGACGTCAGCACCTTCGCCCGCGACGACAGCGGCACGGTGTCGGTGGGGCTGAACGCCGTCGAGTTGGTCACCGACACGTACAGGTAGTCCACCAGCGTCGGTATCCAGTCGGCCTTGACGCTGGACCCTTCGGCGACCTCCTCGACGGTGTCGGCGTTCTCGTCCTGGGAGAACCGGAAATCGGCCAGCGGGAGATCGGCGCGGCCGGACTGGGTCGCTTGACCGGGCCGCCCCGGTCGAGCTCCCAGTAGGCCGGCCCGAACGCGATCAGGTTGGCCAGCCAGACCTGCAGCGCGCCGAGCAGCAGAGCCTGGCCGTCGCCGGCCGCACCGGCGACCAGGTCGTGGATGAGCAGCGCCAGCGCTCCCAGGTTGGTGACGCCGATGACGACGACCAGCGAGAGCGACAGGACGCGGGAGATCCTGGTCTGCCGGGTGACGCGCCGCGGGTTGATCGCGACCAGCGGCACCAGCAGCAGGATTTCCAGCGCGGGCACGACGAACCGGGGCGCGACCAGCAGCTGTTCGGGCAGGGCCAGGTAGAGCGCGATGGCCACGAGGGTCGCGACGGCGGCCGGCAGCCGGGCCTCGCCGCGGCGCTGGTGACGGGGGTGACGGGTCCGAGCCTCGGCCCGATCGGCTGGCATGGTGGCGGCTCCTCGCGCACGGCCGCGGACCGGCCCCTGGTCATGAGACCGCCAGCCCAGTCCCCCGCCACGGCCGCGCATTTCGGCGAACGATCGCACGCTTTGCCGTGCTCGCGCTCACCTCCGCCGAAATGCGACCCGACCGGAATTGCCCGTGCCGCGCACGAATGGCGGAGCGGTTTTCCGGCGGCCTGTTTCAGCAGCAGGCCGCCGGAGCGCCGCCGATCAGTACGGGTGGGGTGCGTAGACCGTTTGGACGGTCGTGGTCGAGTAGGTGACGTTGTTGTAGGTGGCTTGCTGTTCGCAGGTCACGGTCACCGCCGCACCCGGCGGGACGCTGCCGGTGTTGTAGGTGACGGTGGTCTTGGTGGCCTTGTCCTCGTGGTCGGAGCCGGAGCCGCCGTAGGTGTCGTGGCAGGACACGCGGGTGTCGCGCGCGTCGAGGCCGTCGCCGTTGGCGCGTTCGAACCGGATGTAGCTCTGCACCCGGGCGGACTTGACCGGGCTGCCGCCGGAGTAGGAGTCCCAGCGCAGCACGGTGGTGTAGGCGTGGACGCGGTAGCCCGTGCCGCAGTCCGGGGTGTAGGACGTCACCGATCCGCTGTAGACGGGCGTGCCCTGGTTGGCGCAGGTCGTCGGAGCGGGCGTGGTGGGCGGCGGCGTACCGGGGTCCCCCGGGAGACCGGGATCGCCGCCGCACCCCTCTTCGGGACACTGCGGCTCCACCGTGGACGCTTGGGCCGCCGGAAGGGTGACCGCGGTTTCCAGACCGCAACAGATCATCGCCGCGGCGACAACCGCGGCCAATCGCGTAATCGAAGTTTTCACGGTTCTGCATTCGCAGAGGATCATGAACTCGTTACACAACTTCTTGCCGATTTCAGCCGATCTCGTCGCGCATTGGCGGAGTACTCCGAATGGGCGCGGGTAAAAATTGTCGTGGCGGCAAAAGCACCGTGGGCGCAAGCCGCGCGGTCGGGCACGGTCGTGGTTCACGAACCGAGTGGAGGCTCACCGTGCCGCGTCGCCGTCTGCCCGAACGCGCCACGCCGGAGGGGGCGGGCCGGATCTTCCTGCCGGTGATGCTGGTCGTCTTCGGCCTGGGCACGATCGTGCTGCTGATCGCCGGGATCTCGGTGCTGTCCGGCGACCTCGCCCACGGCGGTGAGACCTCACCGTGGTTCCTGCTCGCCCTGTTCGCGACCGCGGTCCAGCTGATCGCGCTGGTGGCCCTGGCTTTCCGCCGCCGGTGGGGCGCCCGGGTGTTCGGCGCGGCGTTCGTGACCGGCACGGCGCTGGACCTCTTGTCCTTCAGCGGGGTGAGCGGTGCGCTGGTCGCCGTCAAGATCCTGGTCGCCGGGGTCCTCGCGGCGGCGATCCTGGTCCGCTGGGACGACCTCGTCGCCTGAGCCACCGGCTCAGGCGCGGCTTTCACCTCGGGGAGCGCAACGCCTGAGCGGCTTCGCCGGCCAGCGTCAGCAGCTCGTCCAGCACTTCGGCCGCGAGGTCGGCCAGCGACCCCTCCTCGCGCAGCCACCGGCCGAACGCGATCCCGAACACCGTGGCCCCCGATTCCGCCGCGAGGGTGGCCGCGGGCTCGCCGACGCCGCGGGCGCGCAGGGCATCGGCGACCGTCGTGGCCAGCGTCGTCAGCTTGTGACGCTCCCGTTCCTGCAGCGCGGGGTGGCGGTCGATCACGGACTGCCGCGTGCGGGAGTGCGGACGGCGCTCGTCCGGGAAGAAGGCCGACGACGACCGCAGCGCCGAGGCGACGACCTCGAGCGGTGACGCCTCCGGCGGGGCCGCGGCGATGCCGTCGAGGAAGGCCTGGACCAGCAGTTCCTGCCCTTGGAAGAGGACTTCGCGCTTGTCGCTGAAGTGCCGGAAGAAGGTGCGCTCGGTCAGGCCGACGGCCTGCGCGATCTCCGCGGCGGTCGTCTGCTCGTAGCCGCGGGTGGCGAACAGTTCGAGCGCGGCCTGCTGCAGCCGCTCCGCGGTCCCGGGTTCCCAGCGCACCATGCCACCGAGTCTAGTGATGACAGCGCCTGACATAAAGGAGTACGGTGGCGATGTCAGCGACTGACGTCGGTCACTGACATCACATCTTCCTCGAAGGAGTTCACGCCATGCGCGTTTTCGTCACCGGAGCCTCCGGCTGGATCGGCACGGCTGTCGCCGGCGAACTGCTCGCCGCCGGCCACGAGGTCACCGGGCTGGCCCGCTCGGCCGCGTCCGCCGCGAAGCTCGAAGCGGCCGGCGTCCAGGTCCGGCGCGGCGACCTCGACGACCTGGCCGGTCTCCGCGCCGGCGCCGAGGCGGCCGACGCGGTCATCCACCTGGCCAACAAGCACGACTTCGCCGACCAGGCCGCCTCCAACGCGGCCGAGCGGGCCGCCGTCGAGACCATCGGCGACGCGCTCGCCGGCACCGGCCGCCCGTTCCTGCTGGCCTCGGGGGTCGCGGGCCTGGTGCAGGGCAAGCCCGCCACCGAAGCCGACGCGTCCCCGTTCCACGGCCCGGACTCCCCGCGCGGCGGCGCCGAGAACCTCGCGCTCGGGTTCACCGACCGCGGCCTGCACCCGGTGAGCCTCCGGTTCTCCCCGACCGTGCACGGCACCGGCGACCACGGGTTCATCGCGCACCTGTCCGCGATCGCCCGCGAGAAGGGCGTGGCCGGCTACCCCGGCGACGGCACCAACCGCTGGGCCGCGGTGCACGTCGGCGACGCCGCGCGCATGGTCGTCCTCGGCTTGGAGAAGGCCCCGGCGGGCAGCCGCCTGCACGCGGTCGCCGAGGAAGGCGTGCCGACGAAGGTGATCGCCGAAGCGATCGGGCGGGCGTTCGACCTGCCGGTCGCTTCGATCGACGCCGACGACGTCCCGGGCCACTTCGGGTGGATCGGCGCGTTCTTCGCGATGGACCTGGCGGCCACGAGCACCGCCACGCGGGAACTGCTGGGCTGGACGCCGACCGGGCGCACGCTGATCGAGGACCTCGACGGCGGCGCCTACTCGGGCTAGCCGTTCGCGCGGGCCGGTCAACCGCCCAGCAGTGCCTTCACCCAGGCGTTGATGCGCTGCTGGGCGGGCAGGCCGGTCGGCGGGGTCATCCCGACGAACCCGTGGGGCGACTCCGGCCACACCGCCGGCTCGCTCTCGCCCCGGCCGCGCCGGCGGCATCCCGTGCAGGTCGGCGTACAGCGGTGAGACGCCGCCGTCGCGCAGCTGCTCGGGGCCGAAGCCGGGGAACGCCAGGCCGGCGCACTGGTCGATCCAGTGCGGCGGCAGCACCGGGGTGCCCGGCCCGGCCGAGCGCCGGCTCGGTGTCTTCGCGAGGTCGTAGACGCCGAACGCCAGGCTCGCGCCCACGACTTTCCGGAACACGTCGGGGTGGCCGTCCCGCAGCCGCAGCAACGTCCGCGCCGCCAGGTTCCCGCCCGCCGAGTAGCCGGACACGACGATCCGGTCGGTACCGAACTCTTGCTCCGCCACTTCGGCCGGCCAGACCGCCGCCGCGAGGCAGCCTTCCAGGTCGGTGGTGGGGAACGCGTGTTCCGGCGCGAGCCGGTACCGGGTGGCACCACCGCGACGCCGGCCGTGCGGGCCGGCCGGTCGTCGACTGCGTCGTCGTCGCGCCCGCGTCCGCGATGTCCCGCAGGGCAAGACGTCCTCTCCCCGCCGTAGCACCGGGTCTTCACCACCCCGCGCGAGCTGGTCCGGTTCGTCGCCGCACGCGGGAGCTCGCCGGCGGGAAACCCACCGGCGGCAAGCTCTGCGCCGGGTCGCGGCGCCGGTTCTTCGCCGTCTGCAAGGCCATGCTCGACAAGGGTGTCACGCCCGACTTCATCATCGTCGACGGCGCCGAAGGCGGGACCGGCGCCGCGCCGCCGGAATTCGCCGGCCACATCGGAACGCCGCTGACCGAAGGTCTGGTCACCGTCCACAACGCACTGGCCGGCACCGGCCTGCGCGACCGGATCGAGCTCGGCGCCGGCGGGAAGGTCGCCGACATCGTCAAACGCCTGGTGCAGAGCGCGGACCACACCAACGCCGCGCAGGCGACGATGTTCGCCGTCGGGTGCATCCAGGCCCAGCGCTGCCACACCCACACCTGCCCGGTCGGTGTCACCACCCAGGACGCGCGCTCGACGTCGCGGACAGATTCCTGCGCGTGGAACGGTTCCAGCGCGCCACCGTCGCGGAGGCCCAGCAGATCATGGCGTCGACGGGCGTCCGGTTCCCCGCCGGGCTGCGACCGCACATGCTGCGCCGCCGCGTCGACCCGCACCGGGTGCGCTCCTATGCCGACCTCTACGACTGGCTCGGCCCCGGGCAGCTGCCGGCCGAACCCCCGCCGGACTGGGCCCAGGACTGGGCCGCGGCCGATCCCGGCCGCTTCACCGTCTGACACCCGGGGGATCGCCGGGCCGGACACGGCCGAGGTCAGCGCTCTCGACCGTGTCCGGCCGGCCGTCAACGCCCGTCGTTGAGCTCGCCGATGCTGCGGCGCACCGCGGCGCGCAACGCCGGATCACCGGCTTCGGCCGCGGCGGTCGTCGCCACGTGCGCGCCGGTGACCGGGCCCGCCACCGGGAAGACGCGATCCTCGCCGGGCAGCGGCACTCCGGGGCAGGTGACCGAACCCGGCCGGGAGTTCGCCGTCAGGAACACGTTGACCATGCCGTCGACGCAGGGGTTGCCGCCCAGCGCGTACTGGCCGTGGAACGCCGCGTCGTCGACCGAAACCAGCGGGACGCCGGCGGTGCGGACCGCCGAACGTGCTTGCTCGTAGCCGGTTTGCGGGTCGAACTCGCCTTGGACCACCAGGACGTTGGCCGCGGCTTCGGCCGGGAGCCCGGCCAGGAGCTGCCGGGGCCGGTCGGACCAGAAGCCGCACGGCTCGGTCAGTCCGTAGGCCCAGCCGAAGATCGGGTAGCGCGGGCCCTGGCGGTCGGACAAGCTCTTGTACCAGCCGGCGGTCCTGGTCGGCTGGTCGCCGCACGCCACCGCGTACCGCGTGCCGGAAACCTTGCGGTAGTCCGGTTCCGCCGCGGCCAGCCCGGCGACGACGTCGGCGCCGCTCAGCTGCGCCAGCGGTTTGCCGAACACGGCGGCGGACCAGGTGTCCAGCTGCTGCGCGAGCGCCGCCGGGGCCTGGGCGGGCTTGCCGTCGAGCTCGCCGGCGCCGGCGATCAGGACGGCGGCGTCGAGGATCCACCGGATCTCGTTGCCGTTGCCCACGAACAGGGCGTCGAACTGGTCCGGCGCCACGCCGAGCCCGGCGTAGAACCCGCGCAGCCGCTCGATCTTCTGCTTCACCTCGGCCGGGGTGGCGCCCAGCTGGGCGGGGAACTGGCGGGCCAGCCACGGCACGAAGACGTCGTCGGTCTGCCGCTGGCCGATCTGCGGGAACGCCTCGAAGTCCGCCTGCAGCCGGCCTTCGAAGTCGACGCTGGAGTCGAGCACGACCTTGCCCGCGCGGGCCGGGAACAACGACGCGTACTTGGCGCCGAGCCAGGTGCCGTAGGAGTACCCGAGGTAGTTGAGCTTCTCGTCGCCGAGCAGGGAGCGGATCAGGTCCATGTCGTGCGCGGTCTGCCAGGTGGTGACGAACGGCGCGATCGCGTCGCTCTGGCACGCTTCCGCGATCGCCCGCGGCGTCTTGCGGTGCTCGGCGATGCTGGTCGCCGAACGGTCACGCGCGTCGAGCGGCCCCTGCGGCAGCCGTCCCGTCGGTACCTCGCAGACGAAGCCGGTGTCCGGGGTGCCTTCGTGCCCGGTGCCGCGGGGATCCATGCCGATGAAGTCGTACCGCTCGTTCACGCTCGGTTCGAGGCCCGCCAGCGCACCCGCGAGGGAACTGCCCTGGCCGCCGGGACCGCCCGGGTTCACCAAGAGCGCGCCGGTCCGCTCCCCCGTCGCCGCGACCCGGCTGATCGACACGCTCAGGTCCACCCCGGAATCCGGGTTCGCCCAGTCCCGCGGCACGGTGATCACCGCGCATTCGGCCGGCTTCGCCCCTTCGGCGACCGGGAACGGGCACGCTCCCCACGTCACCTGCTGGCCGGTGTAGCGGTCCGGGGTGGCCGCGGCGGCGGTGGCCGCGGGGACCGCCGGAACCGCGAGCAGGACGGCGGTGGCCAAGAGCCGGGTCGCTGTTTTCTTTTTCACATGACGCCCCTCGTCCGGGTGAATGATCACCCGGAGTATGGCGCGGGATCCCGGCGCCGGGATCAACCGAAAGTACGAGGAGATCCGGAGCTGTGCTCGACGCCGGCGCGCACCACGACGGTCCGCGCCACCAGGTCGCCGAGCCGCTGCCGCCGCGCGGTCACCACGATGCTGACGACGGCCACCAGCCCGAACAGCAGCCCGTCGACGGTCATCAGGAGCCACCGGAACAGGTAGGCGCGCGCCTTCGGCCGCCCGCCGCGCAGGGTTTCGACCCGCAGCCCCATCACCAGCATGCCGGGGGTGACGCCGCCGCGGCGCAGGGGGACCCAGATGTGGATCGCGGCGTCACACGCGTAATCGACGGCGAAGAACGTGATCGCCGGGGCCCACAGGATCGTTTTCGGCGGTACCAAACCCCACCGCAGCAAGGGAATGACGACGAGGCCGGCCGCGAGCGCGGCGAGCATCCCCAAGCCCATGGCGAGCGCTTGGTCCAGCACCACCTGCACCACCCTGCGGCCCGCCATCCTCAGCCCCTCCGGCACTTCTCGCCGCCCGGCCGGGATGGTCACCGCGCTGACCGCACACTCGGCGAGTTTCGCACACCGGTCAAGTGGTGGATCACCCCAGCAACCCGCGCTGCCACGCCCAGACGGCGATCTCCGTGCGGTTCCGGAGTTCGAGCTTGCGCTGCACGCTCGCCAGGTGCGTCTTGACCGTCGAGAGGGAGACGCGGAGGTCGTCGGCGATCTCCGCGTTGGTCCGGCCGCGGGCGACCGCGAGCACCACATCGGACTCGCGGTCGGTCAGCAGGCCCGGTGTCCCCTGCGCGCGCTGCCGCGCCTGCTCGGTGAACCGGGCGAGCAGGCGCACGGTCACCGAAGGCGACACCATCGCCTCGCCGTGGGCCGCCGCGCGGACCGCGTCCACCAGCAGCCGCGGACCGGCGTCCTTGAGCAGGAACCCGCTGGCCCCGCCGAGCAGTGCGGCGTAGACGTTCTCGTCCGCGTCGTAGGTCGTCACCACCACCACGCGGAGCGGGTGCGCGACGGCCGGCCCGGCCAGCAGCTCGGTGGCCCGCAGACCGTCCACCTTGGGCATCCGGATGTCCATCAGCGTGACGTCCGGCCGCAGTTGCCGCGCCAGCCGGACCGCGCTTTCCCCGTCGGCGGCTTCGGCGATCACTTCGATGTCCGGCGCGGCGTCCAGCACCAGCCGGAAGCCGGTGCGCACCAGCACCTGGTCGTCGGCGACGAGCACGCGGATGGTCATCAGAGGCCCCTCGGCAAGGCGTCGAACGGCGAATCCTCGCCGGCGAGCGGGAACCGCGCCGCGACGCGCCACCGGGCGCCTGCTTGCGGCCCCGCGGTCAGGCTGCCGCCGAGCATGGCCAGCCGCTCGGTCATGCCGGTGATGCCGAACCCGCCGGGCGCGGAGCGGGGCGTCGCGGGGACCCCGTCGTTGACCACCTCGAGCACGAGGTCGTCGGCCTCGACGCGAACGGAGACAACCACCTCGGTCGCGGCCGGCGCGTGCCGGCGGGCGTTGGTCAGCGCTTCGGTCACGACGCGGTGGACGGTCGTGGCCACCTGGGACGGCACCGGCAGCTGGTCCAGTTCCTCGGCGACGGCCACGCGGGCGGTGGAGCCGGCGGCCGCGCGCACCACGTCACCGAGCACGGCCCCGGAAAGCGGTGTCACGTCCCGGGTGTCCCGCAACATCCCGACCAGCCGGCGCGCGGCGGCCAGCGCCGCACCGCCGGCCTCCTCGATCTCGCGGTAGACCGCCGCGTGCCCGCCGACGTCCGCGTTCGCTTCGGCGATCGCACGGGCGGCCTGCGTGCGGACGACGATCCCGCTGACGTGGTGGGACACCAGGTCGTGCAGTTCCCTGGCCAGCTGCAGGCGTTCCTGGCCGCGCACCCGGTCCAGCGCGTCCCGCTGCCTGGCGTCCGCCGCCCGCAGGATCAGCCCGACGCCGACGCACGCTCCCCAGTACGCGGCGGCGGCCACCGCCAGCAGCGTCTCCGGTTCGCCGGCACCGTAGCGCAGCAGCGGCGCGGCGATCATCACCGCACCGAGTGCCGGCGCCAGCGCGGCCGCGTGCCTCGGCTCGAGTGTGCGGCCGGCCGACGCAGTGAGCAGCCCGGCGGCGACGATCTCCGCGATCGGCGGCTGGCTCCGGGTGTGCGCGGTGAGCGACACGACCGTGCTGATCGCCGACAGCGCGGCGACGATGCTCCCCAGCACGCCGACGTGGCGGGGGAAGCGCCGCCGCAGCACGGCCAGCACCGGGATCGCCGTCCCGGTGGAAGCCAGGACCCCGGTCAGCGGCGCGGCCCAGCCACTGCTTCCGCCGGGCACGCGCAGCACCAGCACGACGTCGGCGACGAGCGCCGCGGCCAGCGCCGCGAGCTCGGTGCCGAGCATGCCGCGCCGGGCCCGGACCCCCGCTCTGCGCATGGCCGTCATGATCCCGCGATCCGGTTCAGCCCGCGCGCCGGATCCCGGCGATGTAGCGGTTGGACGGCGCCAGGTAGCTGAGCACGGTCGCGACCACGGCCACCCCGCAGCTCAGGTAGCCCGCCCACGACGGTTCGGTGGTGAGCAGCGAAGCGGCCTGCAGCAAGGTGAAGACGGTCAGCGTGACGCGGGCCCAGTTGCGGCCGGCCTTGAGCTTGAACGACAGCCACAGGTAGACCAGCGCGATGACCACGGCGATCGCGACCGGGATGGCCTGCCCGACCAGAGTGAGCCGGTCGAGCTGGTCTTGCGGCATCGCCGGGTTCGCCCGGCGCAAGGCCGCCGCGATTTCGTCGCGCGCGCTCAGGACGAGCAGCCCACCGGCGATCGCGGACACCGTGGACACCAGGAAGCCGAAGAAGGCGGCGATGATCGTGCTCGGCGGGTTCTCCCGCACCGTTTCGGTAGTCATACCGGGAAGTTAGGACTCGCCGCGCCCCGGCACCGGTTGAGCCGAGACCGCCTCGTACTTTCGGCCGAGGCAGGCCTCAGGCGACGGACAGCCGTTCCGCGAGCAGCTCGAGGTCCGCGCCCATCGACGTCCCGGCGCTCCAGACGGCTTCGTAGGAGATCCGGACCGCACGGCCGGCCGCGAGCAACGGACGGTGCCGGACCCCGGCCGAGGTGAGTTTCGATCGCGGCAGCATCGCCGCTCCCAGGCCGAGTCCGGCCCATTCCTCCAGCACCCGGTAACTCGCGGCTTCGTCCGGGTAGGCCCGCAACGGCAGTTCGTGCTCCTGGAACAGCTGCGTGGTGAACGTGGTCAGGCCGCACGAATCCGGGACCAGGATGAACTCTTCGCCGCCCGCCTCCCCCAGTTCCAGCGGCCGGTCGTCGACGTCGGAGCCGACCACCACGATCGGCTCGGCCTCGACGACGCGGTGCTCGAACCGGGGCAGCGGCGCGACGGCCGGGACCAGGATGATGTCGAGGTCACCGGCGAGCAGCCCGGTGCGCAGGTTCTCCATGCCGGCCTCGCGCAGCACGAGATCCCGGGGCGTGGGGAGCGCGCGCACGGCGCTGAAGGCACGGGCGACCAGGTGCCCGCCGATGAGCGGCGAGACGCCCATGCGGATCTTCCCGGCGGCCGGCTCGGTCAGCCGCCGCGCTTCGGCGGCCACCGCGTCCAGGCCGGCCAGCGCCTGGTCGATGAGCGGCAGCAGCCGCGCCCCGAACTCCGTGCGCGTCACCCCGCGCGGGGACCGGTCGAACAGCTTGCCGCCCAGCCGCTCCTCGAGCTTGGCGATCCCGTTCGACAACGCCGGCTGGCTGACACCGTAGGCACGCGCCGCGGCGCTGAACGACTGGGTTTCGGCGACCGCCCGCGCGTACCGCAGCGCCTCGACGCTCAACCGCTCAGCCACGATCGGGCCTTGTCACCGGCGCCTCCATTGCCTTGTTGACCTGCGCGGACTCTTGTGACGTGCCCGGTACGCCGGGCCGCGACTCGGCCGTGTCGCTTCGGCGAGCCGCGGCCACCGCCGTGCGCACGGCGGGCCGGCCGGAACGCGCCGGTCAGGTGCACCGCCGAGGCGACCGCGGCCCGCGCCGCCGGGTCAGCGGGACTCCGCGGTGGTGCGGTCATGCCGGCTCGGTCAGCCGAGGGGTGCGAGCACCAGGTAGCCGTCCAGGCGGCACACCTGGCCGGTGTCGGGGTCGGGTGGCAGCGCGTGCCCGAGGGCCTGCGCGCGGACTTCGCCGATCCACTGGTCGTGCTGGTACTCGTGGTTGACCAAGGCGGTCAGCAGGTGCGTCGCGACGATCGCCAGCTGGCCCGGGGCGGCGACCCGGCCGCCGGCGATGGCGGACATGCGGGCGTGCACCCGCTCGGCGACGGTTTCGCGGAACGCAGTGAGCCGCTCGACCGTCGGCAGGGCACCACGGAACTCCTCCGGGTTCGCCGAGTCCATGAGGCCGTCCAGCTCGGGGTCGGGGCTGGGTTCGGCCGCGGTGAGGTTGCGGACCATGAAGTGCGCGACGTGCGCCTGGTGCCCGAGGTGCCAGCCGATCGCGCTGGAGTTCTCGTGCGGGCGCCACGTGATCTCGTCCGGACTGAGGTCCTTCCACAGCTGGTCGGTGTAGGCGCGGGCGCGGTCGTATTCGCGCAGCAGCGCGTCGACGTCATGCATGGCTGACCTCCCGGTGGCGGGTGATGGCTTCGAACGGCGCGGTGCTGCTCCCCGTGCTCACTCCGGACAGTGCCGGAACCCGGTTTCCCCGGCCCCGCGCAAAACCGAACACGCCGGCAGGAGACCACCGTGAATGCCCGGATAACCGGACGTTATAGCCATCAAAGGTGTGCGGCAAGAGGCCATCGGAATCCGTTATGACCCCATCACGTTTAATTTTCTACCAAGAGCTCCGTTAGTCCAGCCGTGTTCGCCGGCCTTCCGCTCCACCCGAAAGGATGAGGTTGGATCCATTGTGAAGCGGGACGACGATTTCTATAGTCGATAACGGTGCTCCTCTCGCACCCGGCCCAGGAAGGGTTTATTCCCAATGAAAAAGTCTTTGGCGTTTGTCGTGTCGGTGATCATGGTCGGATTTCCCTGCGTCGCTCTCGGAGACGAACGCGCGCCCGATGCCGGAAAGGGGACGCGGTTCGAAGCCGAATGGAAGACCCTTTCGGCCCTTGACAGCGATTACGAGGTGATCCAGCTCACCACTTCCAGATCGCTCGACAACAAGATGTACCTCGACGTGAACCCGTACGTACCCTCGCTCAATTCCGTCATGTTCATGTCGGAGCGGGACGGCGGGCACGAGAACCTTTACCTCATGTCGCTCGACAACGGCAAGTTCGTGCAGCTGACCGATTCCGATCACATCGACGGCGACCACGCGAACGTCTCACCCGCGACCGAGCAGGCGTTCTTCGTCGAAGACCGGACGTTCACCAGCGTCGGCCTGCGCGCCCCGTACCAGGAGAAGAAGATCCGCACCGTGCCGGACAAGTACGACGTCAAGGGGATCGTCGCACTGACGTCGGACGGGAAGACGATCGTGTCGTCCCTGTACGACGAGGACGAAAAACGCTCCTCGCTCGTCACCATCGACGTGAAAACGGGGCAACTCGAAACGATCAAGAAGATCGACGGGACCGTCGACCACGTGCTGATCAACCCGGTGTACGGGGACACCCTCCTCTACCACGTGCTCGACAAGAACGAGATCGGGCTCGTCGACATCGGAACGAAGAAGCGGACCCTCCTGACCGGGCCGGAAGACCACGGCGTGCACCCGTTCTGGGAGTCCACCGGCAAGGACGCCGCTTTCGCGCAGCGGAAGCAGGGCGACACACCGGAGCAGGTGGTGACCTACAACATCCGCAAGGAGCGATTCTTCAGCTACGACATCCGGGACTACAGCAACCACTTCGCCATGAACCCGTCCCAGACGATCATCGAAGGGGACGGCGGGACCGACGATTCGCGGTACATCTACTACTATTACATCAAACCGGGCACCGACAAGGTCGACACCGTGAAGATGTTCAAGCACCGAAGCTCATCGTCCTCGGAATCGGTGCACCCGCACGGCGCCTTCATCAACGACACGGACCTGATCTTCAACAGCGACGCGGACGGCGACGGCAACGTCTACCTGCTGCGGGAGAAATAGCCATCCACCACCGTGCCGCCGCGGCCGGGTCCGCAGGAGCGACCCGGCCGCGGCCGGCGCGAGCCGTCCTCAGGGCAGCCGGACCGCCTCGATCTCGCCGTCGCTCAGCAGTGCTTCGGCCAGGCGCGAGGGGCCGGCGACCTTGGTGGCCCAGAGGTCGTAGTCGGTGCACAGGCACCACGAGCGGTCCTCGGCCCAGAGGTTCGACGGGCTGAAGTCGATCTCGGGGTCGTCGTACAAGATCCCGGCGTCACCGAGCTTCCCCGCCCGCACGTGGAGGTTCTCGAAATCGGCGGCCTCGAGAACCAGCGGGCTGTAGTAGGCCAGGCACGGAGTGTCCGGGCCCGCGGGGCTGTGTTCGACGAGGACGTCGATCAGCCGCGTCCAGGTCTCGCGGTCCAGGCTTCCTTCGGTGGGCGGGACGATGCCGAGCGGCCAGCTGCCTTCCTTCTTGACCGAGGGGAAGCAGCGGTACGACGGAAGCAGACCGTCGGGGACGACGGGGTCGCCGGTGCGCCGGGCGAGTTCGGCCCAGCGCAGCCGCCGCCAGCCGGGGCCGGGGTGTCCGGCGCGGCCCAGGCCGCCTCCCGTGGCCACGGTCCCGGCGTCGAGGTCGACGCCACCGACGACATGGGGCCGGACGCGCCCCTCGGCGATGCCCGCCTGGCGGTACTCGTGGTATGACGTTTCGCCCGGACCCTGCTCGTGTTCGTACAGGGCGTTGAGCACCCAGGCCGCGTCCGGCATCGCGGGCGGCATGAACCCGGTCAGGCCGTCGCCGCACGTATCCCGCAGCCAATCCGCGGCGCCGGCGGGGGCGGACGGCCATGGGTTCGGCTGCTCTGGCACACGATCACCCTACGGCCGGCCCGTCGGCCGCATGACGAGCCCGCCACGGCGAGAAAATGCCGTGGTCGGCCCGCCCGGCTAGGGTCGCCTGTTGTGGATAACTTCAAGATCGGCGAGACGGTCCGCATCACCGGCCGCACCATGACCGGCAGTGTCGGCACCGTTGTTCACCTGGATGAAAAGCGCGGGAAGTACCTCGTGCGGGTCAGCGACGTCCTTCAAAACTACTTCACGGCGGAAGAGCTGGAAGTGTTCTCGAGCTAGCGGGCCGGGGCACCGGGGCGACGGGCGGGGCCACCGGGGATCATCTGTCCATGCCGACGTCATCGCCCCAGGCACGGGTCCAGCGGACCGAACGCTGGTTCCTCCGGCGCGGAACCCCGACGATGATCGCCGGGTACGGCTTCACCGAGCACGTGCTGCCCCGGATGCTGCCCGCGCTCGTCTTCGTCACCCTCGCGAGCCTCGCCTGGCTCGTCCCGCTCAAGACCGCGGGCTCCGGCCGGTGGGTTCTGCTCGGTGTCGTCGTCGCGGTGACCGTCGCGGCCTGGGTGACGATCTCCCTGTTCGTCCGGCGCCTCCCCCGCTTCTCCCGCGCCACGACCATCGCCATCCTGATCGGCTACGCCGCGATGCCGATCGCCGTCCCGCTGCTGCAGCTCGCCTTCGACGGCGCCATCACCCTCCCCGGCGCCCGCGCGCTCGGCGTGCTCGCGTTCCTCGTGTTCTTCGCCGCCGTCTTCGCGGCCACCTACGTCGCCACCACCTACGGCTTCGGCACCCTCCTGCGCCAGGGCATCAAGCAGGCGGTCACCGACCTCCGCAACAGCGTCCAGGTCCTCGGCCGGGCCCTGCCGGTGCTGCTGTTCGTCACCCTGTTCCTCTTCTTCACCGGCGAGCTCTGGCAGCTGATGAACCAGCTCGCCTGGTGGCGCCTCGCCCTGGTCGTCGCCCTCTTCGGCGCGGTCACCGTCCTCGCCGCGGCCGCCCGTCTCCGCGAGGAAATCGGCCGCGTCGAACAGGACTTCAGCCCGCCCATGCTCACCGCCGCCTGCGCCGGGACCCCGCTCGCCGCCGTCACCCTCGACGCCCCCGTCCGCGCGGTCAGCCTCAACGGGCGCCAGAAGCGCAACCTGCTGCTGATGCTCGCCACCCGCCAGCTCGTCCAGGCCGCGGTCATCGGCCTCGCCCTGTTCGCCTTCTTCGTGCTCCTCGGCGTGATCATCGTGACCCCCGCCGCGGCCGAGCAGTGGATCGGCACCACACCGGCGATCTCACCGCTGCTGCCCGGCGTCCCGGTCGCCCTGCTGCGCAACGCGACCCTGCTCGCCGGGTTCGGCAGCATGTACTTCGCCGTCACGTCGATGAGCGACACCGAGCACCGCAAGCAGTTCTTCGCCCCGATCATCGACGAAATCGAGCGCACCCTCGCCGTGCGCGCCGTCTACCTCACCCTGCACACGGACACGGTCAAGGCGTGACCGCACCGGGCCTCAAGCCCTTGTCCGGGTCAGAAGGGCCCGGCGGGAGCGGGTGCCGGGCGGGCGGCTGTCCGAAGGCATGGCGCTGGCGGTGACTCCCGGGGTGTACTTCCGCGCGGGAGACGGCCCGGTGCATCGGAGCTGCGCAGGCTCGGCAATCGCGTCGATCGTCGCGGTCGCCGGTGGGGCTGCAACGGAAACATCGACCAGTACTGGCTGGAAGTCGACTACTCCGGGGCCGAGATCTACTCCGAATTCCGGAGCGCCGAAGATCCCCGCTTCTGTCTCGCGGTCCCCCACGACACCACGCAACGCGGTGTTCAGCTGATCATCTGGCCGTGCGGCGGTCAGCTGGGGCAGTTCTGGGACCCGGTGCCGTCCAGCTGGGTTCCGGCGTGCGGTGGTTGCTGCACAACTTCGGCACCGACGAGTACGCGGCCGTCTCGGGCGGGCTGCCCGGCTGGACGACCGGAGCACCCATGGTTGGGGGCAGCGGGTACGGGGTACCAGCGCAGTCCGCTCACCGACCAGCACTACCGAGGACGAGCATGCCTGAGCCGATCACGCCCGAGCCCCTGCCGGCCGAGCTGCGGGCGCTGGCCGCCGACGCGGAAGCGCTCGCGGCCCGGACCGCGGAAGTGGCCGCCCGGCTGGAGACCGCGCCCGACGGCAGCCTGCAACGGCTCGCCCGGCCCATCGCGAAGGCGACCCACGACCTGAGCGACTACACCGACGAAGTCGTCCGGACGGCCGAAAACCTGGCCCGGGTCCGGGTGTCGCGCGACCCCGGCCTGTGTGACGTCCCGTGGGGCGTCTGCCCGGCCCACGGCGTCACGCTGCGCGCGAGCGGGGACCGCGCCTGGTGCACCCACCCCGGCTGCGCCGGCGAATGGGACTACGACCGGCTCCGCACCCCCTGCACGGAGCCGGCCACCGCGGTCGTCACCGACGAAGACGGCGTCACCGGCCGGCTGTGCGCGGCGCACGCCCGGGACGCCGGCGACCGGCTGGCCGGCTGCACCGTCTCCGACCTGGACCACCCGGGCGCATGACGCTCGGCGTGCGGCCGGTTTTCCCGGCGCCTAGGTCGAGATCGTCTTCGCCGCGGCGGCCGACGTCGCCCGCCCCTTCGATCGGAGGTGCGCCATGTCCGCCGTCCCGCCGCACGTCCTGGTGGTCTTCGGGGCCACCGGGGACCTGGCCCGGCGCATGCTGTTCCCCGGCCTCGGCCGGCTGCACCGGGAAGGCCTGCTGCCCGACGGCTTCCGCGTGCTCGGGTCCGGGCGGCACTCCCCCCGGCAGCGACGACGAGTTCCGCGAGAGCCTCGGCGACGCCATCAGCGGGTTCGAAGACCGCGTTTCGTTCGTGGTCTCCGACAGCGACGACGGCGCCGAGCTCGCGGCCGCCGTCCGGGAAGCCCGCGATGAGCTCGGCGACGGCAGCCGGACGCTGCTCTACCTCTCGGTCCCGCCCGCCGCGGCGACACCGGCCTGGCCGAGGACGCGCGGCTGATCCTGGAGAAGCCGTTCGGCCACGACCTCGCGTCGGCGGAGGAGCTGAACGAGACCGTGCGCGGGGTGTTCCCCGAGGACCGCGTGTTCCGGATCGACCACTTCCTGGGCGAGACGGCCGTGAGCTGTTCCAGCGTGTAGGTCAGCTCGGTGCTGATCCCCGCGATCTTCGAGGTGTTGTGCCACGAGGAACCCACCCCGACCGGGCCGGTGTCCTCGCGGGTGCAGCGTCCCGTACCTGGCCGAAGTCGGCCAGGTACGGGACGACGACGTCCGGAGCGGGGTCGACGGTGAAGGTGCGCGAAACGGAAGTCATCCCCCGCGGGTCCGCGGCTCACGCCCGCGGCACCCGCGACGTCCACATCGGACGTCGCGTGCATGATCGGCGGCCCGCCGGGGTAACCGGTCACCCCGGCGTCCGGCCGGGACGAGCGAGAGGAACCGACGTGAGCTTGAACGACGACGACATCTCCACGACTTCCGGTGGCGGGCCGGAGGGCCCGGCCGACTCCGGTGCCGGTGAAGGCACCCCTGGCCAGCACGACGGCGGGGCCGACGGCGGCGCGGACAGCGGCGCCGAGGGCCCGGCCGACTCCGGCGCCGGCGAAGGCACGCCCGGCCAGCACGACGGCGGAGCCGACGGCGGCGCGGACAGTGGCGCACGCTGATCTCGGCGAGCCCGTCGCCGGCACCGGGGACCCCGCGTTCTCGGTGCCGGCGGGTGCTCGCCCCACGCTGCGGCGGCTGATCGGGCCGGACGTCGAGGGCTTCGCGGCGCGGCACTGGGGCCGCGAGCCGCTCGTGCGGGCCGGCGCCGGGGCGACCGGTTTCCCCGACCTGCTCGACCTCGACGGCGTCGACGAACTGCTCTCGCGCCGCGGCCTGCGCACGCCGTTCCTGCGCCTCGCCCGCGACGGCGCGGTGCTCGACTCCGGGTCGTTCACCGGCGGTGGCGGCGTCGGCGCGGAGATCGGTGACCAGGTCCGCGACGACCAGGTCGCCGCCCTCTTCGGCGACGGCAGCACGATCGTGCTGCAGGGCCTGCACCGCACCTGGCCGGCCATCGCGGACCTCGCGATCTCCCTGACCGGCGAACTCGGCCACCCGGTCCAGGCCAACGCCTACATCACTCCCCCGTCCTCGCAGGGCTTTTCCGCGCACTACGACGTGCACGACGTGTTCGTCCTGCAGCTGGCCGGCCGCAAGCACTGGCGGGTGCACGCCCCCGTCCACGAAGCCCCGCTGCGCAGCCAGCCGTGGGCGGAGCGGGCGGAAGCCGTCGCCGCCCGCGCGCGCGACGACGCCCCGGCGATCGACCGGGTGCTCGAGCCCGGCGACGTCCTGTACCTCCCGCGCGGCTGGCTGCACTCGGCCACCGCCCTCGGCGACGTCTCCGCCCACCTGACCATCGGGATCCACGTCGTCACCCGGTACGCCCTGGTCGAGGCGCTCGCCGCCCTCGTCGCCTCCGACGAGCGGCTGCGCACCTCCCTGCCGCTGGGGGTCGACGTCGCCGAGCCCGCCGATCTCACCGCCGACCTCGACGCGGTCCGGACGGCGCTGGCCGAGGCGCTGACCCGCGTCACGCCCGACGACGTCGCCCGCCACGTCCGCGCCCGCGTGTGGCCGGGCGGGCGGCCGGAGCCCGTCGGCCCGATCGCCGCCGCGCGGTTCGCCCACGAGCTCACCCCCGGCGACACCGTGCGCCGCCGGCACGGCCTGCGCCACCGCGTGCAGGACACCGAGGACGGGCGGGTCGCGCTGGAGCTGGCCGACCGCCGGATCACGCTCCCGGCGTCCACCGCCGCCGCCCTGCGCGCGGTCCTCGACGGGCAGCCCCGGCGCGTCGGCTCGCTCCCGGAGCTGTCCGAAGCGGACCAGCTCGTGCTCGTCCGGCGGCTGCTGCGGGAAGGCGTGCTCGTAGCCTGCACGCCATGACCCGCGCCCCGCTCACCGGACCGCCGCGCTGCGCGGACCTCGCCGACGCCGACGGCGACGCCCGCGAAGGCACGGCGCCCCCGGCGGACCGGTGGCTGCTGATCGAGCACGCGGGCCCGTGGGAACGCAACGCCCTCGCCGTGTTCGACGCGGACGTGCTCGCGGCGCTCACCCGCTGGGCGGGCAGGACCCGCGGCCGGATCGTGCTGATCCGGCGGCCGGGACGCCGCACCCCGCGTGGGGACGCCCCGCGCCGGTGGTTCCGCGTCGACGCCCGCCCCGGCCACGAGGAGATCCGGACCGGCGAATACCGCGGTGACGCCGAGCTCGCCGCCGTGGGAGACCTGGCCGGGCACCGGTCCGACCGGCCGCTGACGCTGGTCTGCGCGCACGGCAAGCACGACACCTGCTGCGCGATCCGCGGCCGCCCGCTCGCGGCGGCGCTAGCCGCGGCCGATCCCGAAGGCACCTGGGAGTGCAGCCACATCGGCGGGTGCCGGTTCGCCCCGGCCGTCGTGCTGCTGCCCCACGGGTTCACGTTCGGGGGCGTCGGACCGGCCGAAGCGGTTTCCCTCGTGCGCGGCTACGCGCGGGGAACGCTCGCCCCGGACACCCTGCGCGGGCGGTCGTCGGTGCCCCCGGTCGTCCAAGCGGCCCAGCACCACGCACGCGCCGCCACCGGCGCGACGGGCGTGGACGACCTGAACCCGGTGGCGTATGCCAGTGAGGACGACGGCGTCTGGCGCGTGACGCTGACCCGGCCCGAGTGCACGGTCCTGCTCCGCGAACGGCACGTGACCGTCGACCGGCCGTTGACCTGCGCCGCCCGGCCGCCGGGGCACATCCGCGTTTTCGACCCGGTGGAAGTGCTCACAGCGGAGGGCCGGGCTCTCCGGTGAGGGCCCGGTACACCGGCCGGAGCAGCTCGGCCACGTCTCGGCCGCCCGCGGTGATCGTGAAGGGCGGGGCCTGGTTCAGCAGCGCGTCGGACGACGTTTGCGAGCCCTGCAACGGAGTCGTGCCGGCCAGGCCCGGGGCCTGACCGCTGTCGAAGAAAGTGTCCATCACTTCGGTCAGCGGCGGAGAACCGTCGTCGGGGTCGAGCGGCTCGGCGGAGATGAGCCGGTTCTTCAGCTCCTCCACCAGGATCTCGCGATTCCGGCCACGCAAAGCCAGCACGGTGAACGGGTCCTCGGCGACCCGTGCCACCAGCGCCGAGAACACGGCGTTCAGGTGGCCGCACGGCACTTCGGCGGCCGGGCACGTGCAGTCCAGGGACACCTCCCGCGCCGAGGACGGGAACAGCGGCAGCCGGAGCGCCTTGCAGATCTGCTCGACGTCGCGGGGCAGCTCGCCGCTGAGGAGCTGGACCGTGGTCGACGCCTTCGCCGCCAGGGCGTGCGTGATCGCCGCCCAGTCCGATTTTCCGAACGCCGTCAGGCTGATCCGCACCTGGTGAGCACCGCTGTCTTCGACCTCGGCGTCGACTCGCCCGGCGCCGACCGACAAGGACACGACGTGGCCCTGGCCGGGTGCGGGCATCAGGACGCCGATCGCTGTCAGCGCCCGGATGAAGCGGGTCGGCCACCACGGGAGCGGGTCAGTCATCGATCGCCTCCTCCCCCAGCGTGAGCACGCCGCGCAGCGCGTCCGTGGACAGCTCGGTGAGCCAGCTTTCGCCTTCGCCCACCACCATTCCCGCGAGCGCGCGCTTCCTCGCGATCAGGGTGTCGATGCGGTCCTCGATGGTGCCCGGGCAGACGAACTTCCGGACCTGGACGTTGCGTCCCTGCCCGATCCGGAACGCCCGGTCGGTGGCCTGGTTTTCCACCGCCGGGTTCCACCAGCGGTCCAGGTGCAGGACCTGGCTCGCGGCGGTCAGCGTGAGCCCCGAACCACCCGCTTTGAGCGACAGCAGCAGAATCCGCGGGCCGTCGTCGGACTGGAAGCGGTCGACGATCGCGTCTCGCGCCCCCTTGGCCAGGCCACCGTGCAGGAACCCGACTTCGGTGCCGAGCCGGGCCGACAGGTGGGGCACGAGCAGGTGGCCGAATTCGGTGTACTGCGTGAAGCACAGCGCCCGGTCGCCCGACGCCAGGATTTCGGCCAGGATCTCTTCGAGGCGGCTGACCTTGCCGGAGCGGTGGCCGATCGGGGAACCGTCGTGCAGCAGGTGCGCGGGGTGGTTGCAGACCTGCTTGAGCTTCGTGATCGCGGCGAGGATGTTGCCGCGGCGCTTGATGCCCTGGCTGTTCGCGATCTTCGTCATCATCTCGTCGACGATCGCGCGGTACAGCGTGCCCTGTTCGCGGGTGAGCCGGTATTCCTGCCGGATTTCGAGCTTTTCCGGGAGCTCGGGGACGATCGCGGGGTCCGTCTTCACCCGGCGCAGCAGGTACGGCTGCGTGAGCCGGCGCAGTTCGGCGGCCACGGCGGTGTCCCCGCCGCGCTCGATCGGGGCCGCGAACCGGCGGCGGAACTCGAACCTGGTGCCGAGCAGCCCGGGGTTGAGCAGGTCCAGCACCGACCACAGGTCCGCCAGCCGGTTCTCGACCGGGGTGCCGGTCAGCGCGAGCCGGTGCTCCGCGGTGAACCGCCGCACCGCCTTGGCCGTCGCGGTGTCGGCGTTCTTGATGGCGTGCGCTTCGTCGAGCACCAGCCGTCGCCAGGCGAACTGCTCGAGCTCGCCGGCGTCACGGGCGGCCGTTGCGTAGGTCGTGACGACGAGGTCGGCCGCGGCGACCCGCCCGGCGAGGTCGTCCCCGTGCGCGCGGGCGCTGCCGTGGTGGGCGAGGACGCGCAGGCCGGGGGCGAAGTTCTCCGCCTCCCGCTGCCACATGCCGACCAGCGACATCGGGCACAGCACCAGCGTCGGCCGGCGCTCGCCGTCCGCCCGCTCGACGGCTTCCAGTGCCAGCGTCTGGACGGTCTTGCCCAGGCCCATGTCGTCGGCCAGGCACGCACCGAGCCCCAGCGCCGCCATGAACGCCAGCCAGGCGACGCCCCGCTGCTGGTAGGGGCGCAGGCTGGCGCGGAACGACGGCGGCAGCCCGACCGGCCGCAGGCGCTGGTCGACCCGCTCGGCCAGGACGTCCCCGACCCAGCCGTCGGCGCTGACGCCGGTGACCGGGAGCGGCGTCTCGGTCCCGAGGTGGACGAGTTCGAGCAGCTCGGCCGCGGTGGGGCGCGCGGTGCGGCGGTGCGGGTCGCGGCGCAGGAACTCGAGCCCGGCGCGGAGCCGGTCGGCGTCGACGCTGATCCACCGGCCCCGCAGCCGCACCAGTTGCGTCTTCGCCGCGACCAGCCGGGCCAGCTCTTCCTCGCCGATTTCGTCGTCGCCCACCGCGATCGTCCAGCGGAACGCGGCCAGCTCGTCGCGGCCCACCCGGCTGCGCGTGACGACCTGCTCGGACGGCGTGCTGCGGACCGACAGCCGCAGCCCGAGCCGGCGCCGTCCGCCCCAGGTGGCCGGGAGCTGCACTTCGAAGCCGGCCTCGATCAGCCGGTTCGCGCCCGAGGTGAGGAACCGCTCGGCTTCCTCGACGGTCAGGTCGTATTCGGCCGGGCGGGTCCGGCGCAGGGCAGGCGCCAGCATCGGTTCCACCAGCGCGGCCCGGCCCAGTTCGGCGGTGAACAGCCCCTTCGGGTCCCGGACCAGCCCGTGCGCCTCACCCGACCAGATCTGCCCCGCCGACAGCAGCAGGCTCGGATCGGCCGTCGCCCGCAGGAGGAACTGCAGCTGCCACTTGGTGCTGTCGCCGGTCTGGTCGTCGGGATCGTCCTCGGCCGGCCGCCGCAGGGTGCCGACTTCGGCCAGCCGGAAGCACGCGCGGCCGTCGACGACGTCGGTGTCGGCGACTTGGTCCCACTTCGCGACGGCGTCGGCCAGGACCCCCAGTTCGCCCAGCGGCAGCTCGACGCGGGCGGCGCCGCCTTGCAGAGCGGCCAGCCACACCCCGGCCGCGTCCCGGCCCCCGCGCAGGTCGACGGGCGGCTCCGCCCGCGCGAGCCGGTCCCGGACCGCCGAGTCGACCAGGGTGTGGAGGGCGTCGGTGACGAGCGCGCGGGGCGAGGCCCCGGTGAGCGGCGCGATCTCCTCGGCACGCCCGACCGGCGGCATGGCCGCGACGAGCGCGTCGAACGCGACGGAGTCCACGCCCTGGAGCACCGGGCGCCACCGGGCCTCCGCCGCGTCGCCCTGGCGGACCAGCGTCGGCAGCACGCGCCCGCGCCCCACCAGGTCCGCGGCCAGGCGAGCGACCGCCCGCAGGTAGGTGACCGAAGCGCCGTACGAGGCCGCGTCGTCGAGGTCGTCCAGCTCGGCGGGGTCTACGACCAGTGCGGGCACCGACCAGGGCCGCAACGAGGGTGCCCGCCGGGGAACCGCTTCGGAGGAGGCCAGGGGCCGGTTCGCCCGCGACGGCAGCAGCAGCGTCACCGAGGTGGGCTTGCCGGGGTGCAGCGCGGTGAGGTTCGCGCTGGAGACCGCGAACGGGTGGGCCAGGGCGATCCGCGCCGACCGGCTCGACGTGCCGGCGGGGACCCGGTCCCGTTCCGCCCAGAGCAGCAGGCCGCGGCCCGGCGACCACAGGGCGTGCACCGAGGGCAAGGTCGGGGGCTCCTTCGTCCGGTCCGGGTTCCCCACAGATCCTCGCACGGCGGGCTTGACAACCCTCCCACCAGCCTATAAAAACCATCTGGTTACAAAACCGAAAGGTTATGGAATGACCTCCAGCGACACGCTCGACCGGACGTTCGCGGCCCTCGCGGACCCGACCCGGCGGGCCATCCTCGCCCGGCTCGCGGCCGGGGACGCCACCGTCACCGAGCTGGCCGTGCCCTTCGCGATGTCGCAGCCCGCCGTGTCGAAACACCTGCGGGTGCTCGAGCGGGCCGGGCTGGTCACGCGGGGCCGCGACGCGCAGCGCCGGCCGTGCCACCTGCTGGCCGCCCCCCTCAAGACGGCCACGGACTGGCTCGCCGCCTACCGGGACCACTGGGAAGCGAGCTACCGGCAGCTCGACGACCTGCTGACCGACCTGCAGCAGCGGGAACCGTGACGTCCCCCGGCTTGGCGGTCGCCCGGTCCGGTGCCACCGGCCTCGTCCTGACCCGGACCTTCGCCGCTCCCCCGGCCCTGGTCTTCGCCGCCCTCACCCAGCCCGACCTGCTGCGCCGCTGGCACGGCGCCCACGGCTGGCGGCTGACCGAGTGCGAAGTGGACCTGCGGGCCGGCGGAGCGTGGCGGTTCGTCTCCCTCGGCCCGGACGGCGCGGAGATGGCGATGTCCGGCGTGTTCCGCGAAGTCGTGCCGCCCGTGCGCATCGTGCAGACCGAAGTCCACCGCGGCTGGACCGACGGTGCCGCGCTCGTCACCACCGAACTGGCGGAGACCGGCGGCCGCACCGCCATGACCGTCACCGTGGAGTACTCCTCACCGGAAGTCCGCGAGCAGGCCCTGCGCAGCCCGATGCGGCGCGGCGCCGGTGAAGCGTACGACCGCCTCGAAACCCTGCTCGCCCAAGAGAAATGAGAACACCGATGAACGACCCGGTCACCGAAGTCCCCGCCGCGCTCACCCCGGCCGCGTCGAACCCGCCCGTGCCGCCCGGTGCGTTCCTGCTCGAACTCGTCCCGGTACCGGTCCGCGACACCGACCGCGCCATCGCCTTCTACCGCGACCAGCTCGGCTTCACCCTCGACGTCGACGTCCGCCCGGCCGACGGCGTCCGCATCGTCCAGCTCACCCCGCCCGGCTCGGCGTGCTCGATCTCCCTCACCGAAGGCGTGGCGGCCCTCGCCATGGACCCCGGCGCACTGCGCGGGCTGCACCTCGTGGTCGCCGACATCGAGCAGGCCCGTTCCGAGCTTCTCGGGCGGGGGGTCGAGATCGGCCCGGTCGAGGACATGGGCGGCGTTTTCTACGCCTACTTCGCCGACCCGGACGGCAACAGCTGGTGCCTGCAGCACATGCCCTGGCGCTGAGCGAGGCTCAACTGGTCGCCGCCGTCAGCAGGGTCAGGGCGGCCTGGGAGGGCGAGCCCGGCTCGGCGGTGACCACGACGAGGGTCTGTTCGGGTGAGTGGGCGAGCGCGAGGGTCTGCTGGTGTACCGTCAGGTCGCCGACGAGGGGGTGGCGCATCGCGTACTTCGTCGCGGCGCAGGAAACGACCCGGTGGTCGGCCCACATCGAGGCGAAGCCGGCGCTGCCCGTGACCAGCTCGCCGATCAGGGTGCTCAGCAGGCGGTCGCCGGGGTGCCGGCCCGCGGTCAGGCGGAGGTTGCCGACCACCGCGCGGGCCTTCTCCGTCCACTGTGGATAGAGGTCGCGGGTGTGCGCGTCGAGGAAGACCAGGCGGGCCATGTTCGGGCGGTCGGCGGGGCGCCCGGGGGCCGTGAAGTCGAGGTGGCCGGCGAAGAAGGCGTGCCCGAGCCGGTTCCAGGCCAGCACGTCGGTGCGGCGGCCCAGCAGGATCGCCGGCACGTCGCCCAGCCCGGCCAGCAGCTGCGTGGTCACCTCGTCGACGCGCTCGACCGGCGGCCGCTTCGCCGCGCGGCGCCTCGGCGGCCGGGCCAGGACGCGCAGGTGCTCGTGCTCGTCGGTGTCCAGCCGCAGCGCCCGGGCGATCGCGTCGACCACCTCGTCGGACGCGTTCACCGACTGGCCCTGCTCGAGCCGCACGTAGTACGACGCGCTCACCCCGGCGAGGCTCGCGACCTCTTCGCGGCGCAGGCCGGGCACCCGGCGCCGCTCGCCGTAGGTGCGCAGGCCGACGTCCGCCGGGTGCAGCCGCGCCCGGCACGCCTGCAGGTATTCGGCGAGCTGCCCCTGATCGACCATGACCCCGAGTATGCCCGGGGCGGCCGCGGCCCAGCCTGACCCTGCCGGGGGTAGGAAACGGCCGGGCTGGCCGCCGTGGCGGGGCGCGGGACAACCTGGCGCCAAGCTCACCGAGTCCAGGAGGACCCCGCCCATGACCACCGACACCGTTCCCGCCCTCGACCCGGCGACGTTCGCCTTCACCCGGCGGGCCTGGGTCCCCGCCCCGCCGCCGGTCGTCTACGACCTGGTCAGCGACGTCGCCAAGATCGAGCTGTGGAGCCCGACCGCGTCCCGGGTCCGCTACGACGACGGCGCCGGCCCGGTCCCGGGCGCGTGGTTCGGCGGCCACAACCGCCGCGGCGAGCGAGAATGGGACACCCGCTCCCAGGTCCGCGCGGCCGACGCACCGGCCGAGTTCGCGTTCGTCGTGGGCGGCCTCGACGACGGCATCGTCCGCTGGCGCTGGCTCATCGCCGCCGACGGCCCTGGTTCGATCGTGACCCAGGAGTGGCAGCTGCTGCGCCTGGACCCCGTGCTCGGCTCGACCGCGGGCGAGCTGGCCGCACTCCGGGACGACATGGCGGTCAGCGCGGAAACCACCCTGATCGCACTCGGCCGCTGGCTGCACGAGCGCGCCGCGAAACCCTGACCACGACGCTCAGCTCCCGGGGGCGGGGCGCCCGGGCTGCACCGGGGGCGGGGCACCCAGGCTGCGAGATGACGTGGTGACGAGCGCAAAAGCCACCATGATCGCACTCACCCGCTGGCTGCACGAGCGCGTCACGAAACCCTGACCACGACACTTAGCCCCCGAAGCCGCCACACCCGGCCGGCACCGAGGGCGGAGCACCCGGGCTGCGAGACGACACGGCGGCCAGCGCACAAGCCACCCTGATCGCGCCCATCCGCTGCCCCGACACCCCCCACCCTCAGCCCCCGAAAACCTCCACCACCGGCCGCTCCGGGGTGCGGGGCGCCCAGCCCGGGTCTCCGCCGGTGGCGAAGCCGACCCATGCGGCGTGCATGCGCGTCGCGAGGGCCGGCGGGGCCGGGTCCGGGCCCAGCAGGCCGGTTTCCCCGTGCAGCCACGGTTCGCCGGCCAGGTCGAACACGAACGGCAGCTCCACCGTGTGCGCCGCGCCGAGCCGCCCGTCCAGCGCCGTCGAGCGGTGGGCGAACGAGTACACGTGGGTCCGGCCGGTGCGTGCCGCGATCAGCCGGGCCGAACCCGCGCCGAACAGCGCGTCGCCGAGCAGTGCCGAGCGCAGCTCGCCCGGGCTCGCGTCCGGCCGGGACGCCCGGAGCGCGGCGACCGCCGCTCCGGGATCGGCCCGGGTCGCCGCCGCGACGGCGAGTACGTCGGCGTCCGTGGAGTTCTCGAACTTCCCTTGCGGCACCAGGTAAAGGTTCCCTTCCTCGGTGGTGGTGCCGATGAGCAGATCGACGTCCCCGCCGAGCGGCGCGTCAGCCGGTTGCACCGGCAGCACCAGGCTGAACGGGCTCAGCCCGGCGAGCGGGTCGGTCGCGGTGGCGGTCCGGAGGTCCACACCGGACAGTGCGGGCATCGACGCCACCAAGCGGGCGTCCGGGATTTCCGCGAACGCCGCCGCCGTCGGCTCGGTTCCGAGCGCGGCCGCCGCGGCCGACGTGACTCGCCGCGCCTGCTCCGGGGTGAACGCGCCCGTCCCGCTGCCGCTCTGCATGATCGCCCGCCGGAACAGCCCCTTCGCGGCCGGTGCCGCCAGCAGTCCCGCGGTGAGCGTCGCCCCCGCGGACTGCCCGAACACCGTGACGTTGCCGGGATCGCCCCCGAACGACCCGATGGCGTCGCGCACCCACCGCAGCGCGGCGAGGACGTCCAGCAGGCCGCGGTTGTCCGGGGCGCCGTCCAGGACGAGGAAGCCGGGGATCCCGAGACGGTAGTTGACCGTCACCAGGACGACGCCGTCCCGCGCGAACGCCCGGCCGTCGTAGAGCGCCGCCGCCGTGGAGCCGGTGACGAACCCGCCGCCGTGCACGAAGACCATCACCGGCCGCTTGCCGTCGTCGGCGGCCGGGGTGCGGACGTCCACGGTGAGGTACTCGTCGCCGCGCACCCAGCCGGGGCCGAAGTACGGGCTCAGGTCGAGGCGGCCGAAGTCCCGCACCGGCTGGGGCGCGGTCGGCGACGGCCGCGTGCCGTCCCGGACGCCGGACCAGCCCGGGTGCGGCACGGGTTCGGCGAAGCGGAGCCCGCCGGCGGGAGCGGCCGCGTACGGAATGGCCCGGTAGCGCTCGCCGAACCGGTCACGGGTCCCCCGCACCGCGCCCGCAGGCGGGTGCGCGATCGGGTGCCGGGTGCCGCTCACGCGAAGCCGGCCCAGTCCGTGATGGCGAACCGGGAGCCGTCCCGGCGGACCTGCACGCCGCCGGGCCCGGGCAGGTGCGCCGGGAACACGAGCGCGCCGGTCTCGGCCGCCGAGCCGAGCAGCTGGTGCCGAGTGGCGCGCGCCTGGACCTCGTCCTCGCAGAAGCACGAGTTGACGTCGGGCGCCACGATCTGCTGCGGGGTGTGCACCAGATCGCCGACGAACAACGCCCGGTCGCTCCCGGATTCCAGGCACAGCACCGACGATCCCGGCGTGTGGCCGGGCGCCAGCTCGAGCCGGAGGTTGCCGTCGATCCGGTACGAGCCGTCCCACAAATCCACGAGCCCGGCCTCGTGCACCGGCGCGACGCTGTCCTCGAAGACGTTCTGGTTCCCCCGCCCGAACACGGACTCGTTCCCGTTGAGCGGGTTCCAGAACTCGAAGTCGCGCCGGGGCAGGAGGTAGCGGGCGCGGGGGAACGTCGGCACCCAGGCACGGTCCTCGAGCCGGGTGTTCCAGCCGACGTGGTCGGTGTGCAGGTGGGTGTTGACCACGAGGTCGACGTCCTCCGGGCGCACCCCGGCGGCCGCGAGCGTGTCGAGGAAGGGGGTGTCGCGGTGTCCCCAGAACGCGGCGTAGGGCCGCTCCTTGTGGTTGCCGACGCCGGTGTCGACGAGGATGGTGCGGCCTTCGCTGCGCAGCAGCCACGTCTGGACCGCCGCGACGACCTGGCCGGTCCCGGGGTCCCAGAAACCGGGGGCCAGCCAGGACCGGTTCTCGTCCCAGTCCGTTTCGTTGCTGTGCGGGAAGAACTCCGCCGGCGTCAGGCCGACCGGGCCGGAGAACTCGACGACGCGGGTGACGGTGACGTCCCCCAGCGTGATCTCTTCGGGAATCGCGTTCATGACCCCAGGCTGGCGCCCGGCCGCACCGGCGAACCAGCCCCGGCGGTGCCTACCCTTCGCCGGGGGTGGCCGGGCTCCGGCGTCACGACCGTCTCGGGATCCACCGCCACAACGCCGCGGCCGCCGCGAAGCCGACCAGGCCGCTGGTCGCGATACCCGCGCCGAGGCCGGCCAGTGCGGTGGCCGCCGACAGGACCAGGGGGCCGACGCCGGTGCCGATGTCGGCCAGTTCGTTCCAGATGCCCAGGTGCGTCGGGCGGCCCACCGGCGGGGAGACGTCGGCGCCGAGGGTCATCACGATGCCCGAGCCGATCCCGTTGCCGAAGCCCATCACCATCGCCGCCACCGTCAGCAGGGCCGCGCCGTCGGTCAGGGGCACCAGGAGGAAGGACGTGCCGAGCACGAGGGTCGCCGGCACCGCCACCCAGCGGCGGCCGCGGCGGTCCATCACCTTGCCCGCCGGGTAGAACGTCAGCGCGTCGACCGCGCCGGCGATACCGTAGATGATCGAACCGGTCGTCGGCGACAGGCCGATGTGGGCCGCCCACAGCGGGACGACCGTCTGGCGGGTCTGGCGGATCGCCGACAGCAGCAGGATTCCCGTGCCCAGGGTCGCGTACACCCGCCACCGCTGTTTCAGCATCCCGCGCGTGGTGACCTCGGCCGCCTGGTCGCGGCCGGTGACCGGCAGGTCGGGCACCCGCAGCACCAGCGCGGCCGCCGCGGCGATCGCGGCCAGGCTCACGTAGTACGCGCCCGGCAGGCCGGCGAACCGCATCGCCGCGGCCCCGGCGAACGGCCCGAGGAACACGCCGATCCGCATGCTCCCGCCCAGCGTCGACAACGCCCTGGCCCGCAGGTGCGGCGGCACCACCTCGGTCAGGTACGACTGCCGGGCCAGGCCGTAGACCGCGGCGGCCGCCCCGATCAGCACGACGCCGGCGCCGTAGAGCAGCAGCGACCACGGCCCGCGGCCCAGGTCGATTAGGCAGATCAGGACCCCGGCGACCAGCACGGCCGCGGCCAGGAGCATCGACCGGCGCTCACCGACCCGCGTCGCCAGCACCCCGGCGGGGATGTTCGCGACCAGCGACCCGACGCCGAGCATCGCGGCGATCAACGCGGCCGTCGGGGTGCTGGCACCGCGCTCGATGGCGCTCAGCGCGATGACCGGCAGCAACGCGCCTTCGGACAGCCCGAACAGGGCCGCGGGCCCGTACGCCGCCGCGGCGACCGAGCGCAGGCGGAAGTTCTCGACCATGTCCGGTCATCATGCGCGACCGGCGACCGCCGCGGGATCCGGAGTGATCATCGTCGCGCCCGGTTTCGTCCTCAATGGACAGATCCGGCCGGTTCCCGCCGAGCGGTGCCGATCGACGCGCAGGCGTTCCGGTTCCGCATGGTCTCCCCCGTCGGTCGTCCGGTCAGGCTGCTCCGAAAGTAGTCAGCCTCCACCCGCCGGGGCGAGGCACGGACTGCACAGTGAACGGTCTCAACGGTTTCGCGGTGACCAGTGACTACCGCTCACAGTGAGCCGAGGGCGCGCAGCGCCAGCCACAGCTCGTGCTTCGCGCTGGGTGCGTGCAGCAGGGAACGGCCGAGGGCCCGTTCGATCCTCGCCAGCCGCTTGCGCGTGGCCGGTGCCGAAATGCCGAGGGCCGACGCGGTCGCGGGCAGCCGGGCATCGGCGCGCAGCCACGCGCGCAGCGTCTCGAGGCCCGCCGGGGGTCCGGCGTCGAGGGGCAGCAGCCGGGAGCGGGCCCAGACGACGGCGGCCGGGGTCGCCAGCAGGCTGTCGAGCGGGCCGTCCGGCGAGTCCGGCGACGCCCCGGCGTGCAGGCGCAGGGCGAGCCACGCGGCCGACTGGTCGGCGAGCCGGGTGAGGTCCAGGCCGAGCAGATCGCCGAGCAGGCGCAGGCGCGCGGCCAGCGTGTTGCGGTGGATCTTGAGGTGGCGGCCGGCGCCGCCGTCGAAGGTGAGCCAGGAGTTCAACGTGGCCAGCAGTTCCTCGGCGCCGGGGTCGGCCCGCCGCGCCGGGACGTAGGTCAGGCACGGCCGCAGGAACCCCGCCGCCCACGCGGGTCCGCGGCCGTCGAGGAACGGCGTCAGGTCGGTGTGCCGGTCGAACCGGGCGTACCGGCCGGGTACGCCGCGGGCCACCGCCAGCGCGTGGAACGCCTGTTCGTAGCCGAGCGCGGTCTCGCGCAGCGGCACCTCCTGGCTCGCGCCGACCCGCGCTTCCGGGACGCCCTCGGCGATCAGCAGGTCCAGGCGGTGCTCCCGCTCCGGCGGCACGAGTGCGATCAGGTGGTGGGGCCGGACGGGACAGGGCACGATCCACGCCCGTCCCCGCGCGAAGCGTTCGATCTGGTCGCCGATCTGGTGGCGCCGCCCGGCCGGGCATTCGACGACGAACACGCGCGCCACGCCCGGCAGCCGGGGGCCCAGGGTCGCGGCGATCCGCTGCGCGGCGGCCAGGCTGCCGATCATCAGCAGGTGCAGCACGGCTTCGCGGCTCTGCGACATCGCCGACGCCACGCGGTCGCTGGTCCGTTCGGCTTCCGCCACCCGCCAGCACAGGCCGAGGATGCGGGCGGCGTCGGCGAGCACCACGCCGGGCCGGCGCTCCGGCCGGTTCGCGACGACCAGGTACGGCACGCGCGCGGCGGCGTCGCCGGCGCGGACGACGTCGATCGTGTCCGGTTCGCCGTCGAGGACCGCCGACGACGTGCCGCGGCGGTGCAGGCGGGCCACCTCGGTGGCGGCCGCGGCCAAGACCGTCGGCGCGGGAGCGGAGTGCTTCGACGGCGCCGCAAGGGTTTTGCCGTCGACGTCGACCAGGGCCGCCGTTCCGCCCGTGCGCGTCGCCAGCCAGTCGAGGATCGCGCCGACCGCGCCGGGACCGGTGGACAGCCGGTTCAACGCGACGAGGTCGCCGGCCCGGCCGGCGGGGCCGAGAGCCGCGCTCGCCCGGCTCGTTCCGACGTCGACCACCCCCGCACCGGCGCGATCCACTTTAGCGCGTCCGGCTTCGGACATCGCCGCACGCGCGGGACTTCGGCGTTATACGGTCCCCGCATGTACGTGACGCCGCCGCCTGTCACCCGCCCGGTCGCCGAGCCCGCCCGGTGGCAGGTGTGCGGCCCCGCGCTGATCGGGTTGTTCATGCTGACCGCGATCTACCGGTTCGACGGCGGGTCGGAGGTCCAGGTCGCCCTCGGCCTGTCCGACTCGAGCCTGCTCCTGATCGGGCTGGTCGCCTACCTGGCCGGGGCGGCGCTCGCGGCGGTCGCCGGCCTCCTGCTCGGCGCCCGCTTCCCCATCGCCGTCGCCGTTCCCGCGACCTGCTTCCTGCTCCTCGGCGTCCTGTGCGCCGCCTTCGCCAACGGCTCCGGGCTCCTGGCGGCCGGCCGCGCTCTTTCGGGACTCGGCACCGGCGCGGCCGTCGGCGCGACGGTCGCGCTGATCCGGAAGCTGCGCGAACGGCGCGGGGTTCTCGCCGGGGTGACCGGCGCGCTCGCCGTGCTCGCCCTGGTGCTCGGGCCGGTCATCGGCCGGCTGCTCACCGAATCGCTGGGGTTCCGCGTGGTCCAGCTGACCGCCGTCCCGTTCCTGCTCCTGGCGCTCGTCGTCAACGCGGTTCTCGGCATCGTCCGGCTCACCGCCGCCCAGCGCGCGGCCGCGCCCGCCTCGTACGGCACGCCGTGGCAGCCGACCAGCAGTCAGTGAAAGTGTCTTCTTGCACAGTTTGGTGCGAAACTTTCTGAAATCAGTTCCAGTCTTGCCACTTACCGTCCGCGCGCCTACAGTCCGGGCACCGGCAGGCGTACTCGAGCAGCGTGGCGAGAGGAACTGGCATGGCGATCTCGCGCAGGACTTTCCTCGGTTCGGCCGCGGCCGCTTGGGGTGCGCTGTCCCTCGCCGGCGCACCCGGGGCCGCCGCGGCCAGTGCGCCCGGTGACGTCGTCGGCAAGATCACCGTCGGGTACCAGGGCTGGTTCGCCTGCGCCGGCGACGGCGCCCCGATCGGCGCCTGGTGGCACTGGAGCCAGAACTGGGGACAGCCGCCGTCGCCGGGCAACAACGTCATCAAGGCCTGGCCGGACGTGCGCGAGTACACGCGCACGTACCCGACCGCGTACGGCAACCTCGGCAACGGCGCGCCGGCCACGCTCTTCTCGTCCTACGACCAGCAGACCGTCGACACGCACTTCCTCTGGATGCAGCAGAACGGCTGCGACACCGCCGCGTTGCAGCGCTTCAACCCCAACAGCAGCGAAGGCGCGACACGCGATGCGATGGCCGCGAAAGTCCGCGCCGCCGCCGAGGCGCACGGCCGGAAGTTCTACGTCATGTACGACGCCACCGGCTGGGCGAACATGCAGTCGGAGCTGAAAACCGACTGGACCGCCAAGATGTCCGCGCACACGGCGTCACCCGCCTACGCGCGCCAGAACGGGAAGCCGGTCGTCTGCGTCTGGGGTTTCGGCTACGACGACGCCAACCACCCGTGGGACGCGAGCACGTGCCTCGACGTCGTGCGCTGGTTCAAGGCGCAGGGGTGTTACGTCATCGGCGGCGTGCCGCGGGAGTGGCGGACGAGCGACGGCGGGTCGCGGCCCGGCTTCGGCGACGTCTACCGCGCGTTCGACATGCTCTCGCCGTGGATGGTCGGCGCGATCGGCGACGCGGCGGGCTCGGACTGGGCGTACGAGAACCTGACCGTGCCCGACCTGGCCGACTGCGCCGCCCACGGCATGACTACCAGCCGTGCGTGCTGCCCGGCGACGTTTCGGGGCGGCAGCGCGCCCACGGCGACTTCATGTGGCGCCAGTTCTACAACGTGGTGCGCGCCGGCGCGCAAGGCGTCTACATCTCGATGTTCGACGAGTACGGCGAAGGCAACCAGATCGCGAAGACCGCCGAAAACGCGTCGATGTCTCCCGCCGGCCTGCTCGCCCTGGACGAAGACGGGACGGCGTGCTCGTCGGACTACTACCTGCGGCTGACCGCCGACGGCGGCCGCATGCTCAAGGGCAGGCTCCCGCTCAGCGCCGTCCGCCCGACCCGGCCCACGCTCACCACCGGCGGCCCGGGCGACCTCGCCCGCGGCCGCGCCACGAGCGAAAGCAGCCACACCCAGAGCTACGGCCCGGGCAACGCCGTCGACGGGAACCCGGACAGCTACTGGGAAAGCGCGAACAACGCGTTCCCCCAGTGGCTCCAGGCCGACCTCGGCGCGGCGGTGGCGGTCACGCGGATCGTGCTGGCGGTCCCGCCGTCGAGCGCGTGGGGCACGCGGACGCAGACGCTGACCGTGTCCGGCTCCGGCGACGGCACCGCGTTCGAGACGCTCGTCCCCGCGACGGCGTACGTGTTCGACCCGGCGCGGGGCAACAGCGTCACGATCACCGTTCCCGGCGGCGCCCGCCGCTTCCTGCGCGTGACCTGCACCGGCAACACGGGGTGGCCGGCCGCCCAGCTCGCCCGCTTCGAGGCCTACGGCTGAGGATCAGCGGCGGCCGGCGACCAGGATGACGAGGTACTGGCCGCCGCCCGGCTGGACGTCGGCGGTCACCGGCAGCCCGGGCACCAGGCGGGAGAACCGGTCCACCAGCCAGCCGGCCGCCTCCCGGGCGTCCTGCTCGGTCGGGCACCGGGCCACCATCTCGCGGCCCCCCTTGCGTTCCAGCCGCCCGGCCACGGTGATCAGCGGCGCGGGTTCGGCCACGTGCAGGCGATCCGGCCAGGCGATGACCACCTTGACCGCACCCTTGCGCGTGTTGCACCCCCGGTGCGCGAGCCGCTCGGGCACCTTGGCCTTCCGGTCGGCGGTCCGGCTGTCGACGCTGGGCCCCCGCGGATCGTTCACCGACATGCCGGGATCGACCGGCTCGTCGCACACCCAGCAGCGCCAGCCGTCGCGCTCGGCGACGTCATCGAGGAGACTCACCCGAGCAAACTAGCCTGCCGGGCCCCGCCGGGTTCAGGCAGTGCCGCGCGGCGCTAGTTCTTCGGCGCGCGACCCAGCCGCAGCGCGGAGACGAGGAAGAAGACGCCGCCCAGCGTCGCGTAGCCGGCCAGCGTCGTCAGCGAGGCACCGTCCTTTGTGGCCTGCAGGATGAACGAAGTCCCGGCCAGGACGGAGATCCCGCCGCTGAGGATCATCGGCCACTGCCCGCCCAGCGCACGACGGGCGATGCCGACGGCGAGCTGGACGGCGCCGGCCACGATCGCCCAGCTGCCCCACACGCGCAGGACGCCCGGGATGCCGGACGAGACGGCGAACGCCAGCCCGGCGGCGGCGAGCAGGCTGATCGCGACGTTGACGTACAGCGCCGGCACCGGCTGGCCCGCCCCCGACGTGCGGGCGTCGACCACGGCGGCGACGACGTCGAACAGCGGGTACAGCACCAGCAGCGCGACGCTGACCGGGCCGAGGCTCGACGCCGTCGCGAACAGCAGGCCGGCCCAGACGAGGGCGAACGCGAACCGGGCGAAGTAGAGCCGTCGCAGGGACGGCGCGATGCCGGCGGCCGGAACGGTGCGAGTGGTCATGCGGAGCTCCCGAAGTCAGGTAGACAGATCGTTCTATCTCATGACTATGGCAGCAGCTCGCCGCCTCCGTCAAGACCGACCGTTCTATCTGCTAATCTGAGTGCAGCACCGCGAGGCAGGAGGTCCCGTTGTCCGAAGCCCGAGCCAGGCTGCTTTCCTCGGCGAGCCGGCTGTTCTACACCGAGGGCCTCCACTCGGTCGGCATCGACCGGGTGATCGCCGACGCGGGCGTCACGCGCGCCACGCTGTACCGGCACTTCCCCAGCAAGGACGACCTGCTGGTCGCCTACCTGACCGAGGCCGACCAGGCCATCCGCGCCCAGGTGGCGGCCGCCCGTGAAGCGGGCGGCCCCCCGGCGGCCATCGTCCGCGCGGTGGCGACGTCGATCGCGGACGGCATCCGCTCCCCCGGCTTCCGCGGCTGCGCGTTCCTCAACGCGGCGGCGGAGTACCCCGACCCGGCCCACCCGGTCCACCAGGCGGTCCTGACCCACCGCACGTGGTTCCTGGAGACGGTGACCGAGTTGCTGGCGGCCACGGGCGAGACGGCCCCGGAGCCGGCGGCCCGCCATTTCGTGCTGCTCCGCGACGGCGCGATGGCGGCCGGCTGCCTGACCGACCCGGCCCCGATCTGCGAGACCTTCCTGCGCGGGGTCGACGGGATCCTGGAGTACCGGACCGCGGGAAAGAACTGACGCTCAGGAACCGGCGATCGAAGTCCACGTCGGCCGCGATGACGACGGCCCGCGGGTGGTCGCTCACGAGCAGTGCGGCGTCAAGGACGTCTACCGGCGCCCAGTCCCGCCGAACGACCGCCTGAGCGCGCGAGCGGCCGCCTGTGGAAAACCACCCGCCCGGGAGCCGCGCGCTCCCGGACGGGTGGTGGTCAGCCCACCTGCAGGTCGATGCAGGAGTAGAACGCGTTCGACGTGTCCGCGATGTTCCACACCGCCAGCACCGTCTGGCGTCCGGTGTGGCCGGACAGGTTCACCTGGTGCGAAAGGGTTGCCGGCGGCTGCTGGTTGTTGCCGCTGATGTCCGCGACCTTCTGGCCGCCGATGTAGTACTCGTAGTTCGTCGTGCGGTGGCGGGCGGTGAACGTCCACGTGAACGTCGCCGTCGTGCCGACCGGGGACGCGCGCCAGCCCTTGCTGTTGTCGTTGAGCTCGGCGAACTGCGCGTTGCCGCCGTTGCAGGACCGCAGGCCCTTCGGGCCCTCCACGCTCTGGGGCTCGTACTTGATTTCGCCGCACGACACCGTGCCCTGGGCGCACTGCGCCTGCCGGCTGGCCGGGGAGTTCACGTAGCCGTGCGCGCTCGCGATGCCGGCGGGGCTCACCACCACCAGGACCGGCGCCAGGAGTGCTCCCGCCGCAGCCGCGGTCAGTTTGCGGTTCATACCAGCTCCCTCGGGGACAGGCTCGCCTCCCGGCCGCCGGGTACGGCGAAGTCGCGGTCCGGGTCCCGTGGGGAACCCGCCCGCGCCGGGAAGGGTTACGAGCGAAGGAAAATTGTGGTCTAGACCATACGTCGATTCGACGTGTGGGTCAACAGATGACAAAGTCCCGGTTAATGTTGGTAAGGCGCCAACTGTCACCCGTTGTTCCGGTCAGCGGGACTCGCCGGGGCGGACCGGTCGGTGACGGAGGGACGCGAACCTCTAGGATCACGCCCGTGACCACCTACGACGACACCTTCGAGCACCTCGACGCCTCGGCCCTGCCGGAACGGCAGCAGAAGATCCTCGTGGCGATCCGGGACTGGGTGGTCCGGTACGGCTACTCCCCCAGCACCCGCGAAATCGGCGAGGCCGTCGGCCTGCTCTCGACGTCGTCGGTGTCGAAGCACCTGGCGAGCCTGGAGGACAAGGGTTTCCTGCGCCGCGGCGCCGGCGTGTCACGCCCGATGGACGTGCGCGCGTTCCTGCAGGGCGGCGAAGCGCGCGAGGACAGCGACTCGGTCCCCGTGCCCGTCGTCGGCGACATCGCCGCCGGTACGCCGATCTCCGCGGTCGAGCACGTCGACGACGTCCTCAAGCTGCCGCGCGACCTCACCGGGCGGGGCACCGTCTTCGGCCTGCGCGTCCGGGGCGACTCGATGATCGACGCCGCCATCTGCGACGGCGACATCGTCGTGGTCAAGCAGCAGAACGAGGCCCACTCGGGGCAGATCGTCGCCGCGATGATCGACGAGGAGGCGACGGTCAAGGTCTACCGCCGCCGCAACGGGCACGTCTTCCTCGAGCCCCGCAACCCCGCCTACGACGTCATCGACGGCGACCGGGCGGCGATCCTGGGCGTGGTCGTGTCGGTGCTGCGGAGCGTCTGACGCGCTTCACCAGGTGACCGGCAGCTCGTACACGCCGTACACGGATCCGTCGTGCTTGAACGGGATCCGCTCGACGCCGGTCGCCAGCGCGAGCGTCGGGATCCGCCGGTAGAGCGTGCGGTAGACGACCTGGAGCTCGAGCCGGGCCAGCGGCTGGCCGAGGCACTGGTGCACGCCGAAGCCGAACGCGACGTGCCGGTGCGAGTCGCGGCTCAGGTCGAGGCGATCGCCGTCCGGGAACACCGCCGGGTCGCGGTTGGCGATGTCGTTGGCCATGATCAGGCCCTCGCCCGCGCGGACGGTCACCCCGGCGATCTCGATGTCCTCGAGCGCGACGCGGCGGCGGCCGTTGTGCGTGATGTTCAGGTACCGCAACAGTTCTTCGACCGCCGACGCCACCAGCGCCGGGTCCTCGCTCTCGCGCAGCAGCGCCAGCTGGTCCGGGTGCTCCAGCAGAGCGAGCGTGCCGAGCGCGATCATGTTCGCCGTCGTCTCGTGGCCGGCGATCAGCAGCAGCACGCCCATCTGCGCCGCTTCGACGCGGGACAGCTCGCCGGCGTGCACGCGGCCCGCGAGCCCGGAGAGCAGGTCGTCGGCGGGCCGTTCGAGCTTCTCCCCCATCAGCCGGTCGAGGTAGCCCACCAGCGCCTGGTGCCCGGCCGCGCGCTCCTCCGGCTCGGCGTCGCGCCGGATGATGACCTTGCTGTTGTCCTGGAAGAAGTCGTGGTCGGCGTAGGGGACGCCGAGCAGCTCGCAGATCACCAGTGACGGCACCGGCAGCGCGAACGCCTCGACGAGGTCGACCGGCTTCGGCCCGGCCAGCAGGGCGTCGATCCGGTCGTCGACGATCTTCTGCACCGCCGGGCGCATGGCGGCGGTGCGGCGGATCGTGAACGGCGCGGTCACCATCTTGCGCAGCCGCGCGTGCTCGGGGTTGTCCATCAGGATGAAGCTGATGCCGGTGCCGCCCTTCGGCAGCGGCGCCGGGCTCGGGTAGCCGGGCCGCGTGACGTCGGCGCTGACGCGGGGATCCGCCAGCAGCGCGCGCTGGTCGGCGTAACGGGTCACCAGCCACGGCGTGCTGCCGTCCCACAGCCGGACGCGCGCGAGCGGCGCTTCCGCCTGCAGCTCCCGGGCCGCCGGCGGCGGGTCGAAGGGGCAGCCCGGGGCGCGGGTCATCGGGAACCCGGGGATTTCGGCGGTGCTCGTCATCGTTCCTCCGCGGTCGCCGTCAGTTCGTGATCAGTCAACCGAAGACTGCTACGCTAAGTCAAGCGACTGATTTAATTCGGACATCCCGACGGAGGACCCGTGCCCGACCCATCCACCCCTGTCGCCGAGGCGCCGTCACGCGCGAACCTCGTCGTCGGGATCCTCGCCTTCGCGGGCATCGTCGTCTCGCTGATGCAGACGCTGGTCATCCCGCTGATCCCGGCGCTGCCCGGGCTGCTGCACGCGTCCGCCGCCGACGCCACCTGGGCGATCACCGCCACGCTGCTCGCGGGCGCGGTGGCCACGCCGACGGTCGGCAGGCTCGGCGACATGTACGGCAAGCGGCGGATGCTGCTGCTCAGCCTCGGCGCGCTCGTGGCCGGCTCCACGATCGGCGCGCTGTCCGACAGCCTCGCGCCGATGGTCGCCGGGCGGGCGCTGCAGGGCCTCGCGGCCGGCGTGGTCCCGCTCGGGATCAGCATCATGCGCGACGAACTGCCCGCCGAGCGGCTCGGCTCCGCCACGGCGCTGATGAGCGCGTCGCTCGGCGTCGGCGGCGCGCTCGGCCTGCCCGCCGCGGCACTGCTGGCCGAAAACGCCGACTGGCACGTGCTGTTCTGGACGTCGGCCGGACTCGGTCTCGTGGTGGTCGGCCTGGTCGTCGCGCTGGTGCCGGAGTCCCCGGTCCGCACCGGCGGCCGCTTCGACGTGCCGGGCGCGGCCGGGCTCTCGATCGCGCTCATCTCCCTGCTGCTGGCGATTTCGAAGGGCGCCGACTGGGGCTGGGGCAGCCCGGCGACGCTGGGCCTGCTCGCGGTCGCGGTCGTCGTCCTGCTGCTGTGGGGCCGCTGGGAGCTGCGGACCGCGCAGCCGCTGGTCGATCTGCGCACGACCGCGCGGCGCCAGGTGCTGCTGACCAACATCGCCTCGGCGGTGTTCGGCTTCGCGATGTTCGCGATGTCCCTGGTCCTGCCCCAGCTGCTGCAGCTGCCCGCGGCGACCGGGTACGGGCTCGGCAAGTCGATGCTGGTGGTGGGCCTGGTGATGGCGCCGTCGGGGCTGGTGATGATGGCGCTGGCTCCGGTGTCGGCGCGCATTTCCCGCACGCGCGGCCCGAAGACGACGCTGATGCTCGGCGCCGTGGTCGTCGCGGCCGGGTACGCGCTGGGCATCGGGCTGATGAGCGCGACCTGGCAGCTCGTGGTCGTGTCGAGCACCATCGGCGCGGGCATCGGGCTGGCCTACGGCGCCATGCCGGCGCTGGTGATGGGCGCGGTGCCGGTTTCGGAGACCGCGGCGGCGAACAGCCTCAACACGCTGATGCGCTCGATCGGGACGTCGGTGTCGAGCGCGACGGCCGGGCTGGTGCTCGCGCGGCTGACGATCGATTTCGGGCCGGTGAGCCTGCCGTCGCAGAACGGGTTCCGGCTGGTGCTGGCGATGGGCTCGGCCGCGGCGCTGATCGCGCTGGCCGTCGCCGCGTTCCTGCCCAAGCGCTCCCCCGCCGCCACGGCCCCGGCGAGCCCCGAACCCGCCGCCGCGGTGAGCCGCTGACCGGCCGCCCGCCGTCCGGTTCGCGCGTGGTGCGCGTCCGGTCAGCGGCGGGCGCGAACCTTCCGGTCAGCACCGGGTCACCCACGGCCCGGACCGACCGGAGGAGCCGGACATGACGAAGAACGCTTTGGTGACCGGGGCTTCGCGCGGGATCGGCCGCGCGATCGCCCGGCGGCTGGCCGCGGACGGGGCCGTCGTCGCCGTGCACCACGGCGGCAACGAGGCCGCGGCCGAGGAGACCGTCGCGCTGATCGAGGAGGCCGGCGGCCGCGCCTTCCCCGTGTTCGCCCGGTTCGGCGAGGACGGCGCCGTGGACCGGCTGGCGGACGCGGTCGCCGAGGCGTTCGGCGGGCTGGACATCCTGGTGAACAACGCCGGCATCGGCTCGCACAGCACGCTCGGGGAGCTGACCGAGGCGGAGCTGGACCGGCTCCTCGCGGTCAACGTCAAGACGCCGATGCTGCTGATCCGGCGGCTGCTGCCGCTGCTCAACGACGGCGGGCGGGTCGTCACCGTCGGCTCGATGGCGTCGCGGATCGCGGTGCGGAGCCAGATCGCCTACACCGTCACGAAAGCCGCCGTCGAGGCGCTCGCCCCGACGCTGGCGAACGAGCTCGGCCGCCGCGGGATCACGGTCAACACGGTCGCGCCCGGGCCGATCCGGACCGACCTGACCGAGCCGCTGCTGGCGATCCCGGAGGCGGCGGCCGGTCTCACCGCGATGACCGCGCTCGGCCGGATCGGCGAGCCCGAAGACGTCGCCGGCGTGGTCGGGTTCCTGACCGGGCCGGACGGCCGCTGGGTCACCGGCCGCACCCTCGACGTCTCCGGCGGCACCTACCTCGGCCCGATCGGGTGAACGGCGGCGGCCGCCCGGGGATCACGCCCGGGCGGCCAAGCCGTCGAGGTGGAGCACGCCGTCGGTGTGGTGCGCGGCCACGAACTCCGGCCCCTTGGTGACGAGCCGGGCGATCGCCGTCGCGTGGCCGTGGCCCAGGCCGTGGTCCGCCTTCAGCCAGGCGACGACTTCGGCGTGCTTCGTGAGGTTCTTGCCCGCCGCCAGGCCGAGGAAGGCGCGCGGGGTGATGCCGGTCTGCTTCTCGGCGTTGTCGAGGTAGGCCTGGAAGGACATGGGGACTCCGTGGGTCGGTGGCGGGTCGTCGTGCTCTCGACCAAGTTCTCACCGACAACTTTTTTTGTCAAGGCTTCGCCGCGAAGACCGCCAGCGTCGTGTACGGCAGCACGAAGGGGCGGTCGATGGCCGCGCCGACGATGCCCAGCACCTCCGCGAGCGCGACCGGCTCCAGCCGCGTCAGGCCACCGGTCGTCGGCAGGAAGTCGAGCCATTCCTCGCGCGTGTAGCGCTTTTCCCAGGTGAACCGCCGAAGCTCGGGAGCAACGAACGCACCCGAGGCGCGGATGCCGTCGGCGAACCCGGTGAACATGACTTCGTACAGCTGCGCGGCGCTGCGCGACTCCCCCGCGAACGGCGCGTCGGGCAGCACCCGCCGGTACGCCTCGGCAAGCGCGTCCGCGACCGCGGCGGGCGGCTGGAAGACGTGGGCGAACGCGGCGAGCAGCCCGCCGGGGCGCAGCACGCGCGCCGCCTTGGCCGGGCCGGCGACCGGGTCGACCCAGTGCCAGGCCTGTCCCGCGACGACGGCGTCGAAGGTGCGGCCGGCCGGGTCCCAGTCCTCGAAGGTCGCGACTTCGACGTCGGTCCCCTTGTCGCTGGCGAAGGCGGCCATCCGGGCGTCGGGGTCGACGCCGAGCACCCGGCACCCGGCGGCGGTGAACTGCCGGGCCTCGATGCCGGTGCCGCAGCCGACGTCGAGGAGGTCCGGCCCCGGACCGGCGGCACGGACCGCCGTCACGAGTTCTTCGGGGTAGGGCGGGCGGGCGCGGTCGTAGCGTTCGGCGTCGGTCCCGAAGGACTCGGCCATCCGGCGTTCGCGATGGGGTTGAGTGGGCATGCGCCCACTCTAATGGGCGACCGCCCACTCGCGCCACGAGCGTTCGCCGGCGGCGTACCGGAGAATGGGGTCATGCCGACCGGGGTCCACCTGCGCGACGTCCGACAGCAGCTGTTCGCCGCCGCCGAACGGGTGCTGCTGCGCGCCGGCGCGAACGCGCTGACCAGCCGCGCGGTGACGGCCGAGGCCGATGTCGCCAAAGGGGTGCTGCACCGCTACTTCGCCGATTTCGACGACTTCCTGGCGGAGCTGGTGCGCGAACGCATCGCCCGGCTCCGGGACCAGGCGGTGCTGCTGCGCGCCGCCGCGGGGACGCGGACGGTCGCGGAAAACGTCACGGCCGCGCTGACGGAACTGTTCGACCCGGTTTCGGTGGCGCTCGTCAGCCTGGTCTTCTTCCGCGACGAGCTGCGGGCGCGGTTACGCCGTCCGGGTCACGGCCTGCCGATCCTGGCGGAGGCGCGCACGATGCTCGCGGACTACCTGACCGGCGAGCGCGAACTGGGCCGCGTCGCGGCGGACGCCGACGTGGATTCGCTGTCGCTGTCGTTGATCGGCGGCGGTCACCTGCTGTCCGCGGGCCGCCGGGAAGTACTGTCCGACGAGCGCGAACTGGTGCAGGTGGTCGAGACGGTGCTCGCGGACGTGCTGCAGCGCAAGCTGTTGTGACCGTCCGAAGTGGACACCCGCACCAACCTCGCCGGTGACCTCGCCAACTCGACCACACGGGGGTCCGGGGGGCTCGCCCCCGGCGGGGGCGTGGGGGCCCGGCCCCCACAGGACACAGAACGAGAAAGCCCCCGTTCGCGCATTCCGCGAACAGGGGCTCCCGCTTTCGAGTGGGCGATACTGGGATCGAACCAGTGACCTCTTCGGTGTGAACGAAGCGCTCTCCCCCTGAGCTAATCGCCCGGTGGTACCAACTTCCACGAGTTCCGGGGGACGGACTCGTGGTGCGCGATACTGGGATTGAACCAGTGACCTCTTCCGTGTCAGGGAAGCGCTCTCCCGCTGAGCTAATCGCGCGCTGGCGGAACTTGGTACTGACGGAAGCATATCGGATGCCCTCGAGTGCCTTCGCGGGGGCCTCCTCCATCGTGCGGTGTGACCCGCTGCACTGCGCAAATCGCCGTGACACGGGGGTGCCGAAACGGGCAGACTGCACTGGACAGCCCGCCTTCGCACCCGACCGTCGCCGGCCTCGAAGGCAAGACGTTCCGCCGGCCCGGCCGACCCAGGAGAGCACCCACCCCGATGACCGACACCGATTCCCGTCCACCCGCCGACCTGAACCGCGCTCCGGCGCGGGCGGGGCTCCTCATCGGGGTCCTCGTGCTGTCCGCGTTCGTGATGATCCTCAACGAGACGATCCTGAGTGTCGCCCTGCGCGACCTGACCGTCGACCTCCGTGTCCCGACGACGACGGTGCAGTGGCTGACCAGCGGGTTCCTGCTGACGATGGCCGTCGTCATCCCCACGACCGGGTTCCTGCTGGAGCGCTTTTCGCCGCGGCAGGTCTTCCTCTTCTCGCTTTCCGCGTTCAGCCTCGGCACGCTGCTGTGCGCGCTCGCGTCCGGCTTCGCGATGCTGATGGCCGGGCGCGTGGTGCAGGCGTGCGGCACGGCGGTGATGCTGCCGCTGCTGATGACGTCGGTGATGCGGCTCGTGCCGCCGGAGCGCCGCGGCGCGACGATGGGCACCATCACGATCGTCATCGCGGTCGCGCCCGCGATCGGCCCGACCATCGGTGGCGCGGTGCTGTCGTCGCTGGGCTGGCGCTGGATGTTCTGGATCGTGCTGCCGCTGTCGATCGCCGCGCTGGTGGCGGGGGCGCTGCAGCTGAAGCTGGACAGCGAACGCCGCCGCGTGCCGCTGGACGTGCCGTCGGTGCTGCTGTCGGCGATCGGCTTCGGCGGCGTGCTGTACGGGCTGTCCGCCGGTGGCGAACAGGCCGGGGTCGAGCCGCTGGTGCCGGCCTGGGTGCCGATCGTCGTCGGCGTCGTCTCGCTGGTCGTGTTCACCTGGCGCCAGCTGCGGCTGCAACGCCGCGACCGGGCGCTGCTCGACCTGCGGCCGTTCACGCACCGCAGCTTCGTCGTCTCGCTGGTGCTGACCGCGCTGCTGTTCGTCTGCCTGATCGGTGCGGCGGCGATCATGCTGCCGCTCTACCTGCAGACGGTGCTGCACACGACGACGTTCGTCAGCGGCCTGGCGGTCCTGCCCGGCGGCCTGGTGCTGGGCCTGCTCGGCCGCCCGGTCGGCGCGCTGTACGACAAGGTCGGCCCGCGCCCGCTGGTCATCCCGGGCGCCGGGGCGATGGCGGTGTCGCTGTGGCTGTTCACGATCCTGGGCCCGACCTCGCCGCTGATCGCGGTGATCGGCATCCACGTGCTGCTGATGGCCGGGCTCGGCCTGATGATGACGCCGCTGTTCACCGAATCGCTCGGCGTACTACCCGAAAACCTGTATTCCCACGGCAGCGCGATCCTTTCGACGCTGCAGCAGGTGGCGGGCGCGCTGGGCACCGCGGTGTTCGTCAGCGTGGCGACGCTGGGCAGCGACGACAAGACGGCGGGCAGCCCGGACGCATCCGGTTTGCACGCGGCGTTCGTGGTGGCGGGGTGCGTCGGGCTGGTCGCCTTCGCGGGAACCTGGCTGATCCGCCGTTCGACGCCGGGTGCGACTCCGGCGGCGAGCGCGCACCACTGAGGTTTCGTGGGCCGGCTCCGGACGCCGGCTGACGTCATGAACGACCCTTTCACCACGCCAGGCGTGGTGAAAGGGTCGTTCACGGCATTCGGCGGCGGACGCGAACCGGCTCCGGCGGTGCCCCGCGGTCTGGAATGAGTCATTCGAGACCTCCGCAGACACCTGCCTGATTCGCCGCTCGAACCGAAGCCCACCCCGGCCGCCAGCGCGCACCACTGAGGACGGCCTACTCCCGGACGCCAACCGACGTCATGAACGACCCTTTCACCACGCCGGACGCGGTGAAAGGGTCGTTCATGACATCCGGCGGCGGACGCGGACTGGCTTCGGCGGGTGCCGCGCCGTCTGGAATGAGTCATTCGAGACCTCCGCAAGCACCTGCCTGATTCGCCGCTCGAACCGAAGCCCACCCCGGCCGCCAGCGCGCACCACTGAGGACGGCCTACTCCCGGACGCCAACCGACATCATGAACGACCCTTTCACCGCGCCGGACGTAGTGAAAGGGTCGTTCATGACATTCGGCGGCGGACGCGAACCGGCTCCGGCGGTGCCCCGCGGTCTGGAATGAGTCATTCGAGACCTCCGCAGGCACCTGCCTGATTCGCCGCTCGAACCGAAGCCCACCCCGGCGACGAGCGCGCACCACTGAGGACGGCCTACTCCCGGACGCCAACCGACGTCATAAACGACCCTTTCACCACGCCGGACGTAGTGAAAGGGTCGTTCATGACATCCGGCCGCGGGCGCGGACCGGCGGGGGCGGGGGCGGGGGCGAGTCCACTTAGGACAAAAGAAAGTCCCGCTTCCGCTCGGCGAAGGCTGGGGGGAACCTGCGAGCGGAAGCGGGAGTTCGAGGCCGGTACGGGGGTCGCCTCGCGGCGAAAGGCACGACACGGCTCCAGCCGGACTGGTGTTCCGTGAAGGCAAGGGGTGAGGCCCGGGGACCCCTCCGTACCGACACCCGTTACAACGCCTCGCGCGCCGGGGTGTTCCCCGACGTGACCTGGCTCATTCCTTCACCTTCGGGGTCGCCCGGACGCCGCTGTGCAGGTACCGCTCGCCCGTCGGCAGCGTGTAGAACGTCACCGAAACCCAGCCCCTCATGCCCGCCGGGCTGTGGGCGAAGTGGCCCGGGCCGATCGGGACCAGGTCGTCCTCCGTCGTCGGGTCCGGTACCAGTGAGGCCAGCGAGCCCGTCACCGTCTGGCGGATCCGGAGCCGGCCCTCCTCGGTGAGGATCTCGATGCGCATCGACTCGCGCTCGTACACGCCCAGGAACTCCGAGACGTCCACCGCGGGCGGCTCGGCGGCCGGCTCGAGCGGGCGCGGCATCGAGACGCCCGCCAGCTCCGCGAAGATCTCCGCGTACAGCTCCTCGTACAGGTCGTGGGCGCTTCCGCCGTTCGTCAGCAGCGTGACCGCCAGGTCGTGGTCCGGCAGCACCCGCAGGAACGCCGACTGGCCGATCGTGTTGCCGTCGTGGCCGATCAGGCGGTGGCCGTCCCAGCCGAAGCGGATCCAGCCGAGGCCCCACGAGTCGCCGAGGGTGTGCTTGTCCGGCATCTCGAACTGCGCTTCGGTCATCGCCGCGGCCGACTCCGCCGACAGCACCCGGGAGCCGTCCGGGGCGAGGCCGCCCGCCAGGTGCATGCGGGCGAACGCCAGGACGTCCGACGCCGATGCCGTGATCAGGCCGGCCGGGCCCGCCGAGCGCGGGAGGCCCCACACCGGGGCCGGCTGCGGGTCGCCGTCGCCGCTGGCCACGTGGCCCGTCGCCGCGCGGAACAGCAGTGCTTCCTCCGGCAGGGTGCCCGTGCGGGTCAGGCCCAGCGGCGTGAACAGCCGCTCGCGCAGAGCCGCGTCCCACGTCTTGCCGGTGAGCTTCTCGATCACGCGCCCGATGAGGATGAACCCCGAGTTGCAGTAGGACAGCGTCGCCCCGAGCGGGTGGGTCTGCGCGGCCTGGTCCAGCACCTCGACGTACTTCTCGACGCAGTCGTCGCCGCGGCCGGTGTCGGTGAAGACGTCGCCGTCGATGCCGCTGGTGTGCGTCAGCAGGTGCCGCAGCGTCACCTTCTTGGTGACGTCGGGGTCGGCCAGCCGCAGCTCCGGCAGCACGTCAGCGATCGGGGCGTCGAGGCTCAGCAGGCCCTCGTCGACCAGCTGCATGGCCACGGTGGCCGTCCACACCTTGCTGATCGAGCCGATCTGGAACACCGAGTCGTCGGTGACCTCGACCCCGGTGGTCTTGTTGAGCACCCCGAAGCTCGCGACGACCTCGTCGTCGCCGCGCAGGATGCCGAGCGTCGCCCCGGGCACGCGGTGCTTGCGGGCGAGCTCGGCCAGGCGCCGCCGCCAGTGGGCGGTGTCGAGCGGGACGCGCGCAGGCTTGCCCGGCTCCCCCGCGTGCTGCTCCACCCAGTCCACGATCCGCCGGTTGAAGTCCACGCGGTGCGACGGCCGGCCGTCGAGGATGAACAGGTGGGAGGAGCCCGGGTAGAGCACCAGCCGGGCCGGCACGCCCTGCTCGCGCAGCGCGGTGAACCACTGCTCGGCCTGCCCGGCCGGGCACCGGTCGTCGTCCGCGCCGTGCACGACCAGCGTCGGCGTGCGCACCTTTTCCACCTGCGCCAGCGGGGAAAGCGCCGCGTAGTGCGCCCGGTTTTCCGAGGGGAGCGCGCCGAGTTCGGCGACGCCGAGGAAGTGCCCGGCGTCGGACGTGCCCGCCATGCTCACCGGGTCGCTGACGACGCCGCCCGCGACCGCCGCGGCGAACCGGTCGTCGCGGCTGGTCAGGTAGCAGGTCATGTAGCCGCCGTAGCTGTAGCCGGACACGGCGAGCCGCCGCCCGTCCGCCACCCCCTCGGCGACCAGGTCGTCCAGCGGCTCGAGGAAGTCCTTGGCGTCGGCCAGGCCCCACGCGCCGACCGCGCCGGTGAAGAACGCTTCGCCGTAACCGTCGCTGCCGCGCGGGTTCAGCAGCAGCACCGCCCAGCCACGGGCGGCGAGCTGCTGGTGGTAGACGTGCACGGCGTCGGCGGTGCCGTTCCACGCGTTGTGCGGGCCGCCGTGGATGTCCAGCAGCAGCGGCAGCGGGCCGGTGCGGGCCGGGTCGCGCAGCAGCCAGCCGTGCACGACCGTGCCGTCGGAGACGGTGAACTCCCGCTCCTCGTGGGTGAACAGCTCGAGTTCGCCGTCACCGTGCGAAGTGCGGACCGCCACCGCTCCCCCGCCGACGCCGACGGTCGCGATCTCGCCGTACGACGTCGTCGTGGTCAGCACGACCGCCGCGGTGTCCCCGGCGACGCTGAGGCCGGCCACGGCGTTCCCGGCTTCGCCCAGGACCAGCCGCGGCTCGCCGCCGGTGACGTCGACGGCGTAGAGGTGCGTGTACCCGCGGTCGCGGACGCAGAACAGGACCTCGGAACCGGCGAGCTGCGGCAGCGCGCCCGGGTAGCCGGCGCCGCCCGGCATGACGTTGCGGTCGAGCGACGCGGCGAGGTCGACGGTTTCGCCGCCGTCGAGGGGAACCCGCAGCAGCCCGGCGTGGCCCGTCGCGGTGTCGCGGCGGCCGACGACGAGCAGCGCGCCGCCGTCGGCGGTCCAGGTGACCGTCCCGCACATGCCCTCGCCCGAGCCCACCAGCTCCGGTTCGGCCGAGCGGTCGCCGGCGTCGAGGACGTAGGCGCCCGACCGGAAGGTCAGGTCGCCGTCGGCGTCCCGGCCCGCGGGGAAGGCCAGCTTCGCGCCGTCCGGCGACCAGGCCGGGTCGCCCGCGTGCCAGTCACCCGACGTCACCCGGCGGACCTCGCCGGTGGCGACGTCGAGGACGTGGACGTGCTTGCGCAGGGTGCGCAGGAACCCGGCGCCGTCGGCCTTGAAGTCGATGCGGTCGGCGACCACCGGCGCGTGCGCGCGCCGGCCTTGGGCGCCCGGGTCCTCACCCTCTTCGGCGTGGAGGTCGATCGGGGCGCTGAAGGCGATCTCGGCGCCGTCGGGGCGCCACACCGGCGTGCCCGCGCCGAGCGGGAGCGTGGTGACCTGCTCGGGTTCGCCGCCGCCGGCGGGCAGCAGCCACAGCTGCGCCGGGCCGTCCTGGGCGCGCAGGAACGCGAGCCGAGTGCCGTCCGGGGAGAACGCCGGGGCGACGTCGGCCTTGCCTCGGGTGAGCCGCCGGGCCGGGCCGCCGCCGGTGGCGACCTGCCACAGCGAGCGGGTGTCTTCGTCGGAGTCGCGGTCGGCGGTGCGCACCACGTACGCGATCCGGTCGCCGTCGGGCGAAATCGCCGGCTGCTCGGGGAACTCGAGGGCGTACAGGTCGTCGGTGCCCAGACGTCGGGTCATGCGGGATCTCCTTGGGGGAAACGGGTTCACGCGGCGAAGTGGCAGGCCGCCCGGTGCGGGCGGTCCTCGGTGCCCGCGGCCGGGTCGGTGCGGACGCAGACGGTGCGGTCGGTGTGCACGAGCGGGCCGACCGGGCACCGCGGGTGGTAGCGGCAGCCGGGCGGCGGGTGGTGCGGGTCGGCGGGTTCGGTGTCGGCGAGGGCGTCGTCGCCGTCGAGCAGGTTCCGGTGCGCGGACGGCGCCGCGGCCAGCAGCTCCTTCGTGTACGGGTGCCGCGGGTCGGTGAGCACCTGCTCGGCCGGCCCGGCTTCGACGATCCGGCCGAGGTACATCACGGCGACGACGTCGCTGACGTACCGCACCACGGCGAGGTTGTGGGAGATGAACAGCATCGACAGGGAAAGCCGCCGCTGCACGTCCCGGACGAGGTTGAGCACCGCGCCCTGCACCGAGACGTCGAGCGCGGAGGTGATCTCGTCGGCGATCAGGACTTCCGGCTGCCCGGCCAGCGCCCGGGCGAGCGCGACACGTTGCCGCTGCCCGCCGGACAGCTGACCGGGCAGCACCCCCGCCCGATCGGGGTCCAGGTGCACCAGTTCGAGCAGCCGGGCCACTTCGGCCTTCCGCCCGGGGCCGCGGGGCATCGCCTCGGCGATCGACTCGCCGATCGCCATCCGCGGGTCCAGCGACGAATACGGGTCCTGGAACACCATCTGCAGCGGGCGCCGCCGGGGCAGCCGCCGCACGTCGGTGCCGTCGAGCCGGACCCGGCCCGCGCTGACCGGGGCGAGCCCGGCCGCCGCCCTGGCGAGGGTCGACTTGCCCGAGCCGGACTCGCCGACCAGGCCGACGACCTGTCCGGACGGGACGGTCAGGGTGACGCCGTCGACCGCGGTCAGCTTGCCGTAGCGGACGCTCACCGCGTCGAACTCCAATGCGCTCACGCGGCACCCTCCTCATGGGACTGTCCGGAAAGGACACCGGCCGGGGCGTGCCAGCAGGCCACCCGGTGCCCGGCTCCGGCCGGTTCGAGCACGGGGTCCTCGGTCCGGCAGCGCTCCGAAGCCAGCGGGCACCGGTCGGCGAACGCGCAGCCGGCCGGCACCTGGTCCGGGGCCGGCGGGCGGCCGGGGATCACGGCCAGCGGCTCGTCGCGGTCGGTGTCGAGGTCCACCGTCGTGGCCAGCAGCGCCCGCGTGTACGGGTGCCGGGCCTCGCCGCCGGCCGGCAGGTCCTCGACCACGCGCCCGGCGTACATCACCAGCATCCGTTCGCACGTCTGGGAAACGACGGCGATGTCGTGGCTGATGAGCAGGATCGCCGCGCCCTCGGCTTCGCGCGTGCGGGCGAGCAGGCGCAGCACCTGCCGCTGCACGGTGACGTCGAGCGCGGTCGTCGGCTCGTCGGCGATGATCAGCCGGGGCTCGCCCATCAGGCCCATGCCGATCATCGCCCGCTGCCGCATGCCGCCGGAGAACTCGTGCGGGTACTGCCGCGCCCGCCGGGCCGCGGCCGGGACGCGCACCGCGGTCAGCTTCCCGACCGCGCGGGCGAACGCCTCGCGCCGCGACAGGCCGTGGTGCTGCTCGGACACCTCGGCGAGCTGGCCGCCGACCCGGCGGGCCGGGTTGAACGACGTCATGGGGTCCTGGAACACCATGGCCAGCGACGTGCCGAGCTCCCGGTCCGAAGCCGACGCCAGGGGCTTCCCGGCGAACTCGAGCCGGTCGGCGGTGACCACACCGGGTGCTTCGATCAGCCGGGACACGGCCAGCGCGGTCAGGCTCTTGCCCGAACCGGACTCGCCGACGACGCCGATCGCTTCGCCCGCGCGGACGGTGAAGCTGACCCCGCGCACCGGCACGGTCCAGCCGTCCGGTCCGGGGAACGCCACCTGGAGGTTCTCCACGACGAGCACCGCGTCGCCGCCCGCTTCGGCGGCGGGCGCGGGCCGGGCCCCCGGCAGCGGGCCCGCCGCGCGCCGGGCCGGGCGCGTCCGGACCCCGACCACCGCGGCGACCGTCTCCCCGACCAGGTTGAACGCCAGCCCGGCGAGCACCACCGCCGCGGCGGGCGCGAGTGCGGCCACCGGGCTGACGTAGATGCCGTCCAGGCCCTCGCGCAGCAGCCGGCCCCAGTCGTAGTCCGGCGCCTGCACGCCGATCCCGAGGAACGACAGCCCCGCGAAGGCGAGCAGCGACGAACCGGCCCCGATGGTCGCGTTGACGACGAGGGGTTCCCCGATGTTGGGCAGCACGTGCCGGGCCAGCAGCCGGATCCGGCCGACGCCGGCGAGCCGGGCCGCGTCGATGAAGTCGCGCCCGCTCACCGACGCCGAGAGCGTCTGCACGAGCCGGGCGAACGCCGGCGCCATCGCGAACGCGATCGCCAGCACCGCGCCCTGCGTGCCGACGCCGAAGATCACCGCGAAGAACAGCGCCAGCAGCAAGCCGGGGAACGCCACCGCGATGTCGACGGCCGCGACGAGCAGCCGCCCCGCCCACCGCGGCAGCACCGACGGCAGCGTCCCGAGCACGACCCCGGTGCCGACGCCGATCGCGGTCGCGAGGACCGCGAGCCCGATCGAAAGCCGGGTCGCCACCAGGGTGCGGAGCAGCAGGTCCCGGCCGAGGGAGTCGGTGCCGAACGGGTGCGCACCCGAGGGGCCCTGGCCGATCGCGTCGGTGTCGATCGCCGCGGCGCCGTCGCCCCACACGAGCGGGGCCACCAGCGCCAGCACGATCACCACCGCCAGCAGCACCGCCGAACACGCGCCCACCGGGGTGCGCACGGCCGCGACCCACACCGAACCACGTCGTCGCACCATCTCAGGCCTCCCGAATCGCCGAGCGGGGGTCGAGCACCCCGAGCACGACGTCGACCAGCAGGTTGACCAGCAGCACGCCGACGCCGTAGACCAGCACGATCCCCTGCACCAGCGGGTAGTCCTTCGTCACGATCGACTGCACGATCGTCGAGCCGAGGCCGGGCCAGGCGAACACGTTCTCCACCAGGACCGTGCCCGCCACCATCGAGGTCAGCATCAGCCCGCCGAGGGTGAGCGTCGCGGTCAGCGCGTTCGGCAGCGCGTGCCGGACGTAGACCAGCCGCGCGGGCAACCGCTTCGCCCGCGCGGTGCGGACGAAGTCGGCGCCCAGCACGGAAAGCAGCTCGACCCGGATGATCCGGGCCAGCACCGCCGCCGGCCCGATCGCCAGTGCCGCCACCGGCAGCACGTACCCGCTCACGTCGTCGGCGCCCGCGACGGGGAACCAGCCGAGGCCGACGGCGAGCAGCGCCACCAGCCCGACCCCGATCAGGAATTCGGGGATGGCGGCGACGAGCACGCTCACCGAGGTGAAGCCCAGCTCCGCGCCCCGGCGGCGGCCGCCGCGCGTGAGCACCGCGAAGCCGACGCCCACCGGGACGGCGACGGCGACCACGACCGCGAAGGCGAGCACCGCCAGCTGCAGTGTCGACGGCAGCCGGTCGCCGATCACCTGCGCCACCGGCTGCCCGCTCGCCATCGACGTCCCGAAGTCCCCGGTCAGCAGGTTGCGCACGTAGTGCCCGTACTGCACCCACAGCGGGTCGTCCAGGCCCAGCTCCGCCCGTTTCGCCGCCACCAGCGCGGCGGGCGCGGTCATCCCGAGCGACGCGCGCACCGGGTCGCCGGGGACCAGGTGGATCATCAGGAACGCCGCGGTGAGCAGCGCCCACAGCGAGACGGCGAACCGGGCCAGCCGCCGCGCGGCGAAGGCCGGCCACGGGCCGCCGCGCAGCCGGGGTGCTGCCGCCGCCGTGGTCACTTCGCCAGCATCCGGATCGACGACGGCGTCAAGCTTCCCTGGCTGAGGGCGAACTTCGCGCCGCTGGCGTAGGTCGGCACCACCGAGTCGAAGTAGGGCACCGCGTCGACCCGCTTGATCAGCGCGGTCTCCGCCGCGTTCCAGTCCGCGCAGCTCGCGTCGCCGGGCTTGCTCGCCGCCTGCTGCGCACCCTGGTCGTACCCGGGGTTGGCGATGTGGGCGAAGTTCGTCCCGTCGGGCGCGGCCGGGCCGGAGACGAACGGCACCAGCTGGCTCGGCAATGAGAACCCGACCGGGCCGAGGGAGACCTCCCACTCGCCGGTGCCGAACAGCACCTGGCTGAGCCCGGGGCTGTCGACCGCCTTGAGCGCGACGTCGGCACCGAGCGACTTCCACGTCTGCTGGACCAGCTCCGCGGTCGGCGCCATCGTCGGGCCGAGCTGGGTGCCGTAGAGGACGGTGAGCGAAAGCTTCTTGCCGTCCTTCGCGCGCACGCCGTCCGCGCCCTTCTTCCAGCCCGCGGCGTCCAGCGCGGACGCCGCCGCGGCCGGGTCGTGGGCCGGCAGGTTGCCGGTGACGGTGTCGCCCGGGCACACCTCCGGCTCGTTCGTGATCATGCCCTGCGACGGCCGGCCGGCGCCGCTGGTCAGCACCTTGCCGAGCTGGGGCAGGTCGAGCGCCTGGGTCAGCGCCCGGCGGACGGCTTCGTCCTGCCCGGGCCGCCCGGCCGCCTGGTTGTAGAACACCTCGCCCATCGGGGCCGTGAAGTCGACGTGGAAGAGCTTGCGCCCGTCCAGCCGCTGCCGGTCCGGTCCGTTGATCTGGGCCGCGTTCAGCTCGCCGGACAGCAGCAGGTTGGTGGCGGTCGTGGTGTTCTGGATGACCCGCACGACGACCTTGTCCGGCAGGCCCGGCTCCGCCTTCCAGTCGCCGGGGCCCCACGCGTAGTCCTTGCGGCGGGTGAACGTGTAGTGGTCGTTGGGCACGGACTCGGCGACGGTGAACATCCCCGTGCCGGCCTCGCCCTTGGCGAGCAGCTTCCGGTCCGCGAGCCCCTTGGCGCAGGCGATCGGCACCCCGCCGACGTTGCGGGCCAGGAAGGCGTCCGGCTTGCCGCTGGTGACGGAGATCGTGCGGGTCGCCTCGTCCGCGGTCGCCTTGGTCCCCGGCGCGATGTAGAGGCCGGCGATGGGCGACTTGTTCGCCGGGTCGCCGATGAAGTTGATGTTGGCCGCGACGTCGGCGGCGGTCAGCGGGCTGCCGTCGGCGCACGTGAGGCCCTGGCGGAGGGTGAAGGACGCGGTCGTCGTCGACGCTTCCCACTTCGCGGCCAGCCCGGCGACCGGCTTGCCGGCGTCGTCGAGGTTCAGGAGCGTGTCGTAGAGGAACCGGTCGACCTGGAGGGCCACCGAGAGCACGGTCATGTGCGGGTCGAGGCTGCCGGGGTCGGAGCCGACGCCGAGGCTGAACGTCTTGCCGTCGACCGGCGTCCCGTCCCCGCTCCCGGCGCTTCCCGATCCCCCGCAGGCGGTCGCGGTGAGCGCGAGCACCCCGAGCACGACCCCCGCCGTCCGAGTCCTGGTCATGGCGTTTCCTTCCGGAGGTGGTCCACGGCGAGGCGGGCGGCCTTGCCGATGGCGGCGTCGACGGCGGGCTGCCGCTCGGCCAGGGAGTCCGCGCGGGTGAAGACCGCGACGGCGAACCGGCGGCCGTCCGGGAAGGACACGACGCCGGCTTCGTTGCGGACGGCGGGCAGGGTGCCGGTCTTGGCCGCGACCGCGACGTCCGAGCCGAACCCGGAGGAGATCCGGTGCGGCCAGATCTGCTGCGCCATGATCGTGCGCACCCGCTCGCACGCGGCCGGTTCGGCGGCCCGGCCGGTCCAGATCGCTTCGAGCAGCGTCGTGGTCTCCCGGGGCGTGGACGACGACGTCCGCTCGGGGTCGAGCGCCGCGAGCTTCCAGATCTGTTCGGGGCTCGCGCCGGCGAACACCGCTTCGAGGTCGGAGTCGTCGGACGCGCCCAGGTCCGCGAGCACCGAGGCGAAAAGGTCTTCGCAGCAGCCGATCAGGCGGGTGCGCTCCAGGCCGAGGTCGGCGAGGACGCGGTCGACGGCGGCCTGGCCGACGCGGTGGAAGATGACGTCGGTGGCCGCGTTGTCGCTCATGGTCAGCATGAACAGCGCGAGGTCGCGCCAGCTCAGCTCGACGTCGTCGGCGCAGCCGGCGGTGCCGATCCCGCCGATACGGTAGCGCTTCCCGACGCGGGTCCGCGCGGTTTCGTCCAGCAGCCCGGCCACGACCTCCCGCGCGTAGGCGACGGCGACCGGGATCTTGAACACCGACGCGAGCACCACCGGGTCGTCCGCGCCGACGGCCACCTCGGCCTCGCCGCCGAGCTCCCGCGCGTGCACGAACCCGCGGGCGCCGGCCGCGGTGAAGACGTCCGCGATCCTCGCTTCGACCGGGCTCACGCGCGCACCCGCCGATCGGCGCGGCCGGTGTGCAGGTACAGCGCGCGCCCGGTGCCGTCGTCGCCGACGAACGCGTGCGGCAGGTACATGCCCTGCATCGGCTCGGCCAGGATCAGCGTGTCGCCGTTCATCGCGACCAGCTCGGTCTTCTCCGGCTTGGCCAGCTCCGCGAAGATCCCCTTCGGGACGCGCTCGACCCAGACGCGGCCGTCGTCGTCCTGGCTGACCACGATGTCCGCGACCGAGGACGAGTACTCGCCGACGTATCGCGCGGCGTCGATGCGCGGCGCCTCCGGGTTCGGCACCGGCGGCACCGCGAGCTCGATGCCGGTCAGTTCCCTGAGCAGGTGGCCGACGATCTCGGTGTAGAGGGCGATCGGGTTGCCGCCGTTGGTCAGCAGCGCCACCGCGACGCCGTGCTCCGGAGCCAGGCGCAGGAAGGACGACTGGCCGATCGTGCCGCCGTCGTGGCCGACGACCGCGCCGCCGTCCCAGTCGAACAGCGACCAGCCGAGGCCCCACGCGTCGCCCATCAGGCCGAGGTCGGGCAGTTCGACGGTGCGTTCCCGCATCGCGCGGGCGCTTTCCGCGCTGAGCACCCGGGTGCCGTCGGCGCCTTCGCCGTCACGCAGGTGCATCGCGGCGAACGTCACCAGGTCCCGCGGGCGCATGGCGAGCATCGCGCCGGCCGGGGCGTTGGACGGTGCCAGCGCCCAGACGCCGGCGGGTTCGGGGTCGGCGCCGGGCTCCGGCGTCAGGTGCCCGAGCGCGGCCCGGAACCGGATGGCCTCGTACGGGCTCGCGGCGGCGTGCGTCAGTCCCAAGGGGACGAACAGGTACTCGGCCAGGCAGTCGTTGTAGGACCTGCCCCGCAGCACTTCCACGACCCGGCCGAGGACGCAGAACGCGGCGTTGTTGTAGGAGAACATCTCGCCGGGCGCGAACAGCTGCGGGACGTCGTGCAGGGTGGCCAGGTACTTCTCGACGCAGTCGTCGCCGCGGCCGGTGTCGGTGAAGATGTCGCCTTCGAAGCCGGAGGTGTGGCACATGAGCTGCCGGACGGTGATCCGCGCGGCTGCGTCTTCGTCGGCGATCTTGAACTCGGGCAGGTACGTCCGGACCGGCTGGTCGAGGTCGAGACGGCCTTCGTCGACCAGCTGCAGGGCCAGGGTGGTCGTCCAGATCTTGGTGATGGACCCGATCTGGAACAGCGAATCGACGTCGGCCTCGACGCCGGTGCCCTTGTTGAGCACCCCGGCCGCGTGGTCGATGATCTCACCACCGGCGTACACGGCGACGGATGCGCCGGGCACTCCGTGTTCGGCCAGCAGGGCGGGGAGCCGGCTGTCCAGCCAGGCGGAGAGTTCGGTGAGCTTCGACATGGTTGCCTCTCGTGGCGACGGTGGGGAACCGGCGATTCGGGGATGCTAGGACGGGTCCCGGGGCGGCCGGTTCGTCGAAACCGACGAGACCCGGGGAAACTTTCATCGCGGGCGACGAACCGCCCGCAGCCGGTGGCCCACCTCGGCCCGCACCGCCGCGTACCGCACCACGACCAGGACCTTGACCCGGGACGCGGTGACGGCGGCCCCGGTCGCGAGCGAGCGGGCTCGTACCCCGGCCTCGGCCGCCCAGCGGCCGAGCACCTGTTCGGCTGACTCCATGGAACCCTCCGTCCGTTGTGGACTGTCCGGTCGTGCGGCCCGCGGTCAGGCCGCGAGCCACGCCTTCGCGGTCGTCACCTCGGCCAGCCGCTCCGGGATCGGCGTCACGCCGAGGCCGGGACCGGACGGCACGGGCAGCCGGCCCGCTTCGAGGACGAACGGCTCGGTGATGTCGGTGCGGTAGAAGCGGTCCGACGCCGAGGTGTCGCCCGGCAGGGTGAACCCGGGCAGCGACGCGAGCGCGACGTTGGCGGCCCGGCCGAGCCCGGTCTCGATCATGCCGCCGCACCAGACGGGGATGCCGTGCGCGGCACAGACGTCGTGCACCCGCCGCGCTTCGAGGTAGCCCCCGACCCGGCTCGGCTTGATGTTGACGATCCGGCAGGCACCGAGCTTGATCGCGTCGGCGGCCGAGCGCGCCGAGACGACGGACTCGTCCAGGCAGATCGGTGTCCGGATGTGCTTGGCCAGTTCGGCGTGGCCGAGCACGTCTTCCTCTTCCAGGGGCTGTTCGATCAGCAGCAGCTCGAACGGGTCCAGCCGCTGCAGCTGCGGCACGTCCGAGAGCGTGTACGCGGTGTTCGCGTCGACCTGCAGCAGGATGTCCCCGAAGCGTTCGCGGACCGCGCGGACCGGCTCGACGTCCCAGCCGGGTTCGATCTTCAGCTTGATCCGGACGTACCCGTCGTCGAGGTACCCGGCGACGACGTCGAGCAGCTTCGGGATCGTGTCCATGATGCCGACGGACACCCCGCACGGCACCGAGTCCTTCGTGGACCCGAGCGCGGTGCCGAAGGAGACGCCGTGGGCGCGCAGTTCGGCGTCGAGGACCGCCATCTCCAGTGCGCCCTTGGCCATCCGGTGGCCCTTGAACTTCGCCAGCAGCGGCGCGACCTTGTTCGCGGTCAGGTCGCCGGCGGCCAGCAGCGCGGGCACGAGGAAGGTGCGCAGCACGTGCTCGACGCCGTCGACGTACTCCGAGGAGTAGAGCGGGTCGACCATCGCGCCGCACTCGCCCCAGCCCTCGCCTTCGGACGTCACCGCCCGCAGGAGCAGGAGTTCGCGCTCGGCCTGCGTGCCGAACGACGTCCGGAACGGTGCCACCAGCGGCATCCGGACGCGCAGCAGTTCCACCCCGGTCAGTTTCACGACGCGTGCTCCTTCGCGACCACGTACCAGCCGGCACGATCGAATCCGGTGACCGACGCCCCGCCGGTCATCAAGCCGCCCAGGACGTCCCGCAGCGCGACCCGCCACGCGCGGCCCAGGCCCGGGTCGGTGCGCCGGAGCGCCTCGATGTCCGCCGGGACGGCGACCAGCACGACGGGGGCGTCCGCGGGGCCGGTGACCGGTCCGCCGCCGGCGTCCGCCGCCAGTGCGACCGCGGCCCCCTGCTTGCGCAGCGCGGTGGCGTCCGCGCCGGCCGGGACACCGCCCGCGGCCGCCCGCACCGGCGGGCTCGCCAGGTCCCAGACGGCCATCAGCCGGTCGGTGTCGCCGGCGCCGTTGATGCCGTCGCGCATCGGGCCGTAGAAGTCGGGCAGGTAGTGCGCCGGGCGGGCGGCGAGCTTGGTCAGGTTGAAGTGGGCGTTGCGGCGCACCAGCGGGTCGAACGTCCAGGAGATCTCGTCGACGCCCTGGCGCAGCGCCCACGCGCGCTGGTGCAGCTTGAGCGCGAAGCCGATGCCGCGGCCGTGCCCGCTCGTGGCGACGCCGGCGATGTGGCTGTGCAGTCCTCCCTTCGCCGGGCCGCCGAAGAACCCGAAGCAGGCGCCGAGCAGCTCGGGCCCGTCGAAGGCGCCCCCGACGTAGTTGCCCGCCGAGACCATGGCGCGCAGCAGTTCGGCGGTCACCGGCTGGTTTCCCGGTTCGGGGCGCCAGATCGACTCGAAGAGCCGGGTCACGGCGGCCAGGTCGGCGACCTCGGCCAGGGTCCGGACGGCGACCCCCGAGGCCGTGGCGGCGGTGGCCGCGGCGGCGGCCGCCTCGTCCCGCAGCGGCGGGGCTGTGTTCGTCACGACTTCAGTCACGCTGACGATCCTCTCCGGACCCGGCCCGCCGGTCACCGTTGTGCCGCACCGGATTCGCCCCGCGCGTTCGTCGGCGCGGACGAACTTCCCCGCGCCAGCACGGTTTCGGCGAGCCTGCGGACCAGTTCGGTGCGGCGGGGCAGTTCCGCGACGAGGACGTGCTCGTCGTCGGCGTGGGCTCCCCCGCCGACGGCGCCGAGGCCGTCGAGCGTCGGAATGCCCAGCCCCGCGGTGAAATTGCCGTCGGACGCCCCGCCGACGGCCGCTTCGGTGAGCGGCCCGAGACCGAGGCCGGCGGCGAGTTCGGTGGCCAGCGCGAAGAGCTGCTCCGACGCGGGTCCGTCGAGCGGGGCCCGGTTGATGCCGCCGCCGATGCGGATCCGCGTGCCGTCGACGACCGGCGTCAGGCTCCGCACGGCCCGGTCGACGCGGGCCTGCTCCCCGGTGTCCCACACGCGGGCGTCGACCGCGACGCTCGCCGCGGCGGGCACGGTGTTCGTGGTCGTCCCGGCGGTGAGCGCGGTCGGGACGACGGTGGTGCCCCGCGCCGGGTCGGCGAGCGCGGCCACCGCGAGGATCTGGTGGGCCACCTCGATCCCGGCGTTGACGCCCTTTTCCGGTTCGAGCCCGGCGTGCGCGGCACGGCCTTCGACCTCGATCCAGTACCGGGAAACGCCTTTGCGGCGGGTCTTCAGCGCCCCGCCGTCGGCCGACGCTTCGAGCACGAACACCGCGTCGCAGCTCTTGGCCTCGTCCTCGATCAGCGGCCGGGACCGCGGCGAGCCGATCTCTTCGTCGCCGGTGATGAGGATCGAGAGGCCGTCCCGGTCGGGCAGCGCGGCGGCGGCGTGCAGGGCCATCACGACGCCGGCCTTCATGTCGAAGCAGCCGGGCCCGCGCAGGACGCCGGCACGGACCTCGAACGGGTGGGTGCGCAGGGAACCCAGTGGCCACACGGTGTCGTGGTGGCCGAGCAGCAGGACCCTCGGCTCGCCGAAGCGCCACCGCAAGTGCGTGCAGCCGTCGGTGACGATCCGTTCCGGCTCGGTCCCGAGCAGCCGCCGCCCGATCGCGGCGACGACCTCGGCGCTGCGCGCGACGGCTTCGTGGTCCTCCGACGGGGATTCGCAGCGGACGAGCGCCTCGATGTCGTCGATCACTTCGGCTCACCCCGCAGCGGCTTGCCGGGCAGCGCTGCCACGTCGAGTTCTCCTTCGCTGACCACGGGAACGCCGGCGACGTAGAGGTGCTGCACGCCCTGCGAGGGCCGGGTCGGGTCGGTGTAGGTCGCGGTGTCGGTGATCCGGGCCGGGTCGAGGACGACGAGGTCGGCGTCCGCGCCCGGTGCGAGGTGGCCCTTGCCGCGGGCGGCGGGCGCGACGTCGTCGAGGAGCCGCGAAGGCAGGTAGGCGCAGCGGCGGAACGCTTCGAGCCAGCTCCAGGTGCCGGTTTCGCGGACCATCAGCCGCAGGGTCTTGGCGAAGGTCCCGGCGGTTCGCGGGTGCGTCGTCCCGCCCGGCGGCAGCGGCCAGCCGGTGCTTTCGGTACGGCCGTCCGGCCAGTACACCGGCATCGCGTCGCTGGCGACGATCGCGTCGGGGAAGGCGAGGGCCTGGTGCAGCAGGCCGCGGTCGCGGGGATCGGTCTCGTCGAGGAACTCCAGCAGGCAGGGCGCACCCGGGTCGGTTTCCCGGATCTGCCGGAGACGGGCTTCGTCGCGGACGCGCTCCCCCGTTTCCAGGATCACCACGCTCGACGGGCGGAGTCCCTTCATCCGCAGGCGGTCCGGCTCGATGAACGCGGCCCCGACGGCGGTGCTGCCGGCGCCGTAGGGGTAGGCCTCGACGGTGACGCGGGACCCCTCGCGGCGGGCGTTGTCCAGGGTGGCGAGGACGCGGTCGACGTGGTGGCCGGAGGTGCTGTTGACGTGGCAGTGGTGCATCGCGGCCCCGGTTTCCCCGGCGGCGACGGCGATTTCCACCGAGCCGTCGACCGGGATCGCGGGGTCGACCTCGACCAGCTCGCGGACGTGCGTGTAGGTCGGCACGCCGGCCTTCGCGGCGAGGTGCGCGACGGCGAGGAACTCCCCGGGCTCGGTGGCGGGCGCGTACCCCATCAGGACACCGATGCCCAGCGCGCCCTTCGCCAGTTCACCATCCAAAAGGGACAGCCAGGTCCGGAGTTCCACCGCGGAGGAACTCCGCTGCCACCGCGGGTTCCCGAGCACGGCCAGGCCGCTGCCGATGCTCGCGTCGGGCGCGATCCCGGCGAGCACCTGCGCGCGGGCCGCGCCCCAGGAGGCGGAGAACCCGTAGTGCAGCGGCCGCCCGGCCGCGGCGGCCTCGGCGTACGCCCGCTCGACGGGCATCAGGCCGGCTTCGAGGTCGAGCGCGGTGGTGACGCCGTCCATGGCCTGCAGCCGCTGCCCGGCGACCGAGTGCACGTGGCTGTGCAGGTCGACGAACCCGGGCCCGACGACGAGCCCGGTCACGTCGACCTCGGTGGCGTCCGGCGCGCTCAGGTTCGCGCCCACGGCTTCGATCGCGCCGTCGCCGACGAGCACGTCGGCGACGCCGTCGAACCCGCTACCCGGGTCGACGACCCGGCCGCCCCGCAAGAGTGTCCGCACCCGCTGCCTCCTCGTCGTCGCCGATCTCGGTGACGTTAGGAGGATTCCGGGCCCGGGCGTTGGTGCGGGACGACGAAGCCGGGCGGCGTGGTCCGTCCGGGCGGACGAACCACGCCGCGCGCGGTCAGGCGTTCGGGCCGGTCCAGCCTTCGGGCACGTGGCCGATGCGCACCCGCTGCGGGTGGTCGCCGACCGGGACCGAGACGCGCTTCTGGCCCGTCGCGAAGTCGATCGCGGTGACCTGGTCGGCGCCGGCCTCCGAGATCACGCAGGCGGTGCCGTCGCCGCTGACCGTGGCCCAGTACGGCTTGACCGCCGGGACCAGCGTGCCCTGCTGCAGCGTCGCGCGGTCGACGACGGTGGCGTAGTCGTCCATGGTGCCCGCGATGCAGAGCTTGTCGCCCGCCGGGCTCATCGACATGCCGTGGTGGCGGGAGTCGTTGACGAAGGTCTTGCGGTCGTCGCTGGTCGCCGGGTTCTTCGGCAGTTCCTTGAGCCGCGTGATCTTGTCGGTCGCGACGTCGTACTCCAGGAAGCCGTTGAAGAACGAGACCTGGAAGTACAGCTTCGACCCGTCCGGGGTGAACGCCACCGGCCGCACGGCGTCGGACAGGTCCCGCCGCCCGAAGGCGTCGAGGCGCTGGCGCATGTCGATCACCTTGACCTGGGCGAAGGTGGCGGCGTCGACGACGGTGATGCGCCGGTCCCCCTTGGTGAAGTCCCAGGCCGGGTCGTCGAGGTCGGTGTTGACCTCGCCGATCGACATGTTCCAGAGGGAGCGGCCGCCGTCGGTGAAGACGTTCTCGTGCGGCTTGTCGCCGGTGGCGAAGGAGCCGACCTGCTGCCCGGTGACGATGTCCAGCACGTGCACGGTGTTGGACGTCGAGGCGGACACGGCGACGCGGCGCCCGTCCGGCGACACCGCCATGTGGTCGGAGCGGAAGCCCGAGACCGGGAAGCGCCAGTTGACCCGGCCGGTGGTGAGGCTGATCGACACGACGTCGGCGAAGCTGGGCCGCGACGCCACCACCGAACCGCCGTCCGGGGTGGTGTACATGTCGTCGACGAACTGGTCGTGGCCTTCGCCGGGCCCGTTGCGGATGCCGAGGAAGAACGCCAGCTTGATCGGGTTGAGGTAGATCTCCCGCAGCCGGTCGTCCTTGTCCGGGATGATGTTCACGCGCCCGATGCGGGCGAAGGAGCCCCGCGACTGGATGACGTCGGCCGTCCCTTCCCAGTTGTTGCCGACGAACATCACCTCCCGCAGGGCCGCGGGGGCGCCGGTCGCGGGTACCGCGGCGCCGGTCGCCAGCAGGGCGGCGGCGGAGAGCGCGTACGCCACGCGCGAGAGGTACGACCGCCGTCGGATCGGGGAAGTGCGCACGGGGAACACCTTTCGACGCTGAAGAGGTGCGGCGGGGACTTCGATGGCTTTGGCGCGGTTGAGGGGTTACTGTCCGGTATCGCCACGATAACCGGCCCCCGGAGCCACTCCGGTAGGGCCGCTCGGCCAACATCGCGGGCGCGGTGTTGTGGCCGTGCCACAACGGGCCCGGGAGGTGCCGTGCCGGCGTTGCCGCTGCTCCGGCAGGTGCTCGACGCGATGGCCGCGGACGAGACCGTGCTGGACGAGCTGGTGCGGGCCGCGCGCACCGAGTCGCCCGGGGTCGCGCGGCTGCCGGAAGCCGAGAACCGCCGCCACGTCCGGTTCCTGCTTTCGGCGGCGCTGCGGGCCACGACCAACCCCGCCACCGCCGACTACACGACGGCGGAGAAGCTGGGCGCCGACCGCGCCGAGCAGGGTGTCCCGCTCACCGACCTGCTGCGCGGGGTCCAGGCGGGCCGGACGCTCGCGGCGCGCGTCGCCGTCGAACGCTGCCGCGCGGCGGGCCTGCCCGACGACGTCATCCTCGAGACGGTCCTGGCCGCCGAGCGCTACACCGGCGCGCTGGAACGCCACATCGTCAAGGGCTACCACGCGGCCGAGCTCCAGCTGTCGCGCACCGTCCGCGACGCGCGCACCCAGCTGCTGCGCACCCTGCTGCTCGCCGGGCACCCGCCGACGCCGGAGGAGCTCCGGCAGGCGGGACTGCTTCCCGAAGGCCGGTACCACTGCGTGGTTTCCGACGTCAGCGATCCGGCGCGGGCCCGCACGCTGGAGCAGGCGCTGCTGGAGTTCGGCGGCGTCTACGGCTTGGTGGAAGGCAGGCTCACCGGGCTGGCGGCCCGGGCGCCCGTCGTCGAGCCGGCCGCCGGCGTCGTGCTGGTCGTCGCGCCCGCGGTGGCGCTGCCCGCCCTGCGCCCGGTCCACGACCTCTGCACGGCGGCGGCGCGGCTGGCGGGCCCCGGCCACCACGACCTGACGACGTTGGCGGGCGGCCTCGCACTGGCCGCGCAGCCACTGCTCGCCGACCTGCTCACGACGTCGGTGCTCGGGGCTTTGGACCCGGCGAACCCGTTCCACCGCGAACTGGCGGCGACGGCACTGGCGTACCTCGACCACGGCCAGCGCCTGCGCACGACGGCGGAGGCGCTGCACCTGCACCCGAACACGGTCCGCTACCGCTTGGACCGGCTGGCGGAGCTGACACCGCTGGCGCTGGCGGAGAACAGCGGCGGCGGAGTCCTGGACGCGGTGCGGTCGTGGTGGGCGCTGCACCACTGGCTGGGCGAGGCCTAGGCTCACCCCCATGGGTGAACTCAAGCGGATGCCGGCGACCACCGACAGCGGCAAGTGCATCTTCTGCGCCATCGCCACCCGCGCCGCCCCGGCGGCGTTCGTGCACGAGGACGACGACTTCGTCGCCATCGTCGACCTGCGGCCGGTCACCACCGGGCACCTGCTCGTCCTGCCCCGCGCGCACCACGCGGACCTGGCCTCGCTGCCCGCCGAGACGGGCGGCCGCCTGTTCACCGTCGCGCACACGCTGGCCGCGGCGCTGCGCCGGACCGATCTGCCGTGCGAGGGCATCAACCTGTTCCTGGCCGACGGCAAGGCCGCGGGCCAGGAGATCCCCCACGTCCACCTGCACGTGATCCCCCGCCACGCCGGCGACGGGTTCGTCATGGACGCCGACTGGCGGGTGCGGACCCGCGAGGAGCTGACCGAGGTCGCGGCCAAGGTCAAGGCCGCGCTTTAGGCCTTGTGCAGCTTGTCCGGGTGGTGCACGGCGGTCTTCCCGGTCTTTTCGCTCTTCACCAGGTACTGCGGCTCGTCCGGCGACGCCTTCACGTCCCGCTTGCCGGCGTGCGTGTCCTCGGTGATCTTCTCCTCGACCGTCCCGACCGAACTCTGGTTGCCCGCGTCCCACCGCACGCGGTCGCCCTTCTTGAAGTCCTCGCTCATCGGACACCTCCTGCCCGGGCGAGTACCCGCGATCTTGCCGGGTACCCGTCCGGAAGGGCGGAAGATCATCGCGATCCTCGAAACCAGGGAAGGCGACCTCGACGGGGATGACCTCACCGAGACGCGCAAGGTCGTCGGCTGCGTGCACCGGCACCTGGCGGCATTCGCTCATGAACTGGGGGCACGATCCGCTGAAGCGCTGAACTCCTTCAGCACCAAGGCGTTCGCCGCCTCGCGGATCGGGCGGGCCATCTGCTCCAGCACCCGGTTGCGGCCCGGCAGATACGGCATCAGCTTGATCATCCGGGTGTTGATCCACGCGAACGCCCGCGACTGCGGGATGATCCCCCGCAGCGCCGCCTTCGCCAGTGCCTGGTTCTTCTCGATGAACGGCCGCATTTCCGCGTCGTAGCGGGACAACGCCGAGGCGAAGTCGTCCGAGGCGGCCAGCTCGCCCGCCAAGACGTACGCGCCGGCCAGCGCCAAGCTCGTGCCCTGGCCCGAAGCCGGGGACGCGCAGTAGCCCGCGTCGCCGAGCAGTGTCACCCGGCCGGTGGACAGGCGGTCCATGACGATCTGGCACACCGGGTCGAAGTAGAAGTCGCCCGCCTCGCGCATCGCTTCGAGCAGCGACGAAACCTCCCAGCCCAGACCCTCGAACTGGCCGGCCACCAGGTCCTTCTGGGCCTCGACGTCGCGCCGGTCGTAGGTCAGCGGCGGGGCGCTGAACCAGAACGCCGCCTTGGCGTCGTCGGCGCGGGCCGTGCTGTAGACGTTGACCATCTTGCCCGGGGCCGCCGAGTGCAGCAGCTCCCAGCGGTCCAGCTCGAACGTGTTGGGCACCGTCGAGATCGAGATGTAGGCGTCGAACCGGCGCAGGAAGTCCTCCTCCGGGCCGAACGCGAGCGCGCGGACGCCGGAGTGCAGGCCGTCGGCGCCGACCACCAGGTCGAACTTCCGCGGGGCGCCGTGGGCGAAGGTCACCTCGACGCCGTCGGGGCGCTGGTCGAGCCCGGTGATCCAGTCGCCGAAGACGTACTCGGTGTGCTCGCGGGTCGCGTCGTAGAGGATCTTCGCCAGGTCGCCGCGGAGGATCTCCGTGTCGTCGCCGTGGCGGAAGCCGAACGTGCCGGCGTCGAGGGTGGCGATCTGCTTGCCGCGCTTGTCCACGAACGCCGCGCCCCGCATGTCGGTGCTCGCCGAGTGCACCTCGTCCAGCAGCCCCATCCGGCGGACGACGTCGACGGCGACGCCGCGGATGTCGACCTTGTAGCCACCTTCGCGCAGGCTCGGGGCCCGCTCGACGACCGTGGCGCGGAAGCCGTGGCGGTGCAGCCAGAAGGCGAGGGCGGGGCCGGCGACGCTGGCGCCGGAGATCAGGATGTTCTTCGTCATGCCACGCAGCTTGGGCGCGGCCGCTCACCGTTCACGAACCGAGCGCGAACCGCCGCTGACCGAGCTCGTGGATGGCCTGGTCAGGGGGCATTTCCCGGCCGCGGCCGAACGCATTGGCGTAGGCATCGGCGCCGATCCGCGCCCGGACGCGGGCCACGACGCCCTCGACGTCGGCGTCCCCGGCGACCGGCGCGCCGCGCAGCCCGACCGCCACGCCGAGCAGGAACGCCGCCCGCTCGTCCTGTTCGCGCTCGGCGAGCACCCCGGCCAGCCCCTCGATCGCCTGGGCCGCGCCGGGCAGGTTCGCGTGCTCGAGCGCGGTCGCGAGCGCCTCCTGGTGCAGTTCGGTCGCCAGGTCGAGGTCGCCGTCGGCCGCCGCCGTCCAGCCGAAGCCGGTGTGGAGCCGGATGCGTGTCTCGCCGCCGGTCACCGGGCCGGTCGTCAGGCCGAGCGCCGTGGTGTACCAGCGGCGGGCCGCGGCCAGGTCACCCGCGCGGCGCGCGACTTCGCCCAGCCCGCCGCGCGCCCGGGCGAGGGTCAGGGGTGTGCCGCGCGCCTGTTCGGCGGCGGCTTCGTAGTCGGCCTTGGCGGCTTCGGCGTCGCCCGCGCGCAGCACGCCGTCCGCGCGGCGGCAGAGCAGGTCGGCCGCGTCTTCGAAGGCACCGAGCTCGCCGGCCAGCCGGACGGACTCGTCCATCAGCTCGCGAAAGCGGGTGCGGTCGCCGCGCCAGTCCGCGAACTCGGCGAGCTTCTCCAGCGCGCTCGCCGCGCCCCAGCGGTCGCCGAGGGCCCGGAACCCGGTCAGCGACGCGGAAAAGTGCGCTTCGGCGTCGGCGATCCGGCCGCCGTACTGCGCGCCGAGGCCGTCGCCGATCCGCGCGAACGCCCGCGACCAGGGGTCCGGGCCGATCAGCGCGGCGAGCCGTTCGCCCTCCTTCGCCTTGGGGCGCGCGGAAAAGGCCCACAGCAGGAAGAGGTACGGGTGCCGCAGCGGCCCGTCCAGCTGTTGCACGATCGGCTCGATCCCGGTGTCGGTGCCGGTGGCGTGGATGAGGCAGAGGACGTACTCCTCGGCGAGCCCCGGCGGCGGTTCGGGGCCGACGGCGGCGAGCACGGCGTCCGCGAACGGCGCCGCCTCGCTGCGCAGGCCGCGCAGCCACCAGTACCAGGACAGCGCCGCGATCAGCCGCAGGGCGAGTTCCGGGGCCGCGGCCGCGCTCCAGCGCAGGGCCGCGTGCAGCTCGGCGTGCTCGGCGGTCAGCCGCTCCAACGCGGCCAGCTGGTCCGCGCCGCGCAGCTGCGGTTCGGCCGCGCGGGCGAGGTCGAGGAAGTACGCGGCGTGCGCGGCCCGCACGTCTTCCCCCTGCTCGGCGCAGAAGGCGCGGATGGTCTCCAGCATCCGGTAGCGGCCGCCGCCGAACTCGACGAAGGACTTCTCGACGAGGCCGGCGAGCACGTCGTCGGCGTCCGGGACGGCGCAGACCCGTTCCACGGCGTCCCGCCGCGCACCACCGGCGAACACCGAGAACCGGCCGGCGAGCCGCTGTTCGCCCGGGTCGAGCAGGTCCCAGCTCCACTCGACGACACCGCGCAGGGTCCGGTGCCGCGGCTCGGCGGTCCGTTCGCCGCGCGAGAGCAGGCCGAACCGGTCACCGAGCCGGGCGGCGACGTCGGCGGCGGTCAACGTCCGAAGCCGGGCGGCGGCGAGTTCGATCGCCAGCGGCAGGCCGTCGAGGGCGGCGCAGATCCGCGTCACGGCCTCGCTGTCGGGGGCTTCGCCGGGAGCGACGGCCGCGGCCCGCTCGGTGAACAGCCGCGCGGCGGCGACGGCGGGCAGGGCGCCGACCGGGACCAGCGTCTCGCCGGTCAGACCCAGCGCTTCGCGGCTGGTGGCCAGCACGCGCACGCCGGGAGCGGCCCCGAGCAGCCGCCGGACCAGCCGCGCGGCATCGGCGACGACGTGTTCGCAGTTGTCGAGGACGAGCAGCAGCGACCGGTCGGCGAGCCCGGCGGTCAGGCGGTCGGCGGGATCCGCGGGCGCACCCGGCGCCAGGACACCCTGTTCACGCAGCCCCAGCGCGACGAGGACGGCCGGCGCCACCTCGGTCGTCGTGGCCAGTTCGACGAAGCAGACGTCGCCGGCTTCGCGGGTCGCGGCTTCGACGGCGAGCCGCGTCTTGCCCGCCCCGCCGGGCCCGGTGAGCGTGACGAGCCGCGCCGAACCGAGCGCCGCGCGGAGCCGGTCGAGCTCGCCGCGGCCGACGAACCCGGTGAGCGGCACCGGAACCCGGCGCGCGGGCGTCCCGCGCAGGACGGCGGTGTGCGCGTCGGCGAGCTCGGGTGACGGGTCGGCGCCCAGTTCGTCGGCGAGGCGCTCGCGGACTTCGGCGAACGCGGAGAGCGCTTCAGCGGAGCGGCCGCTGCCGTGCAGGGCGCGCACGAGCTGGGCGGCGAGCCGTTCTCGCAGTGGGTGTTCGCGGGCGAGTTCCCGGAGTTCGGCGACGAGCCCGTCGTGTTGCCCGAGCGCGAGCGCCGCGTCGACGCGGTCCTCGGTCGCGGCCAGCCGCAGCTCGGCGAGCCGGGCCGCGCGCGGCGCGTCGGCGAGCCCGTCGAGCGCGGGACCCCGCCAGAGCGCCAGCGCCTCGGTGAAGAGCGCGAGTTTCGCTTCCGTCCCTGCGGTTTCCCGCGCCTGCGCGGTGAGCCGCTCGAAGCGGTGCAGGTCGACGTCCTGCGGATCGACGGCGAGCCGGTACCCGGCGGGGGTGAACTCGACGAGCCCGTCCGGCGCGCCGCCGTCCTTGAGGCGCTTGCGCAGCCGCGAGACCTGGGACTGCAGCGCCTCGGCGGCCCCCTCGGGCGGGTGGTCGCCGTGCAGGCCGTCGATCAGCCGTTCGGCACCGACGATCCGCCCGGCCTCGAGCGCGAGCAGGGCGAGCAGGCCGCGCAACTGCGGCCCGCCGAGCGCGACGGGTGTCTCATCGGGACGGCGGGCTTCGACCGGCCCGAGGATGGCGAACTGCACACCGCCGATTCTGGCCCACGCCCGACCCGCGCGGCGAGGGGCGCGCGGACGTTCACCGCAGGCCGCGGAAGAACGCGCGGATGTCGGCCACCAGCAGCTCCGGCTCCTCCAGCGCGGCGAAGTGGCCACCCGTGGCGAACTCCGACCAGTGCGCGATCTTCTCCTCCGGGTCCATGATCCGCCGGACCACCGGCGAGGCGTCGAACACCGCCCAGCCCGCCGGGACGGCCGACGGCGTCAGCCAGCCGTGCCCGGAATGCGCGGCCTCGTAGAGGAACCGGGCCGCGGTCGCGCCGCTGCGGGTGAACCAGTAGAGGCTCACGTTCGTCAGGAGCCGGTCGCGGTCGACGCCGTCGCCGGTCCACGCCTGGAACTTCTCCGCGATCCAGGCCAGCTGCCCGACCGGGGAATCGGTGAGCGCGGCGGCGATCGTCTCCGGTTTGTGCGACTGCAGGTCCAGGTAACCGCGGCCGGCTTTCCACGCCTCGCGGGCGGTGTCCAATTCGGACTGTTCGGCCGCGGACAGGTTTTCCGGCACCGGAAGCTGCTCCCCCGCCAGCGCGATCGTCCCGCGGTCGCTGTTGACGTGGGTGCCGATGACGCGCTCCGGGTACAGCGAGGCGAGCCGCCCGGTGACGCCCGCGCCGATGTCGCCGCCCTGCGCGGCGAAGCGGTCGTAGCCGAGCCGCGTCATCAGTTCCGCGAACGCGTCCGTCGTGCGGGCCAGCTCCCAGCCGGGTCCGCTCAGCGGCGTCGAAAACCCGAACCCGGGCAACGACGGGACGACGACGTGGAAGGCGTCCGGGCCCGCCTCGGCCAGCGGGCCGACGACGTCGAGGAACTCGGCGACCGAGCTGGGGTAGCCGTGGGTGAGCAGCAGCGGGACGGCGTCGGCGCGCGGCGACCGGACGTGCAGGAAGTGGATGGTCTGCCCGTCGATCTCGGTCGTGAACTGCGGGAACGCGTTCAGCGCCGCCTCCTGCGCGCGCCAGTCGAAGCCGTCCCGCCAGTACTCGGCCAGCTCCCGGACGACCGCGGTGGGGATGCCGCGGGACCAGTCCGGCTCGTCGCCGGGCACCGGGTCGGCGAACCGCGCGTCGGTGAGGCGCCGGTGCAGGCCGGCCAGCTCGGCCTGCGGGATCTCGATGCGGAAGGGGCGGATTTCGTTCGTCATGCCCAGGACGCTACGAACCATTGCGGAAGACTTCCTTCCGCGATTCGTGGGAGGCTCGGGACATGTTGCAGACCTCCGCCCGCCTGCTCCGGCTGCTTTCGCTGCTCGAAACGCGGCGCGACTGGACCGGCGCGGATCTCGCCGAGCGGCTCGGCGTCACCGCGCGCACCGTCCGCACCGACGTCGGCAAGCTGCGCGAACTCGGCTACCCGGTCGAGGCCGCTCCCGGCGTCCAGGGCGGGTACCGGCTCGGCGCCGGCGCGCAACTGCCGCCGCTGCTGCTGGACGACGACGAAGCGGTCGCCGTCGCGGTCGGCCTCCGCACCGCGACCGGTGTGGCCGGCATCGCCGAGACGTCAGTGCGCGCCCTCGCCAAGCTGGAGCAGGTCCTGCCCTCCCGGCTGCGGCACCGCGTCCAGGCCTTGCAGGCGGCGACGGTCTCGGTGCCCGGCGTGGGCCCGGCCGTCGACGCCGACGTGCTGACCGCGATCTCGGCGGCCATCCGGGCGAGCGAGCGGCTGCGCTTCGACTACACGAGCCACCTGCGCGAGCCGAGCCGCCGCGACGTCGAGCCGCACCGGCTGGTCAGCTGGGGACGGCGCTGGTACCTGGTCGCCTGGGACACCACCCGCGACGACTGGCGCACGTTCCGCGTCGACCGCATGACGCCGAAGGTGCCGAACGGGCCGCGCTTCACCCCGCGCGAGCCGCCCGAGGGCGACGTGGCGCGGTTCGTCCGGCACAGCGTGGGCGCGGCGACGTGGCGCTTCCACGCCCGGGTCCGGCTGCACGCGCCGGCCGGCCACGTGCGCGCCCGGCTGCCGATCGCGGTCGACGTGACGCCGGAGGGCCCGGACCGCTGCGTCGCCGAGGTCGGCTCCGACAACGCGCAGATGCTCGGGCTGTACCTGGGCCTGCTCGAAGTGGACTTCGAGGTGCTGGACACCCCGGAGCTCGCCGCGGAACTGGCGAAGACGGGCGAGCGGTTCCTGCGTGCCGCTAACGCAGGGAGTCCGCCAGCTCCTGGATGAGCACGAACTGCTCCCGGACGCCGACCTCCATGCCCGACTGGTGGATCAAGTCCCGCAGTTCCTTGCTGCCGGTCACGGTCAGCAGGCTCAGCAGCGTGCGGTCGCCCTCGAGCGCGGTGAAGGTGACGGTGTTGAGCGGCCCGTCCACCGCGTCGAGGGGCACGCCCGGCTGCTCGAACACCTCGGTGTAGACGAGCCGCTCGTCGGGCACGATCTCGCGGTATTCGCCGTGGAAGCCGACTTCAGTGCCCTCGTCGGTCTTCAGGACGTACCGCCAGCGGCCGCCGGGGCGCAGGTCCAGCTCGACTTCGGCGGTGGTCCCCCGCTGCCCGCTCCACCACCGCCGCACCAGCTCGGGCGTGGTCCACACGCGGTAGACGAGGTGCTTGGGCGCGTCGAACTCGCGCGTGATGAGGATCTGGTCGTCGGCCGGGAGGGTGATCTCCACGTCAGTGCTCCTGTTCCTTGAGTTCTTCGAGGACGTCGTCGATCAGGTCGAACCGCTCGGACCAGGTTCGCTCGTACTGCCGGACCCAGTCGTGGATCGGCTTGAGCGCGGGCCCGTTGAGCCGGTAGAGCCGCTGGCGGCCGTCGCCGCGCACGTCCACCGCGCCCACCTCCCGCAGCACCCGGAGGTGCTTCGACACCTGCGGCTGGGCCAGGCCCAGCAGGTCCACGAGGTCGCCGACCGACCGCTCACCGCCCCGCAGGACGTCGAGGATCTGCCGCCGCCGGGGTTCGGCGACCGCGTTGAAGGTGTCGGTCGTCGTCGCTGCTCGGGCCACGCGAGTCATCATATGCCGATATGGGTATGCGTCAAGCCCGCCGGAACGGGGCTCCACAGAGGACGGAGCCGGCCGGCGCGCTCAGCGTCCGTTGCGCGCCAGGTCCCGGAAGCAGTCCCACGCCCGGCTGACCAAGGCCGGGTGGGTACGCAGGTCGATCGCCGTGCGGGCCAGCGCCGCCGCCGAGGCGAGCATCGCCGCCCGGCCGCGGGGACTCGCCGCCGCGGCCGCGAACTCCGCGGTGTGGTCCGAGTTCTCCTCCGCCGTGATCGCGACGAACGGGTGGATCGCCGGGACGCGCACGCTCACGTTGCCGACGTCCGACGAGCCCAGGTACACGCCAGGGGCCGGCGGGGTCGCGTGGATCCCGCACGCCGCCAGGTGCTCGGTGAACCGCTCCGACAGCACCGGGTTGTCGCGGAAGTGCGCGTAGCCGCGGCCGGCGCGTTCGACGTCCACCTTCGCGCCCGTCGCCAGCGCCGCGCCCTGCGCACCCGCCGTCACGTCGTCGACCAGGCGGTCCAGCGCGTCGGTCGTCAGCGCGCGGAGGCCGAAGCGCCCCTCGGCCCGGTCCGGGACGATGTTCGTCGCCTCGCCGCCGTGCGTGATGATGCCCTGGATGTGCGAGCCCGCGGGCAGGCGCTGGCGCAACGCGGACATCGCGCCGAACGCCTGGATCAGCGCGGCCAGGGCATCGACGCCCGCCTCCGGGTCGCCGGTCGGGTGCGCGGCGCGGCCGTGGAAGGTCACCTTCAGCTCCACCTGCGCGGTCAGCGGGGCCCACGACCACGAGTGGACGCCGGGGTGGACCATCAGCGCCGCGTCGACGTCGTCGAAGACACCGGCTTCGGCCAGCGCGACCTTGCCACCGCCGCGTTCTTCGGCGGGGCAGCCCACCACGAGCAGCGAACCCGGGCTGTCCGCGAGGACGTCCTTCGCCGCCAGCGCGGCGCCGAGCCCGGCCGCGGCGATGAGGTTGTGCCCGCAGGCGTGCCCCAGGCCGGGCAGCGCGTCGTACTCGAGCAGCAGCGCGACGCACGGCCGCCCGCTGCCGGCCCGCGCGGTGAACGCCGTCGGCAGCCCCGCGGTCCCCGTCTCCACCGCGAAGCCGTCGTCGGCCAGCTCCCGCGTCAGGCGTTCGGCGGCGGCGTGCTCCTCATAGGACAGTTCGGGGTGCTCGTGCAGCGCGGTGGCGACCGCCCACAGCCGTTCCCCCAGCCCCTCGACCCGCTCGTCCGCCCGCTCGTGCAGCTCCTCGTGCCACTCCATGCCCACCGGAATACCCTTACCACGCCCGGTCGACACCAGAGGGTGTTTCGCCCGGCGGATCGCGGCTACCCGTCCGCGATGGACCACAGCCAAGCTCCGGTGCTCGACGCGCTGCGCGCCTACCACCACGCGGGGTACGTCCCGTTCAACGCCCCCGGCCACGAGCAGGGACGGGGCATCGACCCGCGGGTGCTGGACGTCGTCGGCGCCGACGTGTTCAAGTCCGACGGCATCGCCCTCAACGGCCTCGACGACCGGCTGATGCGCCAGGGTGTCCTGGCCGACGCGGTCGGCACCGAGCACACGTTCTTCTCAACGTGCGGACGACGAGGAGGCGGCCAGCACGCTCATCGAGGCGATCGGGGCTCCGCTCGAGTCTGCGCCCTCGTTCGGGAAGCCACCGAAGGTGGACATCCCGTCGCCTGAGGAGCTGGACCTGAAGACGGCGATGCTGCCGCGCGACGCGTCTTCGGCCCGCGTCGCGGCGGAGACGATCACGCCGTACCCGCCCGGGGGTCCGCCGGGCGAGGTGCTCACCAAGCCGTCCTGGAGTTCGTCCGGGCCGTGGCCCGGCGCTAGCGTCGGAGGCTCGTCGATCGCGGTCCGGCAGTGCGCCCCAATGTGGCGTTCGGTGCGTTGGACGCAACCAACGCCACATCGGGGCGCACTCCGGCCGACCGGCGTTAGGCCTTCGCGCTCTTCAGCTCCAACGGGTTCTTGGGCGCGGCGGACCGGGCGTCGATCATCCGCTGCCCCAGTTCCTGCAACCGCTTGCGCCCCATGGCCGAGCGGACCTGCGGGAACCACTCGTCCTCTTCCTCTTCGACGTGGTGGCGGACGTTTTCGGTCAGCACCGTGACCTTCGCGTCGAACGTCTCGTCCTTCGGGTCCATGCCGCGCAGCTCCGACAGCATCCACACCACGACGTGGTGCTCCTCCACGCTTTCCAGGACGTGATCCTTCGTCTCCGGCACGGCTTCGCGCGCGGCCGGGTAGAAGATCTCCTCCTCGATGTACGCGTGGACCGTCAGCTCCTCGATGATCGAGTCGGCGATGCGGCGCTTCTCGCGGTACGCGTCCTCCCCCGCTTTTTCGAACTCCTTGAACAGCTTCTCCACGGTCTTGTGGTCGTTCTTGAGCAGCACGATCGCGTCGGTCGACATCGGTGTCCTCACGGTGTGGCCAGGTCGCGCAGGGCGACCTGGGAGTTTTCCAGTTCCTTCGTCATGAGCAGCGCGACGGTCCCGGCGTGCGCCAGTGCCCGCCCGACCTCGCCCACCGAGTCCCACGCCGCTTCGGTGTCGCCGCCGCCGTGGCGGACCACCTGGCCGGAGAGCAGACCGTCCTCCAGCCGTCCTTGCAGGGCGGGCAGGAGGTGGGTGAGGTCGTCGGCCAGCAGCCGCAGGGCGCCGAGGACGCGGTACAGCTCGACCGGGGGGACGAGGTGGCCGTCGCCGATGCGGTGGGACAGCCGGCGCACGGTCGCGCCGGCGTCGGCGGCCAGCAGCGACGGCGGCACAGCGGCGCTGGAGTTCATGACCACCCGGATACCCTCCGTGCCGCCCGGAAAACGCCGTTTGCGCGATCGGCGCCACGGGTACTCGCCGGAACTCCCGACCCCCCAGGAGAACACCGGTGAACGAACCGACCGGCGAGGTGCTGACGTTCGGCGTCGAAGAGGAGTTCTTCGTCGTCGATCGCCGCGGTCAGCTGTCCCAGGCCGGCGACGACGTCGTCGACGCCGCCGAAGCGACCGCCGACGACCAAGGCGACCTGCAGCACGAATTGACGCGGTCGCAGGCCGAGGCCGCGACCGGCGTCTGCCGCACTCACGCCGAAGCTTTGCGCCAGCTGCGCGGCCTGCGCGCCGAACTCTCCGGCACCGCACGACGGCGCGGCGTCCGGCTGCTGCCCGCCGGAGCGCCCCCACTGTCCGAAGCGGACTTGCCGACCATCACGCCGAACGCGCGCTACGAGCGGATGGCCGAGCACTTCGGTGCCACCGCACGGACTTCGCTCACGTGCGGCTGCCACGTGCACGTCGCCATCCCGGACAAGGAGACCGGCGTCCAGGTGCTGAACGGCGTGCGCCCGTGGCTGCCGGCGCTGCTCACCATCACCGCGAACTCGGCGATCGCCGACGGCTACGACACCGGCTACAGCAGCTGGCGCTACCAGCAGTGGAGCCGCTGGCCCTCGGCCGGGCCGCCACCGCGGTTCGCCTCGCTCGACGAGTACGAAAGCATCGTGGACGCGTGGCTGCGCGCGGGTTCGATCCTCGACCGCGCGATGATCTACTGGGACGTCCGGCTGTCGGAAAAGCAGCCGACGCTCGAATTCCGCATCGCCGACGTCGCCGCGACGCCCGAAGAAGCGGTGCTGCTGGCGGTGCTGGCCCGCGGCCTGGTCGCGACCGCGCTGGACGGCGGCGTTCCCCCGGCGCCGTTGCCGAACGAGGTGCTGCGCGCCCAGCTCTGGCGGGCGTCGCGGGAGGGCGTCACCGGCTGCTGCCCGCACCCGGACAACGGAGATCTGGCTCCGGCGAAGAGCGTGCTCGACGACTTGGTGGCGCGAACGGCACCTGCCTTGGAAGCCGCGGGCGACCTCGACTTCGCACGGGACGGCATCGCGCGCCTGGTCGCGGAGGGCGGTGGCGCCGATCGGCAGCGGCGCCGCTTCGCGGACCGGGAACGCGGAGAAGACGTGGTGGACCTGCTGACCGAGGGCGGCCGCTAGACACTCGGCCGTACCCGGGTCGGCGATGCCGGACCGGGTCGGCGACCGCTCACTCAAATCGGCTTCACCAGGCTGGCGGCGGCCGACGTGCGGCCGTCCACTCGGGTCGGCTGCACCAGGTTGGCGGCGCCTGACGTGCGGCCGCTGATTCAGGTCGGCTGCACCGGGCGGCGACACCCGCTCCCGCAGCCGCTCACCCGGTTCGGCGAGGCCGGACCGGGTCGGGGGCCGCTAGCTCAAGATCGGCGGCACCGGGTCGGCCAGACCCGCGGCCGCTCACTCCGGTCGGCTGCACCAAGTCGGCGGCGCCCGGACCCGCAGCCACCCACTCAGGGCGAGCCGCCGGAACCGGCCGTGGCTAACCCTGCAGGCGGTCGAGCAGTTCGAGCGCGCGGATCGCCGCGTGGGAGCGGCCGGGGTCGAAGACGAGGTGCACGCCGGCTTCGGCGGCTTGCTCCGCCGCCCTCTCCAACGCGCGAAGCCCGGCGGCGCCGAGGAAGTGCACCTCACCCAGGTCGACGCGCAGCACCCCGGGGCACGCGCGGAGGTGCTCCTCGAGCGTGGCTTCCAGGCGGGGCACCGTGCAGAGGTCGATGTCGCCCGTCACCTCCACGACGATCGCGTCGGGGGTGCGGCCGGTGAGTCCGTCGGCGGGAGCGCGCGGCGATGGCAGCCGGTGCGCCGGCAGTTCGGTTCCCGCCGCGCGGTGGTGCTCGTCAATGGTCATTGTCCTGGATTACCCGTCGCCGGTTCGCGGCGAAACAAACCCCGGGTCCGGAGGCGTTTCCGCGCCCGGATCGGGTATCCGGGCCGGGCGCCGCCCGGAAGGAGCCCGCCATGGCCGACGGCCCGCCCACGATGGGCGTCGAAGAAGAGTTCCTGCTCGTCAACCCGCGCACCGGACACGCGTCGCCGTGCGCGGAACAGGTGCTGGCCCGCCACCGCCACCACGGCCCGCTGCCCGACGGGGCCCGGGTGCACCGCGAGCTGCGGCTCACCCAGATCGAGGCCGCCACCGGCGTCTGCACCACCGCGGACGAGCTGCGGTACCAGCTGACGGGCGCCCGGCGGGTGCTGGCCGGGGCCGCCGCGGCCGAAGACTGCGCGCTCCTGGCCACCGGGACCCCGATCGGGCCCGGCCCCGCCACGCCGCCGCCCGCGAGCGAGGGCCGCTACGCCGACATCGATGACGCCTACGGTGCGGTGGTCGCCGACTACGAAGCCTGCGGGTGCCACGTCCACGTCGGGGTGCCCGATCCCGACACCGCGGTCGCGGTCGTCAACCACGTCGGCCGGTGGCTGCCCACGCTGCTCGCGCTCTCCGCCAACTCGCCGTTCGACCACGGGCGCGACACGGGTTACCACAGCTGGCGGGTGGTCCTGCAGTCCCGCTTCCCCGGCTTCGGCGTCGCGCCGCACGCGCGTGACCACGCCGAGTACCGCCGGACCGTCGGCACGCTCGTCGAATGCGGGGCGCTCGTCGACCCGGACCAGACGTTCTGGCTGGCCCGCCCGTCCGGCCGGTTCCCGACCGTGGAGTTCCGGGTCGCCGACACCGCGCTGACCGTCGATCACGCCGTGCTGCAGGCCCTGCTGAGCCGCGCGCTGGTGCAGCGCGCGCTGGCCGACCTCGGCCGCGGGCGCGAAGCGGAACCGCTGTCGCCGCAGGTGGCCGCGGCCGCGGTGTGGGCCGCGGCGCGCCACGGTCTCACCGGGCAGCTCGTCGACGTCGCCGGGCGGACGCGCCGGCCCGCGTGGGCGCTGGTCGAGCAGCTGCTGGCGCACGTCCGGGAGCCCCTGGCCGACAGCGGCGACCTGGCCGAGGTCCAGGCGCTCGTCGCGGTGCTGCGCGCCGACGGCACCGGGTCGGTGCGGCAACGCGCGGTGGCCGGACGCGGCGGCCCGGAGGTCGCGGTCGGGTGGCTCACCGCGCTGACCGTCCCGCCCGCGCTTGGAACGCTGCGCACGGGGTAGCCGGAAGCCATGACGACCACCACCACCACCACGGCGGCCACCCTGCCCTCCGCCCGCGGCCCGCTCTCGGAATCGGTGCTGGGGACCCTGCTGCGCGAACAGCCGCGCGCGGACCTCGGCTTCGACGCGCTCGTGGCCGCCGACCCGCTCGGCGACGACGTCCAGCTGGCCCTGCACCTGTGCTACGAACTGCACTACCAGGGCCTGCCCGGGGTGTCGGCCGACTGGGAATGGGACCCCGAGCTGCTGCGCCTGCGCGGCGCGCTGGAGGCCCGCTTCCTCGCCGCCCTGCGCGAAAACGTGCCGGGCGGCGAGGACGTCGCCGCCGAACTCGACGCCCTGCTGGTCGAGCCGGTCGACGCGGAAGGCGTTTCGCACTTCCTCCGCGACCACGGTGACTGGACGCAGGTGAAGGAGTACTTCCTCCACCGTTCGGTCTACCACCACAAGGAAGCCGACCCGCACGCATGGGTGATCCCGCGCCTGCGCGGCCGGGCCAAGGCCGCCCTGGTGGCGGTGGAGTTCGACGAGTTCGGCGGCGGCCGCGCGGAACTGATGCACGCGCGGCTGTACACGGACCTGCTGCGCGCGGCCGGTCTCCCGGACGGCTACCTGGAGCTCATCGACCACGCCCCCGCCGCGATGCTGGCCGTGGTCAACATGATGTCGCTGTTCGGCTTGCACCGCTCGTTGCGCGGCGCGCTGTGCGGGCACTTCGCCGCGGCCGAGATCACCACCGGGCCGTCCGCGCACCGGATGGACCAGGCCCTGCGCCGCCTCGGCGCCCCGGAAGCATGCCGCTTCTTCTACACCGAGCACATCGAAGCCGACGCGGTCCACGAACAGGTGATGCGCCACGACGTCCTCGGCGACCTGCTCACCCAGGAACCCGAACTGGCCGCCGACGTCGTGTTCGGCATCCAGGCCACGGAGTTCCTCGAGGGCCGGTTCGGGGCGCACCTCCTGGAGTCCTGGCGGGCGGGGAAGTCTTCCCTGCGGGTCCCGCTGGCCTGACCGGCTTCAGTCCTTGCCGCGCACCCGTTTGCGGTGGCTGGTGTCGCAGAACGGGAACCGCTTGCTCCGGCGGCACGCGCACACCGCCACCACGAACCGGTCGGAGCGCACGGCTTCGCCGTCCGGGGTGGTCAGTTCGACCGGGCCCTCCACGAGCACCGGGCCGCCGGGGATCACCGTCACCCGGCGCGGGCGGTCAGCGGACGGCACGCAGCACCACCAGTTCCTCCGTCCGCTGGCCGGGTGCGATCAGGCCGGCCGCTTCGAGGAACTCCGTCCGTCCGGAAAGGACCGGTCCGAACGGGATCCACGCACGCCGGTCCACCGACGTCCGCAAACCCTGCGCCGCCAGCATTTCCCGCGACTTGTCCACATCGGACAGTGCGGATTGGACGAGGAGCAACGTGCCACCGGGACGCAGGAGCGAGCCCGCTACCGCGCACAGCGGGTCCAGGACCGCGCGCCCGTCCGGCCCGGCGTCCCAGCCGCGGGTGGCGCGGACCGTCGCGGCCGGGGCCGGGACGTACGGCGGGTTCGCGACCACGACGTCGAACGGGCCCCGGCTCAGCGCCGTCGCCAGGTCTCCCCGGCACGGGCGCACCGCGGCTTGGCGGACCAGCGCGTTGAGCCGGGCCGAAGCCAGCGCGCGGCGCGAAAGGTCCACGGCCAGCACGGTTCTCGCGCCGCGACGGGCCAGCGCGATCGCCTGCGCGCCGGTGCCGGTGCACAGGTCGAGGGCCCGTGCGCCGGGCGTGATGGCCAGGTCGGCGATCGCGGCGGCGAGCAGGGCGGTGTCCTCCTGCGGGCGGTAGACGCCGGGCAGGCGCAGCAATCGCGGCGCGGTGAGGACGGTCCGGGCGGCCAAGGGGCCCGGGCGGACGGGTTCCGCCGACGTGGTCATCTCGGTCTCCTTCACTCGCCGCGGGCCCGGCGCGCTCGCCGGCGGACAACCGCGTCGGCCCCCGGCTACCCGGCGAAGATCGCCGCAAACCGATCGGCCCCAGGCGGTTGGGGCGGTCCCGCGGGGGTATCCGATCCGCAAAGGACCACGAAGGAGGACCCACGATGACGTCCGAGAACCGTACTCAGCACCCCACCGAGCCCGCCGGCGGACCCCGCGGCGACGACCCGCACGGGGACACACCGGAAGCGCAGCGCGAAACCCTCCGAGGTGAGCAGGGAACTTCGGGCGGTGACGAGCACGACGACACCGACCCCCAGTCGGGCTGACCCGTGAACCGAAGGGGACTTCCCGCGCGCTGTGCGGGAAGTCCCCTTCTTCGCGCTTACTCGAACTCGAACGGCAGCGCGTCCACGCAGGCCTGGTACTTCTCGGCCATCTCGTGCTCGGTGTGCGCCGCGATGAACAGCTGCGCCAGTTCGAAGCTGTAGCTGTCCTGCTCCGGCAGGTCCGAAAGCCGCTGCCCCGCTTCGGGCACGATCGTGATCTGCGTGCCGTCGACGCGCTCCTCGACCGCCGCGACCTCCGCCGGCGTCGGCACGCGCGTCACGACGCCGTCGGAGAACCGGCGCAGGTACCACTTCCCGGCGATCTGGTACCTGCCCTTGGTGGCCCGGCGGCCCGGGTCCTGGCCGAGGCCGAGCCGCACCATGATCTCGTGGTTGGCGACCCCGTCGACGAACTCGAACAGCTCGGCGTGCGACTGGGAGTGCCGCGGGTTGATCTCGAGCAGGGCCACCTGGCCCGACTCGGGGTCGCAGAAGAATTCGATGCTGAAGGTGCCGTTGTCGAAGCCGAGCTGTCTCATCACGCGCTCGGCGACGTCCCACATCCGCCGCACCGGCTCCTCGCCCAGCTGGGACGGGTACTGGTGGCGCAGGAACGACGAGCTGTCCGGGTAGTTGACCGAGTCGAGGGCGCCGTAGACGATGACCTCGCCGCGGTACACGTAGCCTTCGACGGCCGCCCGGACGCCGTGCAGCGCCTCTTCGGCCAGGCACGCCGCGCCGCCGACGTCGGCGATCTCCGGCGGCAGCTGCACCTGGTCGAGCACGTAGCCGAACGGCTCCCCCACCCGCCCGACGCCGTCCCGGATCTCGGCGACCGCGTCGGCGAATTCGGCTTCGTTCTCCGCCTTGAAGACCAGCTCCGAGGAGAACGACTTGGCCGGCTTGAGCCACATCGGGAACCCGACGCCCGCCGGCGGCGACGGGCGTTCGCCGTCGAGGTCGACGATGCCGAAGCCGGGCAGCTCGTCGATCACCTTCCGCTGTTCCAGGCGGCTCCAGTACTTGTGCTCGCACTTGAGCACCGCCTCCAGCGACACGCTGGGCAGGTCGTACCGGGCGCACAGGATCGGCACGAGGGTCGCCGCCGGGAAGTCCCAGTAGCTGGCGATGGCGCCGACGTCGCCGTCGAAGGCGTCCAGTTCGTGTTGCGCGGTCTTCAGCAGCGCTTCGAAGTCGATGTCCCCGTGCTGCAGTTCCTCGGGGGTCAGCAGGCCGTGGAACTCGTAGCTCCCCGCCCACGGCAGGCGCTCCAGCACCCGCTGGTTCTCCTCGTCCAGGCCGATCACGAAGATGTTGATACCCATGCCTTTTGAGCTACCCGGCCCCGATTCCCCGAAACGGGGCCGGATGGCCGGTTTGACCACCGCGCCAGCGGGCACCCGCACGCATGGTTGCCCTGCCCGAACCGCTTTCGCTGTGGGTCGAGACCGCGCCCGCCCCCGACCGCACCGGCGTCCCGGTGCCGGAATCCGCCGACGTGGCGGTGCTCGGCGCGGGCATCGCCGGCCTCACGACGGCGCTGCTGCTCTCGCGGGCGGGCCGCTCGGTCGTCGTGCTGGAAGCCGACCGCGTCGCCGCCGGGGTTTCCGGCCACACCACCGCGAAAGTGAGCGCGCAGCACGGCGCGAAGTACGCGGACCTCAAATCCCGTCACGGCGCCGGAGCCGCGCGGACCTACGCCGCGGCCCAGACGGCGGCCACCGAGTGGATCGCCGCCACGTCGGCCGAGCTCGGGATCGACTGCGGGTTCACCCGCGCCGACAGCTACGTCTACACCACGCGCGGGAAGACCGTGGACTCGCTCAGGCGGGAAGCCCACGCGGCCGCCGCGGCCGGGCTGCCGGCGTCGTTCACCGAGGACGTCGCGCTCGACGTGCCCGCGCTCGGCGCCGTCCGCACCACCGGGCAGGCGCACTTCCACCCGCGCCGCTGGCTGCTCGGGCTGGCCGCCGAGGTCGAGCGGGCCGGCGGCACCGTCGTCGAGAACGCCCGAGCGACCGCGGTGCACGGGCAGACCGTCCGGACCTCGCGCGGCGACGTCGCGGCGGGCGAAGTCGTCGTCGCCACCCACTACCCCGTGCTCGACCGCGGCCTCTACTTCGCCCGGCTCGAACCGGTGCGCGACCTCGTCGTCGCGGGCCCGGCGGCCGGGAACGCCCCGCCGTCGGGCATGTTCCTCGACGCCGACACGCACCACTCCGTGCGCGGCCACACCGAGCAGGGCACGCCGATGGTGATCGCGGGCGGCGAGCACTACCGCGTGGGCGCGCACGTCCACGTCGAACGCCGGTACCAGCGGCTGGCGGCCTGGGCGGACGAGCACGCCGGCCTGCACCGTGTGACCCACCGGTGGTCCGCGCACGATCTGTCCACTGTGGACCTGCTGCCGTACGTCGGGCGCTACCTGCCGGGGACGAAGAACCTGTGGGTGGCCACCGGGTTCGGCCAGTGGGGCATGACCGGCGGCACGGCGGCCGGGCACGTGCTGGCCGCGCGGATCCTCGGCGAGGAGCACCCGGCCGCGGACCTGTTCGACCCCAACCGCTTCGACCCGCGTTCGGCGCTCAGCCTCGCCCAGGACAACCTCACGGTGGCGAAGTACCTGGTCGGCGACCACGTGGCGGCGCTGTGGCGGTCGGAGAAGCTCGACGACCTCCGGCCCGGCGAGGCCGAAGTCGTGCGCGTGGGCGGCGAGCTCGTCGCCGCCCACCGCGACGAAGCCGGCCGGCTGCACACCGTCGGCGCGCACTGCACCCACCTCGGCTGCCTGGTTTCCTTCAACGACGCGGAACGGACGTGGGACTGCCCCTGCCACGGCTCCCGCTTCGGCGTCGACGGCGAAGTCGTGCAAGGCCCCGCGGTCCGTCCGCTGCGGCGCGGGCCCGACTGAGCGGGACCCCGGCCAACCGGAGGCGAGCTTCTTGCCCGCGTCGTAGAGCAGGTGCAGGGCATCGGCGACGCCGACGGCGGTCAGCACCGTCGCCACCAGCCGGGTCGGCCGCGGCGCCACGACCAGGCAGAACGGACACGAGACGAGCTCGCCCACGGCGTGTCCGGCGTGGCCCTTCGCCGGTACGGACTCGTTCAGCTCGTCTTCGCCCGCCGGCTCTTCGTACTTCGTGAACGGCGGGCTGGTGATCGCCGCCTTGGCGAGCATGCGGCTGGCCTTGAACGTCGCCGTGCCCAGCAGGACCGTGTCACCAGCGGCAGGGCAGGCGCGCACCGGTGACGCGGCCAGGATGCCGGCGAAGACACCCATCGCACCGAGGTAGCCGGCCAGCGGCCGGTCGGCTTCCCCGGCGTAATCGCGCTGAACCTGCTTCGCCTTCGCTACCGCGGCGTCTTTGACGACACTCATTCCTCCGCCGATCCGGGCCGGATCATCTTGCCCTGCTGCTTGGCTTCGACTTCGTCCGGCAGCACCCGGGAGGCCGCGGACTGAAGCTTGTTCTTCGCCGCACCGGGCACGACCTTGCCCTCGCCTGCCCTCAGGGCTTCGAACCCCGCTTCGGCGATCTCGTTGCTGCGGCCGATCATCGCCGGCACTGTCCGCTTGGTCAGGTGCACGGCCGAGCGGACGTCGAGGTCGACGACGGTGAGCTGGTCTTCCCGCAGCGCGTCCTCGGCGAATTCGCCGTTGCTGCCGACGCCCGCGTTGACGGCCGGTGCCTCGACCCGGCGGCCGGCCACGTGCCGGACGAGTTCTCCGACCCCGGCCGCGTCGGCGAGGTCGGTCCGGACCGCCTCGACCCGGGTGCCGCAGGCGCGGACCTCGTCGGCGGCCGCGGCGGCGAGCAGGAGGTCGGAATCGTGCCGGGCGAACTGCTTCGCCGGCTCGAGCCCGATCCCGCCGGACGCGCCGGTGACGACGGCCCATGGCTTGGTTGCGGTGGTCATCCCCGCTCCTTCCGGTGCTCTCGCCGTGCGTACCCACGCCGCCGGCCGGCAATCGTGGTTTCGCGGTACGCCGGGCGGGTACTTCGCGGCGATGGGACGCACCCGACTCCGGCGCAGCGATCTGCGCGGCCCCGGCATCCGGCGGATCCGCCGCGGCCGGGGGTTCTCCTACGCACACCCCGACGGTTCACCGGTCACCGACGAGGAGCTGCTGGCGCGGATCAAGGACCTCGTCATCCCGCCGGCCTGGCGGGACGTGTGGATCTGCCCGCACCCGAACGGGCACGTCCAGGCGGTCGGCACCGACGACGCCGGGCGGCGCCAGTACCTCTACCACGAGCAGTGGCGACGTGACCGGGACGAGGAGAAGCACGACCGCGTCCTGGCGATGGCCCGGCGGCTGCCCGGGTGGCGGGAGTCGGTGGAGGCCGACCTGGCCGGGCGCGGCCTCACCAGGAAGCGGGTGCTGGCGGCGGCGCTGCGCATGCTCGACCGGGGGATCTTCCGCACCGGCGGCGAGGAGTACGCGGAGGAGAACGGTACCCACGGCGTCGCGACGCTGCTGCGTGCGCACGCGGCCGTCCGCGGCGACGAATGCCGCTTCTGCTACGTCGCCAAGGGCGGCCTCGACCGCGAGGTGGCGATCCGCGACGCGGCGCTGGCCTCGGTGGTGAAGTCCCTCCTGCGCAGCCGGTCCGGGAGCGACCGGCTGCTCGCCTACCGCGAGGGCGGCACCTGGCACGAGGTGCACGCGGCCGACATCAACGAGCGGTTCAAGGAGCTGGCCGGCAACGACTGCTCGGCCAAGGACCTGCGCACGTGGACGGCGACGGTCCTGGCGGCGGCCGCGTTCGCCGCGGCCGACCCGCCGACGTCCGAGACCGCCCGCAAACGCGCGGAAGCCGGGGTGATGCGGGAGGTCTCCCGGGCGCTCGGCAACACGCCCGCGGTCTGCCGGGCGTCCTATGTGGACCCCCGGCTGGTGGCGGCGTACCGCGACGAGCGCACCATCGCACCGGCGTTGAAGCGGGCGGCCCGGCTGGAGGGTGACGACGCGCGCGCGGTGCTGGAGAAGGCGTGCGCGCGGTTGCTCAAAGCATCGTGAGATTGGAAGTCACTCTTACGGGGAAAACGATCAGGGTGCGGACGTCCGGTGAGCGCCAGGAGGCACGGTGAGTGAACGGCAATCCATCCGAACGTGTACTGGCCCGCGGACACGCCCGTCCGGGACCCTGAGGACGATGACTTCCGACTCCTCACCTGTGCGCTGGCGCGCCTCGATCGGCCTCGCCGTCGGCGGCGACGGCCCGGTGTCGAGCATCGTCGAATCCGAGCACGGCAGCGAGGGTTCGGCGCGGGAGTGGATCGAACGCAAGCTTCCCGGCACCCGCTTCCCGGCGTGGATCCCGGCGGCCCGCCGGGCGGACGGCGTGGAGCTGTTCGGCCGGGTGGCCCGAGGACACGTCGTGACCGGGCGGCTGGTGCCGACCTGGGAATCCGACTCGGGTGCGGCGGTGTGGCACGCGGACCGCGCGGGCGACCACGTGCAGTGGCGCCGCTGCGCGGCCGAGGACCGCTGACCGGGCGGCCAGAAGCGCCGCGGCCGCAGCCGCATCGAGCACTGGATCGACGAGGTCGTGCCGCGCGCGATCGGCAAGGTGAGCGCGGGCGGCAGGACGTGCACCTCTGGTGTCGTGATCGCCCGGCGCAGCTTCCCGCTGCTGGTGCACGCGGACCAGCCGGACCCCCCGATCGCGTCGATCACCGCGATCGGTTCGGCCGCGGCCGCCGACGTCATGAACGAGTCGTTCACCTCGCCGGACGTCATGAACGAGTCGTTCATGACGTCCGCTCAAGCCGTACCCAGCTCCTTGCGCAGCAAGCAGAACTCGTTGCCCTCCGGGTCCTGCAGCACCACCCACGACTCCGTGCCGTCCTGCCCGACGTCCGCCGGGCGCGCGCCCAGCGCGAGCAGCCGCTCCAGCTCCGCCTCCTGGTCGCCGCCCACCGGGTTCACGTCCACGTGCAGCGGCAGCTTGCCGCGGCGGGGGTCGTCCGTGCGGGCCAGCACCAGCGTCGGGGGTCCGTCGCCCAGTGCGGCACCGGGCAGGCCCAGCTCGAGGCCGTCCGGCTCGTGCCCGATCACCTCGTAACTGAGCACCGCGCACCAGAACTCCGCCAGCCGGTCGGGGTCGTGGCAGTCGAGCACCAGTCCGGTGATCCGGGCGGCCATCCGGTCAGCTCCGTTCCGTCTCGCGCGCGACGTCCGCGGCCTCGTCCTCGTCCATCGCCTTGGTGTCCCGCGGCGGCAGGAAGGGCTCCTCCTGGTCTTCCTCGCGCCCCGCTTCGATGCTGCGGCCGCGGGCCAGTTCGGCGTCGAGCTCGGCGCCCAGCAGCACGGCCAGGTTCGAGATCCACAACCATACAAGGAACACGATCACGCCCGCCAGCGAACCGTAAGTCTTGTTGTACGAACCGAAGTTGGCGACGTACAGCGCGAACCCGGCCGACGCCGGCACCCACAGCAGCACCGCCAGCAGGCCGCCCGGGGTCAGCCACTTGAAGCCCGGCTGCCGCACGTTCGGGCCCACCCAGTACAGCAGCGCGAACGCCACGCTGACCAGCAGCGCGATCACCGGCCACTTCGCGATCTCCCACACCAGCACCCCGGTCGAGCCGAGCCCGACCAGGTCGCCCAGCCGGCGCGCCACCGACCCCGTGGCCACCACGCCCAGCGCGCACAGCGCCAGCAGCACGACGATCCCGATCGTCAGCAGCACCCGGATCGGGACGACCTTCCACACCGGCCGGCCTTCCGGCATGCCGTAGATCGCGTTCGACGCCCGCATGAACGCGCCCACGTACCCGGACGCCGACCACAGCGCGCCGAGCAGGCCGATGATCGCCAGCGGCCCGGCCAGGCCGCGCGAGCCCGCCAGCTCCTTGATCGCGCCGATCAGGACGTCTTTGCCCTGACCCGGGACGACCTGGCCGACGTTGTCGATCACGGCCTGGATCTTGTCCGGGCCGAGCAGGCCGAGCAGCGCCGTGAGCACGATGACGCCGGGGAACAGCGACAGCACGCCGTAGTAGGTCAGCGCGGCGGCCCAGTCGGTCAGGTTGTCGCGCCCGAACTGCTTGACCGTGCGCTTGAGGACCGCGCCCCACGAGCGCTTGGACAGCTCCCCCGGTCCTTCGGGTTCTCTCTCACGCCTGGCCACCATCGCCACCTCCTGCTCGGTCGGCGGTGGCATACCCCGTCCGGCACTGGGTATTCCCCTTTCGTCCCGACGACCAGGAGGAACCGTGACCGAGGTCAGCCGCGTGATCGACGTACCGCCCGATGCCGTGTTCGACGTCCTCGCCGACGGCTGGCTCTACGCCGGCTGGGTGGTCGGCAGCTCGCACATCCGCGACGTCGACCCCGGGTGGCCCGCGGTGGGCTCCCGGATCCACCACAGCGTGGGCCCGTGGCCGGTGCACATCCAGGACGTCACGGTGGTGCGGGCGGTCGAGCCGGGCCTGTCGCTGTCGCTGGAGGCGCACGGCTGGCCGCTCGGCGCGGCGGCGGTCGGGCTGACGCTCGTCCCGCACGGCGAGGGAGCGACGCTGGTCCGGATGACCGAGCACATCGTCCGCGGTATCGGGAAGGTGCTGCCGGCGGCGGTGCAGGCGCTCGTCGTCAAGCCGCGCAACACCGAGTCCCTGGCCCGTCTCGCGGACCTGGCCACCGGCAAGCACGCCCGCGCGCGGGACGGCCACCCGCGCCCGTAGTGCGCGGGTTCAGCTGTAGATGGCTCGGTGGGCGGCCCGGATCACCGCCGCGTAGCCGCCGCCGAGGCGGCCGGCGCGGGCCAGCGCCGCGCGGGCCGCGTTGGCGCCCGGGCCGCCGTGGACCGCGCCGCCCGGGTGGGCCGACGCGCCCGCCAGGAACAGCCGGTCCACGGGGGTGTCCGCCCGGCCCGTGCCCGGCACCGGCCGAAAGAACAGCTGCTGGTGGATCGCCGTCGTACCGGCGTTGATCGCGCCGCCGACCAGCCCCGGGTTGCGCCCCGCCAGCTCGACCGGACCCTGCAGGTACCGCGCCTTGATCAGCCCGGTGAACCCCGGGGCGTTGGCTTCGATCGTCTCTTCGATCCGCTTCGCCCGCCGCTCCAGCGCCGAGCGGTTCTCCATCGTGCCGCGCGGCACGTGCGTGTACGCCCACGCCGACTCGGTGCCCGCCGGCGAGCGCGTCGGGTCGGTCGTGGTCATCTGGCCCAGCAGCAGGAACGGGCGGCGCGGGGTCCGGCCGCGGGCCAGCTCGCCGCCGAACGCCGCGAGCCCGTCGAGGTCCGTGCCGAGGTGGATCGTGCCCGCGCCGCGCGCGGCTTCGTTCGTCCACGGGATCGGGCCCGACAGCGCCCAGTCCACTTTGACCGTCCCGCTGTCCCATTCGAACTTGCCGAGGTCCTCGACCAGCCGCGGGGGCAGCCACCGCTCGCCCACCAGCTCGCGGTAGAGCACCGGCGCCGGTATGTCGGCGAGCACGGCCTTACGCGCCCGGACCGGGTCGCCGGCGGCGTCGCGCACGCCCAGCGCGCGCCCGTCACCGACGATGACCTCCCGCACCGGACGTCCACAGTGGACTTGTCCGCCACGGGACTCCAGCCGCCGGACCAGCGCCGCGACCAGTTCGCCCGCACCGCCTTCGGGGACCGGGTAGCCCTCGTCCTGCCCGATCATCGCGAGCAGCCAGCCGAACACCGCGCTGCCCGCGTTGTCGACGGAAAGGTCGCTGTGCGCGGAGTTCCCCGCCACGAGCAGCTTCGCGCCCTCACCGGTGAACAGCTCGTCGCCGAACCGGCGGGCCGGCAGCGTCAGCATGCGCGCCAGGCGCAGCGCGTCCCCGGTCCCGGTGCGGCGCAGCAGCTTCAGCGCCGGGCGCACCGGCGGGAACGGCGTGAACAGCGCGTTCAGCAGCGGCTCGCGGATCTCCCGCCACTGCTCGAACAGGCCCCGCCACGCGTCGCCGTCGCCCGGGGCGAACTCGTCGACCGAGGCGGCCGTGCGGTCGAGGTCGCGCGAAAGCACGACGCACCGGTCGTCGGGCAGCACGTGCGCCAGGACGTCGGGGGCGTGCCGCCAGCGCAGGCCGTGCTCGGCCAGCCGCAGGCCCTTGATCACCGGTGACACCGCCGAGAGCGGGTAGAACGCGCTGAAGAGGTCGTTGCGGAAGCCCGGCTCGGTGACCTCGGCGGTGCGGACCGAGCCGCCCGGGTGGTCGGTCGCCTCCAGCACCAGGACCGACCAGCCGGCGTCGGCCAGGACGTTCGCCGCCACCAGCCCGTTGTGCCCGGCGCCGAGCACCACCGCGTCGAAGGCTTCCGTACTCACTGGCCCTCCTGGAATTCAGGCTTGCGACTGGTGGCTCGGCCCGACCCGGGTGAGCGAGCGGAGCCGGGCCAGTACCCCGGAGCCGCGCGGCGGGGGCAGGGGCGGGCTCGCCGCCCCCGCACCCGAGCGCAGCCCGGCGACCAGTTCGGCGATCGCGGACGCGGCATCGTACCGAGGTTGCCAGCCCAGGACGGTCTCCGCCACCGTGGTACCGGCTAGCGCGGCGCGGTCGGCGAGCTCCAGCCAGCCGGGGTGCACCGGGAGCACGCCGCCGGCCCAGGCCGCGAGGACGGCGGCGCTGGCGAGTGGCTTCGGCACCGGGAGGCGGCGACCACCGAGGACGGCGGCCAGCTCATCGGCGTCGAGCACCCCGGGCGCGGCCAGGTTGACCGGGCCGGTGAACCCCTGGCCGAGGATCAGCCGGATCGCCTCGGCGACGTCGTCGGTGTGCACGGCCTGGGCGCGCAGGTCGTGCCACAGCGGAACCGGCAGCCGCCGTCCGCCGACGAGCCGCGCGGGCACCACCGGGTCGAGCAGCCAGCGGGCGAAATCGCCGGCCGCGCGCCGCTGCAGGATCGCGCACGGCCGGAGCCGGGCCACGCCGACCTCCGGGTGCTGCGCCTCGAACCGGTCCAGCCGCGACTCGAGCGCGGCCTTGCCGCGGCTGTAGGCGCTGCGGGCGATCCCCGTGCACGGGTGGTCCTCGCCGACCTTCTCCCAGCGCGGCGCGGGCCCGTAGGCGGCCACCGAGGACGCGACGACCAGGTGCGGCACCCCGGCGGCCGCCACCGCGGCGAGCACGTGCCGGGTGCCGTCGTCGTTGGTGCGCCACATCGGCGGCTCGCCGCGCCGCGGCGAGATGGCCCACGCCAGGTGCACGACGGCGTCCGCGCCCTCGAACAGCGTGGTCAGCTCCTCCTCGGCACCGGGGCCCCCGATGTCGAGCGCGTGCCAGCTCGCCGAGCGGTACGGCTCGGCCGCCGGGTCGGGCAGGCGCCGCGCGAGCCCGGCCACGTCGTGGCCGGGCTCGAGGGCGGCCAGCAAGGCCGTTCCGACGTTCCCGGTGGCTCCGGTGATCACGATCCGCACGCAGGTGGCGTACCCCGTGTGGCCCCCGCGAAACTCAGACCAGGGCGCGGGGGATCCGCCGGTGCCAGTTGCGCGAGACGACCCGGCGGGCCCCTTCGTAGCCGTCGAGCCGCGCGTCGATGACGAATTCGGTGTCCGTGCAGGACACGCGGGTGTGCGTCTCGCTGCGCGCCGCCCACTCGCCGCGGGCGAAGGTCACGTCCCACGCGGTCTCCGCCACCGGCGAGCAGAAGTCGTCGGCGACCCACGTGTAGCGCTCCCGGACGTCCCGGGTGACTTCCAGGTCGAGGTCGTCGAAGCCGACGGTCCCGGCGTCCTTCACGATGTCGAGCGCGGAGTGGTAGTCCACCAAGTCGCGCGAGACGGTCCAGCGCTGCTCCCCCGGCGTCAGCGCGGTCACCGGCATCGGCGGCGCGCCCTCCGGCGGCCCGACCGGCCGGACCGGCAGCTCCAGCGCGCTGTGTCCGGTGTGGACGGACAGCAGCACGGGGGTCGGCGGCGGCCACGCCAGCGGCCAGTACGAAGTGGACAGTGAGAGCCGGATCCGGTGCCCGGCCGGGAAAGCCTGCGCGACGGCGTTCAGCTCGATCTCGACCGCGCGCCGCTGCCCCGGCTCCAGCGGCGCCGGCTCGTCGTGGCCGTCGCGGTGGGTCAGGTTGAGCAGCCCGTAGGTGACGCGGGTGGCGCGCCCGTCCGGTGCGACGTCGGACAGCCGCGCCGCGACCATCGCGACCGGCTGATCGGCCGACACCTCCAGCCGCACGACCGGCGAGCCGAGGATTTCGCACCGCTCGGTGAGCACGTCGGTGTCGAAGACGAGCGACCCGCCGTCCTCTTCGCGCTGGTCGTAGGGCAGGTCCGGCGGGGCGCTGTAGGACGCCCACTTCCCGGAGAACTGCCCGACCGACAGCGGCGAAGACACCGTCAGGGGTTCGTCCTCGACGCTCTCCCCCGGCCGCGCGATGCGGTGCGGGGCGAGCGGCAGCCGCTGGGGCTGGACGTGCGGCGACGGCCAGGTGGCCTCGCCGACCCAGCGGCCGGGCCGGTCCTCGTAGGACGTCGAGGGCGGGACGCTCTCCTGCAACCACGTCCGCAGCATCGGCCCGTCCATGGCATCGTTCTCCTCGCCGCGGAGCCAGTGGTCCCACCATTTCACGACTTCCTGGAGGTACCCGATCGCCGGCCCGGGCTCGCCGAGGTGCGGGTACTTGTGCGACCACGGCCCGATCAGCCCCCGCCGCGGGACGTCGAGGTGCGCCAGCAACCGGATGACGGCGTTGGAATAGCCGTCGGCCCAGCCGCTCGAGGCCAGCACCAGCACCTGGACGTCGGCGTGGTTCTCCGACACCGACGCGTGCCGCCAGTAGTCGTCGCGGCGCTGGTGGCCGAGCCAGTTCTCGATCCACAGGCTGCAGTTTTCCAGGCGCTCCAACCACATTTCACGCCACCGGTCACCGACGACGGCCGGATCGGGCGGCAGCGTGGCGTAGGCGAACATCGTGCCCGACTCGGCGACGTTGTCCGAAAGCAGGCAGCCGCCCATGTAGTGCATGTCGTCGGCGAACCGGTCGTCGGTGAACGACGAAATCACGATGGCGCGCAGGCTCGGCGGCTTCCGCGCGGCGACCTGGAGCGCGGCGAACGCGCCCCAGGAAATCCCCATCATCCCCGTGTCACCGGTGCACCACGGCTGCGCGGCGATCCACGCCAGGACGTCTTCGGCGTCGAGCTGCTCGCGTTCGAGGTACTCGTCGGCCAGGATCCCCTCGGACTCACCGGTGCCGCGGATGTCCACCCGCACGCACGCGTACCCGTGCCCGGCGAGGTAGGGGTGGTGGATCGAATCCCGCGGCGCGGTGAGGTCCCGCTTGCGGTAGGGGATGTACTCGAGGATCGCCGGCACCGGTTCGGCGTCCGACGAGACCGGCCGCCAGATGCGGGCGGACAGGACGGTCCCGTCGGACGCGGGGATCCGGACGTGGTCCGCCACGGTGATTTCGTGCGGCAGCGAGGTGACGGCTCGCAAGGGTCGATTCCCTCCCGGGGTTACGCGTTGGGCTGCAACAGGATCTTCTGGGCGCCGTCGAGCTTCTTCTGGAAGATGTCGTACGCGCGCGGGGCTTCGGCCAGCGGCAGCTTGTGGGTGGCGAAGCCTTCGACGCCGAGCGGGTCGCCGTCGCCGGTGAGCACCGGCATGATGTCGTCGAGCCAGTGCCGGACGTTGGCCTGCCCCATCCGAAGCTGGACCTGCTTGTCGAACAGCTCCATCATCGGCATCGGGTCGACCATCCCGCCGTAGACACCCGAGAGCGAAATCGTGCCGCCGCGCCGGACGCTGTCGATGGCGGCGTAGAGCACGCTCAGCCGGTCGATGCCGGCCTTCTCGGTGACCTTGGCGCCGATCGCCTGCGGGAGCAGGTTGACCAGGTTGTGCGCGAGCTTCCCGACCGGGGCGCCGTGCGCTTCCATGCCGACGGCGTCGATCACGGAGTCGGCCCCGCGGCCGTTCGTCAGCTGGCGGATGCTGTCGCCGATGTCCTTGTGGTCACGGGTGTCGAGCGCGGTGGCCCCGTGTTCGCGAGCACGCGCGAGCCGCTCCGGCACGAGGTCGACGCCGATCACCTGGGCCGCCCCGCGGTGCCGGGCGATCCGGGCGCACATCTGCCCGATCGGCCCGAGCCCGAAGACGACCACGGTCCCGTCGGCGGGGACGTTCGCGTACTCGACGGCCTGCCAGGCGGTCGGGACGACGTCGGAGAGGTAGACGAACCGCTCGTCCGGCGGGCCGTCCGGCACCTTGATCGGGCCGTACTGGGCCTGCGGCACGCGCAGGTACTCGGCCTGGCCACCGGGGACCTGCCCGTAGAGCCGGGTGTAGCCGAGCAGCGCGGCACCCTTGCCCTGCTCCTTGACCTGCGTGGTTTCGCACTGCGACTGCAGGCCGCGGTCGCACATCCAGCAGTGCCCGCAGGAGATGTTGAACGGGATCACCACGCGGTCGCCGGGCTTGATGTGCTTGACGTCGGCCCCGACCTCCTCGACGACGCCCATGGGCTCGTGACCGAGGATGTCGCCTTCGGTCATGTACGCGCCCAGGACTTCGTAGAGGTGCAGGTCGGAACCGCAGATGCCGGTCGACGTCACCCGGATGACGGCGTCGGTCGACTCCTCGATCTTCGGGTCCGGCACCTCTTCGACGCGGACGTCGCGTTTGCCGTGCCAGGTCACTGCCTTCATGGCTCTCCCTTTCCGCGTGCGGGTGTCGGCCCCCGGTTTCCCGCACGCGGAGCGGGCAAACGCCCGCTCAGGTGAGCGCGTCCGCCACCAGGTACACCGCGGCCGCCACCGCCGCCGCGGCCGGGAACGTCAGGACCCAGCCCAGGACGATGTCCCGCGCGATCCCCCACCGCACCGCCGAGAGCCGCCGGGTCGCGCCGACCCCCATGATCGCCGCCGTGATCACGTGCGTCGTCGAGATCGGGGCCTTCACCGCGAACGCCGTCACGTACAGCACCGACGACGCCACCGACTCCGCCACGAAGCCGTGTGGCGGGTCCAGCGGGAAGACCCGGCGGCCCAGCGTCCGCATGATCCGCAGGCCACCCGAATAGGTGCCCAGCGACAAGGCCGCGGCGCACACCAGGGTCACCCACAGCGGGACCGCGAACGTCGTCTGCTGCCCGGCCGCCACCAGGGCCAGCACGATCACGCCCATACCCTTCTGGGCGTCCTGCAGGCCGTGGCCGAGTGCGAGCGCCGAGGCCGAGACGATCTGGAAGCGGCGGAACACCCGGCCGCTGCGGTGCGGGTTCGCCCGGCGCAGCAGCCACAGCGCCGCGACCATCGCCGCGTACCCCAGGATCAGCCCGAGCAGCGGCGAAGCCACCATCGGGATCAGCACCTTCTCCGCGATCCCCGCCCAGTGCACGGTGCTCGCCGCCGCCAGCGCCGCGCCGACCATGCCGCCGATCAGCGAGTGCGAGGACGACGACGGGAGGCCGAAGTACCAGGTGACCAGGTTCCAGGTGATCGCGCCGAGCAGCGCGGCGAAGACCACGGTGAGCGCGTCCGGGCCGGCCGGGACGTCGATGATGCCCTTGGCGACCGTCGCGGCGATCCCGGTCGACAGCAGCGCGCCGGCCAGGTTCATCACCGCCGCCAGCACCAGCGCGGCCCGCAGGGTCAGCGCCCGGGTCGACACCGCGCTGGCGATCGCGTTCGCGGCGTCGTGGAAGCCGTTGGTGTAGTCGAAGACGAGCGTCAGCACGATCACCGTGACCAGGGCGGCGGTCCCCGTCACTCAGGACTCCTTGACCGCGATGGTCTGCACCACGTCGGCCACGTGCTCGAAGGCGTCGGCGGCCAGCTCGAACTGCTCGACGACCTCCTTGGTCTTCAGCACCTCGAGGGCGTCCCCGCCCGGCTCGAACAGGTGGGCCAGGATCCGCCGGTAGATGCGGTCGGCCTCGTTCTCGAGCTCGTTGACCTCGATCCAGTACGGCTCGAGGTCGCCGACCTTCGCCAGCCCCGGCATCGACGACGCGGTCAGCTCCGCGCACCGGCACAGCACGCGGACCAGCACGTCCGTGCCCGGCGGGAACGCGTCCACCCGGTACAGCACCGCCAGGTCGGCCGCGGTGTCCAGGAAGTCGAGGACGTCGTCGAGCTTGCCGGCGAGCGCCTGGATGTCCTCGCGGTCGAACGGCGTCACGAACGAGCTGTTCAGCTCCACCATGATCGTGTGCGTCAGCTCGTCACCCTGGTGCTCGACCTCGTGCAGGCGCTTGGCGAGCGCTTCGCGGTCCTCGGGACGGGCCGCCACCAGGTCCCGCAGCAACGCACTCCCGGTCACCAGATTTCTCGCGGCCTCGGTGAGCAGGTCGAAGAACCGGGTGCCCCGTGGGGTGAACCGCATGGGTGGAGATCCCTTCGTCGGCGTCCGGCCGGGTACCGCGGTGGCCTGACGTTTAACCGGTCGTGTCCGGGAAACCAGGAGGACATGACCGATCCCGGCTCCCGGCGCCTGAGGGTACTGCTCTGGCACGTCCACGGCTCGTGGACCGACGCTTTCGTCCGCGGCCGCCACGAGTACCTCCTGCCGGTGGCCCCCGGCGGTGCGCCGTGGGGCCTGGGCAAGGCGGGCCGGGACTGGCCGTCGGTGACCGAGGTCCCGCTGGACCGGCTGGCCGGGGCCGAGCCCGACGTCGTCGTGCTGCAGCGCCCGGAGGAGCTGGACTTCGCCGCCCGGCTGGGCGTGCCGTCCGTCTACGTGGAACACAACGCGCCCCGGCCGTACGCCGCGTCCAGCGAGCACTCCCTGGCCGGGCGCTCGGACATCACGGTCGCGCACGTGACCCACTTCAACGCGGCGATGTGGGACTGCGGCCGCGCGCCGGTCACCGTCGTGCCGCACGGCATCCCCGACCCCGGCGCGCGCTACACCGGCGAGCTCGCCGCGGGCGTGTCGATGATCAACGAGCCGGTGCGCCGCCGTCGCGTCACGGGCGCGGACCTGCTCGGCACGCTCGCCGAAGCCGGCCCGGTCGACGTGTTCGGCATGGGCACCGAGGAGCTCGCCCCGCCCCTGCACGGGCGGGGCGACGTCCCGCCCCCCGCGCTGCACGACGAGATCGCGCGCCGCCGCGTCTTCCTGCACACCGCCCGCTGGACGTCGCTGGGACTGTCCCTTCTGGAGGCGATGCACCTGGCGATGCCGGTCGTCGTCTTCGCCGCCACGGAGGCACCGGCCGCGGTGCCCGCCGACGCGGGGGTGCTCTCCACCGACGTCTCGGTGCTGGCCCGGGGTTTCCGCGAGCTGCTGCACGAACCCGACTTCGCCGCACTGGCCGGCAAGAACGCTCGCGAGCACGCGCTGAAGCACCACGGGCTCGGCGCCTTCCTCACCACTTGGGACCACCTCCTCGCCGAGACGGCCCGCTGAACCCCGAAGGGAACGCCGCACCGATGAAGATCGCGATGGTGTCCGAACACGCCAATCCCCTGGCCGCGCTGGGGGAAGCCGACGCCGGTGGCCAGAACGTGCACGTGGCGGAGCTGTCGGCAGCGCTGACCCGCGCTGGCCACGACGTCACCGTCTACACGCGCCGGGAGAGCCTCGACGAGCCGCCCGAAGTCGGGACCGCGCAGGGCTTCCGGGTCGTGCACGTGCCCGCCGGGCCGCCGCGCAAGGAGCCGAAGGACCGGCTGCTGCCCTACATGGGCGAATTCGGCAGTTTCCTGCGTGACCGGTGGTCGGCCGACCGGCCGGACCTGGCGCACGCGCACTTCTGGATGTCGGGCGTCGCCACCGCACTCGCGGCGAGCGCGACCGGCACCCCGGTCGCGCAGACGTTCCACGCGCTGGGCGTGGTCAAGAAGCGCTACCAGGGCGACCGGGACACCAGCCCCGCGGACCGGATCCGGCTGGAGCGGATCATCGGCCGCCAGGCCGGGCGCGTGGTCGCGACCTGCTCGGACGAGGTGTTCGAGCTGTCCCGGATCGGCGTGCCGCGGGCCCGGATCTCGATCGTCCCCTGCGGCGTCGACCTCGACCGGTTCACCGTGGACGGCCCGATCGCGCGCCGCCGCGAGCAGCACCGGCTGGTCACCGTCGGGCGGCTGGTCCCGCGCAAGGGGTTCGACACGGCGATCACCGCGCTCGCGCAGCTGCCGGACACCGAGCTCGTCATCGCCGGCGGCCCCGAGCGCGGCCGGCTGTCCCAGGACCCGGAGGCGCGGCGGCTGCGCGAGCTCGCCGACCGGCTCGGTGTCGGCGAGCGCGTCCGCTGGGCGGGCCAGGTGTCCCGGGAGAACATGCCCGCGCTGCTGCGCTCAGCCGACGCCGTCGTCTGCGCGCCGTGGTACGAGCCGTTCGGGATCGTCCCGCTGGAAGCGATGGCGTGCGGCATCCCGGTGGTGGCGACCGCGGTCGGCGGGCTGACCGACACCGTGGTCGACGGCGTCACGGGGTTGCTGGTCCGCCCGCACTCGCCGAAGGAGCTCGCATCCCGCATCCGCCGGCTGCTCGACGACCCGGCGCTGTGCCACGCGTACGGGACCGCGGGCCACGACCGCGCGGTGGCCCGTTATTCGTGGAACCGCGTCGCCGCCGACACACTGCGGGCCTACCACAAGCTCGTCCCCCGAACCGCTGTCACCGCCGGGGCCCGCTGACCCCGAGCCGTTCAGCCCACGTAGCGGCGGGCCTTCGAGGTGCTTTGGCCGCCGACGGGCACCGCGTACTGGTGACGGGCGCGCCCGCGGAACGCCACCTGACGCGCGCCGTGGCCGGCACGGCGGCGGTCGACCTCGGCGGCCGGACGTCGCTGCCGGAGCTGGCCGCGGTGCTGTCCGGAGCGCGGGCCGTGGTGGCACCCGACACGGGCCCCGCCCACCTCGCCGCCGCGGCGGGCACACCGGTGGTGTCGTTGTTCGCACCGGTGGTGCCGTCGGCCCGCTGGGCCCCCTACGGCGTCCCGGCGGTGGTGCTCGGCGACCAGCACGCGCCGTGCCGCGACAGCCGCGCCCGCGTCTGCCCGGTCCCGGGCCACCCGTGCCTCGAGGAGATCGACCCGGCCGACGTCTGCCGCGCGGTGACCACCCTCATCCAGCCGGCGGCGATTTCTCAGCGGTAGCGGGGAAAGCGGTGACCGCCGGCGGCATCCGGCGGTCACCTGTCCGGGGGTGCGTCAGCCGCCGATCTCCTCGCTGACGCCGCTCGGCCCCTCGTACGTGCGGTCCGGCAGCCCGCGCACGACGCCCAACGTGTCCTCGTCCGCACCGTTCCGCTCGGCCGCACGCACCAGGTCGTCGCGCTGCGCGGGGTAGTCGACGCCGGCCAGGTACTTCTGGAGCTCGATCGGGTTCGGCTTGCCCATGGGTTCTCCTCACGTCCGGGAACCGCGCGATTACCCGGCCCGGCCCCGGACACACGCGCCGGACGGCACGATGATTTTTCGTCTCGGACACCGCGGCCGGTGGTCATGACGACGCGGGTTTAGGGCCCCGGCGACGTGGTAGCCGCCCGGCAACGCGTCGAAAGGAGAAACCCGTGCCCACTCCGGCGCCCTTGCCCGCCGAAGGCGCCGAAAAGACCGCCGCCGAGGTCCGGTCGCACGGCGTCGCCGCCCACGTCCGGCACCTCGACCTCACCCGGCTCCCCGAAGCCGCCGACGTCATCGACGCCATGGCAGCCGACCTCGGCGGGATCGACGTCCTCGTCAACTGCGCCGGCACCGGGAGCAGTCAGCGCGCACTGGAGCTGGACTACCGGAAATGGCGCGAGGTCCTGGACGTCGACCTGGACGGGGTCTTCCTCCTCTCCCAGCGCGCGGCGCGCCACATGGCCGACGCCGGCCGCGGGGGCCGGATCATCACCATCACCAGCGTCCACGAACACGTGCCCCGAGTCGGTGCCGCGCCCTACTGCGCCGCCAAGGCCGGGGCCGGGGCGCTCACCCAGGTGCTCGCGCTGGAGCTGGCCGAGCACGGCATCACCGTCAATTCCGTGGCGCCCGGTGAGATCTCCACGCCGATGACCGGGCAGACCGACGCCGACCCGCGCGAGCAGGAGCGGCCCGGTATCCCGCTCGGTCGCACCGGGCACGCCCGCGAAGTCGCCGCCGCGGTCGCGTTCCTGGCCAGTCCCGCCGCCGGGTACGTCACCGGGACCTCGCTGATCGTCGACGGCGGGCTGCTGCTGATGGGTGCGCAACACGGCACCGCGTACCGCGAGCACGACTGGCGTTCCCCCTAGACCAGGGGCCCGCGTCCGGGCTGCAGGGACCGGCGCGGGTTCCGGCCGCGGGCCGGACGGCGGCTTCCGGGCCTGCCGTCCGGCCCGTTCCGCTGCCCCGTTTCCCGTCCCTTTCGCCGGGTATCCGCCCGCCGAGGGAAGGAGAGCCCATGTCGTCCACCGAAATCCGCTCCCGGACGGGAGCGTCCTGGCTCCGTCCGGTCGTGGCCGTGGTCGGGCTGCTCTACCTGGCACTGGGCGTGGCCGGGTTCCTGACGCCGGAGACGGCGGCCGTCGGGCACGAGACGAGCCGGGCCTTCTGGATCTTCAGCCTGACGCCGCTGCTCAACCTGGTCCACAGCGCGGTCGGCGTGCTCGGCCTGCTCTCCGCCACCCGGCGCACCGGGGCGATCATCTACTGCTGGGTCCTGTTCGTCGGCTTCGCGGGCATCACCGCATACGGCGTCCTGGCGACCTCGTTCAGCACGCCCGAGGACCCGATCAACCTCAACTGGCCGGACAACGGGCTGCACGGCCTGACCGCGCTCGCCGCGCTCGTGCTCGGCATCTTCGCCGCCCGCGCCGCCAACCGGAAGCACCCCGCGTGAAGGAGGGCTCCATGCACCGCGAAAGCGACCGGCACCCGCCGGGCGAGAGCGAGTTCCCGCCGGGCATCGGCGGCGGCGCATGACGTCCGGCAGCGCGGCACCGGGGGATGAGCCCGCCGTCGTCGTGCGGCACCGGCTGCACGCCGACTTCGCCGTCCCGCTCCCCTGGCTGCACCGCCTGCTCGGCCCGCACAGCGGCCTGGACCTGGACACCGGCGGCCTGCGCGTCCGGTTCGGGCCGTGGCTGGTCGAGACACCGCTGGACAACCTCGCCGGCGCCGAAGCGACCGGCCCGTTCAGCCCGCTGCGCGCGCTCGGCGTCCGGCTGTCCCTGGCCGACCGCGGCCTGACGTTCGGCACCACCACCCGCGGCGGCGTGTGCCTCCGCTTCCGGGAACCGGTGCCCGGCATCGAGCCGTGGGGCCTGCTGCGCCACCCGGGCCTGACGGTGACGGTCGCCGAACCGGAGCTGGTCGCCGCGGCCGTCAACCGGATCGTGGGGGCGGCGTGACGACCGCCCGCATCCTCGCCGTCGCGGTCGACTGCCGCCGGCCCGACCTGCTCGCCGCGTTCTGGGCGGAGGCGCTCGGCCACGGCGAGACCCGGACGTGGACCGACTCGCACGGCCTGACCTACCGGCAGCTGGACCTCGGCGACGGTCCCGCGCTGCTCTTCCAGCCGGTTCCGGAAGGCAAGACCGGGAAGAACCGGCTGCACCTCGATCTCGCACCGGAGGGCCGGGACCAGCGGGCGGAGGTGGAACGGCTGGTGCTGCTCGGGGCGAAGGTCCTCGACGACCCGCCCGACGACCCGTGGATCGTGCTCGCCGACCCGGAGGGCAATGAGTTCTGCGTGCTGCCGCCGCGCTGATCCAGGGCGCGAAATCCCCGCTGCTTCCGCCTGCAGCTCCTCCGCCGCCACGGCCCCGGGTGGTCACCCGTCCTCCGGAAAGGTGTCACGCCTCAGCACTTGCGGAGGGCAACGAATTCTGCGTGCTCCCGTCGCGCTGACTCAGGCCTGGCCGACGGGGTCCGCGGCGTAGGCGGCCAGCCGCTCGTCGAAACCGTCCGGGGCGCCCGGGGTCCGGGAGCCCGGTGGGTCGGGGCGGCCGGGGTAGCTCTCGCCGTACAGGTCCCGCACGAACGCCACGACCTCGTCCGGGGCCGGCAGGACGTCCGCGCCCAGGTACGCGAGTGCGATGACTTCGTCGCCCGTCGCGGATTCGACCACCGCCGACCAGCCGTCGCGCTCGTCCCACAGCAGCGCCGTCTCGTGGTCCGGGAAGCGGTCGAGGCGCCGGTCGAGGGCCAGGTACCCGCCGGCGGGCACGGTGACCTCGCAGAACCACGCGGGTACGTCCAGCTTGCCCGCGACGGCCAGCAGGTACTGCCGCAGCCCGCGGGCCGCCGCGCCGAGCGCGTCCCGTTCGATCACCACACGCCTGCCCATCCGGTCGGTGCCCCGCCGGGTGATACCCCGTCACCCACTCGGTCAACCCGGCCTGCCCCGGGTGGAGCAGTGCGTCACCGGTCGAGCAGGTCCAGCACTTCGTCGTCCCCGAGCTGCGGGAAATCCGCGTACCACTGGCCGACCGCGCGGAAGTCCGGCGGTTCGGTGACGCGGACGACGTCGTCGGCTTCGGCCAGCAACCGCGAGGCCGCGCCGGGAGCGGCCACCGGCGTGGCGAACACGACCGTCCGCGGGTGCCCCGCGCGCAGTGCCGCCGTCGCGGTGACACCGGTCGCGAGCCCGTCGTCGACGAGGATGACGTCGCGGCCGGCCACGCGCACCGGGGCCCGGCCGGCGCGGTAACGCTCGAGCCGGCGCCGCGCTTCCCGCCGTTCCCGGTGTTCCACCCGCGCCAGCCGGGCGGGAGTCAGCTCGAGCGAGCGCAAGATCGCGTCGTCGTAGCGCGCGGGACTGTCCGGGGTCACCGCGCCGACACCGTGTTCACGCCGCCCCGGCGCGCCGATCTTGCGCGCCACCGAGACGTCCGGCTCGGCGCCGAGCCGGCGGGCGACCACCGCGGCCACCGGGACCCCGCCGCGGGCGAGGCCCAGCACAAGCGGGTCCAGCCAGCTCCGGCGGCGCAGTTCGACGGCGAGCCACCGCCCGCCGTCGCCGCGGTCGGCGAACACCCGCGCTGCCTCGGCCATCGGCGCTCCCTCCGCGTCACTCCCCGCCGGGATGGGTCCGCACCTCCGGCTCCCACTGGTGCAGCGGCGTGCTCGCGGTCGTCTCGTCGCAGTGCACGAACGCGTCGTACCGGGCCGACGGCACGGTCGGCACGTACCCGCCGCCGTGGTGGACGACGCCGATCGCGCGGTGCTCGCGCAGTTCGTCCGCCCACGCCGTGCCTTCGCCGAAGACGTGCAGGCTGGTCTCCCCCGGCACGGCGTCGTGCAGGAGGCCTTCGAGGCTGTCCGGGCGGGCCGGCTCGACGCGCATCCGGCGGACGGACCCGCCCCAGTGGTCGGCGGCGAGCACGGACCCGTGGAAGGTGCCGAAGCCGACGGCGACCACACCCTCGGCCGCGTGCCGTTCCCGGACCAGCTAGCCGAGGTTGACCATCCCGGCCGCGGCCATGTCGGTGGCGCGCGCGTCGCCGACGTGCGCGTTGTGCGCCCACACCACGGCTTTCGAGCGCGGGCCGTAGGCGTGCAGCAGCCGGTCGAGGGTGTCGCTCAGGTGCGTGTCGCGCGTGTTCCAGGACCGCGAGCCGCCGTGGAGCATTTCCCGGTAGTGGCGTTCCGCGCCGGCTTCGGCGTGCGGGCCGGTCAGCAGCCGCACCACGTCCTCGCGGCACTCCGCCGGCACCAGTCCGGCGGAAACCCCGTCGTCGCCTTGATCTTCACCGTACGGCTCGAAGCAGCCGAAGGCCCGTAGCGCCGTCTCGACGTGGTCGGGCGCGTGCGCGCGGACGTAGTCGAGGACACCGCGCAACGACTCCCCCAGGCGGTAGACGTCGAGGCCCCGCCGACCCTGGACCCGATGCTGCTCGTGGCCGGGCTCGTCACTGGGATCGCCGTGCTGTGCCTGCTCCTGCTGAGCTCCCGGCGGGCGTGAATTCCTGTCCGGAAGCCTGTCCGGCAAAGGACTGGACCACCGATATTTCCCTGGCTACAAAGGAAAGGCATCGCCCCTTCAGCGCGGAAGGTGACCGATGAACTTCCTGGTTCCCCTGCTCTCCCTCGTCATGGCCGCCACCCCGGCACCCACCCCGTCCCCGGCGCCGGCCACCACGCTGGCGGCGATCTGCGACAAGTACTGCGACGCCCGGGATCCCGCCCTCTCCTCCGGTGACCGCGAAGGCGCTTCGGCGAGCATCGCCGGACGCCGGCTCTCGCTGCACCTCGACGACGCCGACGACATGGGCTGGGCGGCGATCACCGGCGGTGCGGCCGGCGACCACGTCTGGCTGGACCGCTCGTTCGACGCCGGGCGCACGTGGGCGGCCGGCAGCAAGCTCGGCGACACCGCGACGCCGTCGGGCTCGACCGGCTGGCGGACCCTGATGTACAACGCCGACGACTGGGCGAACAAGGGCGTCGGCCTGCTGCGTGCCTGCGGGCAGCCCGCCGGTTCGGGCAGCATCGCCTGCACCGGCTGGGCCCGCCCGACCTGGAACGCCTGGGACCGCCGCACCGCGGCCGCCACCGCGTTGATGGAGCGGTACAACCTCGGCACCGGCCTGTTCGACACGACCGGCTGGTGGAACTCGGCCAACGCGTTGACCGCGATCATCGACAACGCCCGGATCAGCGGCATGGGCAGCTACCGGTACGCGATCGACACGACGTACACGAAGAACCTCGCGGCGCAGGGCGGCCAGTTCCGCAACGACTACCTCGACGACACCGGGTGGTGGGGCCTCGCGTGGGTCGACGCCTACGACCTGACCGGCGACAGCAAGTACCTGAACACCGCCCGCGCCGACGCGGACCACATGTACGCCTACTGGGACGGCGTCTGCGGGGGCGGGGTCTGGTGGAGCACGAGCCGCACCTACAAGAACGCGATCCCGAACTCGCTGTACATCCAGCTCAACGCGGCCCTGCACAACCGGATCCCGGGCGACACGGTGTACCTGGCGCGCGCCCGCGCGGGGTGGACATGGTTCTCGGGCAGCGGGATGATCAACGGCTCGAACCTGGTCAACGACGGCCTGACGTCGGCCTGCGCGAACAACGGGCAGGCGGTCTGGTCGTACAACCAGGGCGTGCCGCTGGCGGCGTTGCGGGAGCTGAACCGGGCGACCGGCGACGCGGCACTGCTCACGAAGGCCCGCGCGATGGCGAACGCGTCGACGACGAACGGGTCGCTGAACCCCGGCGGCATCCTCCGCGACCCCGGCGAGAGCGCGGGTGGCGGCGGCGGGGACGGCCCGACGTTCAAGGGCGTCTACGTCCGCGATCTGGCGGTGCTGAACGCGGCCCTGTCCGACCACCCGTACACGGGTTACCTGCAGCGCCAGGCGAACTCGGCGTACGCGAACGACCGGACCAGCGCGGAGGCGTACGGCCTGCTGTGGGCGGGGCCGTTCGACCAGGCCGACGCGGCCCGGCAGCAGAGCGCCCTGGACCTGATGAACGCGGCCCCCTGACGGTCGTGTGTGTTCAGGGCGGTTCCAACCGCCCTGAACACACACGACCCCCGCACGGGCCGGGGTGTCAGAGCGTCTTCTCCAGGCGGCCGGCCAGCAGCTTGATGAACCGCGACGGGTCGGCCAGCTCACCGCCCTCGGCGAGCAGCGCCATCCCGTAGAGCAGCTCCGCCGTCTCGGCCAGCCCCTCGTCCTCCGGGCGCGCCGCGTGCGCCTCCCGCAGGCCGGTGACCAGGCCGTGCTCCGGGTTCAGCTCGAGGATGCGCTTGATCGGCGGCAGCTCCTGGCCCATCGCGCGGTACATCTTCTCCAGCGTCGGCGTCAGGTCGTGGGTGTCCCCGACGATGCACGCCGGCGACGTCGTCAGCCGCGAGGAGAGCCGGACCTCCTTAACGTCCTCGCCCAGCGCCGTGCCCATCCACGACAGCAGGCCCTCGAAGTCTTTGCTCTGCTGCTCGCGGGCGACCTCGGTGGCCTTCTTGTCCTCCTCCGACTCCAGGTCGACCTGGCCCTTGGCGATGGACTGGAACTGCTTGCCGTCGAAGCCCGGCACGGAGTCGACCCACATCTCGTCGATCGGGTCGGTCAGCACCAGCACCTCGAAGCCCTTGGCCCGGAACGCCTCCATGTGCGGGGAGTTCTCGATGGCCGAGCGGGACTCGCCGGTCATGAAGTAGATGTGCTCCTGGCCGTCCTTCATCCGCTCCACGTACTCGCGCAGCGACGTCGGCTTCTCCGCGTCGTGCGTCGAGGCGAACGACGAGATCTCGAGGATGGCTTCGCGGTTCTCGAAGTCGTCGAGCAGGCCTTCCTTGACCGCCCGGCCGAACTCGCGCCAGAACGTCGCGTACTTCTCGGCGTCGGCGGTCATCATCGTCTTGACCGTCGAGAGGACCTTCTTCACCAGCCGGCGGCGGATCAGCTGGATCTGCCGGTCCTGCTGCAGGATCTCCCGCGAGACGTTGAGCGAGAGGTCCTGGGCGTCGACGACGCCCTTGACGAACCGCAGGTACTCGGGGACGAGGGACTCGCAGTCGTCCATGATGAAGACGCGCTTCACGTACAGCTGGACGCCGCGCTTGCGTTCGCGCAGGAACAGGTCCATCGGCGCGTGCGAGGGCAGGAACAGCAGCGCCTGGTACTCGAAGGTGCCCTCGGCCTGCAGCCGGATCGTCTCCAGGGGGTCCTGCCAGTCGTGGCTGACGTGCTTGTAGAACTCGTGGTACTCGTCCTCGGTGACCTCGCTCGAGGAGCGCGCCCACAGCGCCTTCATCGAGTTGACGGTCTCGGCCTTCGGCTCTTCGCCTTCGGCGGCCTCGCCGGTCATCCGGATCGGCCAGGTGATGAAGTCCGAGTACTTCTTCACGATCTCCCGGATCTTCGCCGGGGACGCGTAGTCGTAGAGGTGGTCCTCGGCGTCCTCGGGCTTGAGGTGCAGCGTGACCGCCGTGCCCTGGGGCGCGTCCTCGACCGGGCCGATCGTGTAGGTGCCCTCGCCGGCCGACTCCCAGCGGACGCCCTCGGCCTCGCCGGCCTTGCGCGTCACGAGGGTGACCTTGTCCGCGACCATGAAGCTGGAGTAGAAGCCGACGCCGAACTGGCCGATGAGGTCTTGGGACGCCGCGGCGTCCTTGGCCTCCTTCAGCTTGGTCAGGAAGTCGGCGGTGCCCGACTTGGCGATGGTGCCGATGAGGGCGACCACGTCGTCGCGGCTCATGCCGATGCCGTTGTCGCGCACCGTGAGCGTCCGCGCGGCCGGGTCCGTCTCGAGCGCGATGTGGAGGTCGGTGGTGTCGGCCTCCAGGTCCTTGTCGCGGTAGGACTCCAGCCGCAGCTTGTCGAGCGCGTCGGAGGCGTTGGAGACGAGTTCGCGGAGGAAGGTGTCCTTGTTCGAGTAGATCGAATGGATCATCAGCTGGAGCAGCTGACGCGCTTCCGACTGGAACTCGAGCGTCTCGATCGGGGTGGTCACTTCCGGTCCTTTCCGGTTTCTCGGCCGCAGGGTGGGTCGATCCTACCGAGGGGGTCCGACGATCCCCGCCGCGCACTTTATGAACGCAATGTAGGAGGGCCCGCGACCCGGTGTGATGCTGGCCACGCCCCGCTGCCGATCAAGGAGGATCGAGTGCCCGGACGCCTTCCCCGGTGGGCCGCCGCGTTCGCCGCGGCCTGTGCCCTGACCACCGCCTTCGCCGCCCCCGCCGCCGCGGCGGGCGTCGCCGACCACCCCGTCCGCACCACCGGCTGCGGCCGCGCCCTCGGCATCCCGGCCGGGGTGACGACGACCCGGCACGTCGTCTCGGGCGGCCTGGACCGCGAGTACACCGTCCACCTGCCCGCTCACTACAACCCGCACCGGCCGTACCCGCTCGTGCTGTCGTTCCACGGGCACAAGCGGACGTCGCAGTACCAGGAGGAGCTGTCCGGTTTCTCGGCGCTGGACGCGATCTCGGTCTACCCCCAGGGCCTGATCGGCACGGACGGCGAGTCGGCCTGGACCGGCGCGCCCTACTCGGCCGCCGCCGACGACGTCCTCTTCACCAGCGACCTGCTGAACTCGCTGCAGCGCACGCTGTGCGTCGACCCGGGCCGCATCTACGCGGCGGGCAAGTCCAACGGCGGCGGCTTCGTCGGGGTCCTGGCGTGCCGCCTGGCGGGCCGGATCGCGGCGTTCGCGCCGGTCTCGGGGGCGTTCTACCCGCAGGGCGGTGCCTGCGACCCGAGCCGCCCGGTGCCGGTGCTGGACTTCCACGGCACCGCCGACACGACCATCCCGTACACCGGCAACGCGGCCAAGGGCCTGCCCGCCATCCCGGACTGGCTGACCGCGTGGTCCACAAGGGACGGTTGCCGGCCGGCGCCGGTGTCGTGGACGCCGGTTCCCGGGGTCGTGGCGCAGAAGTGGCTCGGCTGCGACCGCCGCGGCGCGCTCGAGCACTACCGCGTCGAAGGCGCCGGGCACGTCTGGCCGAGCACGCAGCCGAACAACGATTCGGCGACGCCGTCGGTCATCGACGCGACCCCGGTCATCTGGCGCTTCTTCCGCGCGCATCCCCTGTGGTGAAACGCGATTGACGCACCTCTTTCCCCTCGGCGACGATTTCCGCCGAGAGGAAAGAGGTGCGTTGTGAAGGTTCTCGTCCTGAACGCCGGTTACGAGCCGCTGCAGACGGTTTCGGTGCCGCACGCGATCCGCATGCTGGTGCGGCACGTCGCCGAGATCCACGAGGCCGAAGACGGTCTCGCGTACGGGTTGTTCCCGCGCCCGAAGACCGTGCGGTTGCTGAGGTACGTGGTCATGAAGTGGCGATATACGCAGCCACCGAGGTGGTCCCGCCGCGGCGTCCTGACCCGCGACGGCCACCGCTGCGCGTACTGCGGCGCCCGCGCGACGACGATCGACCACGTGCTGCCGCTGAGCCGCGGCGGTGCGCGGACGTCCTGGCTGAACACGGTGGCCGCGTGCGGTGGCTCGGCCCGCAGCTGCAACGCGCGGAAGGCCGACAAGCTGCCGGCGGAGGCGGGGATGAAACTGAGGTTCACGCCGTACGTGCCGGCGTGGGACCAGCTGCACCGGGTCGCCTGACCCCGCGGCCCGCTCACCGCTCCGGTGGTGGGCGGGCCGCGGGGCCGGTTCGACGGGATCGCGGCAGCCAGGTCGCCGCCGGCGCCGGCGGCGGTTCCGAGCGCCCGGTCCCGATCCCGGCGAGCCACCTGCTCATCGGCAGCCCGGCGCACGGATCGTTAAGCTCGAACCGATCGTCCCCCGGATCCGTGTGTTCCGGGGAAGGCCGGGAGGTCGTCGTGACCGACGCAGGAGAGCTGATCGCCGGGCGCTACCGGCTGGCCGAACGGGTCGGCCAGGGCGCGATGGGCGTCGTCTGGCGTGCGCGTGACGAGCGGCTCGACCGGGTCGTCGCGGTCAAGCAGCTGGACTACGACGCCGCCATCGGGCGGGCCGCCGGCGAGGAGGCGGCCCAGCGCGCGCTGCGCGAAGCCCGGCTCACGGCCCGGCTGCGGCACCCGCACGCCATCACCGTGCACGACGTCGTCGAGCAGGACGGCGAGCCGTACCTGGTCATGGAGTACCTGCCCTCGCGGAGCCTCGCCGAAATCCTGGCCGACCGCGAGTGCCTGCCCGCCGAGGAGGTCGCGCGCATCGGGCTGCAGGCCGCGTCCGCGCTCGCCGCGGCGCACGCCGAGGGGATCGTGCACCGCGACGTCACGCCCGGCAACGTGCTCATGGGCGAGGACGGCGTCGCCAAGATCGCCGACTTCGGCATCTCCCGGGCGACCGGCGAAGGCACCGTGACCGGCGGCGGTTTCATCGCCGGCACCCCCGCCTACCTCTCCCCCGAAGTCGCCAACGGCCGCGAAGCGGGCTTCCCGGCCGACGTCTTCTCGCTCGGCTCGACGCTCTACCGCGCACTGGAAGGCGTTCCCCCGTTCGGCACCGACGACAACCCGATCGCGCTGCTCCTGCGCGTCGCCCGCGAGGACGTCACGCCGCCGAAGCACGACGGCCCGCTCGCCGAGGTCCTGACCCGCCTCCTCCAGCGCGACCCGGACGCGCGCCCGTCGATGGCCGAGGTCCGGCAGCTGTTCGAGGCGGTCACGCAGGGCCGCCCGCTGCCGCCGCCGCGCCCCCGGCCCCGCACGGGCACGCGCCTGCTGCGCGTCCGCCGCCCCCGGCGCCGCCTGGTCCTGGCCGGGGCGGCCGGCGCCGTCCTGCTGGCCGCCGGGGTGCTGCTCGGGACGGCGCTCGTCCCGGAGAGCACGCCGATCGCCGTCCCGGTCACGGCCACACCGCCGCCGTCGACCCCGCCCACCCCGACGACCGCCGACCTGGGCTGCGCGGCCAGCTACGAGGTGACGAACTCCTGGCCCGGCGGCTACCAGGTGCTGGTGACGGTCCGCAACGACCACGACGAGGACCTTTCCGGCTGGAGCGTCCGCTGGACCCTCCCGGACGGCCACCGCATCACGGGCCTGTGGAACGGCACCTACACGGTGGACGGCTCCACGGTGACGGTCGACAACGCGGCGTGGAACGCGAAGCTGAACGCCAACGCGACGACGACGTTCGGCTTGATCGCGTTGACGGGCAGCGGAACCGGTGGTGACCGCCCGGCCGTAACCTGCCGGACGCTGTGAAAGCCGGTGCCCCTGAGCCGGTCCTGACCATCCGTCGTTGATCCGATCGGGGTAATTCCAAGAGATCGAGACCCCGGCTCAACTCCCCCGGCGTCCGGCCCGTCGGTAGTGGTGATCATCCACCACAGGGAGGTGCCAGTGCGAAGAAATCTCACGGTGCTCGCGGTTCTGCTCGCGGGGCTGGTGGGGCTCGCCCCGCCGGCCGCCGTCGCGGGGACGCCGTCCGACGTCGTCACCCTGATCACCGGTGACCGGGTCGCGGTCCGGAGCGCGCCGGACGGCCGGTCGCTGTTCGACGTGCGCCCGGCCGCGGCGAAGGGCATGGCGCGGGCGCTCGTGCACCTGCGCCTCGGCGACCGGGACTACGAGGTCCCCGGCACCGCGCTCCCCTACCTCGGGCGCGGCCTCGACCTGAGCCTGTTCGACCTCCAGGCGCTCCGGGCCGGGGCGGCGCTGCCGGCCGACCCGTCGACGTTCGGCGCGGCGCTGGCCCGGCAGTTCAAGGAGGACAACGCGCGCGGGCACTTCGGCGGCACCGGGCTCTTCGCCGCGGGCAAGCGCTTCGCCCTCGCCGGGACGCGGCCGGCCGCCCAGCCGCGGTCGGTCATGCGCACGGTTTCGGTGGACGCGAACGACATCGGCGGCAAGCCCGCCGACACCGGCGTCGCGTTCCTGTACAACACCGACGACGGGAACCTCCTCGACCCGAACGAAAACCTCAACTACTTCTCCGGGGGAACGGCGAAGTTCAGCGCGCCGGACGGGAACTACAGCGCGCTCGGCCTGTTCTGGACGGCCGACGCCGACGGCAACCCGACCGAGGTGCGCTTCAGCGCGCAGCCGGAGTTCGCGGTGAAGGCGGACACGACCGTGCGCGTCGACGCGGCCCGCGCGTCCAGCAAGCTGACGTGGGTGACCCCGCGGCCCGCGCTGCTCGACGACACCGGGTTCCTGTTCCGCCGGGCGGCGAAGACCGGGCCCGCGCTGGTCGTCGACTTCGACGCCGGGCCGGGCGTGCCGATCGCGGTGTCGCCGACCGCGGTCCCGGTGCGCACGGGGGCCCTGCAGACGTACCCGTACAGCAGGCTGGTGTCCCCGCCCGGGCCGGGCACGCCGTACGAATACGTGCTGCAGAAGGCCGCGGTGGGCCGGATTCCCCCGCAGCGGTACGTGATCACGGCGCAGGACGTCGCCGCCGTCGACTCGACCTACTTCAGCGAGTTCTCCTCGCTGGGGTTGCGGCAGCGCAGCGGCATGTTCTCCTTCGAGGACAGCGGCGGGCGGGTGTCGCACCCGATCCCGCTGCCGCGCAGGCAGACGGAGTACGTCTCGGCGGCGCCGGACCTGCGCTGGTTCGGCGGGTTCTCGAAGTACGTCCTGCCCGGGCCGTTCGCCGGGTGGGCCGGGGGTCAGTACGAGTCGTTCCACGCCTACCGGGGCGGCACTTCCGTGACCGAGGACTGGAACCGCTTCCCGCTGCACCCGGCGGGCGGCGTCGCCCTGCTGCCGCTCGACGACGGAACCGCACCGGTCCGGCCGGCCGCGACGCGCGCCGGCGACCTGCTGCGGCTGTCGATCACGCCGTTCAGCGACAACCAGCCGGGCCACACCGGGTTCGGCTTGTACGGCGAGGTGCGGGACACCGTCACCGGGTCTTACACGCTGACCCAGGACGGCGCGACGATCGACGCGGGCAGCCCGGTGGGCGCGACCGAGGTGTCGGTCGAGCAGGCCGTGGCGGCCGGGCCGTCGACGCTGGGGCTCACGATCGACGCGGGCCGCACCGGGCCGATGTACCGCCAGAGCACCGCGTCCCACACGGAATGGACGTGGCGGTCGCGGCACGTCGAGGGCGCGACGCTCCCGGCGGCGCTCTACTGCGCCCGCGGCGGATCGGGTCCCGACCGCGCGTGCGGCGTCGAACCGCTGCTGACGCTGGGGTACGCGGTCGGCGGGCTGCGTCCGGACGGGTCGGCGCTGGTGGGTCCGCAGAGCCTGGACCTGACGGTCGGGCACCTGCAGCGGAGCACCGCGTCGCCGGTGGCGGGCGCGACGGTGCAGTACTCGACCGACGGGGTGACCTGGCAGGACGCGACGGTCACCGCCCGCGGCGACGGCGTCTTCCACGCAGACTTCACCGCGGCCACGGACTCGTTCCGCGGCGCGGACGTCTCCTTGCGCGTCACGGCGTCCGACGCCGCGGGGGCGAGGATCGCCGAGACGGTCACCGCCGCTTACCACGTCTACCAGTCCTGAGGGAGTCCACTGTGCACAGAAGAGCGATCGCCGTGCTGGCCGCGGTGGTGTCGGTGGCGTTGTCCGCCCCGCCCGCGAATGCGGCTCCGGCCGCCCGCGCGGCGTGCCCGGATCCGGGCCCGGGCCTGCTGCGCTGCCTGACGACGTACGCCCCGGCCCGCGCCTTGACCGACGGCCCGGCCGGCTGGGGCGCGGACGACCTGGCGTCGGCCTACCGCCTGCCGTCGACGGCGGGTCCGGAGACGGTCGTGGGCATCTCGATCGCCTACGACGCCCCGGACCTGGAGGCGGACCTGGCTGCTTACCGGGCGCAGTACGGCCTCCCGCCGTGCACGACGGCGAACGGCTGCTTCCGCAAGGTGAACCAGCAGGGCGCACCGGCCCCACTGCCCGCCGCGAGCTTCGGCTGGGCCCTGGAGTCCACTTTGGACGTCTCGATGGTCTCGGCGGCGTGCCCGTCGTGCCGCATCCTGGTGGTGGAGGGAAATTCACCGGGCTTCGCGGACCTGGCCGAGACGGAGGACACGGCGGTCCGCCTGGGCGCGAAGGTGGTGTCGAACAGCTACGGCGCCCGTGAAGGCGGCGCGCCCCTGGCGTACGCGAGCCACTACCAGCACCCGGGCGTGACGGTGGTGGCCTCCTCGGGCGACGCGGGCTTCACGGCGGCGAGCTACCCGGCGGTCCTGCCCTCGACGGTCGCGGTCGGCGGCACGACGCTGGCCCGCGACCCGGACTCCGCGCGGGGCTGGGCGGAGTCGGCGTGGGAGTACGGCGGCAGCGGTTGTTCGGCGTACATCGCGAAACCCGCGTGGCAAAAGGACTCCCACTGCGGCAAGCGAACGGTGGCGGACCTCGCGGCGGCGGCAGACAGCCTGGCGGTGTACAACACCGACGCGGGCGGCTGGCTCCCGGTGAACGGAACCAGCGCTTCGGCCCCGTTCGTGGCGGGCTTGTACGGCCGTTCGGGCCACGCCGGCGCGGCACAGCCGGCGGACCTGTACGCCCACGCGGGGCAGTTCGTGGACATCACAACGGGCACCAACGACCCGACCGGGGCGGGAAAGAAGTGCGGCGGCGACTACTTGTGCGTCGCGGGCCCGGGCTACGACGCCCCGACGGGAGCGGGAACCCCGAACGGCCTGGCCGGCTTCTGAGGGAATGTCCGGGGGAAGACGTGAGCTGCCCCGCCCCGGCGGGGCAGCTCACCCTGGGCGCACTGACGCCTCGACCCGGCACGCCCGCAGGCCGCGCCCAGGCCCGGCCGCCACTCTCGCCGAATCCCCACCGCGCCCGCACCGCAGCAAGCGCAGGCACGCCACCCAGCCCAGGACCGCCGCGAGCAGCCGGCCCGGTTCCGCCCCGCCTACCCCGGCCGCCCCGCCACGCGACCCAAAGCCGCCGCGCGCAACCAGCCCGATTCCATCCGCGCACCCCGCAGCGGCGCAGGTCCGCCGCCGCACCCCGCTCCGCCCAGAAGGCACGCCCCCATTCGCGCCGGATACCCGCCACCCACCGCGCCCGCACCGCAGCAAGCGCAGGCACGCCGCCCAGCCCAGGACCGCCGCGAGCAGCCGGCCCGGTTCCGCCCACCCTGTCCGCACCGCGGCTCCGCCACGCAACCCGGGCCCACCTCGAGCGACCCGCGCGGTTCCGCCCGGTTCCGCCCCGCCCGCATCGCGGCCCCCGCCACGCAACCCGGAGCCGCCGCGAGCAGCCGGCCCGGTTCCGCCCGCCCGCCCCGTAGCAAGCGCCAGCTCAGCCCGGCCGGCACAACCCTCGCTCGTACGCCACCAGCCCGGCCTCCGTGCGGTGTGCGCATCCCAGCTTGCGCACCACCTGCGCCACGCAATCGCGCACCAGCGGTTCCGGTATCCCCAGCTTCTCCGCTATCTCCGCGTTCGTCAGCGCCGAGCCCACTCCGATCAGAACCTCGCGCTCCCGCGACGACAGGCGGTCCACCTGGGCGAGGCGCTCGTCCCGGGGTCCGGACAGCCGGGTGGCCGACGAAACCCACCGGCGGGAGGCGTCCGGGGAGAGCACCACGTGCCCGTCCGCGGCCAGGCGGACCACCTTCAGCAGCTCGTTGCGCCGCGCCGAGCGCAGCACGAAACCCGCCGCCCCATCACGCAGGGCGCGGAGGATGCCCGCATCCGAATCGAACGTCGCCAGCACCAGCACCGCCGGGCGGCGGAACACCGGGCCGAGGGGGCCCAGGCGCAGGTCGAGCAGCACCACGTCCGGGAGACGACGGCGGAGGGTCGTCCGCGCGGCCGTCGCGTCGCCGACCGCCGCGATCAGCTCGATGCCGTCCGCCTGCGTGAGGATGGCGGCCAGGCGGGCGCGGACCGTCTCGTCACGTTCGGCCACCAGGACCCGGACCGGTGGCGCGACCACGCTCAGTCCTTCGGGCGCAGGCGGATCAGCGGCAGGTCCGTCTTCGACGCGCCGACGAGGTCACGGCCGCCCGGGCCGCGCAGCCGCAGCTCACGGAAACGGACCGCCGACAGCTGGGCGGCTTCGATCGGGTAGACGTCGCCGTAGCGCTTGATCTTCTCCACCAGCTCCTTGCCGAGCAGCTCGACCAGCCCCGCGTGCCGGGTCGCGCCGCCGCCCAGCGGGACGTCCAGTTGCCTGCGCACCTCGGGAAACCGCTGGTCCAGCTCGACGGCGAGCTGGTGGATGGTGACGTAAGCCGGGCCGAAGTCCCCCGCGTCCGGGCCCGCCGGGATTTCCTTCAGCACCTTGACGAGCTTGTCGTCCATCCCGAGCTTGTCCCACAGGGTCACGCTTTTCCTCCCGGTCCCGGCCGCCGTTGTCTACCAGAGGACCGGCACGCGGTCCACTCCCCCGGTGACACGGTTCGTCCGGACCTGGAGTTCATCGACGTCGACGGCCAGCCGCAGCCCCGGGAAGCGGCGGAACAGCGAGCCGAAGACCACGCGAAGTTCGGTGCGGGCGAGGCTCGCGCCGATGCAGAACCAGCCGCCGTAGGCGAACGCGACGTGCGCGTTCGGCTTGCGGCCGGGGTCGAACGCCTCGGGGTCCGGGAACGCCGTCTCGTCCCGGTTGGCCGCCGCGAGCGACAGCACCACCGCGTCGCCCCGCGCGATCTTGACGCCGCCGAGCTCGACGTCGTCGTGCGCGTACCGCAGGATGCCGAGCCCGCCCGGCGCGGACAGCCGCAGGATCTCTTCGACGACGCCGTGCACGCGCCCCTCGGGGTCGGCGGCCAGCGCGTCGCGGCGGGTGAGGTCGGTGAGCAGGTAGAGCGCGCCGAGGTCGATCCGGTTGGACGTCGTCTCGTGGCCGGCGAACAGCAGGCCGGCGGCGAGCCGGGCGAGGTCGTCGTCGCCGAACGCGGGGTCGTCGGCCTGCGCGCGCACCAGGTCCGAGACGACGTCCTGGCCGGGATCGCGCCGCTTGGCCGCCGCGAGCCGCCCCATGTAACCGGCGAACTCGTCGAGCGCTTCGTCCGCGCCGGTGCCGATGTCCATCCGGCCCATCCGCTCCGACAGCACGCGGAACGTGTCGCGGTCTTCGTACGGGACGCCGAGCAGCTCGCAGATCACCAGCACCGGCAGCGGGAACGACAGGTGCTCGTGCAGGTCGACGGGCCCGCCACCGGCGCCGGCCCGCTCCATCGCGTCGAAGCAGCCGTCGGCCAGCTCCTGGACGTGCCCGGCGAGCCGCCGGATCCGGTTGGCCGAGAAGGCGGGCACGAGCATCCGCCGCATCCGCGCGTGCTCGACGTGCTCGGTCTCGTGATCACCCTGCGGCCGGCTGAGAACGGCGGCATCCGACAACGCCGACGCCTCCTCGGGCACCGGGTGCGACCGCCCGAACCGCGGATCGGTGAACACCCCGCGCACCTGCTCGAACCCGGTGACCAGCCAGGCCGGATCCCCCGCCGGCGTGGTCACGGCCACCACGGGCCCCTCCCGCCGCAACACCGCGAACAGCGGCGCGATCTCCAGGGCATTGGGCCGATCGAACGGCAGTCGCGGACTACCGGTGGCGGCGGTCATCGGTTCTCCTCCCGAATGCGCGGCCGGCCCCCACGTCCACGGGCGGCTCGGTCACCGGCCACTCCCCCGGCCCCCGCGATCCACGGTACTCAGAAAGCTGGCGCCCGTGCGGAAAGCGCGAGTACCCCGCCCGATCGGGCCACCGCCGCTGCCCGGAGGACCGAAACTGTCGGTCCTGCCCGGTATCGTGGATTGCGGGGGCCGGAGGCCAAGCCGCCCGATTTGCCCGCATCGCGCGAACGACGAGCAGGGCGACGACTTCCAAGGCCGACAGCGCCCGGCTAAGCCGACGACAGCGCCCACCGCCGATGGCGGCGACAGCGATGGTTGCGGATGAGGCGATGGCTACCGCGGCGCCCGCCGACGGCTGCAGCGATGGTTGCGGCTGCGGCAATGGCCACCGCTGCGCCCACCGCCGACGACAGCGACAGCAATGGTTACGGCTGCGCCAATGGCCACCGCTGCGCCCACCGCCGACGACAGCGACAGCAATGGTTACGGCTGCGCCAATGGCCACCGCTGCGCCCACCGCCGACGACAGCGACAGCAATGGTTACGGCTGCGCCAATGGCCACCGCTGCGCCCACCGCCGACGACAGCGACAGCAATGGTTACGGCTGCGCCAATGGCCACCGCTGCGCCCACCGCCGACGACAGCGACAGCAATGGTTACGGCTGCGCCAATGGCCACCGCTGCGCCCACCGCCGACGACAGCGACAGCAATGGTTACGGCTGCGCCAATGGCCACCGCTGCGCCCACCGCCGATGACAGCGACGGCGACGGCGATGGCGATGGCGATGGCGCCTGAAACACCGTGACCGCAGCCGATCCACGCCCCGCGCCGACCCTCCGCGCCCGCCACCTCGCCTCCGCAGCGGCGCTAAGCCGGGAGCGCACCAGCACACCGAGCCGAGCACCATCGACGCCCCGCATCATCGCCCCAGCGGAAAACCCAGCCACCGAGCACGCAATCGACCGGCCTACAACAACTCCCAGGCACGAGTAAGCGTGTCCCGCAGGATCTGCTCCATCTCGTCGAACTGCGCCTGATCACAAACCAACGGCGGCGAAAGCTGCACCACCGGCTCAGCCCGATCATCAGCCCGGCAGTACAACCCGGCCTCGAACAACGCCTCCGACAGGAACCCCCTCAACACCCGCTCCGACTCGGCGGCACTGAAAGTCTCCTTGGTCGCCTTGTCCTTGACCAGCTCGATACCGTAAAAGAACCCCGCCCCACGAACATCCCCGACGATCGGCAGCTCGGTCAGCTTGTCCAAAGTGGACCGGAAAGCCGCCTCCCGCGAAAGCACGTGCCCGTAGAGGTCCTCCCGCTCCATCAGGTCGAGGTTCGCCAGCGCGACCGCGCACGAAACCGGGTGCCCCCCATACGTGGACCCGTGCATGAACGTGGTCTCCCCACGGGTGAACGGCTCCATCAACCGCTCGGAAGCCAGCACCGCCCCCAGCGGTGCGTACCCGGACGTCAGCCCCTTCGCCGTCGTGATGATGTCCGGCTGGTACCCGTACCGCTTCGCCGCGAAGTCGTAGCCGACGCGCCCGAACGCGCAGATCACCTCGTCCGACACCAGCAGCACGTCGTGCTTGTCGCAGATCTCCCGCACCCGCGCGAAGTACCCCGGCGGCGGCACGAAACACCCGCCCGTGTTCTGCACCGGCTCGAGGAACACCGCCGCGACGGTGTCCGCACCCTCGAATTCGATCGCCTCCTCGATCCGGTCCGCCGCCCAGCGCCCGTAAGCCTCGTAGTCGTCCGCGTGCTCGGGGGCGCGGTAGAAGTTCGTGTTCGGCACGCGCAGGCTGCTCGGCACCAGCGGCTCGAAGTCCGCCTTCGCGCCGGGAATACCCGTGATCGACAGCGCGCCCTGCGACGTCCCGTGGTAGGCCAGCGCGCGGCTGATCACCTTGTGCTTGCCCGGTTTCCCGACGAGCTTGAAGTACTGCTTCGCCAGTTTCCACGCCGTCTCGACCGATTCCCCGCCGCTCACGGTGAAGAACACGCGGTCGAGGTCACCCGGAGCAGCGGAAGCCAGCCGCGATGCCAGCTCGATCGCCGTCGGGTGCGCGTGGCCCCACAGCGGGAAGTACGCGAGCTGCTTCGTCTGCCGCGCGGCCGCTTCGGCGAGTTCCTCGCGGCCGTGGCCGACCTGGACCGCGAACAGGCCGGCCAGCCCGTCGAGGTAGCGCTTGCCGCGGGCGTCCCAGATGTACGGGCCTTCGCCGCGCACGATCACCGGGACGTCGGTCTCGTCGTAGGCCGAGTGGCGGGTGAAGTGCATCCAGAGGTTCTCGCGGGCGGCCTTGGCGAGGCTCGAAGCGTCGGTCATGCCTCGGTTATCGCACGCCCCAGCGCCCATCGCAAGCGATTCAGTCGTCCAGCCGAACTTCGGCGACTAATCCGTGGTTGCCACTGTGGACAGACCTTCGGATTTCGTCGTCACGCTCCGCGAGTTCCCCACTGGTAGGTCTGCTTCCGCAGCTTGAGGTAGACCATCGCCTCCGCGTGCCGGACGCCGGGCAGCGCGCGGATTCGTGTCGAGATCAGCTGCAGCAGCGCCTCGTCGTCCGCGCAGACGGCCTCGCACAGCAGGTCGTAGCGCCCGGCGCAGAGGATCACGTACGCGATTTCGTCCATTTCGGCCAGTGCGTCGCCGACCGGCTCGAGCGGGCCGTCCACGGTGATCGCGATCATCGCCTGCCGGAACAGCCCGACCTGCAAGGGATCCGAGACGGCGACGATCTGGATGACGCCGGAGTCCGACAGCCGCTGGACCCGCTGCCGGACCGCCGCTTCGGACAGGCCGACCGCCTTGCCGATCGTCGCGTACGCCCGCCGGCCGTCCTCCTGCAGTTGCGCGATGATCTGCCGCGAGATGTCGTCGAGCACCGGCGGCGCGGGCCGGCTGGGGGTGTCCTGGCTGCTCACGCCCCGGATCATCCCCGAAGCGCCCGACGCCGGGCAACCGCGGCACGCGCTACGGCCCGTCACTGAATGCGAAGTCACCGACCCGGCCAGACGACGGATTTAGTCGTCGAAGTGGCGTTGACAACACCGAATCGGTGCTGTTCCATCCGTCGCACCTTGCCCCGGCCGGAGGGAACGCCCATGCCCCGCACTCCCGCCCCGCCCGACACCGCAGCCACCGCCAAGGCGAAGAAAACCCTCACCCGGTCCATCGGCGTCGGCGGCGGCACCCTGCTGACGCTCAGCTGCGTGACGCCGGCGTCGTCGCTCTTCGTCCTCGTGCCCCCGCTGTTCGCCGACCTCGGCACCGGCACCGCGCTCGCCATCGCCCTCGCGGTGCTGCTCTGCGTCGGGATCGCCTTCTGCTACTCCGAACTCGGCACGCTGGTGCCGAGCGCCGGCGGCGAGTACGCGATGGTGACGACCGTGGCGAACCGCTTCGCCGGCTGGCTGACCTTCATGCTCTCGTTCATCGTGATCCTCGTCGTGCCGCCGATCATCGCGATCGGCGTCGCCGACTACCTCGCCGCCGTGTCGACATCGGCCCCTCGGTCGCGGGCGCGCTCGTCATGCTGGCCTCGACCGTGATGGGCCTGCTCAACCTGCGGTCCAACGCCTGGCTCACCGGCGTCTTCCTGGTCATCGAGATCGTCGCGATCTTCGCCGTCTCCCTGCTCGGCTTCGCGCACACCACGCAGAGCCCGGCCGTGCTCGTGAAGCCGAGCCTCGGCACGAGCGGGATCGGGCTGATCGCCGTCGTCGCCGGGCTCGCCGTCGCGTTGTTCGTCGTGCAGGGCTTCAGCACCGCCGTCTACCTCGCCGAAGAGATGCGTGAACCGCGCCGCACGGTGGCCAGGACGGTGTTCTGGACGCTCGGGATCAGCGCCGTCGTCATCCTCGTACCGGTCGTGGCGATCACCCTCGCCGTGCCGGACGCCGCCGCGCTCGCCGGTGTCGACGTCACCGCGCTGGTCACCGGCTGGAGCAGTTCCACCGTCGGCGCCGCGATCAGCCTGTGCATCGCGGCGGCGATCGTCAACGCGGTGATCGTGATGGTCATCCAGAATTCGCGGGTGCTCTACGCCTCCGCGCGCGACCAGGCGTGGCCCGCGCCGGTGAACGGCGCGATGAGCGTCGTGAGCGAGCGCTTCGGCGCGCCGTGGGTCGCGACCCTCGTGGTCGGGCTGTCCGAAGCGGTGCTCTGCTTCGTGCCGGTGGAGACGCTCAGCGGCGTCACCGGGGTCGCGGTCGTCGCGCTCTACCTCAGCGTCGCGGCCGCCGCCCTCGCCGCGCGCCGGGCGGCGCACCGGAAGCCGCACGTCTGGCGGATGCCGGCCTGGCCGGTCGTGCCGGTGCTCGCCGTGGCCGCGCTGGCCTACGTCCTGGTCGAGCAGAGCGCGCTCGACCTCGGCATCACCGCGGGCGTGCTGGCCGTGTCGGCGCTGTACTGGTGCGGCTACCTGCGCCGCCGTCCCGGGCGGTGGGTCGTGACGGTCCCGCGGGACTAGTCCTTCGGCCGGGCCCGGAGCCGGCGGATGCCGACGACGATCACCGCGAGCAGCCCGGCCACGGCGACCAGCACCCACACCCACTTCGGGATGCCCGCGGACTCGAGGGTGACGGGCGCCGGGGAACCGGTCGCCGCGGCCTTCGTCACCGGCGCCGTGAGGGTGAAGCGCACGGTGCCGCTGACGTTGTCGCCGTCTTTCGCGACCACCTTCCAGGCCAGCGAGTAGGCCTGCGCGGAACCGGCGGGCGTCACGGGCACCGTCACGACCCCGCCCTCGACCACGGGGGTGCCGATCTTCCACTTGACGCCGTCGCGGCCGTCGATCGCGATGGGGTCCGGCGGCAGCGTCACCGGCTCGCCGAACTTCAGCTCGACCTGCGTGGGAGCGGTGTCGAGCGCGGCACCTTCGGCCGGGGAGCTGGACTCGAGCTCGGTGTGGGCCGACGCGGGTCCGGCGAGCACGACCAGCCCGGTGAGAGCGGCGAGAACGGCGAGAACGGCTCCGGAGACACGACGGGCACGACGCGGGATCATCCGGACATCCTGCCCTATCCGCCCGTGCAGTCTTCGTGTCCACCCGTGCAGCCGCGGCGGGCCTACTTCTCTTCGCGGCGCGGATTGGCCAGGATGGACGCCTGGGTGGCGAAGGAAGGACGTCCATGGCGACGGTGCGGGACGAGGCCGATGCGCGCAAGCAGCTGCGCGAGGAAGACCGGCTGGCAGCGAACAAGCCGCAGGAGAACGCGGCCGACGTCGCGAAGCCGGAGGGCGGCGGCTCGGCCGGGCTGGTCGCCGACGCCGGCGTCATCGCGCTGGACTACGACCAGGTCGAGAAGGCGAAGGCGGACATCGACGCGCGCTACCAGGCCCTGTCCGAGCACCTCGCGGCGGCGGCCGAGCTGAGCGTCCCGCTGGCCGACGGACACGGCCCGGTGGCGCACTGGATGCGCGGCTCGTTCCGGCTGCGGGGCGGGGCCGACGCCGGCGGCGTGCAGGTCACGCTGCGGTCGTACCTGGCCGAGCTGGCCTCGCTGCGGGAGGCGCTCGGGAACGTGGCCACGACGCACCGGCTCAACGACGAGGACGCCGCCGAGGCCCTCCGGGCGGGTGAGCGCGATGCCTGAGTTCCACTCCACGAACCACGAGCCGACCGCGCGCCAGAAGCGGAAGGCGCGGCGCGTCCGCCGCGAAAAGGAAGCCAACCGCCGCGAAGAGTCGTTCGGCAAGATCCACTGGGACAGCTACGACCACCGCGAGCTGTGGGACATGATCCAGTCGGCCGACCCGCCGAAGCTCGGCGAGCAGGCGTACCGGTGGGCCGAGCTGGCCAAGGGCGTCGACGCGGAGACGAGCGAAGTCCACAAGCTGGTGCAGAGCCTGCTGCTGTCGTGGCGCGGCCCGGCCGCGGTCCGGGCCGCGGACTCGATCGGCAAGCTGACCGCGTGGGCGAGCACGGCGAGCACCAACGCCCGTGAGATCGGCGACGGCCTCGACGCGTACACGTCGGCGATCGGCGAGGCGCGGAAGAAGATGCCGGAGCCCGTGCACTACTGGGCCGAGAAGTGGTTTCAGGAGGGGTACGCGGTCAAGCGGCTCGACGGGCCCGAAGGCGCGTACATGCTGGACGACCTGCTCGACGACAAGCACCCGACCAAGAAGCAGGCGGACGACGCCAAGGCCGCGGCCGTCCGCGTGATGGAGCAGTACGAGAGCGCGAGCCACGACGTCCGCCACCGCCTCCCGACGTTCGACACCGCCCCGCAGGTGAGCGTGACGGGCGACCGGGTCCCGCGGGTCCCCCTGCCCCCGACGCCGCCCGATCCCCCCGAGCCCGACCCGCCCACCGACCCGCGGGTCGACCCGGCTCCCGGCTCCCCGGCCGGCGACACGACGTCGACCGCGTCCGCGCTGCCGGCGGCGCTCACGGGAGCCGGGCTGCTGCCGGGCGCGCTCGACGGCACCATCGGGCCGGGCGGTGCCGCGACGACCGGTGCCGCCGGGCCGGGCTTCGGCGGGCTGATCGGCTCCGGGGCGCTCGGGGAAGCCGGGCAGGCCGGATCCGGGCGGGTCGGCGGCGCCGGGCCAGGCGGCTTCGGCCCCGGTGCGCCGGGCGGCCGCGGCACGGCGGGCGGGTACGGCATGTACCCGCCGGGCCAGGGCGCGCGCCGCGAGGAGGACACCGAGCACCGCGACAAGTACGGGTCGGGCTACGACCTGCTCGACGACCTCCCGCCCGCCTACCCGCCGGTGTTCGGCGAATGACCGGCTTCCACGCCGACCCGGCCGCCCTCGACGCCCTCGCGCGGACGCTGGCGGACACGGCCGGGGAGTACGGCGCCGCGGTGCCCGATCTCGACGTCGGCGACCTGGGCCCGCCCGCGGTTTCGGGCGCCCTCGCCGCGCTCGCTCGTGAGTGGTCGGGCCGGATCGGGGGCGTGCAGGAGGACTTCGCCGGCTCAGCGGAGAGCGTCCGGGCCGCGGCGAAGACCTACCGCGCCGCCGACGCGGACGCCGCGGAACGCCTGGGACGCGCCGATGGCTGACTTCCGCGGTCTCGGCTTCGACCCGGTGCCCGGCAACCCCGACGCCGTCGCCGAAGCGGCCCGCCGGTGCACCGCGGCCGCCGCTCGCCTGCGGGAGATCCGGCCGCCCGGCGAGATCCCCGACTGGGCCGGTCCTTCGGCGCGGGCACTGGCCGAGCGCGCCGGCCGCGCCGCGACCGGGCTCGCCACCGCGCCGGAGGCCATGGAAGCGGCCGCCGGCGTGCTCGACGGCTGGGCCGGGACCCTGGTCGCCCACCACCGCCGTGCCGAGGAACTCGACGTCCGGGCCGGTGCCGCGCGCCGGGCCGTGGTCGACGCCGAGGACGACGTCGAGCGCGCCGAAACCGAAGCGCAGTTCGCCCCCGGCGCCGCCGGCACCCTCGCCGCGGCCCGCACGCGGCTCGCGGACCGGCGGCAGGACCTCGACGGGGTGCTCACCGAAGCGCGCGACCTCGAACGCGTCCACGCCATCGAAGCGGCCCGCGTCGCGGACCGGCTGCGGGCCCTCGGCGACGGTGCGCCCCTGCCGTCCGCGCCCGATTTCCGCGGCCTGGGCCGGCACTTGGAGACGTTCTCGGCCGCCGGGCGCGAGCTGGGCGTGACCGTCGCGCGCACGCCCGTCGCGCCGGTGACGCCGCCGCCGGGTGCCGTGTCCGCGTTCGCCGCCGCGCTGGGTGGCCAGTGAAGCTGCCCGCCGTACCGGGGATCACCCCGGTGACCCTGGACTCGGTCGAGCGCACCACGGCCGAGCTGCACGCGCTCATGGCGCGCCTGCGCGGCCCCGACGCCGCGCGCGACCTCGGCCTGGAAGCCGCCGCCGTGCAGTCCGCGGAAATCGCCCACGAGCAGCGGGCGGGCCTGCTGGCGCTGGTCGAACACCGCGACGCGGACCCGGCGCTGCTGATCGCCGGCGTCGTCCCGGTGGACGTCCCGCTCGAAGAAGCCGCGGACCTGCAGCACTTCGTCGCGGACACGACACCCGGCCTGCGCGAGGTGAGCAGCGCGCGGACCGGCCGCGGCTACCCGGTGGTGATCGTCGAGCGGATCGGGCTGTCCGGCGCGCAGCTGCAGGCCGTCGTGCTCGACCCGGACCGCCCGCGCGCGGCCGTGTTCACCCTGCACTCCCCCGGCGGGCGGGGCTGGCTGGAGGTCGCCGGGCTGGCCGGGACGCTCGTCGCCGGCGTCGACCTCAGCCCCGCAGCTCCCGCTCCCGGTATTCGCGCGGGGTCTGTCCGGTCGCCCGGCGGAACGTCCGCGAGAAGTGCGGGGCGCTGGTGAACCCGCAGTCCCGCGCGACTTCCGCGATCCCCCGGCCCGCCGTCGCCGGGTCCGCCAGCACGGCCTTCGCGCGTTCGATCCGCAGGCCCTTGAGCCGTTCGGAGACGCCTTGGCCGTCGTCGAACAGCTGGTACAGCCGGCGCCGCGAGATGTACAGCGCCTCGGCGATCTTGTCCGCGGTCAGTGACGGGTCGGCCAGGTGGGAGCGCATGTACTCCAGTGCTTCACGCCGCCGGGCCGCCAGCGCGTCGACGCGGTCGAGCTCGACGCGCAGCGCGCTGCGCAGCACCAGTTCGGCCAGGCCCAGCAGGTGGTGGGCCAGCCCGTGCGGGTCGAGCCGCGGCCCGGCCGCCAGCACGTGCGCGACCGCGCTCGCGAACAGCGCCCGCAGCGGCGCGTCCACTTCGACCGGCCGGAACATCAGCGGCCTCAGCTCGGCGAACGAGATGGACAGCTTCGCCGCCGCGACCGTCAGCATGACGACCCCGCGCTCGGCCGGCAGCAGGTGCAGCGTCGCGTCGGCGAAGGTCAGCTTCGCGCCGGTCTCGGCGACCGCCCGCGGCACCGGGCAGCGGAGCAGCAGCTGGATGTCCGCGGGGGCAGCGCCGCCGCCGCCGAGGATCGCCGCCCGCGCCGCCGCCGCGCCCGAGGCGCGGACGACGAGGTACCCGCTCGCGGGTACGTCCACCGGGTACGGCTCGGCCATCGGCACCATGGTGCCCGACGGCGGCCGCCCACGACGGGAAGGGGGACCATGGCGCGCCGCACCACGACGTCGGCGGGGGTGATCCTGTCGCATCTCGAATTCGATCTCCTCTGGGCGGACCTGGGACCGGGCGGGCCGCCACCGCACCCGTTCGACGTGGCCGCGCACGGCCGCACCCACGCCGAGCGCGACGACCTGGGCGTCCGCGTGTTCGCGAGCCTGGCCGAAGCCGGCCTGACCGACGGCGACGACGTCTCCGCGGAGCTGGCGGACCTGTTCACGGTGCTGGGTTCGCCGACGCTGAGCGTCGACGCGCTGGTGCTCGGGGACGCGCCCTGGCGGCTGCTGGCGGCGGTCCGGGACGGGATGGGTGTGCTGGCCGTGCTCGACGAGCGCGACCTGGTGCTCGAGCCGTTGCGCCCGGCCGGCGTGGTGCCCGCGGTGGTGCGGATGCTGGGCGAGCAGCCCCCGGGCCCGGGCGAGCAGCTGCGTCTTCCCCGTGCGGCGTACACGGCGGCGATGGACGCGTACGCGAGGAGCGGGTACGACGCCTTCGAGCGAGCCCTGGTCACCGCGGGGATCACCGGCCGCGCGGTCCGTCCGCTGGCGACGCTGGCGACGGCGGAGCGCTACGCGGCCGGCCAGCTGGGGGCGACCGGACCGGCGGGCCGGGCACCGGTCCTGGCGTGGTTCGACACGGCGGCGGGCCGCTACGCGGTCACGCCGGAGGACGCGGGCGGCGAGCCGTGGGTGATGGTGACCCCGGCGGACGTCTCGTGGCTGGCGGACCGCCTGACCCGCATGCTCGACGCCGCCCGCACGTCATGAAAGGGTCGTTCACCTCGCCAGACGACATGAACGACCCTTTCATGACATGTCCGGTCTCTGCAGCCGGTCACCCGCTCGCCCCACGTTTCACGTCGTCACCCAGGTGACCGGCGTGAAGTCGTCCTCGGGTTCCGGTCGCGGCCGGATGACCGGTCCCACGGTCAGTGGCTCGTCCACCGGCCGCACGCCGATCCGCGGCCCTTCCACGCCCGCCGCGTCCTCGGGCAGCAGATCCCCCAGCAACTCCCGCCCCTGCCGCAACGCCTCCACCCCCGCCTCCGCGGCCAGCCGCCGGATGACCCCCGCCAGCTCGCCCGGCGCGAGGTTCAGCGCCCACCGCTCGAACCGCAGCTCCACCAGCGCCCCGTGCAGGTCCACCGCCAGCGCGACCCCGTCCGCCGCCGCCTCGGCCCGGATCGCCGCCAGCCGCGCGCCGTACCCCGGACCGGGCTCCGCGAACGCGTCCTCGATCAGCTCCACCGTCGTCCGTTCGGCACTCATTGCGCCCGCCAGCTCTCCGGTGTCGTCGCTTCCGCCGCCTCGCCCGCCGCGGGCAACCCGAGCCCGTCGACGCTGTGCCACAGCGAAGCGGTCGCGCGCGCCGAAGCGGCCGCCGTGAGCAGCAGGATGCGGCGGGCGAGCTCGTCCGGTTCCAGCCGCAGCGCCGCGGCCTCCAGCGTCAGCTCCTGCAGCGCCCCGCCGGGCGCGACCTCCACGGCGACCGTGCGGTCGGCGGCTTTTCCGGTGATCACGGGTGGACCCCTCCGTAGAACGTCGACGCCGAGAGCGTGTGCGTGTTCCGGCGGACCGCGTCCCCGGAGTTGCCCTCGATCATCGTGACCTTGTTCCCCTCGACCTTCTCGACGATGCCGATGTGCGTGCTCGTCGACGTGTTCTGCGGGCCGGTGCCGAAGATCAGCACGTCCCCCGGCCTCGCCTCGTGCAGCGAGTGCTTGCCGTACGCGTGCCCGTTGGCCTGTCCCCAGTGGAAGACGTCGCCGCTGAACGGCAGCACCGGGATCTTCACGCCGGCCTTGCGCCACATCGCGGTGGCGAACGACGAGCACCACGCGGCGGTCGGCCCGTACGGGTTGCGGTTGCTGCCCGGCGGGTTCTCGCGCGTGCCGAGCTCCCCGCGCGCCGCGTGGACGATCTCCTTGCCCCGCCCGGAAACCCGGCTCGGGTGCGTCGCGTGCGCCGTCTTGCCGGCGACGCCGTCGTGGGTCAGGTCCTTGCGCAGCTCGTTCAGCTTCTTCGCGGCCGCTTCGAGTTCGGCGTGGACGTGCCGCAGCGTCGACGCGGACTGCCGCGTGTAGTGCGGCGCCAGGTCCGCGACATGCCCGACGGCACGCATCAGCGCGGCCTGCGTCCCGGTGGCGACGCCGGCGTCGAGGACCTGCTTCGCCTGGGTGGTGTACTCGTCGACCAGCCGCTGCACGGCGGTGTGCCCGCTGTCCACTGTGGACGCCACGTGCGCGACGACCTTCTCCGCCGCGGCGCCGGCCGCCCCGGTGACCCGCAGCTCCTTCGTCAGTTTCGCGCTGGTGTGGCGGAAGCCGTCGGCGCCGTGGCCGTGCCACTGGCCGAGCACCGCGGTGCTTTCCTTGTGGTAGGCGTCGTGCTGGTCGTCCAGTGCGGTGGCCACCTGGTGCAGCGCGTATTCGGCGCGCACGGCGTCCTCGGCCTTGCCGGCGAGCTTGTTCCGGTGCGCGATGAGGTCCTTCGCGAAGGAGCGCGCGAGTGCGGCGGTGTCCATGTCAGCTCCGTCGGGCGTGGTCGTTCAGTGCGGCCGCGGTGGCCGTCTCGTGGTCGCGGTAGGTCCTGGCGGCCTTCTGCGCGGCCGTGGCCAGCCCGTCGGCGTGCGTGCCGACGCCCTTGACCTGCCGCTGCAGCGCCAGCCCGAAGCCGGCCAGCGCGCCGGCGAACCCCGACTCCTTGCCGATCCGGCCGAAGCTGTCCTCCGCGATGTCCCGGACGTCCCGCAGCTGCCCGGTCGCGCCGCCCAGCGCGTCGGCGACGTGCCGGGTGCGCCGCACGTAGCCGTGCAGCACGGCGTCGTCCACCTTCAGCGCACCGCTGCCGCTTTGCGCGTGCGGCTTGCCGTGGTGCGCGGTGACGTCCTTCGCGGCCTTGCGCGCGGCGGCGAGGTGGTCCTTGTACGCCCCGTTCGTGTAGGTCGACCAGGGCGTGAAGTCGTGCCCGTCGCTCGAGATGCTGTTCGCGACGCGGGCGTTGGTGGCCGGGTCGAGCAGCTGGTCGTCCGACTTCAGGTGGTACTGGTGGCGCCGCTCCGGCCCCAGCGCGCCCAGCATGTTGATCTGCCACAGCCCGTAGGAGTCGTCCGGCGGCGTGGCGTTGTGCGCGGTCGTCCGGCCGCCGGACTCGGCCAGCGCGACCGCGACCGCGGTGGTGAGGCCCTGCCCCCGGAACCCGGCCGCGTAGGCGTGCCGGGCGATCTGCTCGGCGCTCAGCTTGGTCATGGTTCGACCTTGACCGCCCGGGTACCCGCTCCGGTAGCCGCGCTGCACGCTGGGACAACCCGCGTGCACGCCAGGCTCAACCTCCGGGGCCGCTCAGCCGTACTGCTCCCGGGAGGACCTTCGGCGAGGGGACGGCTGGATGCGCGGCACCGGGGTGCTGACCCTGCTGGGGTTGACGCTGGTCACGGCGGCGTGTTCGGCGCCCCGCGAGACGACGCCGAGCCCGATCGCGGAGCCGGCGCCGCTGGCGCGGACGACGACCCCCACGCCGGCGCCGCCCCCCTTCGCCGCCCTGCGCGGTCACGACCGGGGCGTGCGTGAGCCTGGCGCAGCGGCTGGCCTGGCTGCTGCGGGACGGTCACGTGGTGCGCGGCCCGGTCCCGGCCGGTTTCGGCCCACCCGACCAGGCGACGCCGCCCGGGTCGTTCCACGTCGTGTGGAAGGACCGCGAGCACCGCAGCAGCGACTACGGCACCGACATGCCCAACTCGGTGTTCTTCGCCGCCGGCGGGATCGCCTTCCACGCGGGACCGCTCGACGCGCCTTCGCACGGCTGCGTCCACCTCACCGCCGCCGATTCGGCGGCGTTCTTCGACGGCCTGAACGTCGGGGACGCGGTGGAGGTCCGGTAGTCTCCGTCCCCGGTGGACACTTCAGCCGTCATTTCCCGCCTGCGCGCCGCCGGCTGCGTTTTCGCCGAGGACGAGGCCGCGCTGCTCGTCGACGCCGCGAAGACGGCCACCGAGCTCGAGTCCCTGGTGGCGCGCCGGGTCGCCGGGCTGCCGCTGGAGCACCTGCTGGGCTGGGCCGAGTTCCACGGCCTGCGCGTCCGCGTGCGGCCCGGGGTGTTCGTCCCGCGGCGCCGCACCGGGTTCCTGGTCGACGTCGCCGTGTCCCTCGCCCCGCCCGACCCAGTGGTGCTCGACCTGTGCTGCGGATCCGGCGCGCTCGGCGCGGCGTTCACGGCGGCGAAGCGGCCGCGTGAGCTGTACGCCGCCGACGTCGAAGCCGCCGCTGTCGCCTGCGCCCGGCTGAACCTGCCGGACGCCGCCGTCCACCAAGGCGACCTCTACGACGCCCTGCCTTCGTCCCTGCGTGGGCGCGTCGACGTCCTGCTGGCGAACGTGCCGTACGTGCCCTCCGGCGCGGTCGCGACCATGCCGCCCGAGGCGCGGCTGCACGAACCGCGCGTCGCCCTCGACGGCGGTTCCGACGGTCTCGACCTCGCCCGCCGGGTCGCCGCGGGCGCGCCGGGCTGGCTCGCGCCGGGCGGGACCGTGCTGGTGGAATCGAGTGAGCGGCAGGCGCCGCTGCTGGCGGAGATCTTCACGGCGGCAGGGCTGGCGCCGCGGGTTCACGAGTCCGACGAGCTGGGCGCCACGGTCGTCACGGGCACCGCGAAGCCGTGATCTCACGTTCCGGCGGTCCCGGGCGTCTACCGGGTGTGATCGTGAAACCGTTCGAGCAGATCGTGGCCGAGCACGGGCCGATGGTGCTGCGCGTCTGCCGGGCCGTGCTCGGCCCCGCCGACGCCGAAGACGCCTGGTCGGAGACCTTCCTGTCGGCGTTGAAGGCGTACCCGGAGCTGCCGGCGGACGCGAACGTCCAGGCGTGGCTCGTCACGATCGCGCACCGCAAAGCCATCGACGTCACGCGCGCGCAGGCCCGCCGCCCGCTCCCGGTCGGGGAGGTCCCGGACCGGCCCGGCCGCGCGGAGACGTTCACCGGTGACCTGTGGGACGCGCTGGCGAGGTTGCCGGACAAGCAGCGCCTCGCCGTCGCCTACCACTACCTGGCCGGGCTGCCGTACCGCGAAATCGCGGAGATCACCGGCGGCACGACGGACGCCGCACGTCGGGCCGCCGCCGACGGCGTGAAGGCGTTGCGGGCCACCTATCCCTTGGAAGGAGCGCACTCATGACGGACATCTTCTTCGCTTCTCCGGAGATCTACCAGCTCGACCCGAACCCCATGCACGAGCGCCTCGCCGCGGCCGCCGACCGCGAAGGCCTGCTGGACGTCGCCTACCGCACCCTCGACACCCCGGTCGGCTCACTGCTGCTGGCCGCGACAAAGCAGGGCCTGGTCAAGGTGGCGTTCGACCGCCAGGACCACGACGCGGTCCTGGCCGAGCTGGCCGCGCTCATCAGCCCCCGGATCCTGCGCGCCCCGGCCCGCCTCGACCCGGTCGTCCACCAGCTCGACGAGTACTTCACCGGCGGGCGCCACGAGTTCGACGTCGCCCTCGACTTCCGCCTGGCCCGCGGCTTCCGCCTGTCGGTGCTGGAGCACCTGCCGGAGATCTCGTACGGCCACACCGAAAGCTACGCCCAGGTGGCGGCGGCGGCGGGCAGCCCGAAGGCGGTCCGCGCGGTCGGCACGGCGTGCGCGCTGAACCCGCTGCCGGTGGTGGTCCCCTGCCACCGGGTCGTCCGTTCGGACGGCTCGTACGGCCAGTACGCGGGCGGCGAGGAAGCGAAACGCCTGCTGCTCACGATGGAAGCGGCTTGAGCTTCCGATCTCACGTTTCACCCCGCCGGCGCGTCTACCGGGTATGAGCACTTTCGAACAGCGCGTCGCCGCGGCCGACTGGCCCGCGGTGGCGGCGGAAGTCGACGACTACGGCTGCGCACTCCTGCCGCAGCTGCTCACACCGGAGGAGTGTGCGGAGCTGGTGGCGCTCTGGGACGAGCCATCACACTTCCGGGCGACGGTGAACCTCCGCCGTCACCGCTTCGGGGACAACGGCGACTACCACTACTTCGCCGCCCCCTTCCCGGAACCGGTGCAGCGGCTGCGTCAGTCGCTCTACCCGAGGCTGCTCCCGATCGCCCGTGACTGGTCCTCGCGGCTGGGCCGTGAAGCCGAGTGGCCGTCCACTTTGGACGAGTGGCTGTCGGTCTGCCACGAGGCGGGCCAGCGGCGTCCGACACCGATCCTGCTGCGCTACGAGACGGGAGGCTGGAACGCACTGCACCGGGACCTGTACGGCGACAAGGTGTTCCCGCTGCAGGTGGTGATCAACCTGAACGCCCCGGGCACCGACCACACGGGAGGCGAGTTCTTGGTGGTGGAGCAGCGCCCCCGGGCCCAGTCCCGCGGCACGGCAACGGTGATCCCCCAAGGCCACGGCCTGGTCTTCACCACCCGCGACCGCCCGGTCCGCTCATCCCGAGGCTGGTCGGCAGCACCGGTCCGCCACGGCGTATCGGCGGTCCGGTCAGGCCGCCGCCACACGCTGGGCCTGGTCTTCCACGACGCGGCATGAGGAGCGACGAACTCGGGCCGCCGACCCACGTGCAACCTGGTGTGCGACGACGCGGCGCGACCGGCACCGAACCCCACACGCCACGCGACGGCATGGAACTCGATCCACCTTCGCCCACTCACCCTCATGCGTCACGCGGCGGCCTGACCAGCGCCGAACTCGCGGCGCTGGTGAGCTTCATCGGCCCCGCCCGCCACATCGTGATCGGCACGGCGGCCGACCCGGCCTCCCGCGCCGACGGCGCGCGCATCGCCGCCGCGTGGGGCGGCCTGGTCCTGGCGACGGTCACGTGGCCGGAAACCGCAGCATCCTGGCTACGCCAAGCCCGCCGCTTCGCCGCCCCCGACCCGGACATCTGGGTGGTCAGCGCCACCCCGGCAGGCTGGGCGGGCATGGCACACCGGCTCCGGCTGTCCACCTCCTGGAGCCCCCACCGAACAATCCTCACCTCCGCCCTGGCGGACTTCGCGCTACCCGGCCTGCGCGGCACCCGGCCGGACGGCACCACCTGGGAGACCTGATGAAGCACCTCGAAGTCGATTCCCCCCTCGGCCCCTTGACCCTGGTGGGCACGGACGACGCCGTGACAGGCCTGTACTTCCCGAACCACTGGACCCGCCCGGACCGCACCACGTTCGGCGAGCGCGACGACACCGCGTTCCCGGCGGCCGTCCGCCAGCTGAAGGAGTACTTCGCCGGCCAGCGCACGACGTTCGACGTCCCGACGCAGGCCGAGGGCCCCGCCACCGACCGCGCGGTCTGGGCGGAGATCGCCAAGATCCCGTACGGCGCCACCGCGACGTACGGCGACCTGGCCCAAGCGGTCGGCGGCCTCCCTCACGAGGTCGGCGCGGCGGTGGGCCGCAACCCGCTGAGCATCCTGGTCGCGTGCCACCGCGTCGTCGGCAAGAACGGCAAGCTGACCGGATACGCCGGAGGCCTGAAGCGCAAGGAATTCCTCCTGGAACTGGAACGCCCGCCAGCCTCAGAGCGTGGCCAGCTCTGGTGACCTACACCCGGCCGAGCAGCATGGTCACGCCGAGCCCGGTCATGGTCACGGCGATCACGACGTCCAGCACACGCCACGCGACGGGCTTGGCGAACACCCCGGCCAGCCGCTTGGCCCCGAACCCGAGCGCACTGAACCAGACGGCACTGGCCACCCCGGCCCCCACCCCGAACAGCCACCGCCCATCCCCATGCGCGACGGCGACCGAGCCGAGCAGCAGCACCGTGTCCAGGTAGACGTGCGGGTTGAGCCAGGTGAAGGCCACACAGGCGAGCACGGCCTTCCGCAACGGCGTCCTCTCGTCCCCGACCGTCATCACGGACGGCCGAAACGCCCGCCGCGCTGCGAGAACGCCGTACCCGAGCAGAAACACCCCACCCCCGACGGCAATGACCCCGATGGCGGTGGGCCACCGCTCCAGCACGGCTCCGATCCCGCTGACCCCCAGCCCGATCAGCACGAGATCGGAGACGGCGCAGATGACGACCAGCGGCGCCACGGCACCCCCGCGCAGCCCCTGTTGCAGCAGAAAGGCGTTCTGCGACCCGATGGCGACGATAAGCGACAGGCCGGTCCCGAACCCGGCCAGAAGGAGCGTGAACACCCTCTTACGGTATGACCGTCCTCCTGGATCACTCCAGCTAAAGATTCTTACGTAACATTAGCGCTCGTGATGTCCGACCTCCCGCTCGACCAGGTCCGCACCCTGCTGGCCGTAGTGGACGAGCAAAGCTTCGACGCCGCAGCCGCGGTCCTGCACGTGACGCCGTCCGCGGTCAGCCAGCGCATCAAGTCTCTGGAGCAACGCACCGGCCGGGTCCTGCTCCTGCGCACCAAGCCGATCCAGCTCACTTCGTCGGGACAGGCCCTGATCCGCTTCGCCCGCTCCCTGGCCCAGCTGGAACAGGACGCCCTCACCGAACTGGGCCTGGGCTCGTCGGTCCGCACCCTGTCGATAGCGGTGAACGCGGACTCCCTGGCCACCTGGTTCCTCCCGGCCCTGGCCAAAGTCCCCGACAGCATCTGCTTCGACCTCCAGCGCGAAGACCAAGACCACACCGCGGCCCTGCTTCGCGAAGGCCTGGTGATGGCCGCGGTCACGGCATCCCCGCAACCAGTCCAAGGCTGTACCTCAGCCCGCCTGGGCCGCATGCGCTACCGAGCCATGGCGTCCCCGGCGTTCATCTCCCGCTGGCTTTCCGACGCTCCCCTGCCAACATCCCTCCCCACGGCCCCGGTGATCGTGTTCGACCGCAAGGACGACTTACAGGACCGCTTCTTGCGAAGCCTGACCCGCCGCCGAAGCTTCACGTCGGTCCGCCACCACATCCCAGCCTCGGAGTCCTTCGCCGACGCCGTGGCCGCGGGCTTGGGCTGGGGCATGGTCCCAGAGCTCCAGGCGGCCACGCGTGGCGATTCGCTGGTGGACCTGGCCCCGGACCGGCCGATGGACGTGCCGCTGCACTGGCAGCAGTGGAAGCTGGACTCGCCGGCACTGGCAGCCGTCGCGGACGCGGTAGCGCAGGGCGCGAAGCAAGCCCTTCGCTGAACGCGATCATGACTCGCTGACGCTCCTGGGCAGTCCTCGAAGCTCCACAACATCACCCAGCCGCTCGTAAAGAGTGCGGCATCGAGCCAGCAGTTGCTCAGCCGGCCGGACGTCGCCTCGACGAGCATGAACGGCCGCAAGTGCCCGGCAGGCGTCCGCGAGACGGGCGGTGTCACCGAAGTTTCCGGCCATGGCGCGGCTCTCCGTCAGGAGTCCGACTGCCTCGTCGAGCAGGCCGAGTTCCGCGGTGACCACGCCCAGCTTCCGCAGCTGGTCGGCGGTTCCGAGCGGATCTCCGAGCTCCCGTCGCAACTCCAGGCCCCGCTCATGAAGCTCACGCGCGGTCGCGTGCCGGCCGGCTCGGCGATGGTGTTCGGCACGGTTCGAGACGGACTTCGCTTGTGAATCCAGATCGAAGACCACACCGCTGAGCTTCTCCTGCTCGATGAAGTGCTCCTCGGCCTGGTCGAACAGTCCCAAGCTTTGCGCCGCCCGCGCGCACGCACCCAAAGCGGCAGCCGCCCCACGCGGGTCCTCCAGCTGACGCGTCAAGACGATGCTCTCATCGAGGAATCGTTGCGCCGCAGCGCGCTCGCCGGCCACGCCGTGGGCTTCGGCCAGCTTGGCGAGAGTGACGGCCACCTTGCGGTCGTCACCCGCTGCGCGATCCAAGTCGAGGCGCGAGCGCTGTGCGTCGACCGCTTCTCGCGGAGCTCCGGCCTCGAGACAGGTCTGGGCCAGGCGCGCCAGGAGCTCCGCCTTGGCCGGATGGCCGTTGCGCTCACAGATAGCGATACCGGCGTCAAGGATTCGCCGCGCCTCGTCGTACCGGCCCTGCTTCCGGTAGATCCGTCCACAGAGGCTCCGAAAGCTCATGTGATCCGCTTCGCTCGCCGTCCGTTGCGCAGCCCGGATTCCCTGCAGCGCTTCGGATTCGGCGTCGGTGAATCGCCGAAGGCCGGTCAGGGCGACGACGAGCTCAGAGCGAAGGCTCGCGGCGGTGGTAAAGTCCGTTGCCGCCTCAGCGAGGTCGATCTCGTAACGGAGCAGCTCAAGAGCTTCCGCACTTCGGCCCGCCCTGAGCCTGGCTTGCACGGCGGAGCACCGGATGCTCACTCCACTCGTTCGGTCGCCCAGAAGCCGGACTGCCGGCAGGGCTCGCAGATAGCACATCTCGAACTCATCGAACCTGAAGGTAGACAAATAACATCCGAGTATTTTCCTCAAGCCCTCCACCACCGGCCCGGCAACAAAGGGAGACAATCGGATGACCTGTTCGACGAAAGATCGCGCGATATCGAACTCGCGCCTCACGATGTGAAGCACGGCGATCATACCCACCAGCTGCTGAACACCGAATAAGTTGGCCGAGCTCTCGCGAACCGAGCGAGCGTCGTAAAGGTTCGTCAACGCATTTTCGAATCGCCCCGCCGCGAGGTGCACGAAGGCGATATCCACGAATCCCCAGCCGCGTCGGTACGAGTCCATGCCCATCACAGATCGCAGCTCCATCGCGCGAGCATGCACTGAAATCGCATCTTGATAGTGGCCGGAAGCGGTACTGGCGATCCCCAGGTCATCCAAAGCCCAGCATTCACTGCCCGGATCTCCCCTGTTCCCGTTCGCCTCGATGCGACGTTTTGCGCAAGCCATGACGTCAGCGAGACTGCCGACCGCCCGGTAGACAGCGCAGAGTCCCCCCAGTGCTCCCTCCAGAAGTTCACCGTGATCCGCGTAGAGCGCTTCGAGTTCCAAATAACAGCGCACTGCTTCGGTGATACAACCCTGCCGGCCGTACGCGTCGCCAAGTGCGCGGATCGTCCGGCCTTCGGTTTCGATCCGAAGTCCGCGTGCGCGCTCTCGAAGCTCACGCAGCAGGGAAATCGCCCGCGCGTGATTGCCGAGCTCGGAATACGCCGTGCCCAGTTCCGTCGACGCGACCAGCGGACCGTCGGGATCTCCGAGCGCGTCCGCGACCGCTGCCCAGCGGTCGTGATACCCCCAGCACGCAGCGATCTTGCCGACTCCGCGCGCCGCGCAGCAAAGTTCATCGAGTACCTGCACTTCCAGACGGAGGTCGCCCGCGTCGACTGCGAAGCGGTGCGCGAGTAGCTGGTCCTCGTAAGCCCGCCTTGCGTCACCGTACTGGCCCAGAACGCTGCCGCGTAGGCAAATCGCCTGCGCCTTACCGGTCAAATCACCGAAGGAGTCGTAGATCGAATACGCGCGGTCGAGACATTCGATGGCGTGCGTGACCTGGCTGCATTTGCGGTCCGCCTTCGCTCTGCGCATCAACGTCTCGGCTTCGAACCATCGATCGCCGAGCCGCTGCCAGATCTCCAACGCCTGCTCCAGCGCGGCCGCCGCTTCGTCGAACAACAGCTGGTAGGTGCAGACCTCGGCGAGCACCAGCAAAGCCCAGCCTTCGGCACGCGGGTCGCCGGCAGCTCGGAGCCGAGCCAGCGCAGCTGTCGCGGCTTCCTTCGCCTGACTGCCACATCCGGACGCCAGGTAAGTCCTCGCGAGGCAAGCCAGGACTTCTCCGTCATCGGCCGGCAGGGCCGTGGCCGCCACCTCGCCGATGTCGACTCGCGTGTGCGACACCGCTTCCAAGAACCGCAATTCGACGACGACCACGGCCTTCCGTTCGCCTTCAGCCCGACGGTAGGCGGCCGTCAGGGTCCGGCCCCAGTCGTCGAAGTTGCGACGCTCGCGGAAGAAAGGGGTGAGCAAACACGCCAACTCGACCGCGAGCTCGGACTGCCGCTCATCCAAGATGATCGCCACGAGATTCCCGCGCTCCGTCTCGAGCCAAGCGATCGCTTCGCTGCAAGTTCGGAAATAGCGGTCACCAGCCAGCCTCGGGTGGATCCACGAGACCGCGGCGGTCACACGGTCGCGGTACCACCCGTACATCCGTTCCAGCGCAACGGAATCCTCCGGGCTTGCCAGCCGCCGGGCGTACAGGCGCAAGAGGTCGTGCATCCGGTACCGGCCCGGCAGGTACTGATCCGCGAGATTGGCCCGCACGAGCTTCGCGACCATGGCTCGTGCCTGTGCGAGGGACCCATCCGTCAAGGCACGGATCGCGTCGAGACCGAGGTCGGCTCCCGCGTGGGCGCCCAGGCAGCGGAACACCCGGGCGGCCGGCGGTGGCAGCGAGCGGTACGACCACGAGAAGACCGACTCGAGATCCGTCTGCGGGTCGCCCGTCTCCAGACCGTCGAGCCTGCCCTGCTCGTCCTGCAGCTCGTCGGCGAGGACGGTCAGCGGAAACCGCGGGTCGGTGGCGCCGCGGGCGGCGGCGATGGTCAACGCCAGTGGCAGGCCGGCGCACGACCGGACCAGGGAGGTGACCGCCTCCGGTTCCGCGGCCACGCGCCCGTCGCCGAGCTGCCGGGCGAGGAGCTCGCGTGCGTCGTCGGCGGACAGCATGTCGAGGGTGACGAGACGGGCGCTTTCCCGCACGACCAGCTCGGTGAGCCGGTTGCGGCTGGTGACGACGACCGCGCACGACGTGCTGCCCGGCAGCAGCGGCCGCACCTGTTCGCTGTCCCGGGCATTGTCCAGGACGATCAGGAGCCGCCGGCCGGCCAGCAGGCTCCGGTACAGCGCCGACAGCGCCTGCAGGTCGGCGGGAATGGTGTCCGTCGGGATGCGGAACGCGTTGAGGAAACCGCGGAGCGCCTCTTCCGGCGGCATCGGCGCCGCCGTGGGTTCGAATCCGCGTAAATTGACGTACAGCTGACCGTCCGGAAAACGATCCGCCGCTTGGTGCGCCCACGTGAGCGCCAACGTCGTTTTGCCGATGCCCGCCGTGCCGTCGATCGCGGAAACGATGACGGTTCCCGGCCGGTCGTCTTCGACGAGCACGTTGTTCAGCTCGTCGAGCTGAGCCGCACGGCCGACGAAATCGCGTGTCGACGCGGGTAGCTGCCGCGGTTTCGGGAGTTCCACCGGCGTGTCGACGTGCCAGTGGACGCCACCCCGGATGGAGTTCGCCTGCACCACCGCACCCGCCGTCCCGGTGACGGTGTTGTCGACGGACACCGAACCTCCCGGACGCCGGAGCTCTGTTCGTCAGAACAGTGTGCCGGTGCGCGCCGGAGTCGGCGAGTCCTACGCTCCCGGAAAATCTCCCACGCCGTTTTCCACCAGGTCGAATGCCTCGTCGATGAACGCGACCTGCTCCCGCCGGACCAATTCCGCGTCCTCGCCCCCGATGATCCGCTCCATCGCGTGCGAAAAGATCGTCGCGATTGCCGTGGTCAGCAACCCCGCCACCATCCGGGACCGGAAAGCGTCGCCAGTCTCCGAGACGAACACCGAAGTGAACGCCGCAGCGATCTCCCGCTCCTGCTCGTACCAGCGCGCCATCAACGCCGGGCTCGACGTCAGCACCCACCAGAAGCCGGGGCCGCCCGCGATGGCGCCGGACAACGGGTGGCCGGAGGCCAGCAGTGAGTGCTGGTGCGCGCGTAGAGCCGCGCAGGGCGAGACGCCCGCCGGCCGGGACGAGACCACCGACGTCAGCTCCGCCAGGCGGTCCGCGTGGCGGTCGAGGAACAGGTCCTCCTTGCGCGGGAAGTAGTTGAACACCGTCATCTTCGAGACGCCCGCCGCCTCGGCGATCTCCGCCACCGTCACCTGGTCGAAGCCGCGCTGGATGAACATGCCTGTCGCCACGTTCGAGATCAGCTGGCGTGTTGCCTGCTTCTTGCGCTCGCGCAGTCCGTGATCCGCCATGAGCCGAGAGTATAGACCCGACACAAAGTTTGACTCGGTAAAAGTTTTGCGGCATCCTCGGAGGCATGAACAGGGATGTGGTGATCTCCGGGGGCGGACCGGTCGGCTTGATGCTGGCCTGTGAACTTCGGCTGACGGGCGTGGATGTGCTCGTCGTCGAACGGCTGCCCGAGCCGGATGTGACGATCAAGGCCGGGTCGGTCAACCTGACGACCGCCGAGGCCTTCTACCGGCGGGGGCTGCTGCCCGCCATGGACGAAAACGTGCGGCAGAACGCCGCGAAGATCGAGGAGTTCCTCAAGTCGCGCGGTGGGGGCGGGCCGAAGCCGGCGATGCCCGTGGGGCACTTCGCCGGGATCATGGTCGCCTCGAACGGGGTCGACTTCGAGGATCCCGACTTCCGGGACGTCGGGCCCGCGTCGCGCGTCGTCGTCATCCAGCAGCAGGCCGTCGAGGCGATCCTCGCCGCTCGCGCTCTCGAACTCGGGGTCGAGATCCGGCGCGGGGTCGAGCTGACCGGGTTCGACGCCGACGACGACGGCGTCACGGTGCACCTCGGGGATGACCGGGTGCGCGCGAGCTGGCTGGTCGGGTGCGACGGGGGTCGCAGCCCGGTCCGGAAGCTGGCCGGGTTCGAGTTCCCCGGGACCGATCCCGCCGTCACCGGGCGGCAGGCGATGGCCGAGCTCAGCGGGGTCGACAAGCTGCCCGGGGGCTGGCAGCACGGCACCGGCGGCCTCTACGTCCACGGGCCGGTGCCCGGGCGGATGCTCACCGTCGAGTTCGACGGGCCGCCCGCCGACCGGAACTCCCCGATCACCGCGCAGGAGCTCGAAGACAGCTTCCGGCGGGTGTCCGGCGCCGACGTCCGGGTGCTGAAGGTGCACAGCGCGACGCGCTTCACCGACAACGCGCGCCAGGCGAGCACCTACCGCCTCGGCCGCGTCCTGCTGGCCGGCGACGCCGCGCACGTCCACTCCCCCTTCGGCGGGCAGGGGCTGAACCTGGGCATCGGCGACGCCGTCAACCTCGGCTGGAAGCTCGCCGCGACCATCCACGGCTGGGCGCCCGACGGCCTGCTCGACAGCTACACCACCGAACGGCACCCGATCGGCGAGTGGGTGCTCGAGTGGACGCGGGCGCAGGTCGCGCTGATGCGCAGCGACGTCCGGACGAAGGCGCTGCGCCAGGTCGTCGGCGACCTGCTGCGCACCGACGACGGCGCCACCTACCTGGCCAAGAAGCTCTCCGGCGTGCTGCACCGGTACCCGCTCGACGGCGAGCACGACCTCACCGGCCGTGCCGCACCGGACTTCGCCTTCGCCGACGGGACGCGCCTCGGTGAGCACCTCCAGGACGGCAAGGCGCTCCTGCTTGACCTCGCCGACAACGCCGAACTGCGGCAGGCGGCGGCCGGCTGGGGCGACCGTGTCGACGTCCTGGCCGTGAAGTGCGACAGCGAGCCCGCGCTCACCGGCGTGCTGCTCCGGCCGGACGGGTTCGTCGCCTGGGCGAGCGAGGACGGCGGGACCGCCGGGCTGGCCGCCGCGCTGCGGAAGTGGTTCGGCGAGCCCGCCTGACGCGCGGCAGGGCGCGCCGGGACTCCTCCGGCGCGCCCTGGACATGACACGGTGTACCCGCCGATCGAGCCCTACGACCACGGCCTGCTGGACGTCGGCGACGGGCACCGCGTCTACTGGGAGACCTGCGGGAACCCCGGCGGCAAGCCCGCGCTCGTGCTGCACGGCGGGCCCGGCCAGGGCTGTACGCCGGGGATGCGGCGGGTGTTCGACCCCGCCCGCTACCGGGCGGTGCTCGTCGACCAGCGCGGCTGCGGCCGGAGCCTCCCGCACGCGAGCGACCCGGCCACGAGCCTGCGGCACAACACCACGGACCACCTCGTCGCCGACCTCGAACGGCTGCGCGAGCACCTCGGCATCGAACGCTGGCTGTTGACCGGCGGTTCGTGGGGCACGACACTCGCGCTGGTCTACGCCGAACGCTTCCCGCACCGGGTGTCGGAGATCGTGCTCAGCGCGATCAGCACGACGCGGCGCTCGGAGCTCGACTGAGAGCGCGCCGCCTCGTGTGGATCACTCGGCCGGAAACCGTGCTGTCGCTCGATCCCGGCGCCACACTGCCGCGCCAGCTCCAGGATCGCCTGGCTGCGCAACGCGACCGCGTAATGACTGTCCTGAAGGGACAATGGTCTCGAGACTACCGCGGCGGGCCCGGCCGGGCGCCGAACTGCTCGTCGACGACCGGTCCGGGTACCGCGCGAGCGACGGCAAACGCGCGTGGAAGCAGGCGGCTCTGGACCGCTTCGCCGGCTAACCCTCCGCAGCCAGCTGCACCGCGACGTCGATGATCATGTCCTCCTGGCCGCCGACCAGGGCCAGCTCACCGCAGCGGCGGAGGATCGCCTGGGCCGGGACGCCGTAGCGCTCCGCCGCGCGCTCCGCGTGCAGCAGGAAGCTCGAATACACCCCCGCCCAGCCCTGGACGATCGCGTTGCGGTCCATCTTCGGCCAGCGCTGCAGGTACGGGCGGACGACCTCCTCCGCCGCGTCCAGCAACGCGCCGACGTCGAGGCCCGTGTCGATCCCCAGGCGGTCGAACACCGCCGCGAGGACCTCCGTCGGCGAGTTGCCCGCGCCCGCGCCGAGGGCGCACAGCGAGCCGTCGATGTAGCGGACGCCGGCTTCGTAGGCCAGCACGGAGTTCGCGACGCCGAGCGAAAGGTTCTGGTGCCCGTGGTAGCCGACCCACGCCGTGTCGCCGACCTCCGCGACCAGCGCCTCGAACCTCGCCCGTGCCTCGTGCATCAGCAGCGCGCCCGCCGAGTCCGTCACGTACGCCGCCTGGCAGCCCGCGTCCACCATGATCCTGGCCTGCTTCGCCAGGTCCTCCGGCGGTGTCCGGTGCGCCATCATCAGGAACCCGGCCGTCTCCATCCCGAGTTCGCGTGCCAGGCCGAAGTGCTGCGGCGAGACGTCGGCTTCGGTGCAGTGCGTGGCCACCCGAACCATTTCCGCGCCCGCGTCGAAGGCGCGCTGGAGGTCTTCGGCCGTCCCGATGCCGGGCACGAGCAGCACGGCGATCTTCGCCTGCCGAGCCTCCTCCCGCGCCGCCGCGATCAGTTTCAGCTCGTCGACGGCGGAGAAGCCGTAGGTGAACGACGAGCCGCCGAGGCCGTCGCCGTGGGTCACCTCGATGACCCCGACGCCCGCGCGGTCCAGCGCGCGCACCGTGTCGCGCACCTGCTGCTCGGTGAAGCGGTGGGCCATCGCGTGGCTGCCGTCGCGCAGCGTCGTGTCGACGATCCGGACGTCGTGCTCCAGCTCCGGGCGGGTCATGCCGGCACCTCCTGCTTCGCGCGCGCCATCAGCTCGCCGACGCGCGCGGCCGCGGCGGTCATGATGTCCAGGTTGCCGGCGTACTCCGGCAGGTAGTCGCCGTTGCCGCGGACCTCGAGGAAGATGCCGACGCGCGCGTGGCCGTCCCAGTCCTCGCGCGCGTCGTCGAACTGCGGATCCGCGCGCAGGGAGTAGCCGGGGACGTACTGCCGCACCTCGGCGACCATCGCGTGGATGGACGCGGTGATCGCGTCGCGGTCGGCGTCGAGGCCGATCGCGCAGAACACCGTGTCCCGCATGATCATCGGCGGCTCGACCGGGTTGAGGATGATGATCGCCTTGCCGCGCCCCGCGCCGCCGATCTCGGCCACCGCCTGCGACGTCGTGCGCGTGAACTCGTCGATGTTCGCCCGGGTGCCAGGCCCCGCGCCGCGCGACGCCACCGAGGCGACGATCTCCGCGTACGGCACCGGCGTGACCCGGGAAACGGCGTGCACCATCGGGATCGTGGCCTGGCCGCCGCAGGTGATCATCGAGACGTTCGGGGCGTCGAGGTGGGCGCCGAGGTTCACCGGCGGGCACACCATCGGGCCGAGGTGCGCCGGGGTGAGGTCGATCGCCTGGATGCCCGCGGCCTCGTAGCGCGGGGCGTTCGCCGCGTGCGCCTTCGCCGACGTCGCCTCGAACACCAGCTCGGGCAACGGATCCTGGCGCAGCAGCCAGTCGACGCCCTCGGCGGACGCCGCGATCCCCTGCGCGCGGGCGCGTTCGAGGCCGTCGGACTCGACCACGCCGACGACGTAGCCGACTTCGATCACTTCACTGCGTCGCAGCTTCGCCAGCAAATCGGTGCCGATGTTGCCGGGGCCGACGATCGCCGCCATCACGGGAGCCATGTCCCGACCGTCGCACCGGGCTCGGCGGCCGGGACAGCCCGGCGTTCCGGCGAGCGGAACACCCGGGCGGGAACCGCGAGCGCGGCCAGTACCGCGGCCACGCCACCGCAGGTCATCACGGCCGGCACCGACACCGCGTCCACCACGAACCCGCCCGCCAGCGCGCCCGCGGAGATCGTGGCCTGGAAGGACGCCGTGAACAGGACGGTCGCGGCCTCGGGCGCGTCCGGCGCTTCGCGGGCGAACCACCGCTGCGAACAGACCGGCACCGCGCCGTACGCCGCTCCCCACACCACGAGCACCGCGAGCGCGCCCGCCGCGCCGACGTGCGGCAGGACGAAGACCGACGCCGCGATCAGCGCCGCCGCGACGGCGAAGGCCGCACGGGGACGTCGGCTCGCGCCCGCCAGGAACGTCCCGGCGATCCCCGCGACGCCGTAGACCAGCAGGTAACCGCTGAGCACCGCGGGCCGGACGACGTCGCGCAGCAGTGGCGTGAGGTAGGTGTAGGTGCCGAAGTGCGCCAGCACGAGCAGGAACGTCACGATCAGTCCACTTCGGACGCCATGACGGCGGAGCAGCCCGGTGAGGACACTCGGCCGCGTGCTTTCCCGCGATGGCAGCGAAGGCGTGAAGACGAGCAACGCGGCGGCCGTGCCGAGGCTCAGCAAGCCGAGCAGCAGGAACGCCGTCCGCCAGCCGGCGAGCTGCCCGAGCAGCGTGCCGAGCGGTACGCCCAGCACCGAGCCCAGCGGTACGGCGGCGAAGATCACCGCCGTCGCCCGCGCGACGGCGGCCGGCTCCACGAGCCGGGGCGCCAGTCCCGCGCCGACCGACCAGAAACCGCCGATGACGAGGCCGACGAGGAACCGCGCGACGAGCAGAACCCAGTACGCGGGCGCGGCCGCGGCGAGGAAGCCGGCGACGGCGAGCAGGAGCATCAACGCGGCCAGGACCGGCCGCCGGTCGGCGCGGCCGATCGCGACGGTCACCACCGGCGCGGCGATCGCGCCGACGAGGCCGGGCACGGTCATCGTCCAGCCCGCGGTGCCCGCCGAAACGCCGAACGTGGCCGCGATCGGCGTCAGCAGCCCGATCGGCAGGATTTCGGTGGTGACGATGGCGAAGATGCCGACGGTCACAGCTGTGACAGCAGGCCAGCGGGATGCGTTCATGCGCCCAGTAGATCGACGTCGCCGCGCCCGGGCTGGCAGGTTTGCGACAGCTCGGGGTCATGGCGGATTCCCGCCGGTTTGATCGTCACCTGATCGGGGCAAATCCGGGGTGAAGGTCGATCAAGGAGGTTCGATGGCCGAACGGCGTTGGCACTTCATCCCGACCACCGCCCCGTTGTGCTGGCTCTACCTGGGCGTGGGCGCGGTCCTGCTCGTCTCCAGCATCCTCACGCTGACGAGAGCGGAAACCCGCGCTCCCATCCTGTCGGTGATCGCGGCGGTGGCGGCCGTCGCGTTGGTCGTCACGGCCGCGATCGGCCTGGCGCGGCCCCGCCTGCGCGGGCGCTGACTCAGCGCGGCCGCCGCCGCGTCGTCGTGTGACGCGGGGTGGTCGTCTTCTTGGTGGTCGTCGTCGCCGTCGGCGGATGCGCTCTCGTCTGCGTGGTCGCCGGCGGCGTCGTGGTCGTCACCGGGGAGTCCGTGGCCGGTGTGATCGAAGTGACCGGCGTCGTCGAGGTGGTGGGTGGGATCAGCCGCCCGGTGCCCGATCCGCCGCCGGCGCACGCGGCGAGCAGCGCAACCGCACTCAGGACGACGCCGCACCACCAGATCCGCACCACCCGGACGTTAACAGCGCGGCGGGCGTCAGACCCGCGAAACGCCGAAAGTCCGGTTCTCACGCGGCCGCATGATCAGCGCCGCGACGTGGTACACGCAGGGTTCTCCGCCGCGGTTCGCGTACGAATGCGGTGCGTCGGCGGGGAAGTAGAGCGAGTCGCCCGCGTTCAGGACGTAGTCCGCCTCGCCGACGCCGAGGCAGAGCGTGCCCGACTCGACGGCGACGAACTCGTGGGACCCCGGGGCGTAGGCGGGGAACGCGCCCGCGTCGCAGCGCGGCGGCAGGGTCGTGCGGATCCATTCGAAGTTGACGCCGGGGATCACCGGGGTCAGCACCGTGCGGTGCCAGCCGCCCGGCTCGGCGACGTGGTCCTGCTCGGCGGCGCGGCGGACGATCACCCGGTCCGTCTCGAGGCCGGCCAGCAGGCGGGACAGCGACAGGCCGAGCCCGTCGGCGATCCGCGACAGCACGACGACCGTCGGCGTCTTCTCCCCGCGTTCGATGGCCGACAGCATGCTGACGCTCACGCCCGCCGCCGCGGCCAGGGCCTTCAGCGCGAGCCCGCGGTCGCCGCGCAGCTCGTGCAGACGGCGGCCGAGCGTCACCGGATCGATCATTCCTCTATGATAGCGACCATGTCCACTATAGCGGAAGTGACGGAGGCCGACGCCGAAGGCATCGCCGCCGTCTTCGCGCCGTACGCCACGGACTCCGTCGTGACGTTCGAGACCACGCCGCCGACCGCGGACCAGTGGCGCGCGAAGATCCGCGAGCGCGCCTGGCCCTTCCTCGTCCTCGCCGACGAAGGCGAAGTCCTCGGGTACGCGCTGGCGGCGCCGTGGCGCCCGAAGCCGGCGTACCGGTTCTCCGTCGAGACGACGATCTACCTCGCCCCGGGCGCCACCGGCCGGGGCCACGGCCGCCGGCTGCTCGGCGAACTGCTGGAGCGGTGCGCCGAAGCCGGGGCGCGGCAGGCGATCGCGGTGATCGTCGACTCCGGCAGCCCGGCCTCGCGCACCCTCCACCTCGCGGCCGGCTTCACCGACGCGGGCGTGCTGCGGCGCGTCGGGTTCAAGCACGGCCGCTGGCTCGACACGCTGCTGATGCAGCGGGACCTGGGCTGACGGGAGCAGCAGCAGCTTTCCCGTCGTGCGCCGGGATTCCAGGTCCCGGTGGGCCCGCGCGGCGTCGGCGAGGGCGTAGCGCTGCCCGATGCGGGGCACGAGCTGTCCACTGCGGACGAAGCCGAAGAGCTCCTCGGTCCGCGCCAGGAGGGCTTCCCGCGTCGGCACGTGATCGGCGACCGCCGGATAGGACAGCAGGATGCTGTTCGGCAGGTCCATCGGCCGGAACACCGGGTTGCCGATCAGCACGCCGTAGTAGGCGTGCACGCCGTGCGGGCGCAGGGCGAGCTGCGACGAGCGGAACGCCTCCGGCCCGCTGCCGTCGTAGACGACGTCGGCACCGCGACCGCCGGTGAGCTCCTTCACGCGGTCTTCGAAACCGCCGCCGCTCGACACGAGCACGTGGTCGGCACCGGCTTCCGCCGCCACCGAGACCTTGTCCGCCCGGGACACCAGGCCGACCACCGTGCCGCCGCGCGCCTTGATCAGCTGGGTCAGCACCGACCCGACCCCGCCCGCCGCGGCGTGCACGACCGCCGTGTCCCCCGGCCGGATCGCGTACGTCTCGGTGGTGAAGTGGTTGGCGGTCAGGCCCTGCATCATGACGGCGGCGGCGGTCTCGTCGTCGATGTCGCCGGGGAGGCGCACAAGCGATCGCGCCGGGATGGCAATCTGCTCGGCGTAGCTGCCGCGGTGGTAGTACCAGGCGACGCGGTCGCCGACGGCGAACCCGGTCACGTCCGCGCCCAGCGCGGTCACCGTGCCGGCGCCTTCGACCCCCAGCACGGCCGGCAGGGACCACGTCGGCACCGGCCCGCTCCGGACGCCGGTGTCCATGAAGTTCACCCCGGCCGCGCGGAGCCGGACGAGGACCTCGCCCGGGCCGGGCACGGGGTCGGGGAACTCCGTCCAGGTCAAGACCTCCGGACTGCCGAAGTCACGGGCGAACACCGCGTGCATCGCGGAACCTTCTCTCTCGGCCGGGAGCGGGACACCGCCACTCAACGCCGAGTGAAATGGACCGGCAAGTCCAGAAAGTCAGCGGGACTTCGCCCGCAGGTGCAGCCGCTCCCCCTGCTTGCCGAACAGGCTGAGGATCTCCGCCGGCCGGTCGACCGCGCCGAACCAGTGCGGCAGGCGCGTGTCGAACTCCGCCGCCTCGCCCGGGCCCAGGACCATGTCGCGGTCGGCCAGCACCAGCCGCAACCGTCCCGAAAGGACGTACAGCCACTCGTAGCCCTCGTGGACCTGGGGATCGGGCTCGCCCGTCTCCGGTTCCAGGATCATCTTGAACGCCTGGGGGGCGCCGGGCTGGCGGGTCAGCGGCAGGACGGTCATCGCCGCGCCGTTGTGGCGCGGGATGCGGCGGGCGGTCAGGCGGACGCGGGGGTCGCCGACCTCCGGGGCGCCCACCAGCTCGTCGAGGGGGACCTGGTGGGCCTGCGCGATCGGCAGCAGCAGTTCCAGGCTCGGCTTGCGCTGGCCGGACTCCAAGCGCGACAACGTGCTCTTCGAAATGCCCGTCGCCGTCGAGAGGTCGGCCAGGGTGACCCGCCGCTGGGTGCGGACCCGCTTGAGCCGGGGACCGACCTCGGACAGGGCCTGGGTGATCGCGTCCGTCATGCCTCCAGGAAACCCCCTTGTCCCGGAAACGGCAACAATAGTTGTCGGATCCGCGAAGCCGGGTTCAGGGTGGCGTCATGACCGAAAACAGCTATGACGTCCTGGTGGTGGGTGGCGGGGCCGCCGGCCTCAACGCCGCCCTGATGCTGGGCCGCGCGCGGCGGCGGGTCGCCGTCGTCGACGCCCGGGAACCGCGCAACGCCCCGGCCGAGCACATGCACGGCTTCCTTTCCCGCGACGGCCTGCCGCCGTCCGACCTGCTCGAGATCGGGCGCGAGGAGCTCGCCGGCTACGGCGTCGACCTGCTCGAAGACAGCGTGACGCGGCTCGAGCCCGGCTTCACCGCCCGGCTCGCGAGCGGGCGGGAGCTGACCGCCCGGCGGGTCCTGGTCGCCACCGGCGTCCACGACGACCTGCCGGACCTGCCCGGGCTGCGGGAGAGCTGGGGCACCGACGCGGTGACCTGCCCCTACTGCCACGGCTACGAGGTGCGCGACGAGCCGCTCGGCGTCCTCGGGACCGAACCCGCGAGCGTCGAGCACGCGTTGCTGGTGCGCCAGTGGTCCCCCGACGTCGTCTACTTCGCGCACATCGCACCACCGTCCGAAGAGGACCGCGAGCGGCTCGACGCGCGCGGGATCCGCGTCGTCGACGGCGTCGTCACCGCGGTGCGGCGGGAAGCCGGGCGGCTCACCGGGATCGAGCTCGGCGACCGGTTCGTCGCGCGGACGGCGTTGTTCCTGCGCACCCGGACCGTCCCGCACGACGAGCTCCTGCGCGGGCTCGGCTACACCGAAGGCGCGGTCGACCCCAGCGGGAAGACCAGCGTGCCGGGGGTGTGGGCGGCCGGGAACGTCGTCGACGCGCGGGCGACCGTGATCATCGCCGCGGCCCAGGGCGCGGCCGCCGCGGGTGCGCTCAACCACGACCTCGTCACCGAGGACGTCGACCGGGCGGTCGCGGCGTACGGTGGCTTCTCCCCCGCCGCCGAACGCGCCGCCGCCGGCGCGCGCTAGCTTCCGGGGGCGCGGCGTGCCAGGCTCGGCGGGTGCGCCCCACGCTCTACGAATTCGCCGGCGGTGACCCCGCGTTCCTCGCGCTGGCCGCCGCCCACCACGAGCGCTGCCTCGCCGACCCGGAGCTGAACCACCCGTTCTCGCACCCCGGGCAGCACCCGCGGCACGTCGAACGGCTGGCTCACTACTGGGCCGAGGTCATGGGCGGCCCACCGCGGTTTTCGCAGGAGTGCAGCGACCACTCCGCGATGCTGCGGATGCACGCCGGCAACGGCGACATGAGCGACCTCGGCCGCCGGTTCGTGAGCTGCTTCGTGCAGGCGGCGGACGACGCGGCTCTGCCCGCCGACCCCGAGTTCCGCGCCGCGCTGCGGGCCTACATGGAGTGGGCGGTGGCGGAGGTGCTGACCTACCCCGGCCCCGCCACCGACGTCCCCGCCGGGCTCGCCATGCCGCACTGGTCCTGGAACGGGTTGCAAACGCTGTAACGCAGTGGGTGGCCGCCGCGTCTTGCAGGCGACGACCGGCTGTGGAGGTCCGTCGCCAGAGCCCGGTCCGGGCGGGTTCCCCCCACCCACCCGGACCGGGCTCGTCCACGACGTCCGATACCCGCGAGCGCTTGGCCCGGGGGCCGGGCCAGACTGGCAGCCATGCTCCTGGACCGGTTCCTGCTCGCCAGCAAGGGTTTCGAGCACCACCTCCGCGCGGTGCCGTCCGCCGCCTGGGGCGCGCCGACGCCGTGCTCCGAGTGGGACGTGCGCGCGCTGGTCAACCACATGACCCGCGGCAACCTCAACTACGTCGGGCTCCTCGCCGGCGCCACGCGCGAGGAGTTCCTGGCCGCCCGCGACGCCGACGCGCTCGGCGACGACCCCGTCACCGCGTTCACCGAGTCGGTGCGGGTGTGCGCCGAAGCGTTCGCCGCGCCGGACGCGCTGGACCGGGTCGTCGACTACCCGCTGGGCGAGCTGACCGGGCGGCGGGCGCTGGCCGTCCGGACGACCGACAGCACCGTGCACACCTGGGACCTGGCCCGCGCGCTCGGCGCCGACGAGACCCTCGATCCGGGGCTCGTCGCGTGGATCGACGAGGAGCACGAGGCCATCTTCGCGGGGCTGGCGCTGAACTCGCGGGTGTTCGCCGAGCCGCCGCCGGACGAGCCCGGTGCGTCGCGGCAGGACCGGGTGCTCAGGCGGTTCGGCCGCGATCCTCGCAGCCCAGCCTCGCGGCCAGCTCGGTGAGCGCCCCGCCGAGCGGCCGGTCGACCCGCACCGACGCGTAGCGGTCTCCGCGCGTTTCGCCGTGGTTGACGATCACCACCGGCTTGCCCGCCTTCGCCGCGTGGCGGACGAACCGGAGGCCGGACATCACCGTGAGGGACGAACCCAGCACCAACAGCGCTCCGGCGTCGTCGACGAGCCGGTAGCACTCCTCGACGCGCGGGCGCGGGACGTTCTCGCCGAAGAACACGACGTCCGGTTTCAGCACGCCGGACGCGCAGTCCGCGCACGCGACGGTGGTGAACCGGCGGACGACGTCTTCCGGCAGTTCGACGTCGCCGTCCGGGTTGATGCGGGTGGCCGCGCCGTCGAAGGCGGGGTTCGCCGCGCGCAGGCGGCGGTCGAGGTCCGCGCGCGGGCTCGTGCGGCGGCAGTCCAGGCAGATCACGCGGTCGAGGCTGCCGTGCAGCTCGATCGCGTCGGCGGTGCCCGCGGCCTGGTGCAGGCCGTCGACGTTCTGCGTGATGACGCCGCCGACGAACCCGCCTTCGCACAGCGCGGTCACCGCGCGGTGGCCGTCGTTGGGGTCGGCGCGGGCGATCGTGCGCCAGCCGAGGTGGCTGCGCGCCCAGTACCGCTGCCGCCCCTCGGCGCTGGTGACGAACTCGTCGTAGGTCATCGGCGTGTGCCGGCGCAGACTGCCGGTCTCGCCGCGGTAGTCGGGGATGCCGGACTCGGTGGACAGCCCGGCGCCGCTCAGCACGGCGACGCGGCCGCGCGCGACGACGTCGGTGAGCTCGTCGAGGCTGGACGTCCGCGGCAGCGGCGCGTCCGCCGAGGTCCAGGAGAGGGTGGGCCGGGTCCGCACTAACCCAGGGTACGGGGAGCGGCGAGGTGCTTCTCGAACCAGTGATCGGCGTAGCGCTCGTCGTTGAACGGCGCGACCTCGCGGTAGCCGGCCGCGAGGTAGAGCCCGACCGCCTCGGCGAGCGCGCGGTTCGTCTCCAGCCGCAGCGTCCGGACCCCCTGCGCGGCGGCGTGCGCCTCCAGCTCGGCGAGCAGCCGGCGGCCCAGCCCGAGCCCGCGCGCGGACGGCGCCACCCACATCCGCTTGACCTCGGCGGGCGCGCCACCGCGGAACTTGAGCGCCCCGCACCCGACCGGCTCCCCGTGCAGCGCGGCGACGAGCAGCACCCCGGACGGCGGCGTCATCTCGGCGTCGGCGGCGGAGCTGCTGAGCTCCGGGTCGAAACCGTCGTCGAACCGCTCGGCCAGCTCGGCGAAGTAGGCGCGCAGGCAGAACCGGGCGGCCGGCCGCTCCGGCGCACACGGCGCGACCTCGACGGCCGACGCGGTCAGCAACCGCTCGACCTCGGCCATCGCGGCGACGAGCCGGCGGCGCTGCCCACCGGACAGCGGCCCGAGGATCGACGCGGCCGCGTCGTCGGAGAGCCGGTCGAGGGTGGCGCGCTCGGCCACCCCGGCATCGGTGAGCCGCGCGGTCCGCACGCGCCCGTCGGCGTCACTCGGCTCGACGCGCACGAGGCCGTCCTGCTCGAGCCCGCGCAGGAGCCGGCTGAGGTAGCCGGAGTCGAGGTCCAGCCGTTCCCGCAGCTCCCGCACGTCCAGCCCGGCGACGCCGATCTCCCAGAGGACGCGCGCCTGCCCGAGCGGCCGGTCGCGGGCGAGGAAGGCGTCATCGAGCGCACCGATCCGCTGGGTGACCGTGCGGTTGAACCGCCGGACGCCGTCGATGAGGTCCCGGTCCATTCGCTGACTATAGTCAGCGAAATTTGCCGAACACCATCCGCATCCGGGTGACGGTCGGTGTCGACCGCTTCACATTCCGCTCACCGGCCCGCTGTTGTGCGGTAGACCGGAAGTTCGACTGGTGGGTGGCGGGCTGGGGTACGGCGATGGTCGACGAACCGGAGCACGAGCACGGCACGAGATCGGTGACGAACGCACTGCCCGGCACCGTGACCGGTTCCGTGGTGCAAGCGGGCACGATCCGGCAAGTCGTCTTCGCAGCGGCCACGCAGCAGGCGCTGCCGGTGCCGCGCCAGCTGCCTCCGGCCGTGCGTGACTTCGCCGGCCGTGGCGATCAGCTGGCCCGGCTGGACGAACTCCTGCTCTCCCACGACGAGGGCCGGCCCGGCGGCGTGGTGATCTCCGCCCTCGACGGGACCGCCGGGGTCGGCAAGACCGCGCTGGCCGTGCAGTGGGCCCACCGGGTGGAGCACCACTTCACCGACGGCACGCTGTTCGCCGACCTGCGTGGCTACGGCCCCAGCGCACCGGTGCGGCCGGATCTGGTGCTCGCGTCGTTCCTCCACGTACTCGGGATCGCGGAGGACCGCATCCCCGCCGACCTGGATGCCCAGGTCAGCGTGTACCGCTCGGTGCTCGCCGGCCGCCGGGTGCTGATCCTGCTGGACAACGCCGGCACCGCCGAGCAGGTTCGCCCGCTGCTGCCGGGCTCCCCCGGCTGCGCCGTCCTGGTCACCAGCCGGGCGAGCCTGACCGGCCTGCTCGTCGCCGAAGCCGCGAGCCAGCTCACCCTCGACCTGTTCACCGCGGACGAAGCCCACGTCCTGCTCCGGCGGATCCTCGGCCGTGAGCGCGTCTCCGCCGAGCCCGCAGCCGTCGCCGACCTCGTCGAGGTGTGCGCCCGCCTGCCGCTGGCGTTGCGGATCGCGGCGACGCGCATCGCCACCCGCCGCCACACCAGCGTCGCGGAAGTCGTGGCGGACATCGTCGGCGACCGGACGGGGTTGGACGTGTTGAGCAGCAGCGGAGACGAACGCAGCGCCGTGCGGAGCGTGTTCGACTGGTCGTACACGCGGCTGGTGGACGAACACGCCGTCCTGTTCCGCCGGCTGGGGCTGCATCCCGGCACCGAATTCGGGGTGCCCGCCGCGGCGGCGGTGGCGGGGATCGACGCCGCCACGGCGTACCGGCACCTGGAAGCCCTCGCCGACGTGCACCTGATCGAGTCCGTCGGCGGCAGGCGCTACCGGTGCCACGACTTGCTGCACGCCTACGCCGCGCACCGCGCCGAACGGGACGACAGCCCGGACAGCCGGCGCGACGCCACGGCCCGGCTTTTCTCGTGGTACGCGCACACCGCGCAGGCCGCCGACAAGCTCGTCTTCCCGGGCCTGGAATCCCCCGCTGCCGACCTGGCACCCGACGGACCCGAGGTCCCGCTCACCGACCGCGCCGGGGCACTCGCCTGGCTGAACACCGAGCAGGCGAACCTGCTGGCGGTGCTGCGCTCGGCTCCCGAGCACCCCACCGCGGTGGTACTCGCCGGCGCCACCCGGTTCCTCAGTCTCGGGCCACGCGCGGTGTGGCCGGTGCGCCTCGAAGCCGAAACCCTCGGGCTCCGCGCGGCGGAAGCCGCCGGGAACCGGACGGCGGAGGCACTCCTCCTCGGCTTCCGGGGCGACACCCTCGCCACCTTGGAGCGGTGGGACGACGCGGAAGCCGACTTCACCCGCCAGCTCGCCTTGGCGCGGGAACTCGGCGACGCCGTCCGCCAGCGAGTCGGGTTGATCGGGCTGGGGCAGGTCCGCTTCCTGCAACGGCGGTACCCCGAAGCGCGTGACTACTACCGCCAGGCATTGCCGCTGGCGCGACAGGCGGGTGGTGGCCGCCCGGAGGCCGTCGTGGAGTGCAACCTCAGCCGGATCGCCGTCCGGCTGGGGGAATTCGGCCAAGCCCGCGAACACGCCGAACGGGAACTCGTCCTCCGCCGCCGGAGCGCCGACCGCGTCGGCGAGGCCTACGCCCTGCGCGACGTGGCCGTGGCCCTGCACGGACTCGAGGACCACGACACCGCGATCGAGTACGCGAACCAAGCCGTCGCGCTGTACCGGACCCTCGCCGGCACCGAGGTTTTCCTCGCCGAAGCGCTCGAAACAGCGGCGGCCTCGCTCGAGCGCACCGGGAACCTCACGCGCGCGGCGGAGCACCTCGGGGAAGCGTGCGAGCTCCTCGACGAGCTCGACCCGGAGCGTGCCGGAACCCTGCGCGAGCGGATCCGGGAACTGTCCTCGCGAGGATGAAGTCAAGCGCAGGTGGGGCAGTCGGGCCGCGGTGCGTCGGGACCGATCGCGAAGCTGTCCTGCAACGTGACGAGGTTGAACCCGTACTGGCAATTGGTCCGCAGCGCGGGCGCCCCGGTGATGAGGCTCAGGGTGGCGTGCGCGGCCAGCTGCCCGGCGACGCCCGCCGAAACGGCGTTGGCCGCGTGCGTGCGGGCGGCTCGGCCGGACGCCGCGGAGTAGGTCCGTGGGGGAAGGCCCGCGCGGCGCTCGCGCTCGGCAACGCGGGCGCAGTCATAACACGGCCCGGCGCCGGGCCGGTACAACCCACAGCCGACCTGGGGCCCGTGGTACCCGCCGTGCACCCACGCGGTCCCGGTCGCCTCGCAAGCCTGGTTGGTCCAGGAGCGGATTTCCTCGGGCTGGTCCGCGGCCAGCAGCACGACGTCGAAGCCGGTCGCCAGGGTCCGCAACACGGCCGGGCCGTCGACCGCCAGCCGCGTGCCGGTGACCCGGACCTCGGAGTTCTGCTCGCGCAACCGGTCGACCGCGACGTCGACCTTGGGCCGGCCGAGATCGCGCTCGGTGAAGAGGACTTGACGGTTGAGGTTGGACAGCTCGACCACGTCCGGCTCGACGCAGTGCACGTGCCCGACTCCGGACCTGACCAGGGCCTGGGCGGCGGTACAGCCGACGCCGCCGATCCCGATCACCACGACCCGCGCCCCGCTCAGCAGCAGCTGCGTGTCCCAGCTCGTCCGACGGGGAGCGCGATCCATCCAGCGGAACAACGCCTTGCTCCGCCCGTACCGTTCCCGCTCGGCGGCGGTCAGCCGGCCGGGCGCCGGCTCGCCCGCGTCTTCGACGTACCCGGCGCGGATCAGGTCGTCGATGGCCGCCCGGACGTCGGTACCGGCCCGGGTGGGGTGGAGGCGGGCCAGGTCGGCGACGACCTGGCCCGTGGTCCTCGATCCGTCGAGCAGCTCCAGCAGCGCCCACACCCACCCGTCGGGATCGGCGATGTCCGCGGCGATCCCGCGGACGACACCGCCGATCCGGACGCGATTCCCGCCGTGGCGGACCGGAAGGTGCTCGGGTTTGATCATCGGACGGCGCACGGCTGCTCCTCGGGGTTCCTAGCTTTCCTGGGTCGGGTTGCTGAAAGTCGGTTCACGGTCCGCTTCACTGAATTCGATCATGGCGTCGCACCTCCTTTCCCGTCTGCGCCCGGAGAACCGCGAGCTTCACCGATAAACAGCCGTGCGAGGTGGGTGCCGGCATTTGCGCTCCGCTCGGTCGGTGCCCGTCTGGACACCGGAAGCATGGAACCCACCGAGGTCAACGGCGTGTCGGGGGCCGTGTCAGGTGCGCGACACCGAGCCGGCAAACGTGACAAATCAATGTCAGCACAGGTCAGGGCGGTGGCGCGGGCGCGCGAGCCGATGCGAAACTCGGAATGGGCGAGGAAGTTCAGCGATCCCAGGAGGGGGGAAAGCTGGCGGGATGGAGATCGTATTCGGAATTCTCGGGCCGACTGCCATGCGAATGCACGGTCGTTTGCACGCCGACTGGGGTTCACCCAAGCTGCACAAGGTTCTGGCGGCGTTGCTCACGAACCCCAAGGTGCGCGTGGGGATGACGGGCCTGGCGGAGTGGGTCTGGTCGGTCGACGAGCCGGAACCGAACGATCCGATTTCCACATTCCGCACCTACGCCGCGCGGATCGGCAAGGTCATGCGCGACGCGGACGTTCCCGCGACGATCCGTACGGTCGACGGTGCATTGCACCTCGACGTCGAACGGACTGCGATCGACTATTTCGCCTTCGAAGCGCTCATCGAAACGGCTCGCCGGCACAGCAAGGAAAACGATCACGAAGCGGCTTGCGAGGTGGCTGCCACCGCCCTCGGCCTGTGGCGGGGTGAGCCGCTCGCGGACCTGACCTCGCAGCCGGCGCGGGACTGGCGGTATTCGGCGGTGCACAACGCTTGGCTGCCGGCGAACCAGCTGCTGCTGGGCGAGCTGATCGCCGTCGGGCGATTCGACGCCGCGTTGCGGAAGATCGACGAGCTCCAGCGCGAACACCCGACCGACATCGGGTTGGCCAGGCGACGCCTGCGCGTCCTGCGCGAGCTCGACCGGACGGACGACATGGGCGCCTACCACATCGCCGTCCGCAAGCTGCTCCTCGCCGGCGACGACCAGGCCGCGGCCGCCGACTTGCTCAAGTACTACAACACGTTGATCGCCGGGAAGCCCGCTCCGCCGGCCAGACCGGGAGCCCGGAGTGCCGCCGAACGACTGGCCGCACTGCCCCGCCCCCGGCCGCCATCGGACCCACCACCCAGCCTGCTGCCGGCCTTGGCGCCACGGGGCCGGTCGACCCTGCCGCCGGCGGCGACCGATTTCGTCGGTCACCACGACATCCGGCAGACGCTCGACGAGCTGGCCCGCACCGCCGAGGGGCGGTTCTCCCCCGGCGTGATCGTCCTGGACGGCTTGGCGGGCATCGGAAAGACCGCGCTCGCGGTGCACTGGGCACACGGGCAGTACGGCCGCCTCGCCGACACGGCGTTGTACCTCGACCTGCACGGCTTCGACGGCGGGCGTCCGGTCACCGCCGACGACGTCGTCGACGAACTCCTCGACGCCTTCGAAGTGCCCATCTCCCGCCTGGCCACGCGCGCCCGCCGCGACGCGAAGCTGAGGGAGATCCTCGCGCAGAGCCGCACCCTGGTGGTGCTCGACAACGCCGCGAACTCCGCGCACGTGCTGCCGCTGCTGTTCACGCTCTCGCCGTGCCTGCTGCTCGTCACCAGCCGCAAAGGCCTGACCGCGCTGACCAGCCGGCACGGCGCGCGGCGGTGCTCGGTCACGCCGCTCAACGAGCAGCACGCCGCCCAGGTCCTGACCAACCGCATCGGTCCGCGAGGAGCCGCCGAACAGGAGCCGCTCGCGCGGATCGCCGCGTTGTGCGGCGGAGTCCCCCTCGCACTCCAGCTGGTCGCCCACCACATCGAAGGCCGTCGCGGAGCCGCGCTGAGCGAGTTCGCCGACGAACTCCAGGACCAGAGCCGGTTGCTCGACATCGGCGACGACGGCGACGATCCGCCGGCGACCATGCGCGCCGCCCTGCTGGTCACCTACAACGGCCTGCCCCGGGCGGCGCGGGACCTGCTGTGGCTGATCGGCCTCTCCCCGGCGCCGGAACTGACTCCGCACGCCGCCGCCGCGCTGGCCGGGAAGCCGGTGAAAGAGGTCCAGCACGCCCTCGACGTGCTCGTCAGCACCCACTTCCTCACCCACACGGGCAAGCGGGACCGCTACCGGGTCCACGACCTGCTCCGGACTTTCGCCCGCGAACTCGCGGAGGCCGAGCAGTACGCCGGTGTCCGGGCCGAGGCGGAGCGCCGGTTGCTGTCGTTCTGCCTGCACACCAGCTACGCCGCCGACCGCCTGCTGTTCCCCTTCCGGCCCCCGGTCCCGATGCTCCCGGCCGCGGCGGACACCCCGATGGTCGAATTCCCATCGGAAAACGCCGCGGCGGCCTGGCTCTCGAACGAGAAGGCCAATTTCGTGAGGATCATCCCGTGGGCCGCGCAACGGAATCACCACGATTACGCGTGGCGAATCCCCCACAACTTGTACGGCCTCTACCGTCGGTATGGTTTTTACAACGAACTCCGCGACGCGTTCACTGTTTCGGTTTCTTCTGCCCAAGCCGTAGCAGATCCGGAAAGCGAGGCCGCGACAAGAAGTGACTTCGGAATGATTCTGCTCGCCCTGGGCGATCCCGGTCCGGCATTGCTGGAATTCCACCTGGCCGCAGCGATCGCCCAGCAGACGAACAGTGCGATCGGAATCGCGACGTCATTCTTGCACTTGGGCACCCACAAAGCGCAGGCCGGCGAATTCGAGGCCGCCGAAGCCCTGTACCAACGCGCACTGGACCGACTCGAAGCAGCCGACAGCGCGGGCACCGAGTCGGCGATCCACCACCGGCTCGCAGATACCCTCCGTCACCGCGGCCGTCACGATGAGGCGCTGGCCCGCTACCGCCACGCGCTCGACCTGAGGGAGAGCATCGGCAACCGCCACGGCCAAGCCGAAACCCTGGCCGAGATGGCCTCGACGTTGTGCGAGCAGCGCAAGTACGGCGAAGCGCTCGACCACGGCCTACGGGCACTGCGCATCGTCGAACAGATCAACGACCTCGAAGTGGGCCCGCGCGCGTGTTGCGTCGTGGCCACCGTCAGCTACCGCCAAGCGGACCACGCGGCCGCGATCGGCTACGCGCGGCAAGCCGTGCGGCTGGCCGCACGCACCCACAACGCCGTCGTCGAATCCGACGCGCTCCACGTCCTCGGCCACGCATTGCACGAAACGGGACGACTGGCTGCCGCCGAAGAAGGCTGGACGAACGCGGCGGCCATTTACGCCGATCTCGGCAACCACGAACGTGAACGACACGTTCGTGAGGACCTCGCCACCCTGTCGACCGCCTCCGCGAACGGCACTTTCTCCCCCGAAACGTGAAACCTACTCTCGTTACATTAACCCGATGTGGGGACTTGTCGATGTTTACCCGCGAGTAGTCATCGCTCGATCGAGGGGACCACGACTCCTTCGAGTCGCCCGTTCCCGCTTCGCGGGGCCATACGAACCACTACGGGTAGACCGCGCGCCAGTGCCGCCCGATGATCAGCTAGGGTTTCGGCCGTGTTCATCCCCCGAGAACACTTTCCACGAAAGAGCCAGAGGAAAAGCACGATGAAGAAACTCCTGGCCGGCCTCGCACTGGCGTCCGCGCTCGTCCTCACCGGAGCGGGCGCGACCGGTCTGCAGTACTGGAATCCCGAGAAGATCACGTCGCTCGAGACGGTAAGCGCCATCGCCTGACTGCCGAGCCGAACCGCGACGGTGGGGCAGTGAGACCCCGCGCTGTCCCGCCCTCGCGGCCACCTCGTTCCCGACCCGCCGGGAGTCGGCCGTGTAACGTCCCGGCGCGCGGACCGCGACTTCACCGGTGTCCGGCGGGCCTGGTGGAGGGAAACGCGTGAGCTGGCAGTTCGGGCCTTACCGCGTCGAGTCGCTGATCGCCCGGGGCGGGATGGGCGAGGTGTACCGCGCGCACGACACCCGGCACGACCGGGTGGTGGCGCTCAAGCTGCTCGCGCCCGAGTTCGCCGCCGACCGGGACTTCCAGGAGCGGTTCCGGCGGGAGGCGCACGCCGTCGCGCGGCTGCGGGAGCCGCACGTCATCCCGATTCACGCCTACGGGGAGCACGACGGGCGGCTCTACCTCGACATGCGCCTGGTCGACGGGGACGACCTCGGCAGCAGGCTGGCCGCGGGCGGGGCTCCCTCGCCCGCCGACGCCGTCGACGTCATCGGGCAGGTGGCGCGGGCGCTGGCCGCCGCGCACGCCGAAGGGCTGGTGCACCGGGACGTCAAGCCGTCCAACGTGCTCGTCGACGCGACCGGGTTCGCCTACCTCGTGGACTTCGGCATCGCCCGCGCCGCCGGGGCCGCCACCGGGCTCACCGCGACCGGCGGGGCCGTCGGCACCCTCGACTACATGGCGCCCGAGCGCTTCGCCGACGCGCCCGCCGACCACCGCGTCGACGTCTATTCGCTGGCTTGCGTGCTGCACCAGTGCCTGACCGGCAGCAAGCCGTTCCCGGTGACGACGGCCGCGTCGCTGATCGGCGCCCACCTGCACCAGCCGCCGCCCCGGCCGAGCGCGCTGCGGCCCGGGCTGCCCGCCGCGTTCGACGAGGTGATCGCGCGGGGCATGGCGAAGAACCCGGCGGACCGGTTCGGCTCGGTCGAGGAGCTGGCCGGCGCCGCGCGGGCCGCGCTCGGCGGCACCAGCCCGGTCCGGGCGGCCGCTCCCCCGACCCGGCAGGCCACCCGCGTCACTCCCGCACCCGTTTCCGAGCCGCCCCGGACGTCGAAGGCGCCTTGGGTGGTGGCCGCGGTGGCCCTGCTCGCCCTCGTGGCCGTGGCGGGGTGGTTCACGATCCTGCGCCCCGCGCTGCAGGACCGGCCGACGGCGGGCCCGGCCTCGACCTCGCCCCCGGCCACCACCACGCCCTCCCCCACCCCGCCGCCGGCCGCCGCGCCGGTCACGACCACGCAGGTGAGCGTCCGGACGTCCGTCGCCACCACGGTCGCCGCGGGCGGGGCGGACCTCGGGCTGGCGACCACGATGAGCACGCCCGCGTGCGACGGGTCGTTCGTGGTGGTCCTCGGCTCCGCCGTCACCCCGGCCCGCTACCGCGCCGACGTCCAGCGCTTCCTCGACCTCCACCCCGGCGCGAGCTACCTGCACGCGCCGACCACCGGGTGCGGGTCGCTGCGCCAGCAGGTGAACGGCGCCGACGTCTACGCGGTCTACGCCGGGCCGTTCGCCGCCAAGGAAACCGCGTGCGCCCGGCGCAGCGGCGGCGCGTACGTCAAGCGGCTCGACGACACGAGCGCGCCCACGCAGGTGATCAGCTGCTGAGCCCGTCCCAGACGGAGTTGGTGTCCACAAAGGACTTCAGCAGCCCGGTCAGCCGGGCGTCGCCGCGGTGGTTCAGCTCGTCGGAGGCGATGCGGCGGGCGACACCGGCGAGGAAGTCGGCGATCTGGACGCGGGCGTCGGCGCGGGAGTCGACGAACCGGACGCCGGCCAGGCGGTGGCCGAGGGTGGCCTTGAGCTGCAGCACGCGCTCGGGGGTGAGGGCGAGCTGCTCGTCGTGCACCAGCGCGACCGGGGTGCCGCCCGCGCTCCAGTGCCGGACGGTGTGGACCACCGCGGGCACCAGCGGATCCAGCACCCCGACCAGGCCCGGGTCGCCCGCCAGCCGGGCGCGGTAGGCGGCCACGCGCTCGCCGCCGCCGCGGAAGAGCGCGACGATTTCGCCGGCTTCGCCCGGCGTCGCGGCGAGGTCGTCGACCAGCGCGAAGAACCGCTCCGGCGACGTCTGCACGCCGCGGCGGGGGTTGAGCCGCAGCACGCTGGTGAACGCGGTCAGGAAGAACTCCCAGCGCGCGGCGCCGAACGCGGCGGGACCCGCGCGGTGCAGGGTGCGGGCCGCCGCCGCGGTGCCCGGCCCGGCCAGCAGCTCGACCGCGGCCCGGACGGCGAAGTACGTCTTGTCGGTCAGGTGCACGTGGCCGCGGCCCTCGAGCGGACCGGCGGGGTCGAGCAGCCACTCGAGCACCGCGCGGTGCTTGCCGCGCAGCAGCTGGCCTTGTACTCCTCGGCGGGCGAGCCGATGCGCGCCCGGATTTCGCGCACGCAGGCCGCGGCGGCTTCCGGGCTCAGCCGCACCCCGGCGTGGGCGAAGACGTCGGTCTCGCCGCCGAGCAGGTTCTCGCCCTCGGAGCCCGACTCGTCGCAGGCGATCTCGACCGGGCTCACCCGCCCGATGGTGCCAGAGCAGGCGGCACTCGGCGACCGCTTTGCCCACCCGCCGGCACCTAGGCCAGGGTGACCTTGCCGCCGGTGACCGTGACGGCTTTCTTCGGCAGCGGCTGCGATGCCGGGCCGTTCGCGACCGAGCCGTCGGCGATCTTGAACTTGCTGCCGTGGCACGGGCAGTTGATCGTGCCGTCCGCGACGGCGTCCACCGTGCAGCCCTGGTGGGTGCAGACGGCGGAGAACGCCGCGAAGGTGCCCGCCGCCGGCTGGGTCACCACCACCTGCTTGTCCGCGAACACCTTGCCGCCGCCGACGGGGATGTCGGCGGCGGGGCCGAGTTCCGTGCCGCCGGCCGCCGGCGGTTGCTGGGCGGCCGGTGGCGGGGCCTGGGAGCCGCCGTAGGTGCTGCAGCCGGCGGCCAGCCCCGCGCCCAGTACCGCCAGCGCCGTGCGGCGCGCCAGCACCGGGTCCGTTTCGTCGTCGCGCACTTCGTCCTCCGCCTAGAAGGTCAAACCGGACTGGGTGAAGAACCACAGCGACGCGCTCAGCCACAGCCCGACCAGCCCGGTGAAGACGAGCCCGCCGAGCACCGGCAGCGCCCACGCGGGCGCGCCGTCCTTGCGCAGCAGCAGCATCTTCGCGACGAACGCGCCGTAGAAGAAGCAGCCCAGCAGGGAGTGCAGGAGGACGCGGGTGTCGAACGACTGGAACCCGAGCGCGTAGAGGCAGTGCAGCGCCACCGGGATGGACACCAGGAACGCCACCCGGCCCGACCAGCGGTGCACCGTGCCCATCCACGCCGGCGTAGCGCCGAGCTTGCCGTACAGCGAAAGCGCCGAGAGCAGCTGGACCAGCACCAGCACGACGACGACCGTGGCGAGCCACGCCTTCACCCCCTGCGGGCTGGAGAACCCGGCGACGTTCACCGCGACGCCGGTCGGCGTGTGCAGGCTGCCGTAGACGCCCAGCACCACCGAGACGACGGCGCCGGCGAACAGCGGGACCAGGAGCGTGACCGCGGTGCGGTGCCCGGCCGTGGTCATCAGAAGTCACCGTTCCCGGCCAGGCCGCTGATCGGCTCGGCGGTCACCGGGGCACCGTCGACGCTCGCGGTGCCCGCGGCCGGGTCGAGCGGCGGGGCGGCCGTGGCGTCGTCACCCGCGGCGAGGATGCCGACCTGGCTGCCGTCGGGCAGCACGATCCAGCCGGCCTTCGCCTGCTGCCCCTTCACCTTCGGCGCCGCGCGGTAGAGCCCGGCGGGCTTCTTCGCCGTCGGCGCGGTGAACTGCCACGTCTTGCCCGACGCCGTCACCGTGCCGGTGGCCGCGGTGGCGTCGAAACTGCCGCTCAGCGCGGCGTTCTTGGCGCCCTTCAGGTCCAGTTTCCCGCCGGTCGTCACGCCTTGCAGCCACGCTTCGACCTTCTTGCCGTCGCAGAGGTAGGCGATGGCGTGGCCGTCGCGCACCGACACCGCGACCGACGCGCCGCCGCCGGTCACGCGCCCGGCGTAATCCGCCCGCGCGGGTGCCTCGGGCTTCGGCGCTTCCGACGTCGTCGTCCTGGGCGGCGGCACCGCCGTGGTGCTGCCCGCCGCGCTCGCGGCCCCGGCGACCGGCGCGGCGCCGGTCCCCGTCGCCAGGTTGACGATCCCGATCCCGCCGGCGAGCGCGACGCCCGCCAGCAACGTGAACAACGGCCCCGGATGTTTCATGATCTTCCCCGCATTCCCCTGACCCACCACCGTGCCCGTAACACGGCGGTCGGGGCGGAACGGCTCAACGCTACGCGCGGAAAAGAGGTATCGCTTAGCCCCTGCAACCGGGTGGTTCTGGTTGACTGACGCCATGCTGCCCTGGGAAGGCGACCTCGCCGGCCGGCTCGACCGGCACACGTTGGAGTCCGAGCTGCTGCGCGGCAACCCGCTCGGCGACCCGCACGAACGGCCGCTGTGGGTGTACGTCCCGCCGGGCTACGACGACGGCGACGAGCGCTACCCGGCGGTCTACGTCATCCAGGGCTACACCGGGCACGTGGCGATGTGGGCCAACCGGACGCCGTTCCGGCAGACCTTCCTGGAGACCGCCGACGCGGTCTTCGCCGGCGGCGCCCCGGGTTGCGTCGTCGTGTACGTCGACGCGTGGACCGCGTACGGCGGCTCCCAGTTCGTCGATTCGCCGGGCACCGGCCGCTACCACTCGTACCTGTGCGACGAGGTCGTGCCGTGGGTGGACGCGCACTACCGGACGGTGCCCGCGGCCGGATCCCGCGCGATCGCGGGCAAGTCCTCGGGCGGGTTCGGCGCGATGATCACGCCGATGCTGCGCCCCGACCTGTTCGGCGCGCTCGCGACGCACGCGGGCGACTCGCTGTACGAGCTGAGCTACATCCAGGACTTCGGCAAGGCGGCGCGCGCCCTGCGCGGCTACGACCAGGACATCGCGAAGTGGTGGGCGGACTTCCGCTCGCGACCGGCGTTCACCAAGCCGGAGGACGCGACGCTCCTGCAGCTGCTCGGCGTCTCGGCGTGCTTCTCGGCGCGGGAGGACGGGACGCCGGAACTGCCGTGCGACCCGCTGACCGGCGCCGTGCGGCCGGAGGTGTGGGAGCGCTGGCTGGCCTGGGACCCGGTCCGGATGGTGCCGGACCACGCGGCGGCGATCCGGTCGCTGCGCGCGGTGTGGATCGACGCGGGCACGAGCGACGAGTACTACCTCGACCTCGGCGCGGAGGCCTTCCGGGCGGCGATCGCGGCGGCGGGGCTGCCGGCCGAGCGGGTGCACTTCGAGCTGTTCGACGCCGGCCACGCGGCGATCGACTACCGCTACCCGCTTTCGCTGGCGTGGCTGGCCGGGCGGCTCGCCCGGTGACCGCCTTCGCCGAACGCGACCTGACGCTGCCCGGCGGGCCCGTCCTGCACGTCTACGACAGCGGTGGCCCGGGGCCGGCCGTCCTGTGGCACCACGGGACGCCCAACCTCGGGTCGCCGCCCGGGCCGCTGCTGCCGCTCGGCGAGGAGCTGGGGATCCGCTGGATTTCCTACGACCGGCCCGGTTACGGGAGCTCGACGCCGGTGCCGGGGCGGTCCGTCGGGGACGCCGCCGGGTACGCGACCGCCGTCGCCGACGCGCTCGGGGTCGAGCGCTTCGCCGTCCTGGGCCACTCCGGGGGCAGCTCCCACGCGCTCGCGTGCGCGGCGCTGCTGCCCGATCGCGTCCTCGCGGCCGCCGGTCTCGGCGCGGTGGCGCCGTTCCACGGTGAAGCCTGGTTCGCGGGCATGGCGGACCCGGGTTCGCTGCGCGCCGCCACCGAAGGCCGGGCTGCCAAGGAGAAGTACGAAGCGGCTGCCCAGTTCAACCCCGCGGTGTTCACCGAGGCCGACTTCGCCGCGCTTAAGGGGGCGTGGTCCTGGCTCGACAGCGTCGTCCAGCCCGCGCTGGGGGCGGTCGGGCTGATCGACGACGACCTCGCCTACGTCGCGCCGTGGGGCGCCGACCCGGCCGCCATCACCGCGCCGGTGCTGCTGGTGCACGGCGAGGACGACCGGATGGTGCCCGCCGCGCACAGCCGGTGGCTCGCCGGACGCTGCCCCGGCGCCGAACTCCGGCTCACCCCCGGCGACGGGCACCTCTCCGTGCTGGACCACGCCGCCGCCGCGCTCACCTGGCTCGCCGCTCAAGCGAGCAGCGCCAGCGAGGCCACGACCGGCGCCACGTAGATCAGCGGGAAGGCGACGTGCGCGTACGACTTGGCGCGCAGCACGGTGACGACCGCACCGGCGAAGTACAGCACCAGGCCGATCGCCGCCGCGACGCCGATCGCCGGCACGAACAACCCGACGACCAGGCCCACAGCACCGGCCGCCTTGGCCGCGCCGAGCCACGGCCACCACGCCTCGGGCACGCCGTATTCGGTGATCGGCTCGACCACCCACTTCGCGCGGGTGAACACCGAAACGGCCGAGAACCCCACGAACGCCGCGGCGGCGAGGGTGACGATCAGGTAGGCAGTCGACATCGGAACTCCTCGGGAGAGCGCGGCACCGGGTTCCCGGCGCCATCACCCCCACGACTCCGCCCGCGAGCCCGATGTGACCGGCTATGACCGCGATCACAGTGGCCGCCGGACCACCCCCTCGCCGTTGCTGATCGCGTGCGAGACCGTCACGGGACCGGCACCCACAACTCGACGTGGTCGCGCCGGCGGTAGAACTCCACGAGCGGCCGCGTCGCGTCGGTGACGATCGCAGCCGCCTGGAGTTCCGCCATCGCGTCGCCGATCCGCGCGTAGATCCCCGGTGGCTCGCCGGTGAGGTGGCCACGCAGGTAGCTGCCGCCGGGCAGCACCCCGGTCGCCAGGCCCAGTTCGGCCGGCCGGTCGCCGTCACGCACCGGGGTGCAGACCGTGTAGGTGCCCGCCCGTTCGTCGACGCGGGCGAACATCTTGCGCCCGCGCAGCCCGACGAGCCCCTCGAACCACGGCCAGAGCGCCTGGATCGACGGCAGGTCGTCGGCGGTCGTGCGTTCCACGACCGCCACGTCCGCCCGCTCGATGCGCGCGGGCGGTGCGTTCAGTGCCGAAAGTGCCATGCCGTCGAGCAAACCACGCGGCACCGACAATTCCGGGGCGTCAGGGGATCCGCACCTCGCCGGGCGTGCGGTCGGGGCGCAGGCCGCGCCACGAAGTGTGGCGCAGCCGCAGATCCGGCGTCAGCCGCCGGTAGACGACCTCGCCGACCAGCGACGGCTCGACCCACCGGGCGCCCCGGGCCCGCTCGCGGGGCACCTCGGTCGCGAACGGGCTCGCCGCGCGGGCCAGCGGCGCCAGGACGGCACGGAGGTGCTCCAGCGCGTCGTCGCTGAACCCCGTGCCGACGTCGCCGAGGTACACCAGCTCACCGTCGTCGTCGAAGGCGCCGAGCAGCAACGCGCCGAGGGTGCCCGCGCGGCGGCCCGCGCCCGGGCGCCAGCCGCCGATCACCACTTCGCGCGTCTGCGTCAACGCGCGCTTCGTCCACGACGGCGAGCGCGTGCCCGGCAGGTAGGGCGCGTCCAGGCGCTTCGCGACGACGCCCTCGATGCCGTGCTGGGCCGCCGTCGCCAGGAGCTGGTCCGGTGCGAGGTCGGCGCGGGTGTACCAGGGCGGCACGACCAGCCGGCCGTCCCTGGGATCCACGAGTTCCGCGAGAAGCTGCCGCCGCTGCTCGTAGGGCCGGTCCAGCAGCGACTCGGTCCCGATGCGCAGCAGGTCGAAGGCGAAGTAGACGACCGGGACCTCGGCCCGCAGCTTCGCCGTCGGCTCGTGCATCGCGCGGCGCTGCATCAGCTCGAACTCCGGGCGGCCGGCCGCGTTCAGCGCGACGACCTCGCCGTCCAGCACCGCCGCGTGGCCGCCGAGCGCGGGCCCGAAGACGTCCCGCAGCTCGGGGTAGCGGTGGGTGTGGTCGCTGCCGCTGCGGCTGGTGATCCGGGCTTCGCCGGTCGCCGCGATCCGGGCGCAGCCGCGGAAGCCGTCCCACTTCCACTCGTAGCCGTGGTGGTCGTCGTCCGGGAGCGGCCCGTCGACGGCCAGCATCGGCGCCACCGCGTCCGGGACCGTCCCCATCGCCACCTCCCCCGCCGCCGTCCAGTGTGGAGGACCGGCGGACCGCGCGGCTACCGGGCCGGCAACAGCGGCAGCAGCTCCTGGTGGCTGCCGGCGCGGCGCAGCACCGGCGACCCGGGCCCGTCCGGGTCCAGCGAACCGGCGCGCACCGCGGTCAGGAACTCCACGATCACGCGCGGCGGCGGCAGGATGTCCGCCCCGCCCAGGTAGGCCAGCACGATCATCTCCTCACCGCACGCCGCCTCGACCGCGACCGCCCAGCCGTGCACCTCGTCCCAGAGCAGCGCGACGTCGCGTTCGGGGAACCGGCGCAGCCGCCAGTCCACCGCGACGTAGGCCGACACCGGGACGTCCAAGTCCACGGTGCAGGACTCCAGGCCGAAGCCGAGTGCCCTGGCCACCTCGCCCAGATACGCGCGCAGGCCGCGCTGGAACCAGAACTCGAGGTCGGTGTCGATCAGGCCGGTCACCCGTTTCCCTTCTCTCGCGCCGAAAACCGGCCGCGCCCGTCGCGCGGCCGGTGGAGCGTGGCTCAGCCGAGCGCCGCGACCGCGTCGGCCCGGTCCCGGTAGCAGGAGAAGCCGGCGACGCCGGTCCCCCGCAGCAGCCGCCACATCGACGGGGTGCGCACCACCCACGCGACCGGGACGGCCGCCTCGTCGGCGCGCCACTGCACCCGGCGCAGCGCGCGCAGGCCCGCCCCGGAGCAGAACGTCACTTCGCCGAGGTCGACGACGAGCGTTCCGCCCGCCGCGAGCGCGGTTTCCTCGCATTCGACAAAAATCGCCACCGTCGCCATATCGATGTCACCCGCAACGGCGACGACCGTGCACCGATCACCGGCGAACGTCGTGGTGACCGAGAACGGCTCGCACAACGCGCCGGGCGAACTTCGGCCGAAGGCTCGCGAAAGCCGCGGCGGTTTCTGGATCTTCATGACCGGCTCCGGGCGGCTCCTGCTGACGGTTTACGCGTAAACCGTACCCACTTCGTCCACCTTGCCGCACAACGCGATCCGCACGAGCGGCGCCCCCGTGCACCGACACGCCCGGATGCACGTGCACCAGTCCACTGAGGACGATCAAGACCACCTGGTCGGACTGACGGTTCCGCGAATCGACACCGGCGCGCAACGGGAACGGGACCGGATCGGCCGCGGAATCGCGATTTCCGAAATTCAGCCGAACGCAGGAATGGGAGCCCGGGTGCGGTCCAGATCCGCGAAAAGATCTCCGGTGTCTTCGACCCTCGCCAAGACGTCTCCGGCGGTGAACCGGAGGTGCGAAACGTGCCGGCAGGCGCGCACCTCGTCCCACGTGACCGGGGTGGACACGGTCGGCTCGTCGCGCCCGCGCAGCGAGTACGGCGCCACCGTGGTCTTGAACGGGTTGTTCTGGCTCCAATCGATGAACACCTTGCCGGGACGCAGGTTCTTCGTCATCCGCGCCACGACGAGGCCCGGCGTCTCGGCGGCGAGCCGGTCCGCCAGCGCTTTCGCGTACCGCGAAGGCGCGCCGGGGTCGTCGGTCTCGACGCCCGCGTAGACCTGCATGCCCTTGGAGCCACTGGTCTTCGCCACCGGCGTGAACCCGTGTCCGGTGAGGACGTCGTGGAGGCGTTCGGCGACCCGGGAGCAGTCGACGACCGTCGCGCCGGGACCGGGATCGAGGTCGAAGACCAGCCGGTCCGGGGTGCTCCGCTCGTCGCCGGGCTCGACCGTCCACTGGTGGACGTGCAGTTCGAGCGCGGCGAGGTTGGCCGCCCAGACGAGCTCGGGCAGGTCGTTGATCAGCGGGTACGCGACGATCTCGGGGTCGCCGCCGCGGCCGCCGACGGCCAGGCGCGCGGTGCGGACCCACTCGGGGACGTGCCGCGAGACGTCCTTCTCGAAGAAAGAACCGCCGTCGACGCCGTCGGGGAAGCGCACGAACGTCATCGCCCGGTCGCGGATGTGCGGCAGCAGCACGGGCGCGATGCGCGTGTAGTAGTCGAGCACCTCGCCCTTGGTGAAACCGTGGCGCGGGTAGAGGACCTTCTCGAGGTTGGAGAGCGTCAGCTGCCGTTCGCCCACCCGCACCGTGATCCGGCTGCCCGCCACGCCACCAAGGTACCGGTCAGGGGACGACGCCGCCGGACACCACCCGGGACACGAAGCGCTCGGCGACTTCGCGCAGTTTCGTGTTCTCGCGCTGCGACTGGTCCACCAGCAGGGCGAACGCGTCGTCGGCGTCGATCTGGCGGATCGCCATCAGCATGCCCTTGGCCTGGTCGATCACCGCGCGGGAGGTCAGCGCCGTCCTGAGGTTCTCCGCCGTGTCCCGCGCCCTCAGGTAGCGGTGGTACACGCGCAGGATCGCCTCCACCGCCGCCGTGTAGAGCTCGAGCCGTTGCGCCTCGATCTCCGCGAAGCCGTCGCCTTGCCGCCCGTAGCAGTTGACCGCGCCGGAGAACTGCTCGTCCGCGACCAGCGGCGCGGCGAGGAAGCTGGAGAAGCCGGCCTCTTGCGCCCCGCGCGCGAAGGCCGGCCAGCGCTCGGCCGCGTCGGACACCGCCGTGCGGACGATCTTGCCGCTGCGGACCGCTTCGAGGCACGGGCCGTCGCCGAGGCGGTACTGGTCGCCGTCGAGTTCGCCGACGACCTCGCTCGTCACCGTCGCCGTGTGCGGCCGCTCCTCGGTCACCAGCGTGATCGACGCCTCGTCGACCCCCGGGACGGCGTGGCGCACCTGCAGGCAGACGTGCCGAAGCAGGATCCGGAAGTCGTCCTCCTCCTGCAGGACGGCGGTCAGGGCTTCGAGCGCCCCGGTGACCTCGTCGAACAGCGGCGAGGCCGTCGCGGTTGTTTCCGGCCGTTCCATTTCAGCTCCTCCCGGTCGGACGCAAGGTCGCCGGGTACCCCGTTTCGCGCCGGACCATGTCCCGGCGCGTTTGCCCGCGCCCCCGGATTGGTATTCCGCTGCCATGTCGTCGGGTGAGATCTCCACGGGCGAGCTGCCGCTGGACGGTGAGCTGGCCGCGGTCGCCGCGCGGATGTCGGGACTGCTGCTTTCGCGCGAGACCGTGGATTCGGTGCTGGACCTGATCGTTTCCCTGGCGGGGTCGGCGGTCCGGGCCGCCGCGGGGGTGGGGGTGACGCTCGTCGACGGGGCCGGTGGGCTCGCCACGACCAGCGCGTCGGCGCCGCTGGTGAACGCCGCCGACACCCTGCAGTACGAGCTGCGCGAAGGTCCGTGCCTCGCCGCGCTGAGCGAGGGCTCGCCGGTGCGGATCGACGACGTCACCACCGACCGGCGCTGGCCGCGGTGGTGCGCGGCGGCCGCCGGGGCGGGCCTGCGCTCGATGATCACCGCCCCGATGATCACGGCGGACGGCTGCCACGGGGCCATCAAGATCTACTCGACGACCCCCGGCGCGTTCGGCCCGGTCGACGAGCGGACGCTGACGACCTTCGCCGAGCGCGCCGCGGTCCTGGTCGCGAACGCACGGGCGTACGCGCGGGCCGGGCGGTACAGCGAGCGGTTCAAGGAGACCCTCCGCGACCGCGACGTGATCACCATGGCGAAGGGCTTCCTGATGGGCCGGGACGGCCTCGGCGAGGACGCCGCGTTCGACCGCCTGCTTTCGCTGGCGCGCGCCCGCGGCCGCACCCCGGCCGAGACCGCCGCGCAGCTCGTGGCCCCGCCGACGCGGGAGGGGTGACGGCATGCGCTTCCTGCCCGAAGAGGAACAGCGGCGCCGGCTCGCCGCGTGCTTCCCGCGGAGCGAGCTGACGCTGGAGCAGCTGTGGCTGCGGTACTTCGCGCTCGGCGGCGGCCTGAGCCTGCTGGAGCTGGACGCCTACCTCAACGGCCTGACCGCGCTGCCCCGGGTCGACCGCGACATGCTCGCGCACGCCGTCAACGAGCGGCTCGACGAGCTGGCCGGCCCGGCCCGCGCGCCCTACAGCCACCCCTTCCGCGACGGGAAACCGTTGTACGGCCCGTTGCGGGCGCTGGTCGACCTGCTCGAAGGCGCGCACCGGGCCCCGCCGGAGCGGCTCCCCGCCGTCGTCGCCGAGGCGGCCCGCGCGCTCGACCTGACGATCGAGGTCTACCTGGCCGACTACGACCAGCGGACGCTCGTGCCGCTGCGCCCGGACGCGGCCGAGCTCGACATCGAGACCACGCTGGCCGGCGAGGTGTTCCGCCACGCCGGCACCACGGTGACGCGGGACGGACCCGCGCCGGCCCTGTGGACCATCCTGCTCGACGGCGTCGAACGGCTCGGCGTGCTGGAGATCGTCCCGGCCGACGGCACCGACCCGGCCGACGCGGTGCTGCAGGAGCAGTGCCACTGGCTGGCCTCGCTGCTCGGCCACCTAGTCACGGTGACGACCCAGTACGGCGACGGCCTGGACGCGTGGCGGAGGCGGCGCCACCGCGGCTCCCCCGCCGAGCTGCTGTGGCAGAGCCTGCCGCCGCTCACCGGCGCCACGGAGAGCGTCGTCGTCGGCGCGAGCGTCCAGCCGGCGTACGACCTCTGCGGCACCGTGTTCGACTACGCACTTTCGGAGAAGCGGGCGCAGCTCGCGCTGTTCGATGCCGGGCCACGCACCGGCGCCGCGAACACGGCGGCGGTGACGGCCCTCGCCGCCTACCGCGCCGCCCGCCGCGACGGGGCCACGCTCACCGAGCAGTTCGCGGCGGTGGGCGCGGAGCTCGGGCCGCGGCCGGCTGTCAGCCGGGTGGTCGCGGAGCTGGACGCGCGGACCGGGGTGCTGCGCTGGCTGACCGACGGGCCGCTGGCGCCGTTGATCGTCCGGGACGGCGAGGTCCTTCCGGAGGCGGGGCCCGCGCAGGGCGGCGGACCGGTCGCGGAGGCGCGCCTCGAACCGGGTGACCTGGTGGTGATGTGTTCCCGCGGGGTGGCCGGCACGCGGGATGCGGCGGGCGAGCCGTTCGGGGACGCCCGGGTCGCGGCGCACCTCGGCGCGGACGCCGGCGAGCTGCCGCCGGAGATCGCGCGCAGGCTCACCCGGGCGGTGCTGGACCACGGGGGCGAGCTGCGGCACGACGCCGGGGTGCTGATCGCCCGCTGGACGACCCGCTGAGGCCGGGGGTGGTCCCGCACGTGGGTCCCGCCCCGGTGCAGCGGCCGCGGGTGCGCCCCTGAAACCGGGACTCCAACCGGCCGCCGCGGGGGTACCGATCGCCCGCTGGACGAACCGCTGAAGCCGGGGACCTCCCCCGCACGTGGGTCCCGCCCCCGAGCAGCGGACCGTGGGCGCGCCGAGCGCTCCGCTGAAGCCGGGACTCCAACCGGCCGCCGCAGGCGTACCGATCGCCCGCTGGACGAACCGCTGAGGCCGGGGGCGCCCACTCGCGCCGGTGGCGCCGAGCTGCGGGCGTGCTGGACACCGCCTGCGGCTCCTCGCCAGCCGGCCGCCGCGGGCGTACCGATCGCCCACCGTGGCTCTCGGCGAGCTTGGTTGTGCAGCAGGATGCCTCGGCAAGCCGCGGGTGCGCTGGGCGGCCCCGCCGAAGTCGGGACGCCAGCCGGTCGCCGCGGGCGTGCTGAACAGTGCCGTGCCCCTTGGCGAGTCCGTCATGCGCCGAGCGCCTCCCCGCAGGCCACGGCGGCGGGGCCGCGGGTGCGCCGGGCCCCACCAAGCCGGCAATGTCGGCCGGCCACGAACGTACTGGACACCGCTGCGAACCGGGGCCCCTCTAGCAGGCCGCGTCGCGCATTCCCGTCGCCAGCAGCTCCCGCAGCGCGTCGGACAGCGACGCGAACATCGGCACCCCCGCGGCCAACCCCGTCACCCGGAACAGCCGGGCGAGCGTGCGGCTGTTCGCCACCACGCAGAACCGGCGGCCCTCCGCCTCAGCCCGTTCCGCGGCCGCCGCCAGCGCGCGGGCGCCGGCCAGGCCCACGAAGGCCACGTGCGTCAGGTCCGCCACCGTCGTCCCCGGTGGGGCCGAGCCCAGCTCGCGCTCGAGGATCGGCAAGGTCAGGGCGTCGATCTCGCCGGCGAAGGTCAGCACGAGGAGACCGGGGCGGTACGCCGTCCGGCGCGCCGTGAGGGGCGCGGACCGGGTCGGGACCGGTGGGGTGGGGGACACGGGTTCGGCAGGCCTTCCGCGCCGGGCGGGCCGGCGACGCGACGGGTGATCAACGACGGGGTCTTGGTACCCAAACCCCCGAACGGGAAACGCCCTATTTCGCGGTGAACGCCGCCCAGAGCCGTTCGGCCGCGCGGTGGGCGGGCTCGCCGGGGCGGATCTCGCGGGTGCCCGGCGGTTGTGGTGCGACGCCGCCGCCGAGGTGCTCCACCAGGGCGACCGCCAGCTCCCGGACCTTGACGTTGAACTCCTGGCTCGCCCGGCGCAGCGTCTGCCACGCCTCGTCGGGCGGGCACCGGCGGACGGCCATGATCGCGCCCTTCGCCTGTTCGATGGCGGCGCGTGAGGCGAGCAGTTCCAGCATCTGGTCGGGATCGCCCGCGGTGGCGGTCTCGGCGACCACCAGGGTCATCTCGGTGAGCTTCTCGTACCGCCGCAGGACCGCGAGCGGGCCGGGGCCGGGCGGGCGGTCGAGCGTCGCCGACAGCACGAACGCGCCGGTGTCGTCCCAGTACCCGGGGACCGCGACCGCGCCGCGGACCGCCTCGTACCGGACGTCCGCGAACGCCGCCCCGCCGGCCAGCTCCGGCCAGCGCGGGTCGGCGAACAGGTCGTCCGTCGTGACCGGCTCGCCGGTGGCGTCCGCGAGGGCCACCGGGCCGCCACGCTCCAGCTGCGCGGGCACGAGGTGTTCGGCGACGCCCGCGGTGGCCAGCACCCGCAGCGGCTGGTCGCCGTGGCTGACGGTCAATGCCGCGCCCAGGCACCCCGGCACCTCACCCGCGATCCGCTCCAGCAGCGCCTGCAGCAGCTCGGCCAACGGCTTCCACCGGTCGGCCGCGCTCACCAACGTCTCGGTCACCGACACCTCCACCCGTGTTCCCTTCTTGATTTACCGCATGACGCGCCCGCCCACACCCGGCGGCGCGCCGCGGCGGCGTCGGGTGCGTCCGTCCGGCGCAACGCCGCCGGGCCGCCGAACACCGCACAACCCGAACGAGCGGTTTGCCCGCCGCCGACGGACGGGTAGCCGATCAGTGGAACCCGAGGAGGGCACGATGTCCGAGCGGCGGTACCGGTGATGTTCAGCGAAGTCGTCGTAGTCGGGCAGATCGCCCGCGACCTGGTGATCGAAGTGCCCGAGACGCCGGAGGCCGGTTCCTCGGCCCCGGTGCGGCACCGGCAGGAGCTGCTCGGCGGGAAGGGCGCCAACCAGGCCGTCGCGCTGAGCCAGCTCGGGACGTCGGTGGCGCTGGTCGGCGTCGTCGGCCGGGACCGCACGGGGGATTCGCTGCTCACGCAGGCCAGAGCCGACCGGATCGGCACCTCGCACGTCGTCCGCCGCCCCGGCGTCGAGACGGCGCTGCTCGTGGACGTCGTCGACGAGCGCGGCCGGCGCCGCTACCTCGAGCACACCCCGGACGAAACGCTGCTCACCGAGGCCGACGTCCTCGCCGCGTCGGCGCCGATCTCGGCCGCCGGCTCCGTCATCGTGCAGCTGCAGCAGCCCGCCCCGGTGGCGCTGCTGGCCGCGCGGCTGGCGCACACCGCGGGCACCCGCGTGGTGCTGGACGGCGCCCCGCAGGACGACGCACTCACCCCGGACCTGCTCGCCCTCGCCGACGTCGTGCGCGCGGACGGCCACGAAGCCGAGCTGCTCACCGGGCAGCCGGTGCCCGACGTCGCCGCGGCCGCCCGGGCCGCCGCCGGCCTCCGGCAGCGTGGGCCGTCGCTGGTCGTGCTGGAGGTGGGCGCGGAGGGGAACCTCTTCGCCGGGCCGGAGGGCACCTGGTTCGTGCCGCACGTCGAGACCGACGTCGTCGACCCGACCGGAGCCGGCGACGCGCTGGTCGCGGCCCTGACCGCGGCGCTCACCCGCCGCCACCCGCTGGAGACGGCGGCCGGCCTGGCCGTCGCGGCGGCCGCGGCGACGACCGAGCACGCGGGCGGCCGGCCGCACCTGTCCCGCCCGGTGCTCGACCGGCTGCAGCCGAGGCACCTGCAGACCGTCCACGCCTGACCCGGAAGCGGTCACCGGTCCAGGCCCGGCAGGCGCTGCTCGAGCCCGAGCAGCGCCGCGAAGGGGTCGCCACGCTCGGCGAGGCGGGCCGGGACGTCGCGGATCGTCCACCGGTCCGGGGCCAGCTCCGGGTCGTCGAGCTCGTCCCAGTCCAGCGGCACCGAGACCGGGGCGCCCGGGCGAGGCCGCACGCTGTACGGCGCGACCAGCGTCTTGTTCAGCACGTTCTGCGTGTAGTCGAGCCGGGCGCGGCCGCGGCGCTTGTCCTTGGTCCACGCCCAGCTGACCAGGTCCGGCAGCACCCGCCCGATCGTCCGGGACACCGTTTCCGCCCACGCGCGCGTCTGCTCGTACGTGCAGTGCGGTGCGATCGGCACCCACACCTGGATCCCGCGCTGCCCGGTCACCTTCGGCCGCCCGGTCAGGCCGAAGTGCTCCAGCGCGGTGCGGTGCAGCCGGGCCAGCTCGACGACCTCGGCGAACGACGTCTCCGGACCCGGATCGATGTCGAACAGCACCCACGTCGGGTGGTCGACGTCCGCTGCCCGGGACGTCCATGCGTGCAGCTCGAGCGCGCCGTAGTTCGCCAGCCACGCCAAGGTCGCGACGCTGTCGGCGACGACGTACCGCTGGCTCTCCCCCGGCTCCGCCCGTTCGTTGCGCCAGGTCGTCAGCCACCCGGGCGCGTGCCGCGGGACCTCCTTCTGCCAGAAGCCCGGCTCGGTCACGCCCTGCGGGAAGCGCTGGGTGTTGAGCGGGCGGCCCGCCAGGTACGGCAGCATGACCGGCCCGGCGGTCGCGTAGTACCGGATGAGGTCCCGCTTCGTGAGCGGGCGGCGGGGCGCCGGGAAGAGGACCTTGTCCAGGTTGGTGAGGGCGAGCTCGCGGCCCGCGACCGACCACTTGCCCTTGGCGCCGAGCGCGTCGAGCGCCGCCAGTTCGTCGTCGGTCGCCGCGGCGAACCCCACGGCTTCCTCGGCCTCGCCGGCCGGCCGGTCGCCGTGCCACAGCGCGTCGGGCGCGGCCGCCACCTCGTCGCTGGTGCGGCCGCTCTTGACCGAGCGCGGGTGGTCTTCGGCGTCCCAGCCGGCCCGGGCGTGCTCGTCCTGCTTGTGCAGCAGGAACCACTGGTCCCGCTCCCCGCGGTTCGTGCGGACGAGGACGAACCGGCCGGCCAGCTTCTCGCCGTCGAGGTCGAAGTGCAGCGTCCCGTCCTCGATCGCCTTCGCCGGGTCGGCGTCGACCGGCCGCCACTCGCCGCGGTCCCAGACGATGACGTCCCCGCCGCCGTACTCGCCGTGCGGGATCACCCCTTCGAACCCGGCGTACTCGATCGGGTGATCTTCGACGTGCACAGCGAGCCGGCGGGCTTTCGGATCCAGCGTCGGCCCCTTCGGCACCGCCCAGCTGACCAGGACCCCGCCGAGCTCGAGGCGGAAGTCGTAGTGCAGCCTGCGCGCCCGGTGCCGCTGCACGACGAACCGGTGACCGGCGGGCCCGGCCGGCTCCCCGCCGGCCGGCTCGGCGGTGCGGTCGAAGTCACGCATCTCCTGGTAGCGCCGCAGTTTGCGGGCCGGGACGTCTGCCATGCCGGCGGGGTACCCACTATCCGAGTCTTGCCGAAGTCAGCGCAGCACGGCGCGGATCAGGTCGCGCGCCCGGTCCGCGATCGCCGCCGGCGGGCCCAGCAGCAGGTTGGCCTTGGCGCTTTCGACGCCCGGGTGCGGCCGGGTGGGCGCCACCGCTTCGGCCAGCTTGGCCGTCGCCGCCATCGCGCGCAGCCGCTCCGGCGGCCGGTGGGCGCGCAGCAACGGGAATTCCTCGCGCTCCTCGTGTTCGGCGTGGGCCAGCACGTCTTCGCGCAGCTGCACGAGCAGCGTGTCGAACCCGTCCGCCTCGGGCCCCATCTTCTGCAGCGTCGTCAGCAGCTCCTTGGCCCGGTGCTCCTCCCCGAGCCGCGCGTCGACGACCGGGCCCGCCGCGGGTTCGAGGTCCCGGATCTCCGGGTGGACCACCAGTTCCTCCGTCGTCTCGTGCACCGCGAGCAGCCGCACGAGGTCGTGGAACAGCTCCTCGCGCCGGTCGCCGTCGGCGGTCTCCAGCCCGGCGAACAGCTCACGGATCTCCCGGTGCTGGCGCTGCAGAAACTCGATGACGTCTTCTTCGTTCTCGGGCACGGAAAGCCTCCTCGTTCGGGTGGTGGAGGAGGCTTTCCCCGTCCCGGGCGGGTTACCCGTCCCGCTTCGCCTTTGTGAGCCACACCGCGCCGGCGACGGCCAGCGCGATCCCCGCCGCGGTCCACCACGACCACCACGTGAAGAACGCGACGACCAGCCCGACGGCGAGCAGCACCCCGCCGCCCACCGCGGCGGTGTCGTCGTTGCCCGAGCGCGAGAACCCCCCGGCGACGGCCATCAGCCCACCCGCCGGTCGACCGCGGCCACGACGAGGGCGGCGCAGCGGGCCAGCGGCACCCCACGCTCCCGGGCCATCGACGCCAGGGCCGCGTGCGCGGCCGTCCGGTTCACCCCTTGGGCCGCAAGGACTTCCAGTGCCAGGCCGACGACGTCGGTGACAAGCGGCGTGGCGGTGCGCACGGGCATCGGGGTACCTCCGGGGCGGTCGGGTGCGACGGACGCGACCGGGTACCCCGCCGCGTCCGGTTCCACACCGCTCCAGCGAACCATTCCGGGTGACGGTGGTTCACCTCCCGGCGAGCCACACCGCGCCGTCCGGGGGCACCCGGCCGTCGTCCAGCGGACCGCTCGCGAGGAGCACCCGCGAGCCGTCCGGGAGCTCGTACGGCTCGCCGGACAGGTTGACCACGCACCCGAAGCCCGGCTCGCGCGTGAACGACAGCACGCCGTCCGGGGCGGGCCGCCAGGTCATCGTCCCGTCGCCCAGCGCGGGGTGCTCCCGGCGCGCGGCGAGGGCGGCGCGGTAGAGGTGGAGCATCGAGCCCGGGTCGCCGTCCTGGGCTTCGGCGGTCAGCGCGCGCCAGCGGGCGGGCTGCGGCAGCCACGTCGGCGCGTCGCCCTCGGTGAAGCCGAACGGCGGTTCCGTGCCCGACCACGGCAGCGGCACGCGGCAGCCGTCACGGCCGCGGCGGGTGTGGCCGGAGCGCTCCCACGTCGGGTCGGCGAGCACCTCCTCCGGCAGGTCCTCGACCTCCTCCAGGCCCAGCTCCTCGCCCTGGTACAGGTAGGCGCCGCCGGGCAGGGCGAGCATGAGCAGCGCCGCGGCCCGGGCCCGGCGCGGGTCGCCGAAGCGCGTCACGTGCCGGACGACGTCGTGGTTGGACAGCACCCACGTCGCGGGCGCGCCGACCGCGCCGAGCGCTTCGAGGGTCCGGTCGATCACCGCGCGCAGGGCGGTGGCGTCCCACTCGCAGCGGAGGAAGTCGAAGTTGAACGCGGTGTGCAGCTCGTCCGGGCGGACGTACCGGGCGAGGCGGTCCGGCCGGTCGACCCACGCCTCGGCGACGAACACCCGGTCCGGGCCGAACTCGCCGGCCACCTTCCGCCACGCGCGGTAGATGTCGTGGACGCCGTCGCGGTCCCAGTGCGGGTGCCCGGTGCGGTCGGGCGGCTGCGCGATCTCCTCGTCCTCGGCGCCGAGGTCGGGGAACGCGGGGTCCTTGAGCAGGCCGTGGGCGACGTCGATGCGGACGCCGTCGACGCCGCGGGCGAACCAGAACCGCAGCAGGTCTTCGAATTCGGCCCGGACACCGGGGTTGTCCCAGTTCAGGTCGGGCTGCTCGGGGGCGAACAGGTGCAGGTACCACTCGCCGTCGGCGGCGCGGGTCCAGGCGGGCCCGCCGAAGACGCTGCGCCAGTCGGTCGGCGGCCGCTCGCCGCCGGGGCCGCGGCCCGGCCGGAAGTGGTAGCGCGCGCGTTCGGGCGAGCCGGGCCCGGCGGCGAGCGCGGCCCGGAACCAGCGGTGGTGGTCGGAGGTGTGGTTCGGCACGACGTCGATCAGCACCCGCAGCCCGAGCCGGTGCGCTTCGGCGACCAGCGCCGGCAGGTCGTCGTCGGTGCCGAAGAGCGGCTCGACGGCCCGGTGGTCCTCGACGTCGTACCCGCCGTCGACCATCGGCGAGCGGTACCACGGCGTGGTCCACACCGCGTCGATCCCCAGCTCGGCCAGGTACCCCAGCCGGGAACGCAGCCCGGCGAGATCACCGGTGCCGTCGCCGTCAGAGTCGGCAAAGCTGCGTACGTAGACCTCGTAAACCACGGCGTCCCGCCACCAATTCGCGTCCATGGCACCGAGTATCCGGGACTCGCCGGGCTAGGCTCGGAACGTGACCTGGGAGTGGGACGCGACCCTGTACGCCGGCAGCGCCGCCCACTACGCGCGGGGCCGGCTCCCCTACCCGGCGGCGCTCGGCACGGCCTTCGCCGCCGAGCTGGGGCTGGACGGCACCGGGCGGCTGCTCGACGTCGGCTGCGGGCCGGGTTCCCTGACGCTTTTGCTGGCACCGTACTTCGCCGAAGCGGTCGGGCTCGACGCGGACGCGGACATGCTCCGCGAAGCGGCCCGGCCCGGCATCGGGAACTGCCGGTGGGTGCACCGGCGGGCCGAAGAGCTTCCGGCCGGGCTCGGGCGGTTCCGGCTGATCACCTTCGCCCAGTCCTTCCACTGGCTGGACCGGCCGCGGGTGGCCGCGACGGCCCGCGGGATGCTCGCGCCCGGCGGCGTCCTCGCCCACGTCCACGCGGCGACGCACGAAGGCGCCGAAGGATCCGTGCCGCGGGCCGCGATCGCCGAGCTGGTGCGGAAGCACCTCGGCTCGGTGCGACGCGCGGGCCGGGGCGTCCTGCCCGACGGCACGCCCGGCGGCGAAGCGGAGATCTACCGCGCCGCCGGCTTCGCGGGCCCGCGACGGTTCGAGGTCCCGGGTCCGGTGGTCACCCGGAGCCTGGACGAGGTCGTCGACAGCGTCTTTTCGCTGTCCAGCGCGGCACCTCACCTCTTCGGCGACCGCCGCGGCGAGTTCGAAGGCGAGCTCCGGCAGCTGCTGCGCGAGGCTAGCCCGGCCGGCACGTTCACCGAACGGTTCCGCGAGATCGCCGTCGACCTCTGGACGCCGGTCACCAGGGGTTGTTGAAGTCCTCGTCCTCCTCGGCGGCGGTGCGGGGCCGCCGGGTGGACCGCGGCTCGTCCCGCCCGGGCCGCGCCGGCGGAGCCGGGGCCGGCGGCGCGAACCCGCCGGGCCCGGGGTACTCCTCCGCGGCGAACGCCGAAGCCGGCTCGGCGTGCGACCGGTCGGTGCTCCAGCCGGACTTCGTCTTGCGCTGCGCCATTTCGCGGACGTGCTGGACGTACCGCTCGGCCGCCTGGACCTGCTTGGTCATGTACTCCTGGGAGCGGGCCTTGATCTCCTCGCCCTGCTGTTCGCGCAGGGCACGGCGATCGGCCTGCTCCCGGACCAGGCCGTCCAGCTCCGCCTTCATCCCGGCGATGTCGCTCATGCGCGCCCCTCGCCGACGCTCGGCGCGGCCTGAGCGGCACGCGCGGTGTTCGATGATTCGCTCGCAAGCTCACTCATGCGTCTCCCTCACCAGCTCCGGCGGGCGGTCGGCGGGTCTTCGTCGTCGTTGAGGGAGCCGATGATCCGGCGGCCGGGCTCACCGAGGTTGTCGAAGACAGCGCCTTCGATCCGGTAGGCGGGCGACTTGCGTTCGGTGTCTCCCCCGCCCGCGCCTTGGCCGCCGCCCATGGCACCCATGCCCGCCATCCCGCCGCCCATCGACGAGCCCGGTGCGCCGTTCGCCCCGGCGGCCGCGGGCGCGAACGCCGCGACGGGCTGCGGCTGCGCGCCGCCCGCGCCGGTGTGGGCGCCCCCGGACATCGGCGTCTCGCCGAGCCCCGCGCCGCCCGGGTCGAAGCCCGCGCCGGTGAGGCCGGCCCCGCCGTGCGAACCCCCGCCGATCCCGGCCGGCGACGGGCTGCCCCCGCCGCCGTGCGAGCCGCCGCCGTGGTCCCCGGCTCCGTGGTCTCCACCGCCGTGGTCTCCGGCGCCGAGGTCTCCGGCGCCGTGCGGCTTGAGGTCCTCGAGGGTGCCGCGGTGGGTGGGCAGGTCGTCGTCGAGCTTCTTCGACGGCGTGTCCCCGAGCGCGTCCGACGGCTTGTCGTCTTCGCCGAGGGTGTAGGTCGTCGGCTTCCCGGTGCCGTCGTCGACGGTGACGACGGTCGGGCCGTCCGCGCCGTCGGGCCGTTCGGCGGTGATCTTGAGGTCGCCGTCCTGGATGTGGATCTTGCCGTCCGGGCCCGGGCGGTAGCAGTCGTCGTCCGTCCCTTGTGGACCGTCGGTGGACTTGCCGTCGCCGGACCAGTCGAGCTTGAAGTCCTTGGGGTCGCCGGGTCCGTCGCCGACCTTGATGTCCATCTTGCCGTCGTGGTCCGGCTCGGTCATCTCGAAGGTCTTGTCGCCTTGCTTGACCTTGAGGACGTCGGGGTCGTCGTCGCCCTTGGCGTCGGGCTTGCCGTCGCCGTCCTTGTCGCCGCCGAGCAGGCTGTCCGGCTTGCCGTCGCCGTCCTTGTCCGCGAGCGGGTCGTCGGGCTTGCCGTCGCCGTCGGCGTCCAGGCCGGTTCCGCCCGGCTCGGTCTTGATCGGGTCGCCGTCCAGGCCCTTGAGCGCGTCGGCCGCCTTCTTCTTGGCGTCTTCCACCGCCTGCTGCGCGTCGGCCTTGCCGTCGTCACCGGAACCGGAACCGGAACCGTCACCGGAGCCGGACCCCTCGCCGCCGCCCGAGCCCGAACCGCCGCCGAGGCCGCCGGCGCCGTCGTCGGTCTGGATGCCGGGGCCGCTGAACTCGCTCAGCGCGTCCGCGGCCTTCTTCTTGGCCGCCTCGGCAGCGGCGGCCGCGGCGTCCTGGCCGCTCGAGGACGGGGACGGCGTCGAGGAGGGCGACGTGTCGTCCGGACCCGGACTCCCGCCCGAACCCGAGCCGCCACCCGAACCACTGCCTGAACCACTGCCTGCCCCGCCGCCCGAGTCACCGCCGAGTCCCGCGCCCGCGCCGGAGTCCGTCTGGATGCCGGGGCCGCTGAACTGGCCCAGCGCGTCCGCGGCCTTCTTCTTGGCTTCCTCCGCGGCCTGGGCCGCCTGCTGCTTGGCCGCCTCCGCCTGGGCCGCGCCGTCGTCCTGGCCGCCGCCCGGCGAGCCGGAACCGCCGCCCGCGGGACCGCCGCCTCCGGTGGACCCGTCCGGGATCGGCGGGATCGAGCCGCCGGAGCCGGAGCCCCCACCCGAACCGCTGCCGGAACCACTGCCCGAGCCGCCGCCCGCCCCGCTGGGTGTGTCGGTGCCGGAACCCCCGCCGGAGCCGGAGCCGCCGCCCGGCGCACCGGAGCCCGAGCTCGTGTCGGGGATCGGCGGCACCTGGCCACCGCCCCCACCGGTGCCGGAACCACCGGAACCCGAGCCGGACCCACTGCCCGAACCACCGGAGCCGGACCCGCCGCCCGAGCCGCTACCCGAACCGGATCCGCCGCCCGAGCCACCCGGACCGCCACCGGCGCCGCCGGTCGTGCCGGGACCACCGGGACCGCCCGAGCCCGCGCCGCCGGTGCCGCCGGCGCCCTCGAACTCGTTCTTGACCTTGCCCATCACCTTGTCGAGGGCGTCGTAGGCCTTGTCGACCAGGTCCTTGGTGTCCTTGCAGGTCTTCTCGAAGCCCTTGTACAGCCGGTCCCACATGTCGGGGTTGAACTGGTTCTGGATCCACTGCTTGGCCAGGTCCTGGCCGTGCTTCTTGATCTCGTCGCCGTCGCAGCAGCCCTGGTCGTTGAGGGTCTTGACCAGGTTGGTGCCGAAGTTGAGGTCCATCCAGCCCGCGATCTGGGCGAGGTCCTGCTCGTTGCCGTGCTCGCCGCTGGCGACCGCGACGACCTTCTGCGCCATCGTGTAGTCGGCCTTGCCGACCAGGTCGGTGTACATCCCGATGACGGCGTCGGCCTTGCCCTTGCACAGCTGGAACACCGTCGTGGCGGTGTTCTTCGTCGCCTCGCTCGCGTTGCCGAGCGTCTGCGACAGCTTGGCCGCCTTGGGCTGGATCTTGTCGTTGTAGTTGTCGGACGCCGCGTCGGCACCCGCGCCGCTCCAGGTCTGGTACAGGGTGCCCAGCTGGGAGCCGGTGTCCTGCAACGTCCGGTCCACCGTCTCGGAGCCGCGCTTGAAGTGCGCGGCGTCGGCGACGAAGTCCGCGAAGCTGATGCCGCGCTGCTCGTCGAACGGCGTCCGGATGTCCTTGTCGAGGTCGAGCGCGCGGGTGTTGCCGCGGCAGTCGGCCGGGATCTTGGCCAGCAGCGAACCGAACGTCTCGAACAGCTTCAGCGCGGGCGCGGCGGCGTCGAAGATCTCGTCGGACGTCTTGGTCCCGCTGGTGGTCCCGTCGTCACCGGACGCGGGCGGCTGGCTGCCGTCGAGCTTGGACTTGCCCTCGTCGACGGCCTTCTTTTCCTGGTCTTCGTTGTACGAGTTCTGGTCGCCGCTCTGCTTGGCCTTGTCGAAGGCCTCGTCGACCGACTGCCCGGCGAACAGCGGGTTGGCGTTGTACGCGCCCGCGTACTTCTCGGCTTCCTGCCGCTTCTGCTTGATGTCGTCCGGTTCCTGGTCGGCCAGGAACGGCGGCGGCGGCGGGTTTTCCCGCAGCCAGCTGCTGATCAGCGCGCTCTTCTGCCCGGCGGGGACGCTCGGGTCGTCCAGCAGCGCCTTGACGTCGGACCACTTCTTCTTCTCGCCGGCCATCAGAGACTGCCCCCGGCGTTGGTGATGGCGCCGGACTGGTTGTCTTCGTTGGCGCTGTAGCTCGACCCGGCGGTGCCGAGGTTGGTGCCGAACGACCCCAGCGTGCTGCTGTAGCCGGAGACCGCGGCCCACAGCGCCTGCGCGCCCGCGGTGTACTTCGTCGCGTGGGTGCCGTGCGCCCGGCCGAACTTCTCCGCGGTCACCTGCGAAGTCTCCAGGTCCGGGTTGTCGTCCAGCAGGTTTTCCGCCAGGTCACCGATCGTCTTCGAGGCCGTCGACAACGCCTCGGTCGTCGCGGTGTACCCCCCGCCGCTCATTTCAGCGCCTCTCCCTCAGTTCCGCCAGTTCCCAGGGCTTCCGCGAGCACGGCGGCCACCGAACCCACGTCGGTGAACCGATCGAGCTGGTCCAGGTCGATCGTCACGCCGTAGTAGACCTCCAGCGCCGCCAGCAGCTTGATCCGGCCTTTCGAGTCGATCCCCAGCTCCTCCAGCGGAGCGTCGGGCTCGACGAGGGCCGGGTCGAGCCGGAAGGTCTCGCTGACGACCTTCGTGACTTCGGCGCGGTGATCACCCACGGTCGCCACCATAACGTGCCTTCGCGGCCGACCGGGCGACCTTCCCGCTGGAGGTGCGCGGAAGTCCACCGGAAGGGACCAGATGCACCCTGCGGAGGGTGAGAGCGTGCTCGGCGGACACCGCGCGCAGCACGGCCCGGGTCACTTCCTTGACGTCCGCCTCGGCCCCGCGCGCCCACTCGGCGACCACCACGGCGCCTTCGCCGTCGTCGTCGGTCACGCCGAACGCGGCGACGCGGTCGCGGCGGACGGCCGGATGGGCCTCCGCGGCCGCGGCCTCGATGTCCTGCGGGTGGAAGTTGCGGCCGTCGACGACGATGAGGTCCTTGAGCCGCCCGGTCACGTAGAGGTCGCCGCGGTGCACGACGCCGAGGTCGCCGGTGCGCAGCCAGCCGCCGAGCCCGTCGAGGACGCCGCCGAACGCCGCGGCGTCGCCGCGCCCCCAGTAGCCGGTGGCGACGTTCGGGCCGTGGATCCAGATTTCGCCGACGGTGCCGTCGGGCTGCTCGTGTCCGTCGTGGACGATCCGCACGCGCTGCCCGACCGGCCGCCCGACGGACACCAGTTCCTGCCCGTCGACGATTTCGACCGCCTGCCCCTGCGCGAGGGCTTCGCGGTCGAAAACGGCGCCGCGCGGACCTTCCGGCCCGGCGCTCGCGACGTACACGGTGGCTTCGGCGAGCCCGTAGGACGGCCGGTATGCCTCGCGCCGGAACCCGTGCGGGCCGAAGACCGCCAGGAAGCGTTCCCCCGTGCCCGGGCGGACGGGCTCGGCGCCGTTGAGCGCGACCCGCACGTCCGAGAGGTCGAGGCCGTCTTCCGCGCCGGCCTCGGCCGCGAGGTCGTAGGCGAAGTTCGGGGCCGCGGTGAACACGGCGGGGTAGTCGGCCAGCTGCCGCAGCCACCGCCGCGGCCGGTGCACGAACTCCGCCGGCGCCATGAACACCGCCCGGCCGCCGGCGAAGACCGGCAGGCACAGCAGCTGGATCAGGCCCATGTCGTGGAAGAACGGGATCCAGCCCGCGCAGGTCGTGCCTTCGTCGACGGCGTAAGCCCGGCCGCCCTGCCAGCAGGCGGCGACGATCGCCCGGTGCGGGATCACCGCGCCCGCCGGCTCGCGCGTCGACCCCGAGGTGTACTGCAGGTACGCGGGTGCTTCCGGGTCCGGGAGCACCGGATCGGCGCCCGGGCCGGTCAGCTCGTCGACCACGACGACGTGCTCGTGCGCGGGCAGCCGCGCCGCCGCGGCCGCCGACGTCAGCCACACGCGGGCGCCGGAGTCGGCCAGCACCCCGGCGAGCCGCTCGGCCTGCGCCGCGTTCGACGGCACCATCAGCGGGACCGCGACGAGCCCGGCGGCCAGCGCGCCGAAGAACGCGAGCGGGTAGGCGAGCTCCTGGCCCGCGAGGATCGCGACCCGCTCCCCCGGCTCGGCGGCCCGCCGCAGCTCCCCCGCGACCACCCGGACCCGGGCGGCGAACTCGGCCCAGGTCAGCGTGTGCTCGGCGGCGTGGGAGTGGTCCTGGTGGGTGTAGAGCGGCCGCGGATCGTCCGCGCGGGCGAAGAGCCGCTCCACGATCGAGACGCGCAGCACGTCCTCGGGCACGGTCACCGGCGCGGTCGGACGGGGCACGCTGCGGAACCTACCGGTCGGCCCAGAGGTCCCCGAGCCCGGCCACGTCCACGACCGAGCACGTGCGCGGGAACAGCGTGCCGGTGAGGAAGTCGTGCGTCGCCGCTTCGCGGTCGGCGCAGGCGTCGCGCAGGACGACGACGCGGTAGTCGCGGTCCATCGCTTCGCGGACCGTGCTCAGCACGACGCCGCTGGTGCTGATCCCGGCGAGGACCAGCGTCGTGATCCCGCGCGCACGCAGCCGCGCTTCGAGGCCTGTGGTGGTGAAGGCACCGACGCGGATCTTGCGCACCCGGACGTCCTCGTCCTCGGGCACGAGCCGCGCGTCGATCTGCGTGGCCGGTGCGTCGGCGTGCATCGCGGCCCGGTGGTCCGCGGTCGCCGCGAACACGCTCGTTCCGGGATGGCGTCGAATTCGGCGTCTTCGAACGAGATGCGCACCCAGCCGACGTGCCCGCCGTGCGCGCGGACGCCGTCGATGGCGGCGGTGCAAAGCGGTGCGGTCCGGGTCAAGCGGGGGCATCTTCGTCCTCGGGCCGGGGGGCGCGGCGGGGCAGGGCACGGTCGAACACGGTCAGCAGCAGGAACAGGACGCCGATGCCGACGAGCAGCAGCGCGAACCCGTGCAGGCCGGCGGTTTCGGCGGCGGGGCCGAAGAAAGCGCCTTGCAGCGCGGAAGAGACGATCGCGCCGAGGTAGCCGAAGGTGCGCAGCAGCCCGGCCGACGCGGCGATGTCGGCGGGATTCGCCTGGCGGTACACGGAGTTCTGCAGCGCGAGGCTGTTCAGCCCCTGCGGTACCCCGGCCACGAGCGCGATGACGACGAGCAGCCAGACGGCGGCGGAGGCGTCCAGGGTCAGCAGCAGCGCGCAGCCCGCGAGCTGCCCGAGCGCGGCGACGACCAGCTTGCCGCGCACGGCTTCCCGGCGGCCGCTGACGAGCGAGACGACGATCGCCGTCGCGAACAGCGGCAGTGTCGCGAGCCCCGCCTGGGCCGCCGACAGGCCGCGGGCGTGCTCGAGCCATTGTGTGTAGCCGTAGAGGAAGCTGTACGCGACAACGTAGGCGAGCAACGCGCGGCCGTAGGTGCGCAGCAGCGGGCCGTTGCGGCCGAGCAGCCGCAGGTCGATGAACGGGTGCGCGCAGGTCAGTTCCCGAACGGCGAAGCCGATGGCCCCGGCGGTCGCGAGGACCGGCAGGTACCACTGCCCCGCGGCCGGGTGCATCAGGAACAGCAGCAACGCGACGAGCGTGCCGGCGAACAGCGCCATGCCGGGGAAGTCGAGGTCGAACCCGCCTTTCGACGCGCGTTTCGGCGCCTTCGGGAAGCGGCGGGCGCCGAGGACGAAGGCGACGAGCGCGATCGGGATGTTGATCGCGAAGGTCGCCCGCCAGCCGCCGACGCCGATCAGCAGGCCGCCCAGCGCCGGGCCGATCACCGAGATCGTCTGGGTCGAGACCGCCAGCACCGTGAGGACGGACGCGGGGCTGTCGTGGCCGGTGCGTTCGCTTTCGTCGCGGATCAGCCGCATCGCGGCCGGGTAGCCCGCGCAGGTGCCGAAGCCGAGCACGACCCGGGCGGCGATCAGCACGCCGAGGTTCGGCGCGAACGTGCCGAGCACGCCCGCCACGCCGACCAGCGCCGTGGCCGGGAGGAACAGCCGGCGCGGGCCGTAGCGGTCGATCAGCCGCCCGGCGACCGGCTGCCCGACGGCGGTGGCCAGGTACAGCGCGGAGATCAGCCACGCGGTGGCCGACGCGGGCTGGCCGAACGCCACGCCGATCGGCACCAGCGCGACCGCGATGATCGTGGAGTTGACCGGGTTGAGCACCGCGCCCGAGATGAGCGGGGCCAGCAGCTTCCGGTCGAACCCGGCCCGCGGCCGTTCACGCGTCGTCATGGTTCGACGATGCGGCCGAGCAGGGCGAGCGCCTCGTTGACCACGGCGACTTCGGCTTCGGTGAGCTGCTCCGCGAGCGCACGGGCCAGCCACTCCTCCCGTGACGCGCGGGCTCCCTTGGCGTACGCGCGGCCTTCGGGCGTGAAGAAGATGAGCTGGCGGCGGCCGTCTCCGGGGTCGTCCTCGCGGCGCACCAGGCCGAGCTTTTCCAGCGCGGCCACGGTCGCGGCCATCGACTGCGGGCGCACCCGCTCGGCGCCGGCCAGCACGCTCGCCGTCGTCGGCTCCAGCTTCGCGAGCCGGGCGAGCGCCGAGGCCTGCGCGGACGTCAGGTCGCCGACCGCCGTCGCGTCCATCATCTTCCGCCGCAGCCGTCCCACGAGCACGCGCAACGACTGCGCGGCCGCGATCGCCGGCGCGGGAACCGTTTTCGGAGGCATATCGACAGGGTAAACTGATCAGGCAACCCTGTCGAGTTTCGCCGACGACGGCGCCGGTGATTTCCGGTACCTTCCGGGCCATGGCCTCACCGGAAGCACTGGTCTCCGCGCTCGCGGACCCGGAACGACTGCTGCTGTTCGCCCGCATCTGCGCCGCGCCCGAGGGGCTGCCGGCCGGCGAGGTCCCGGCCAAGCTCGTCAGACGGCTGGCCGACGCGGGTCTCGTGATCGCCGACGGCGACCACTACCGGCCGGTGCCCGGCGTTTTCCGCGAAGCGCTCGCGAAGGGGCCGACGGACCCGCTCGACGGGCTCTTCCGCCACGGCAGGCTCGTCACCATCCCGCATTCCGGCAAGCGGCGGCAGCTGCTGCTCGCCCACCTCGCCGAGCGGTTCGAGCCCGGCCGCCTCTACACCGAGCAGGACGTCCGCGAGAAGCTCGTGATGGTCCACGACGACCACGCGACCCTGCGCCGCTACCTGATCGACGAAGGCCTGCTGCAGCGCAGCAACGACGGCGGTGCCTACGGCCGCCCGTCGGAGGCCCGCGCCGCCGGCTGAGTCGCGGGCAGGTCGAAGGACGCCAGCACGGCGGGGTCGGCGAACACGACGTTGTGCGCCACGCCCGCTTTCGTCACGGTGAACACCTGCAGGGTGTGCAGCCGGTACACCCCGGTGCCGTCGCGGCAGTACGCGACCAGCGCGGGCTGGCCGTTGGCCGTCGCGGGCGTCAGCCGCCAGTCCGGGCCGCGCACGGCGAACAGCCGCTCGAGGAACCGGCCGTAGTCGTCGCGGCCGCGGAACCACAGCGGCACCGGCGGCATCTCCATCACGACGTCGTCGGTCAGCAGCCCGACCAGGCCGGCGACGTCGGCGCGTTCGAACGCCCGCACGTAGCGGTCCAGCACCGCCCGCACCGCCGCGTCGGCCGGCTCGGCGACCTCCTCCACGGACAGCCCGCCGAGGCCGGCCCGGGCCCGCTGCAGCGCGCTGTTGACGGAGGCCGAAGTGGTGTCGAGGAACCCGGCCACCTCCGCGGCGCTGAACTCCAGGACGTCCCGCAGGATCAGCACCGCACGCTGCTTCGGCGGGAGCGTCTGCATCGCCGCCAGCAAGGCCAGCCGGAGCGTGCCCCGGCCGGGGTCGTCCGAGCGCGCGTCCGGGAACGGCTGCAGCCACGGGATTTCGAACGACGGCGTCAGCGGGGCGGCCGGGTCTTCACCCGGCCGGCCGAGCCCGGACGGCAGCGGGCGCCGGGCGCGTCCCTCCAGCGCGGTCAGGCAGACATTGGTCGCGATGCGGTGGAGCCAGGTGCGCACCGAGGCCCGCGCCGGGTCGTAGCCCGGCCATGCCTTCCAGGCGCGGACCAGCGTGTCCTGAACCAGGTCCTCGGCCTCCTGCACCGAGCCGAGCATGCGGTAGCAGTGCGCCAGCAGCTCACGGCGGTGCGGCTCGGTGGCCGCGGCGAAGTCCGGCATCGGCGTCCCTCCCGCCGCGGAATGTACCGGCGTGAGGGGGCGGACCGCTCACAGATCGTCGAAGTCCTCGGGCCGCAGGCCGTCGAGCTCGGCGCGGAAGCGGGCGACCTCGGCCTCGGTGTCGAGCACGTCGGCGGCCGGCCCTTCCGTCTCCTGCTCGACCTCCAGCTGCACGGACGCGACGTCGAGCACCTCTTCGGCGACGCTGATCGGCGCACCCTGGCGCAGGCCGAGGGCGACCGCGTCGCTGGGGCGGGCGGACACGCGGGTGCCGGAGGCGAGCACGAGGTCGGCGTAGAAGATGCCGTCGCGCACCTCGGTCAGCTCGACCGCGGCGACGCCCTGGCCGAACGCCGCGAGCACGTCGCCGAGCAGTTCGATCGTGCCGGGGCGCGGCTGCGCGATCTGTTCCCGGGCTCGCACCAGCGCCTCGGCTTCGCCGTAGCCGATCATGATGGCGAGCCAGCGCCGGGCGCCGTCGGGTTCCCGGAGCAACATCAGGGGCGCTTCCCCCGGCACCGGAACGGCCATCCCCACGACCTCGATCGGGATCACGCTGACCACCGCACCCTCCGTGTCAAGACTCCTCCGCGCGCGAGATACCCAGAATGACCGGATCGCAACCCGGTTCGCGCCACCGGTTTTTGCGGCGCGGCTCTCCTCGGCTGCGGAGTACGCCGGGATACCTTGCCCGGGCGGCGGGCGCGCTGTCACCGTCGTGGGGTGGAACCGACGATTTCGCGCAGCGTCACCGTCCCCGCCGACGCGGGCACGGTGTGGTCGTGGGTCACCGACCTGCCCCGGATGGGCGAGCTGAGCCCCGAGAACGTCGGCGGCCGCTGGCTCGACGGCACCGGCCCGGCCCTCGGCGCGCGGTTCCGCGGCCGCAACGTGAACGGCGCCCTGCAGTGGTGGACGCGGGTGCGGGTGGTCGCGTTCGAGCCGGAGCGCCGGTTCGCCTTCGACGTGCGGACGCCGTTCGGCTCGCGGGTCTCGCGCTGGGAGTACGTGCTGGCGCCGGCGCCGGGCGGCTGCGTGGTGACCGAGAACTGGTACCGGATCGGCAGCTGGATCGTCCGGAAGTTCATGGGCCCGCGGGTCACCGGCCGCGCCGACCGGCCCGGGTACAACGTCGAGTCGATCGAGTACACGCTCGCGGCGCTCAAGGCACGGGCCGAGGAGCAGACCGCCGCCGCGTGAGCTAGGTCGCTCCGAACTGGTCAGTCTCTTGTTGAAACTCACGTTCTCCGGCTAGGTTGCTTTTTCGGACCTAGGAGGGACATGACCGACACCGCGCCGAAGCCCGGCCTCGTGCTGCTGGTCGTCTCGACGGCGGCGTTCCTGGCCAGCCTCGACACGTTCATCGTCACGATCGCCTTCCCCGGCATCCGGGCCGCGTTCCCGGGCGACGACCTGGCGACGCTGTCGTGGGTGCTCAACGGCTACACGGTGCTCTTCGCCGCCTGCCTCGCCCCGGCCGGCCGGCTGGCCGACCGCTACGGCCGGAAACGGCTGTTCCTCGCCGGGGTCGCGGTGTTCACGGTGGCCTCGGCGGCCTGCGCGGTGGCGCCGTCCATCCCGGTCCTCGTGCTCTTCCGCGCGGTGCAGGCGATCGGCGCGGCGCTCGTGATGCCGACGTCGCTGGCACTGCTGCTGACGGCGTTCCCGCCGCACCGGCGCCCGCTGGCGGTGGGCGTCTGGGCCTCGGTGGGCGCTGCCGCAGCGGCCCTCGGCCCGCCGGTCGGCGGCCTGCTCGTCGAGGCGTCCTGGCGCTGGGTGTTCCTGGTGAACCTCCCGATCTGCGCGGCGACGCTGCTGGCCGGCCCGCGGGTGCTGCGCGAGTCGCGCGACACCTCGACCGGCGTTCCGGACCTCCTCGGCGCGGCCGGTCTCCTGGCCGGCGTGGGCGCCCTCGCCTACGCGCTGGTGTCGGCCCCGGACGACGGCTGGGGTTCCGGCGACGTCCTGGCGGCGTTCGCGGTGGCGGCGCTCGCGCTGGCCTGGGTCCCGCTGCGCTCGGCCCGCCACGCGGTCCCGGTGCTGGACCTGCCCGCACTGCGCGTCCCGACGCTGTGGCTGGCGTGCGCGACGACGGGCGCGTTCGCGGCCGGCTTCGCGGCGATGCTGTTCGGCAACGTGCTGTTCCTGACGTCGATCTGGCACGACTCGATCCTGGTCGCGGGCCTGTCACTGGCCCCGGGCCCGCTGATGGTGGTCCCGGTCTCCGTCCTCGGCGGCCGGTTCGTCCACCGCTTCGGCCCCGGCCCGATCGTCGCCCTCGGCGGCGTCTCGTTCGGCGCGGGCGTGCTGATCTGGCTGCTGCGCATGGACGCGACCCCGGACTACGCGGCCGCGATGCTGCCGGGCCAGTTGCTGACGGGCATCGGGGTCGGGCTGATCCTGCCGAGCCTGTCGGGCGTCGTGGGCACGGTCCTGCCGCCGGCGAGGTGGGGCGCGGGTTCGTCGATGGTGACGACGATGCGCCAGATCGGAACGGTGCTGGGAACGGCGGTGCTGGTGGCGGTGTTCGCGGGAACGCCGGACCTGACGGACTTCCGCCGCGGCTGGCTGGTGGTACTGGCCACGGCGGTGGTGACGTGCGCGGGCGGGCTGCTGATCGCGGCCCGGCGGCGGACGGACCACTACGAGGAACCCCAGGCCCCGTCCAGCACTTCGAGTCCGTCGTCGATCCTCTCCACCGGGATCGAGCCGTAGCCCAGCACCAACCCGGGCTGCGGGAAGCCGCCGCACAGGTCGGACAGCGTCTGCACCGCGGCCCCCGAAGCCGCGGCCCGCGAGGCGATCGGCTCCAGGTCCACCTCCGCCAGCGCGCACAAGTGCAGCCCGGCCGCCGACGGAACCACCCGGAGGCGGTCCGCGAACCGGCGGTCCAAAGTAGACACCAGCCGCTCGTGCCGGTCCGCGTACACCTTCGTCGCGCGGCGGAGGTGGCGGGCGAACAGGCCCTCGTCGATGAAGCGGGCCAAAGCCGCCTGCACTGGGAGGTCGCCGTGCCAGTCGGAGAGCTGGCGGGCGTGGCGCAACGCCTCGCGCAGCGACGCCGGGGCGACCAGGAAACCCAGGCGCAGCATCGGGAGCAGCGTCTTCGAGAACGATCCCACGTACGCCACCCGCCCGCCGCGGTCCAGGCTCTGCAACGGCTCCAGCGGCCGGTCCGAGAACCGGAATTCGCTGTCGTAGTCGTCTTCCACGATCACCGCGTCCGCGCGGGCGGCCCACGCCAGCAGCGCCGTCCGCCGGGCCAGGGACATCGGGGTGCCGAGCGGGAACTGGTGGGACGGCGTCACGTACACCAGCTTCGTGCGCGGAGGCAGCGCCGCGACGTCGAGGCCTTCGCCGTCCACCGGTACTCCGACGACGTCGGCGCCGTGCGACGCGAACAGCAGCTTCGCCAGCCGGTAGCCGGGCTCTTCGACGGCGACCCGGTCGCCCGGGGACAGCAGCACGCGGCAGAGGAGGTCCAGTGCCTGCTGCGCGCCTTGGGTGACGAGGACGTCGCCGGTGTCCGCGCGCACCGAACGCGAGACGC